>NZ_CABPVL010000002.1:804265-811352 GCF_902460895.1 Campylobacter concisus | reverse complement strand
TTGCTTTTTGCATTTTTTTAAGAATAAATTTTTGATATTTTAAAGTTACTTTAGTATCTTCAATTGCACTGATCAAAGCGAAATAATCTTCTTCAGAAAAACTATGATCACATTTCGTATTTTCAATAATTAAAAATTCAGAATCATCAAAAGATGTTCAGCCACAATAAGGACAATATTTAGGTTTAAGATAAAATCTCATTATAACACCCCTTCAATCTGAAATTGATTTTAGTAAATTTTCAATAGTTTCTTTAGATTTTTTAACGTTTGCAGTAATATATTTTTGTGTTGTAGTTATATTTGTATGCCCTAGTGTAAATGATACTTGTTCGATAGGAATTTTAAGGTAATTAATTGAATACGTACCTATTAAATGCCTAATATCGTGTAATCTTATCTTTGGTAGATTATTTCTTTTAAGAAGCGAAGCCCAGCTTTTACGTAAATCTTTAAATTTATCGTCAGTAATAGGATTAATAAAAACATAATCATTTAGACGTTTTTGCTCTTTAGCTACTATGTATCTTTTATAAAGCCTAGAGTATAACTCATCGCTCATCTTATAGATCATATCTCTTTTAGCCTTATTGATCTTAAAAGGGATAGTATAAGTCCTTGTTTTAAAATTTATATCACTAAATTTAAGACTTAATACTTCATTTTTACGCCTGCCGTGAAGTAAGAAAAAGAATATATCAGAGTTTGGATCACTATTTTCGCAAATAGCCTTAATAAAACGTTTTTGAATGACTATTGAATAATCAAAATACCTTTTATTGTCAAATTTTGGAAGCTCTATAAGATCACAAGGATTTTTACTTATTAGCTCCAGCTTGATGCCTAGTTTAAAAATTACTTTGTGAGTTTTTTTAAAATGCTTTTTATATATAAGAGTATTATAGAGTCATTGCTAATCAGTGCAGTATTCAAATTTATTCATAAATTTGAATACCTTTCAGTAGCCAAGCCATTTTTAAACTAAAATTTCCCTTTGGCCTTTTGCATTTACAGGGCTTAAAACGCCCATTTTCTCCATCTGTTCGATTATATTTGCAGCTTTGTTGTAGCCTATTTTTAGGCGTCTTTGTAGGTAGCTGATCGATGTTTTTTGCTCACTCAAGATGATCTCTTTTGCCTCTTCATAAAGCTCATCAAGCTCATCTTCGCCTAATGCGCCAGCAGCTGAGCCTGCGCTAGAGCCCTCTTCTGCTAGAAATTTCTCATCGTAAATCACATCTTGTTGCTCTTTTAAGAAATTTACGATTGTCTCAATCTCTTTTTCGCTTGCAAATGGCGCATGCAGCCTGATCACGCCAGGGCTTCCAGGAGGCGTAAATAGCATATCCCCGCGTCCTAGCAAGCTCTCAGCTCCCATTTGATCAAGGATGACCTTACTATCGATCCTCTGCCCTACTCTATAGCTTATCCTGCTTGGTAAATTTGCCTTTATAAGGCCAGTCACGACGTCGACACTTGGACGCTGTGTCGCTACTATCAAGTGTATGCCACTAGCCCTTGCCATCTGTGCTAGACGGCCTATATAAAGCTCCACGTCCTTGCCGCTAGTCATCATAAGATCGGCTAGCTCATCGATGATCACGACGATGTATGGGAACTGCTCGCCGCCCTCACTCTTCATCTTTTCGTTGTAGCTTTCTATATTTTTTGTGCGAGTTTGGCTCATTATCTTATATCTTCGCTCCATCTCAGCGACCATGTTTGAAAGCGCTGTGATCGCCTTTTTAGCCTCTGTGATAACCGGTGTCAAAAGGTGTGGGATGTCGTTATATATACTAAATTCAAGCATCTTTGGATCGATCATCATTAAGCGCAAAGTTTGTGGGCTATTTCTATAAAGCAAGCTTAAAAGCATCGCATTTATACCCACACTCTTGCCTGATCCAGTTGTTCCAGCGATTAGTAAATGTGGGAGCTTTTTAAGGTCAGTCACAAAAGGAGCACCCACTATATCTTTGCCAAGAGCCATGGTTAGCGGACTGCTCGCATTTTTAAATATCTCACTCTCTAAAATTTCTTTTAGATAGATCGTCTCTAAATTTTGATTTGGTACCTCGATACCAACGACATCCTTGCCAGGGATCGGCGCTTGGATACGAATAGTTTGAGCCTTTAGCGCCATCGCTAAGTCATCTTGCAAAGTGAGGATTTTACTCACCTTGATGTGCGGCGCTGGGCGAAACTCAAATGTCGTGACGATAGGGCCAGTATAAGTTCGCACCACATCGCCATCTATCTTAAATTTGCGCAGTTTATCGAGTAAATTTGAAATTTGCTGGTCGATCTCTGCCTCATTTATATTATGCGAGCGCTTTGGAGGGTCGTTTAGAAATTTAAGTGGCGGCAGGACAAAGTCTTTTGGCTTTTCGACCTTGCCTCGTTCTATCTGATCAAGAAGTTTTTTGTTTTCAGCCACTTCGTTTAAAATTTCAACCCCGCCTATGGTTGCAGGTCTGCTCTCTTGTACCGGCTCCATCTCTGGCTCTGGTTCAAATTCTGGCCCACTATCTAAATTTGGCTCATCATCATTTAGCACCTGAGCATCTATAAGCTCTTCTTCTTTTATCTCGTCAGCTTTTGGCTTTTTGCGCTCTATCTTTGGTATCTGCCTTGCTCTTACCTCTTTTACGCTTCTGCTTTTTTCTTCATAGCTATTTGGCTCTTTATCTACAAAAGCCTTTCTTAAAACGATAATAAAATTTTCTCTAAAAGCAAGTCCAAGCGAGATGATAAATATCATAAGTATAGCAACCGCAGTGCCGATAGCGCCGATGACTTCTTTTAGCGCTGAGACTATAAAGCCGCCTATCACGCCGCTATTTGCTCCAGATGTTGTGAGAGCTTGAAACATCAAAAATGCGATAAAAAATAGAAAAATCCCAACTACAAACTGGGCAAAATCAAAGTCAAATTTCTTAAAATTTTTATATACAAAATAGCCTAGAACGATAAGTAAAAATGGATAAACATAGGCTATAAGGCCAAAATATTTAATATTAAAAACACCAAGGCTTTGTCCAAGTGAGCCTACAAAATCAGCAGTCGGAGCAGCCGTAGCGATACCAAAATATATAAAAAAACAAACAAAAATAGTAAATAATATATGTCTTAAAATTTTAGATCCTTTTGTTAAAAAGGCTTATTATAGCACGCTTGAGTTTAATTTTTAAAAAATCAGCAAGCTAGGCCTGCTGATTTATCATTTTAGTTTAGGTAGTTTAGCAAGCTTAGTTGATTTATCTTAGCGCTTGCTTGAAGAGTAGCTTGATATGAGAGCGAAAGCTGCGTAAATTTAAGATATGACTCTGCATAGTCTGCGTCTATGACGTCATTTTTAACAGTTAGCACATTTACTTTCATGACCTCCGCACGCTGATTTGTCGCAGTTAGTAGCTTTGTTTGAGAGCCTATCTTTGTAAGCTCTTTATTTGCGTGGTCTATCAAGTGATCTAGCCTTTTTAAAGCGCCTTGCATGCCTGTATTTCGCGGATCATGATTGTTAGCATCTGCTCTATAGTAGCCATTTCTAACAGCAAATATCATATCATCAAGGTCTTGAAAGACGCTTGTGCTTGGCTCATCGATAGTTAAAGCATTATTTTCGTTAAAGCTAAATACTGAGCCTTTGCCTTGAGGGTGGCTTGCAGCACCAGCAGTGTTTATGCCAGTGCTATCTCCGTCAAATATATCTCCATTTTTCGCATCATACATGGTTAGCTCTATATTTGTGACAGATTTTGTCTTGTCAGTTAGCACCATCCTGCCTTTATCGTCTAAATTTACCTCTACTGCACCTTTAGTCTTTGACAAAGCGTCTTTATAGGCATTGTAGTTTTGATCTCTTCTTACCTTTTCGATATCTGTATCAAAATTTGCATTTTCTACGTTTTGAGGATCAGGGATATTATCGCTTGCAGCCATCGCTACGATATCCATTAGCTGGCGATATGTAAAGTCGCTTGCATAGGTTCTGTAACTGCCAAATTCATCTGAGTTATAGACGGTCAAATTTCTAGTTGGAGATACCACGCCAGCAGCTGTTGTAGATGTTATTTGAAACTGCACTGGGGTATTTACGCCACCTGCTTCGCCCATTTTTACTTTGATGTCATACATTGTGCCAGTTATTGATTTTACTTGAAGACCTATCTCTTGATTATCTATATTGTAAAGCTCTCTTTTTCTGGCATCGACATCTTTTGGGTATAAATTTCTATTGTAGCTCTCTTTTGTGCCAGAAACCTCGCTTAGCTTTGTCTGATCAGTTGCAAACTCGCCCGTTCTTCTAGCTACTTGAGGTAAATTTGCGATTAATTCATTGTCTTTTCGCTCAAATCTAACCTTGTCATAGTCAAATGCATTTGTTAAATTTCCATCTTTATCAAGGTATTTGCTCTTTGTAAATTCAGTTATATGAACCGTTTTTGGCACAGCATTTGCCATATTTTCAAGGCTTTGTAGCGAATTTACCGTATCAAGTGTATTGTTTGGAGCTATCGCACCACGATTTGCCGCCACAGAAGTAGCTGCAACCATGTGAAAGTCTATCGTTTGATTACCTTTAGTAAGGTCTTTTATATTAAATTGTCCGTCGTTATTTATGCTCACATCGACAACTTTTGTCGTCTTTGTGTTGCCAAATTCCATACCGATCTTCTCCATCAAACCAGCCATTGACGTATCAGCACTCATCTTAAATTTACTTGTAAATGTCGTGCCATCTGGCTTTTTGCCTTGCATGAAAAAGTATGTGTCAGGGAAATTTACATTTGAAGTATCCAAAAAGTCGAAATCTGGCTCGATCGTGCCTTTATAAGAGCCATCACTGCCCACGACTGAGTCGCTTGCGTAGTTTAGACCGATCATATTTTTTATCTTGCTATTTTCATCAAGATATTTTGGCGCATAAGAGATGTCAGTTCTAGTTTGATCAGCTAGCATCACGTTTGTTGTTAAAATTTTGTTGTAGTCGCCATCTTTTCCTAAAAATAGATCAAATCCTGGGATATTGTAAGGTAGCTCTACCTGAGCGCCAGCTGAAGTTTTCATATAGTCGCGGTTGCCTTGATATTTACCTGAGCCATCGATCGGCTTAGTATCCACAGCACTTCCTGAGAATAAAAACTGCCCATTTATAGAGGTATTTGCGATATTTACAAGGTGATTTTTGATGCCTTGAAGGTCGTTTGCTAAAGCTTCAAGAGACGTTGTGCTATGCACGTCGCTGGCTGCTTGAACGACTTTTGTTTTAAAATTTTCAAGCTGTTTTTCAAATTCTTTCAGCGCATTGTCTGTGTTTTTTGCAAAATTTACTGACTTACCGGTAGCATCAGCCACTTGAGTGAGAGTGGTCGCTTCATAATCAAGCCTCATCGCATCGTTATAAACTGCAGCACCGTCGTATGGATCTTGGATTTTAAGTCCGTTTGAGAGCTGCTGGTAGCTTTTATTTACGCCAACCATATTTTTTTGATAGTCGTGCAAAGTCTGACTAAAACGTAGTTGATTTGTAATTCTCATAATTTTTCCCTAAATTTTTATTCATTCTAAGCAAGAATAATTCCGCTTTGTGATATATCGGTGAAAATTTGATTTTTTTTAGTGCAAAAAAGTTTTATTGTATAATCTGCCAAAATTTACATATATAAAATAGGAAAGAAAATGGCGTTAAAAATCCTCTTCTCACCAAGCGAAAGCAAAATTTCTCTAAACACAAATGATAAATTTGATGGTAAAAATTTGATATTTTCTGAGCTTTTTGGCAAAAGGGCTGAAATTTTAAAAAGATATGATGTTTTTTTAAAAAGTGCAAATTTAGACGAGATAAAAAAGCTTTTTGGACTAAAAGAGCTTGAAGATAGCGAGCAGCTGCGAGAGAGTCTATCTAAAAAAGGTAGCATAAAAGCTATCTTAAGATATGACGGCGTTGCCTATAAGCACCTAAACTACCGCGGACTAAGCGATGAAACTCAAAAATATATAGATAATAATGTTTTGATATTTTCAAATTTATTTGGTCCTATTTTGGCAAAAGATGAGATAGCAGAGTATAAACTAAAGCAAGGCGAAAAGCTAGCTGGCTTTGATATTTGTAAATTTTATGAGCAAAATTTTAGCAAGGCTGTCGATAGCTTTTTAGAAAATGATGAAATTTTAGATCTTAGAGCTAAATTTTATGAGAAATTTTATGTGGTAAAAAAAGAATTTACGACATTTTGTTTTTTGAAAAACAAAAAGATACTAAGTCACCATGCAAAAGCTTATAGAGGTGAGGTTTTACGCCAGATCGCAAATGCTAAAGTGACAAACAAAGATGAGCTAATGGGTTTAAATTTTGAAAATTTAAAGCTTGTAGATATGAAAAAGATAGGGCTAAAAAACGAGCTTACGTTTGAAATTTGTGAGTGAAAGTTCAAAATTTGGTCTTTTTTACTAAAAAAATGCAAAAAAAGAGCTAAATTTAGGGAAAAAGTATTGTATTTTTTTTTAAAAGAGTGTAGAATTGCCGCATAACTTCTTAAAAGGATGGTTCATGAAAAAAGCTGAATTTATTCAAGCGGTTGCCGACAAGGCTGGTCTTTCAAAAAAAGATACTCTAAAAGTTGTTGATGCTACTTTGGAGACAATCCAAGCGGTTCTTGAAAAAGGCGATACAATTAGCTTTATAGGCTTTGGTACTTTCGGTACTGCTGACAGAGCTGCAAGGAAAGCTAGAGTTCCTGGAACTAAGAAAGTAATCGACGTTCCTGCTAGCAAAGCAGTCAAATTCAAAGTTGGCAAAAAACTTAAAGAAGCAGTTGCTGCTGGCGCTGCTAAAAAAGGTAAAAAGAAATAATTTTCTTTTTCGGGGAGCAAGTCTCCCCTTTTTTCTTTCTTCTCACAAACCTAAAAATTCAATCTTAACTTAGCCCGAGTGGTGAAACTGGTAGACGCGTCAGACTCAAAATCTGATAAGGGCAACCTTGTGTCGGTTCGAGTCCGACCTCGGGCACCATTAAATTTTTCTCAACTACATCAAATTTAAAAAACAAAAATACGAATAAATTTAAAATATAGATACAAATAT
>NZ_CABPVL010000002.1:788298-802313 GCF_902460895.1 Campylobacter concisus | reverse complement strand
AAACACAAACTAGACAATAAATTTTTGAAAAAGTTTATTGTAATTTAATCTTTTGGGGCATATAATCAATTTTTTGTAAATTCCAAACTTAAAAGAGACTGCTATGAATTTCACACCACTTTTTGCAATATTTTTTATAATCGCAACTGGTTTTTTTGCTAAAAAAGTCGGCATTGTTGAGCAAAAGCACTCGATCCCATTTGTGGATTTTGTCCTTTGTTTTGCAATGCCTGCGCTAATTTTCGACAAAATTTACCACGTAAATGTCGATGCCTCGCTTATAAATACGATCTTAATCGGCTTTGCTTCAACCGCCATTAGCGCTGCTTTGGCATTTGTCATAGGTAAGGTTTTTAAATTTACCAAAATAACAACCGTCAGTATGGTCATGCTAAGCCTTTTTGGTAACACCCTATTTGTCGGTATGCCTGTCATTCAGGGCTTCTTTGGCGACGAGATGGTAAATGAGGTCATCTTTTACGATCAAATAGCCACCGGTATCCCACTTTCGATCCTTGGACCACTCATCCTATCTTTTGCCGCACCTGAGAAGGTTTCGCTATTTCAAAATACAATGAAAATTTTAAAATTTCCACCATTTATCGCGCTCATTATGGGTCTTGTCTTAAAAGAAGTCCCACTTCCAGATTTTATCTTTGCGCCACTTAGGATGTTTGAAGGCAGCGTCACTCCAGTGGCACTTTTTGCGATCGGTGTTGGCCTTAACTTTAGTAGCATCACAAGCTCATATAAAGGCGTTAGCGTCGTGCTTTTGTGCAAGATGATCTTGCCAGCTATCGTATTTTTCATCATATTAAAAGTCTCAGGTATCCAGATGAGCAAAACTTGGGTCGTTGGCCTCTTTCAATGTGCGATGCCGACATCAGCCCTTGCAAGTGCGATGGTCATAAAAGCTGGGCTTGATAGCTCACTAGCCATCTCATCAGTAGCCATTGGTGTACTTTTTTCATTTATCACGTTACCAGTTATCTATTTTGTATTTGCGTAAATTCACACTTATTTCACACTAAGTGACTACAATTGCAACATAATTTAATTTAAAGGAGACTTTATGAAAAAGTTAATCTTAGTTGCACTTGGTGCTATGTTTATGTTTGGTAGTTTTGCTAATGCAGCTGAAGCGATGAAAAAAGACGACATGAACAAAGAGAGCATGGTCAAAAAAGACAGTGCTAAAAAACATGTAGTCAAAAAACACGAAGCTAAAAAAGAAGACATGGGCATGAAAGACGAAATGAAAAAAGACGACATGGGTATGAAAAAAGACGACATGGGCATGAAAGACGAAATGAAAAAAGATGACATGGGTATGAAAAAAGACGACATGGGCATGAAAGACGAAATGAAAAAAGGCATGTAAAGGCACTTGATGGTCAGAATTTTGCTTGTTGAAGATGATGAAACATTACTTGATCTAATAAGCGAGTATCTGGGCGAAAATGGTTACGATGTCACCACTACAAACAATGCCAAAGACGCACTAGATCTTGCATACGAGCGAAATTTTGACCTACTTATACTAGACGTCAAACTCCCGCAAGGCGACGGCTTCTCCCTACTTTCATCGCTACGTGAGCTTGGCGTCACAACACCTAGCATATTTACCACCTCGCTAAACACCATAGACGACCTTGAAAAAGGCTACAAAAGCGGCTGCGATGACTATCTAAAAAAGCCATTTGAGCTAAAAGAGCTACTTATCCGCATGCAAGCTCTCATAAAAAGAAATTTCTCACACCAAAACGGCGAAGATATCAAAATTTTAGATGATCTTTGCTTTCACCCACAGAGCAAAACTCTAAGTAAAAACGGCGAAAATGTAAATATCTCGAGCAAAGAGAGCGACCTGCTCGCCCTATTTTTGCAAAACAAGGGCAAAATTTTAACCAAAGATGAAATTTTTAATAAAATTTGGAAATTTGACGAGGAGCCAAGCGAGCTTAGCCTTCGTGTATATATCAAAAATTTACGCCAAATTTTAGGCAAAGATGCCATTTTAAACAAGCGTGGAGACGGCTACATCTATGTCTGAAAAGACGCAAATTTTATTTAAAATTTTATCCCTCTATCTTGTTAGCTCTGTGCTATTTTTGAGCTATTTTTTTATACACGACTACCAAAATAAAAAAGAAGCACTCATCTTAAACGAGGTAAAAAGCCTAAAAGAGATCAAGATGGGCATATATATGAAAGCCAGGATGAATGGCCTAGACTCGGTCTCAAGCCTCACAAACGAAAAGGGCGTACATGCTTGTATCGTGCTGGAGAATGGTGAGAAAATTTATAAAGATTTTGAGTGCAAAAATATCAACAAAGGCAAAAATGTAAATTTGATAGACGGCAAGGTAGCGATCTTTGAAAAGATCCAGTATATGGAGGACAACGCCACAGACGAGCTCGCACGCGCAGACATCTTTCTAGTTGGCAAAAATATCAACGGCGAAATTTTATCCTTGCAAATTTCGACCACACTAAAGGCGCTCTTTTTCCTTTTCGCCCTGCTCTTCATCGCCTTTTACTTAGCAAAACTGAGTCTAAAGCCACTTTATGAAAAGATAGATACGCTAAATCACTTCATAAAAGACTCAACTCACGAGATAAACACGCCCCTAAGCGTCATATCGATGAGCATAGAAACGGCCGATCGTAACAACCTAAATGAGCGAAATTTAAAGCGTTTTAACAACATCAGCCTTGCTGCAAAGAGCCTAGGCAGCATCTATGACGCGCTCGTTCATCTAAGCTTCAACCTAGATAAACCAAGCAAAAAAGAGCTAATAGATCTAAATTTACTAACTACACAAAGACTTAGCTACTTCTCGCCATTTTTTGCCAAACGCGGGCTTAAGATAGAGGCTAGCTTAAAACCAAGCTTCATAAACGCAGACCTTGAAGATGTGAGTAAAATTTTAGATAATCTCTTAAGCAACGCCTCCAAATATGCAGCGCCAAATTCAAAGGTTAGCATCGTTTTAGAGCCAAATTTCTTTAGCATAAGCAACACTGGGCGTGGCATCAGTAAAGAGCAGCAGATGAAAATTTTTGATCGCTATACGAGATTTAACGAAGATCAAGGCGGCTTTGGCATAGGGCTAAATTTAGTAAAAGGGTGCTGCAAGAAAAATGACATCGCCGTAAAATGCCAAAGCGAGCTTGATGGCAAGACTACGTTTTCGCTCTCTTGGCAGAGTTAAATTTAAAACACCGCCCTATTCTTAATAATAAAATTTATTAAAAAATAGAATTTATATCCAAAATTTATTTTTGATAAATTTTATTAATATTATAATCCTTTTACAAAATCTTAATCAAGGAGAAAAGTATGAAACTACTTGAAAAATACGGGCTTTTTATAAATGGTGAGTGGCGTGACGCAAAAGACGGCGCTACACTTGATGCCAAAAATCCAGCAAACGGCGAGCATCTTGCAAAGATCGCTGACGCTACCGAAGAAGATGTAAATGACGCAGTTCGCGCTGCACGTGAAGCTTTTAAGAAATTTAAACACACCACAGTTAGCGAGCGCGCAAAGCTGCTAAACAAGATCGCTGATATCATCGACGAGCACAAAGAGCACTTAGCAAAAGTTGAAAGTATGGACAACGGCAAGCCAATCCGTGAGACGCTAAATGTCGATATCCCTTTTGCAGCCGAGCATTTTAGGTACTTTGCTGGCGTTATCATGGGCGAAGAAGGCAGCGCAAACGTGCTTGACGAGAAGCAACTCTCTATCGTTTTACGTGAGCCAATAGGCGTCGTGGGTCAGATCGTGCCTTGGAATTTTCCATTTTTAATGGCAGCTTGGAAGCTAGCTCCAGTGATCGCAGCTGGCGATGCGAGCGTGTTTAAGCCTTCAAGCGAGACAAGCCTAAGCGTGCTTGAGCTATTTAGGCTGATAGATAAAATTTTGCCAAAAGGGCTTATAAACATAGTAACTGGCAGAGGTAGCAAGAGTGGCGAGTGGATCAAAAACCACCCAGGCCTTGACAAGCTAGCATTTACTGGCTCAACCGAGATCGGCCGTGATATCGCCATAGCTGCGGCTCGCCGTATCATCCCAGCTACACTGGAGCTTGGTGGCAAGAGCGCAAATATCTTCTTTAGCGACGCAAATTTAGACAAGGCGCTTGACGGTCTTCAGCTTGGAATTTTGTTTAACCAAGGTCAAGTTTGCTGCGCGGGATCGAGAATTTTCGTAGAAGAGAGCTTTTATGAGAAATTTATAGAGGCTGCGGTTAAAAAATTTAGCACTATAAAAGTTGGCGATCCGCTCGATCCTAGCACTCAAATGGGCTCTCAGATCAATAAAAAACAAGCTGAGCAAATTTTAAACTACGTCGAGATCGGCAAAAAAGAAGGTGCAAAAGTAGCAGTCGGAGGCAAAGCCTACACCGCAAATGGTTGCGACAAGGGCGCATTTGTCGAGCCAACGCTGCTAGTTGATGTGACAAACGATATGAGAGTGGCTCAAGAAGAAATTTTTGGACCAGTTGGCGTTGTCATCAAATTTAAAGATGAAGCCGAGCTTATCAAAATGGTAAATAACAGCGAATACGGCCTTGGTGGCGGAATTTTCACGCAAGACATCACAAAAGCACTTCGCGTTGCAAGGTCTATGGAGACTGGCAGGGTCTGGATCAACACTTACAATCAAATCCCAGCAGGCAGCCCATTTGGCGGATATAAAAACTCAGGTATCGGCCGTGAGACACACAAGATCATCCTTGAGCACTACACTCAGATGAAAAACATCATGATAGACCTAACTGGCAAGGTTAGCGGCTTTTACGCACAATGATTTTAGGGGGTTTAGCCCCCCCTACTTCTTTAAATTTCATAAATAAAATTTCTTTCTAAATTTATCAACAATTAACAATCTTTATTTTTAAGTTTAATAGACTAAAATTTGTGCCAAAGGAGAAAATTTGAGCGAGCAAATTTACATTATCGGCGACGTTCACGGCTGTTTTAACACGCTTTTAGAGCTTATCAAGCAGTTTCCAAACAAAGAAAAATCTCAAATTTGCTTTGTTGGCGACGTGATAGATCGTGGGCTTTTTAGCTGCGACGTGGTCGAGCTTATCATGCAAAATGACTATAAAATGGTAATGGGAAATCACGAGCGAAGGCTACTTAGCAATAAATTTGAATTTCTAAACAACAAAGTTCCATTTGACAGGAGCTGGTTTTTTGGAAACGGCGGCGAAGCGACATATAGATCATATCTTGGGCAAAGCGTGGAGTTTAAGCAAAGGCATGTGGATTTTTTAGAAAGTAGGCCAGTTTATCTGGAATTTAAAGATTATAAAACTCAAAATGGCGAGCATCTAGTCGTCTCTCACTCAGCCGTTGGCAATATGTGGGAGCTAAGAAATGACAAATATGCTAGCGAAGAGTTTAAAAGGCACCTGCTCTCAGGCAGAGGCGACGAGATGCAAGTTAGTGGCATCTTTAACGTCTATGGTCACACACCAGTAAGAGAGGTAAAATTTTATAAAAATAGCGCAGATATCGACACAGGCTGCGTTTTTAACGAAGTTGGTTTTGATAAACTAAGCGCGCTAGAGTTTCCATCGATGAAAATTTATACGCAAAGAAATGTAGAAAATTTTAATAAAAAGGATAAAAATGTGGTTTTCTAAAAAGGGCTCTAGCTTTGCTAGCAGGGTTGATAAATTTTGGTGCGAGCTTGGTAAAAATTTAGACGCCATCAAGCGTAATTTAGAGGATAAAAACTACGAAACAGCGAGTAAAATGACTGAGGAGGCGCTAAATTTATGTTTAGTAGATCCAACTTTTATGATAGGCCTTGTTGATAATAAGATCGATCTAGTACTCACCCCAGAAGGGATGAAATATAGGCTTTTTTGGCTTAAATTTATCAAATCACGCATGCCAAAAGAGTATGAAGCAAAACTTACTTGCACGCTTGGCAAACCACGTGCACCACGCGAAGTAGCAACTATACAGATGTATGGCGTGAGTGTTGATGCAAACGAGGTCATGGTCTATGCAAATTTTGAAGAAAAAAGCGTGGATATGTGCCTATATAACGAAACTTTAAGCAAGCTAAAAAGCGAAGATGAAAACAAGGCCTACACGCTAGCTTTCATACTTTGCGACAACGTTGTTGGCGAGACGGCGATGATAAACACACTTGGCGACTTTGAGATCGTAGATGAGCCAAGAGAAAAAGGCGTCGCACTTACCGACTTTGCTGATCTTATAGATGATAAATTTGGCAAAGAAGCCTCGAGCGAGCCGCTAAAGCAGTTTAGCTTTTACGAACTCGAACCCCGCTCAGACGCGCTAAGAGATGATGTTTTTATGGGATATACAAGCCTAATCTCACTGCTAAATGAATACTATGACGGCAAAAGCGATATCTATAACGAAGCTTACGAGCTTGGTATAAATTTCTGCTTTTTAGCCCTGCATCACGGCGGCGACGTGCAGTTTGGCATTGATAGCAAAACTAAGATAGAAGATGAGCTTGAAACTAGCACTTTTTGCGAGGGCATGGGCGCAGCGACTGGCACTAAGCACTCTTATGTTGATCTTATATGCTTTGATAAAGACGAGCTTGAAAAGACTGTTAGCAAATTTAGCAAAGAGCTTGATATAAAGATAGAAATTTGCGAATTTAAACGCTAAATACATAAAATTTCACGTAAAATATTACATATCCTGCTAGCTGGTAAATTTAAAAATGCCAGCTGGCAATAAATTTATCCTTTAAATTTAGAGCTATTTGAGAGATAGGCGCAAAATTTAAGCCCATATAAAAAGATGATCCACGAGATGTAGATCCAGACAAAGAAGAAAAGTACGGCTGAAAACGAGCCATAGACGCTTAGATAGGTCTTATTATAAAGGACGTAATAGACAAAGGCTGACTTGCCAAGATACCAAACGAGCGAGGCAGCAAATGAGCTAAAAAATGCGCTTTTAAATTTTATCTCGTCATTTACAGAGATGAGATATGTGATGCAAAATATCACCCAGATGATGAGATATGGCACGATGCTTAAGAAATTTATCCAGCTTGTAAATTTAGTCGAGTTTAGCATCTCTTGCACAAGGCTTGAGAGGTAAAAACTGCCAGCAAGTCCGAGCGGTGCAAGTGTGATAAGCGTCCAGTACGAGCTAAGTGCCGACCAAAATCCCCTAGCCTTGCTAGCTCTTGTCACTTTTAAGACTACGTATTCATAATCGCTAAAAAACATAGCTGAAGTAAATATCATCGCCACAAAGCCAACTATGCCCAAATTTCCGCTATTTTGGAGAAAATTTTGCAAGTAGTTTGAGATGATCTCTTGGTTGCTTGGCAAAAGAGCTGAGAAGACAAAGTCTTGAATTTTGGCGTAATAATCCTCAAAGCTAGGCAGTTTTGTAAAGATAGAAAACGATATAAGAAGTATCGGTATGATCGATAAGATCGTGTGAAAACTAAGGCTTGCTGCGTAGTGAAAGAGCTCTTTGTCCTTAAGAGCAGCTAGCAAATTTAAACCACTCTTTAAATCGCTCTTGCTTAAGGACAAACGGCTCATTTATCAGTTGTCTTCTTCAAAAAGTTTTTCGTAGTGAGCGTCGTAGTTGTTGATGTGCTCGCTATTTAGCTTCCAAAATACAGTGTCTATGTCGCTAACTCTTGTATAAAATGGTAGTTGATAGTACTCAACCTCGCCAGTTTTAAACTCTTTTAGCACCTTAAAGCTTTGACAATCAGCAAAAACGCTTCTACCATCCATCGCGACAAAGATAAGTCCAGCTGCACTTTGAGCGCACATCTTTCTAAAGTCATCTCTGCTTGGATTTGGCTTGTATTCGTAGCTTAAGTATGCTCCGACAAGGTCTGGATGGATAAATATCATATTAGGAAATGCACCCAAAACCTCTTCATAAATTTCTTTATTTGGCACGACGATTAGTGAGCGGTTATAAAGGTAGTTTAGCACGACTATATCGCCACTTGCAGGTGCGATGCCAGGGAGTGGGAGAGCCTTTTGCTCAAGTAGGTCAAACACCTCAAATCTAACCTTCGCAAAGCCGGCATTTTTAGAGACAACGCTCACTCTTGCGATGATAGAGCTATCAGTGTCAAATTTGTGAAGCACGACGCCGCTTGATCCGATCAAAATTTCAGGACTATCAACTATCGTTGCTGTGCCATCACTCTCGACGCTAATAAGAGGAGTTCTATACTCATTTAAAGAAAAATCAGCCCCAAAAGCAAAGCCAAAAAACAGCGATAAAATCACGATTATACGTTTCAAAAATATCTCCTAAGTTTAAATTTTTAGAGCGATTATAGCCTAAAATGCTTTATCTTTTGCAAAATTAAAGCAAGTTTTAGTTAAAATCCCATCCAGCTTTTTAAAAGGATATCGATGCCTCGTATATTTGTGATTTTTGCAATATTATGTATAAATTTATATGCCATAAAACCAACTGTTGATGAGCTTAGTTGGCCAAATGGCAGCAGCTTTTTAAATTTTCTTGAAACAAATAAAATTCCACTTTCACTTTACTACAACCTAGCAAGCGAAGATCAAGAGCTAACAGAAGAAATCATCGCTGGCACAAAATATCAAATTTACAAAGACGATAACGGCGAGGTTAAACAAGCTCTCATCCCCGTTAGTGACGAGCTTCAGATACATATTTATAGAGATGACAATGGTAAATTTCAGCTTGAGTTTATCCCGATCTTATACCAAAGCGAAGATAAAGTTTTAGCCCTAAAAGTCGATAAATCAGTCTCTGAAGATATCTTTGACTACACTGGCTCTGGCACGCTAGCACTTGGCTTTAAAGAGGTTTTTAGCGGCAGCGGGATCGATTTTAAAAAGATAAACAAAGGTGATACGATCGCTATCGTTTATAACCAAAAACTACGCATGGGACACTCTTTTGGCACACCTGAAATTTACGCAGCGATGATAGAGACTAAAAACAAACGCTACGTGATGTATAAATTTGAAGATAAATTTTATGATAAAAACGGCAAGAAAAACGATAAATTTTTGCTCGTTCGCCCTCTTGCAAACGCAAGAATCACATCAAATTTCACTCTAAAAAGATGGCATCCGATCCTTCAAAGATATAGAGCGCACCTTGGAGTTGATTACGGTGCTCCAAAAGGCACACCGATCAAGGCTGCAGGCGACGGCACGGTCAAATTTGTCGGGCAAAAGAGCGGTTATGGCAGAACTGTCATCATCTCTCACGCTGGCGGCTACGAGACGCTTTACGCGCACCTAAACGGCTTTGCAAAGGGCATAAGAAGCGGTCTTAAAGTAAAACAAGGCACGCTAATAGCATATGTTGGCACAAGCGGTATGAGCACTGGTCCTCACCTACACTTTGGCCTCTATCTAGGTGGCAAACCGATCAATCCAGAAAGCGCCATCAAGGTCGTAAAAAATATAGAAGATAAAAAAGAGTCTGCTAAATTTAAAGCAGTCATAAATAGAAATGATGAACTGATAAAACAGGCTCTAAGCAACGACAAAGAGTATCACAAGGTGGAATTTTTCCCTAACGTAATAGATTTTTAAAGGTAAAACTTGAGCCAAGAACTAGAAGAAGCAAAAGAGCTGATAGATCAGCACTTAGATGAAAATTTAGAAGACGGCGAGCTCTCTGCATACGAGCTAGCCCAGCACCTAAAAACACTTAAAAAGCATGACGAGGAGCTTTTTGCCAAGTATCTTGAAAAGCTAGATCCTGAAATTTTGGGTGACGTGGCGATAGAGTTACCTGATCACATGCTAAAAGACGTGATCGACACGCTCCCAGCTGAAAAGATCGTAGAAGCGCTTGAAGAGCTAGAGAGTGACGATGCTACCGACCTACTACAATACATCGAGGATATCGATGAGGACAAGGCTAGAGAGCTTTTTAACGAGCTAGATAAAGAAAATCAAAACGAAATTTTAAGACTTAGAAGCTATGATGAGGATAGAGCTGGTGCGCACATGCAAACAGAGCTATTTTCAGCTCATCTTGAAGAGAAGCTTGGCAGCGCAGTTGCAAGACTAAGACAAGAGAAGCAAGAAGGAAAACTAGAAAATGTCTCACAGCTTTTCATCATCGATAAAAATAGCGTCTTGCAATACGCCATCCCGCTTGAAGATCTCATCCTTTTTGACTTCACAAAGACGCTAAAACAAAATATCGAATCAACCCAGATCGACCACTACAAGCCTCACATGGCAAACGATATGGATCTCATGCAAGATGTCGCTGATATGTTTCAAGAGTACGATCTAAACGTTATCGCAGTTACAAGTAGCACTGGAATTTTGCTAGGTCGTATCACATATGATGATATCCACGACTACATCCAAGAGAGCGCAACAGAGCAAATTTATAACCTAGCTGGCGTTGATGACGAGTCAGAAGAGGATGATACGCTATTTAAAGCGGGTCGTGGCCGTGCGGTTTGGCTTGGCATAAATTTACTAACAGCACTTTTTAGCTCATCTATCATCGGACTTTTTGATGAGACGATCGCAGCTTACGTCGCACTTGCCGTGCTTATGCCAATAGTTGCTTCAATGGGCGGCAACACTGGCACGCAAGCACTTGCCGTTACGGTTCGTCGTTTGGCACTTGGCGAGATAGAATTTAAAGATGCAAAGAGCGTTTTAAAGCGTGAGGTGACGATCTCACTCGTAAATGGCCTCATCTTTGGCGCTATCATGGGCGTAATCGCCGCTGTTTGGTTTGACAAAGGCATGCTTGGCGTGGTAATTGGCCTTAGTATGGTTACAAATTTATTCTTTGCTGGCTTTTTTGGCACGATCATACCTTTGACGCTAAGGCGCTTTAACATCGATCCTGCCGTTGGCTCGGCAGTCATTCTTACCACATTTACTGATGCGATAGGATTTTTTAGCTTTTTAGGACTTGCAAAATGGATACTACTATAACAAATTTAGAAATTTTACCTCTTGGTGAGTCAAAATACCTAAAGCCATTTAAGATGAAATTTAAACAAAATGGCTTGCAAAGGGACTGGGACTGCGTCAAGGTGATGAATAGCGTTAGTATATTTTTATATCACGAGCAAAAAGATGCATTTTTGTTTGTCAAGCAGTTTCGCCCAGCCGTTTGGTACTCGCAAGAAAAAGAAGGCATCAAAACAAGCGAGCAAGGCTTTACCTATGAGCTTTGCGCAGGGCTTATGGATAAGGGTATAAGCGAAGAACAAACCGCTAGAGAAGAGGTAGTCGAAGAGGTCGGATATGAGCTAAAAGAGATGGAGCGCATCACGATGACTTATGGCGCTTTTGGCTTTGGTGGCAACATGCAAACGATGTTTTACGCAAAGATAAATGATAGCATGAAGGTAAATGCAGGTGGTGGCATTGACGGCGAAGATATCGAGCTAGTCTTTATAAAACGAGAAGATATGATGAAATTTGCCTTTGACGAGAGTAAGGTCAAGGGCTTTGGGCTCATCTTTGCCTACTTGTGGTGGGAGAAATTTAAAGGCTAAAAAGAGACCTTTTTGATAAGCGCAAAGACAACAACCGCCACAACAAAAATGCCAACTAATATAATGTAATCCGACATAAAAAACCTTTACGTTTAAAATTTGCACTATTGTAACTAAATTTTTAACAAAATAAGAACTTTATAACCGCACATATCATAAAATAATCAAAAATCATAAGGAGAAAATGATGAGCGAAAACGAAACTCTTTTTATCAACCGCGAATTAAGCTGGCTACGCTTTAACTCAAGGGTGCTCGCTCAGTGTGAAAAGGATATACCTTTACTTGAAAAGCTAAAATTTTTAGCGATCTATATGACAAATTTAGATGAGTTTTACATGATCAGAGTTGCTGGTCTAAAGCAGCTTTTTGCAGCTGGTGTGACGACAAGTAGCAGCGACGGCATGAGCCCGCTTGATCAGCTACGTGAGATCAGAAAATATCTTCAAGATGAGCAAAATTTAGTTGAAAGCCACTACAAAAGCACCGTGGATGCGCTTAGCAAAGAGGGTCTTTTTATCAAAAACTACGACGAGCTTGATGATAGCTTAAAGCAAAAATGCGACGAATACTTTTTCTCAAACATCCTGCCAGTCATCGTGCCTATCGCTGTTGATGCGACACATCCATTTCCGCACCTAAACAACCTTAGCTTCTCACTTGCTGTAAAGCTTGCTGACATCGAGCATCCTGAAATTTTAAAATATGGCATGATAAGAATTTCAAGAGTTTTGCCAAGATTTACCCAGCCAAGCAATAACGTCTTCGTGCCAATAGAGACGATCGTGCACCGCCACGCAGAAGAAATTTTCCCAGGATATAAGCTCATTAGCTCAGCTGCCTTTAGAGTGACAAGAAATGCTGATATTGTCATCGAAGAAGAAGAGGCGGATGACTTTATGATGATACTTGAGCAAGGGCTAAAGCTTCGTAGAAAAGGGGCTTTTGTGCGTATGCAGATAGACAAAGACGCTGACGCTGATATCTTAGAGTTTTTAAATTTTCATATGAAAATTTTTCACAAAGATATCTACTTTTCAAGCATCCCGCTCACACTTAGCTCTCTTTGGGAGATAGCTGGGAGTAAAAATTTTAGCCACCTAGCAAACCCACCCTACGCCCCAAAAACCCTGCCTCCATTTGGTAACGGCGTCTCGATTTTTGACGCCATAGACAAAGAGGACGTGCTGCTAGTTCATCCATTTGAGAGCTTTGATCCAGTCGTTAGCTTTATAAAGGAGGCCAGCAAAGACCCAAAGGTGATCTCTATACGCATGACGCTTTACAGGGTCGATAAAAATTCGCCGATCATTCAAAGTCTAATAGACGCCGCAAGCGACGGCAAGCAAGTAACCGTGATGGTCGAGCTAAAAGCTAGGTTTGATGAAGAAAATAACTTGCACTGGGCAAAGGCGCTTGAAGATGCTGGCGCACACGTGATATATGGCATCACAGGATTTAAAGTCCATGCGAAAGTTAGCCAAGTGATCCGCCAGATCGGCGATAAACTTAAATTTTACATGCACTTTGGCACTGGCAACTACAATGGCAGCTCAGCCAAAATTTACACTGACGTGAGCCTATTTACCAGCAAAGAGGAATTTAGCCAAGATACGACCTCATTTTTTCACATCCTATCAGGATATAACAAAAACCGCCGTCTAAACGCCCTTAGTATGTCGCCCTTTCAGATAAAAGAGCGCATCATCGAAAAGATAAGAGTGGAGGCTAGCAAAGGTAGCGAAGGCAGGATCATCGCTAAGATGAACGCACTAATAGATGAAGACGTGATAAACGAGCTTAGCCGCGCCTCAAACGCAGGCGTGAAGATCGATCTCATCGTTCGCGGTGTATGCGGACTAAGGCCAGGCGTAAAAGGCAAAAGCGAAAACATAAGAGTTCGCTCGATCATTGGCAAATACTTAGAGCATGCTAGAATTTTATATTTTAAACACGCTGATCCAAAAATTTACATCTCAAGCGCTGACTGGATGCCACGAAATTTAGAGCGCCGCTTGGAGCTCATGACGCCTATCTTTGAACCAAGACTTCAAGAAAGGCTACTTGAAATTTTAGAGCTTCAGCTAAGTGATAATGACCTAGCATTTGAGTTACAAAATAACGGCGAATACACGAAAGTAGCTAGACGAGAGGGCGAAAAAGTGATCTCTTGCCACGAAGTTTTAGAAAACTATATCTCTAAAATTTATAAATCCGTCAAGAAAGACACCGACAAAGCAAAAGCAGATATGCTTGCAAGCAAGCTTTTAAAAGAGAGCTAAAAGATAAATGGCTTTTAAATTTAAGTTTAAAAGCCATTTTTACTATAAATCCTAAATCTTAAATCCAAATTTCTAAAATTTCATATACTTTAAATTTACATTATAAGCCTCTAAAATGCTAACTTTTATCGCATAATAATTTTTATATATAAATTACTCATAAAATTTCATAATTAATTATCGAATTTTATATTTTAAATATTACAT
>NZ_CABPVL010000002.1:750718-786198 GCF_902460895.1 Campylobacter concisus | reverse complement strand
TTACATAAGCATAGGCGTTATAATATTTAAACAAATTCCAAATCAAAGGAGGCTTTATGAAAGAGAGTAGTGATACTAAAAAACTCGTCATCGGTACGATCACTCTTGCAATTGCGATCGTTTTCTTTGGAGGTTTTTTACAAAACACCTATGGTGGCATCTTTGACTTTAGCAAACTTGCTGGTCAATTTCCAGAATGGTTTAAAACAGGAAGTGGCACTAGCGCAAAAGGTGGCTTTTTATTTGCCCTTAGTCTTGCCCCAGCCGTCATGCTCGCACTTGGCTTTGTCGCTATTTTTGAGAAATACCATGCACTTTACGCAGCTTCAAGACTGCTAACGCCTGTTTTAAAGCCACTTATTGGCATACCAGGATGTTGCTCTATCTCTTTGATAGCAAGCACACAAAGCACCGACGCAGGTAGCTCAACAGCTAAATTTTTGCGTCAAGATGGCCTCATCTCGCACAAAGAGCTTCTCATCTTTGCAGCGTTTCAGTTTAGCGCAGGTGCAATGATCACAAATTTCTTATCTTCATTTGCGCCGGTTTTACTAGTTACCGACAAAGCTGGCAACACAGCCCCTGCTACCATAGCCATGGTGCTTGGCATAGTCTTTGTCTTTAAAATTATTGGAGCAAATTTGATGAGACTTTATGTCAAAAAATTTGTCAAAGATGATGAGGAGTAAGAGATGACTGAAAATAAACTAATAACCGACGTATTTGTAGAAGGCGCTAGAAAAGGCTGGGACATCGCCGTAAAAAACACCATCCCAAACGTGCTTATGGCATTTGTCATCATCCACATCCTAAAAGTCTCTGGTGCACTTAGCGTGATAGGCAAATTTCTAGGATTTATCATGCTCCCGCTTGGTCTTCCAGGTGAATCGATAGCCGTTTTCATGGCTGCGTTTTTGAGCTGGGGCGGCTCAGCAGGCGTGCTAGTTGCGCTTGTTGGAGATGGTACACTAAATGCAAACGATATCGCTGTCTTGCTTCCTGGCATGGCGCTAGTTGGCTCGACTGTGCAGTACATGGGACGAGTTTTAGGCGTGCTTGAAGTACCAGGCAGACACTATCTCGTGCTTTTTGGGATTTGCATCCTAAATGCCTATTTAGCGATGTTTGTGATGAGCTTTCTCGTATAAGGATAAAAGATGAAAGATAGTGAAATAGACAAATATTTGGCTGATCTAAAGGAGCTAACCGATATCGAAAGCCCAACTTCAAGCATCGACGGCGTAAATGAAGTTGCAGCTTGGTTTAAAAAAAGAGCCGAAATTTTAGGCTTAAAAAGTAGGAGCATAGAGATTGGCACCGACAAGGTCGCTCCTTGCCTTTTCATCTCAAACGACCTTGAGGCAAAAAGCTACGACTTTTTATTTATCGGACACATGGACACCGTTTTTCCTGTGGGCACAAAGGCTGATGTGCCATTTAGCAAGATAGATGAGCGCATAAATGCACTTGGCGCGATCGACGATAAGGGTGGCAGCCTGCTCTCGCTTTATGTCATCAAAGAGCTTGATCTTAGCAAACTAAAGATCGGTCTCTTTTTAAACTCTCACGAGGAGACTGGCTCAAATTTCGCCAAAGACGCCATAAGAGAGCTAGCCAAGAAGTCTCGCTATGCCCTAGTTGTCGAGCCTGCAAGAGAAGATGGCTCAATGGTAGCCACTAGAAAAGGCGTGATCTCTTATGTGCTAAATTTCCGTGGTGTTAGCGCGCACGCTGGCAACCACCCAGAGCGCGGTCGTTCAGCTGTCGTGGAGGCTGCAAATTTCATCGTTGAGCTCTCAAAACTCACTGATTTTAAGGCAGGTCATACATTTAATAGCATAATGACAAAAGGTGGCGACGCCCAAAACGTCGTGCCAGACTTTGCCAGCGTGACATTTGAGATGAGATATCGCCACGCTAGCTCGGTGGAGTTTTTGCATAAGAAGATGGATGAAATTTTATCTCATCCGATAGTGCCAGAAGTGAGCTGTGAGCGCATACTCATAAACGAAGAAGGGCCGATGATAGACGAGGTAAATTTACCAAATATCAAAAATGTCTTTGACGAGGCTGCGAAGGCCACTGGCACAAAGGTCACTTGGGTCGATGCTGGCGGACTAAGTGATGGCAACATAAGCGCATCGGCTGGTTGCCCTACGATAGATGGTCTTGGTCCAACTGGTGGCAACATGCACACGAAAAACGAGTATCTAGAGATAAACTCAGTCGTCAAAAAGTGCAATCTTATTGTTGAGGCCATCAAAAAACTTTCGTAGTTTAGGCAAGCTATATGCTTGCCTAATTTTTAAATTTATAACGTTACAGCAGTCAAACCCTACCCAAATATCTCAAATTTATGAAATAGCTCTGGCTCATCTTTTACCACGCCACGCTTTACAAGATCAGCCACCACTTCACGCTCGCAGTCAGTTTGCATAGGCCAGCCACGCGTGTAGCCCTCCAGCTCACTTTTACTCGTCGCATCCACGCAGAAATTTTCGCCATCTATATAGATATCACGCAAGGCATCTATATTGTTTGTCACACGCCAAAGCAGCATATATGGATTTTCTTAACATTTGGCACAACGCTTTAAAATTTAGCCAAAAGCTCATCATCACTTAAAACCTCAGGGCTAAATTTAACTCCAAATTTACTGCAAAGTCTTTGCCAAAGTAAATTTTCACATTGACACAAGCTCTAAATTTGCTACAAAAGAAAAACAGCCTAACAAACTGCGTTATCGGTAATGACGGCTTGGCTATGCGCATACAAAAACTGGCAAACATGAGAAATTTATCATAATAGCAACGTTGTTTTAGGGATTTTGTAAAGATCAGCGCTTGCAAGGCGATAGACTGCGGCGTTTTTGAAAGCACGATGATTGCAAACTACACAAGGACATAAAGTCTCGTTTAAAAGCCCTCAACTAAATCAAATTTCTAAATTCCCAGCCAAGTGGCTTAAATTTAAACCTGCCCTACTCCAAAGCTTTTAAAACTGGCTCTGGTTTTAGCTTTACGCTTGGGGCATTTTTGCTAAAGCTTATGAGATCCTCTGTCGTTTGGATGCTAAAAGGTAGGCGCTTGAGGCAGACTTTAAAGATTTCAGCCGCTGCTATTGCGTCATTTAGGGCTCTGTGGTGGGTATTGTTGATGCCAAGGAGTTCTTTTAGCGAGCCAAGGCCGTATTTTTGCGAGGCGATGGTGCGGCGGCTAAGATCGATGGTGCAGAGTTTTCTGTTTAGCAGTATGCCAAGGCCGATCTCATTTAGACTATGCGAGATAAATCCGTAGTCAAAATTTACGTTGTGCGCGATAAAAACGCTAGTTCCAAGAAAAATTTTAAACCGCTCCAGCACGTTTAGTAAATTTGGCGCACCAACTAGATCGCTCGCTCTTATGCCGGTTAGCTCTGTGATATTTTCAGGCACCACACTAGCTGCCACAAAGCTTTCAAAGCGCCCTATTTCGGTGCCATTTTTCATTTTTATAGCGCCTATTTCTATGATCTGGCCATTTGTCGTGCCGCCAGTCGTTTCGATATCCACGACGCAAAATTCCTGCTCGCTAATATCTCTAAATCTCGTGCCAAGCTCGATCTCGTTGCTTTCATTTCTAGTGATGTCAAGCCCGAGAGTTCGCCACATATCAAGGTCACGCACGTCAATGAGCGATGAAATTTCCTCGATATCACTAAATTTCAAGATAAACTCGTGATAGCCTAAATTTTGCCTGGCTAAAATTTCAATGCTATTTTCTAAACGCTGTTTTTTTGGTTTCAAAACTCAAGCTTTATGGCGCGAATGGCTTGTTCGTAAGAATTTGATGAAAAGATATAGCTGCCAGCCACCAAGACATCAGCCCCAGCCTCTTCAAGATCAGGCGCATTTAGTCCGTTTACGCCGCCATCTACTTCGATGAGACACTTGGCGTTTTTGCGCTCTATTAGCTCTCTTAGCGCCCTTGTTTTCTCAAGCACGACTGGCATAAATTTCTGACCACCAAAGCCAGGATTTACACTCATTAATAGCACCATATCGACTTCATCGATGATATGCTCGATCGCGCTAACTGGCGTGTGCGGATTTAGCACGATGCCAGGACTTACGCCGTTTTTTCTGATGTGATCAATGAGCCTCATTGGATGCTTCTCTTCTTCTATGTGAAAGGTTAGAAATTTTGGTTTTAGCGGCAAGAAAAGGTCAGCAAAAAAAGAGTTATTTTCAACCATTAAATGAATATCAAGTGGCTTTGTAGCAGCCTTTGCAACGGCACTTACCACGACTGGTCCGATGGTTAAATTTGGCACAAAATGCCCATCCATAACATCAACATGCACCAGATCGCACCCAGCCTCGCAAATGGCTCTTATCTCAGCTGCTAAATTTCCGAAATCAGCCGACAAAATACTAGGTGCAACGTACATTTTAAATCCTTATTTACTTATAAAAATCACGCCAGTTTGGCTCTCTTTTGCATTTAATGTGGCAAAAATTCCACTGCTTGCCCTGTCAAAAAACATCTCATTTTCGAAAAATTTAAAGTTGCTAAGTTTTACCTTTAAATTTCTCTCGATGAAAATATCTAAAATTTTGCTTGCAATGATACTAAAAATTTGAGAAAATCCGCTTAAACAGCCACACTCCAGATCGCCATTATCTGAAAAAATAGAGCAAATTTTACCAAGCTTGTCCTTTTTAACACCAAGCAAAATTCTCATCTGTACGTCGCCATAAAAGAGCACGCAAGCCCGCAAATAGTCGTTTTCGCCCTCTACATTAAAGTTGCTGATCTTTGCATCAAGGCATAAAATTTCACTCTCTATCAAAGGTGAGAGCACGTCTGTGACGCTTGAGATCACAAGCGGCAGAAACTCAACCAAGTTTTTATTCATCTTTGTAGGCTCTATGTCGATAAGGCGCTTTTTAAAATAGAGCGTCGAGTCATCTTTGAAAAAGTCATCCATCTTTTTATATAAAAGTATCTTTGCCGCTTTTAAATTTGATGCAAGTGTCTCTGAGATGTTGCCCTCATTTAAGCCACAAATTGCCACTATAGCGCCACTTTTTTGGCTCAGCTCAGATAGCTTTATCAAAAAACTAGCGCCTATGGTATTTAAAGCGCCAACCGAATCAGACCAAAAAACAAAGAATTTAAAGCCTACCTTTTGCAACCTTTCGTGAAATTTATAGTCAAAATTCTGCACAAAAGAGCTATCTATGAGCCCTACTGTCTTGTAGATGACGACGTCGCCTCTTACAAAGGTGCTAAACTCTTTTTTGCCTAAAACGATGTGATTTAGGGTGCTGATGGTGTATTTGTAAGCTTGCTTGGCGGCGTTAAATTCTTCCACGCTTTTTACAAATTTACACTTGTAACACTTTTGCTCCAAAAGCGAGTTTATGTAGTCTTTATACTGCTCATTTTTGTTATAAATCACGATGGCTTCACTGCTATCTGCTAGCGTATCGTTTAAAAATAGCGTCGCAACTTTTTCATTTTCAAAGAGTGAAAATCTCAAAATATTTTTTGAAGTCTTTGCGACAAGCTCGTAAAAAGTATCATCATAGTCGCAGACTGCAAACTCAGCACCTATCTGCTTAGCGATACTTGAGAGGTGCTCGCATGTGCTATTTAGCCAAAGTGGGCTAAAAAATGTGACATTTTTTAATGAAAGCAAAATGGCGCTTATCTGCCTTGCGCAAATTTGCTCTACTTCGGCCTTTTTGATGCTTGAAGGGGTGATATTAACCTCTAAAAATCCAAATGGCCTAACAATGGCTAAAGAGCCCTCAAAAGTTACTTTCATTTTCTAAGAGCCTTTTTTAAATTTATAACCATATCAGCCGAAGCATGGACGCTAACATCGGTGATCCTATCTATGCCAAAGTCAAAAAATTTAGCAGTACTTGCCTCATAAGAGAGCAAAATTTTAAAGTATTTTAAGACCAAAATCTCCTCTCTATTGAGCCTGTCGCTCTCCCATCCTGCAAGCTTTAAAAGTACTCCAAATAGCGAGATATCAAACCTTCGCTGCAAGATCCTATCAAAGCTCATATCAGAAAAGCCAACGATATGTTTAAGCGAATGTGGATACTTCAAAAAGATAAGCTCGCAAAATATAAGCAAAATTAGCGCGTAGGCAGCTAGAAATAAATTTTTTTGATTTTTTAGCCCAAGATAGTTTAGAAGTTTACTCCAGTCAGATAGAAATTTGGCATTAAACTCCATCATCGAGTGTAAATTTACACCAAAATTCTTATATCTTTTTGGAGATTTGATAAAAACAAAATAAGAGCAAATTATCATTTTTAGGTTGTCTATGCCTAGCGGATAAGCCATAGCGTAGATATCTCTAGTGTAGTTTTGAACGCCAAAATCGCCTAAATTTACTATCGTTGCAAAGTACGCTTTAAAAGTCTCACTCCCTCTAAAAAGCTCCATAGCAGTAGTGATGTCGCCCTCATCCAAGTGCTTTTGGCACTCGTAAAAAACATCGGGCATTGTATAGATAAAATTTGAAATTTCATCTATTTGATTTTTAGTTAGCATTTTTGTTTTACCGATTTTTTATTTTGGGGCTATTTTAGCCTTAATTAAATAAAAAATCAACAAAACTTATAAATATAAATGTTCATTTTAAGCAATACTTTGGTTTTGTTTAGATAAAATCAGCAGAAATTTTTGTTTATAAGGAAAAAAAATGTCAAAAAGATGTGCGATAACTGGCAAAGGACCAATGGTAGGCAACAACGTGAGCCACGCCAACAATAAAACTAAAAGAAGATTTTTACCAAATCTTAGAACTATCCGTGTTACTCTAGAAGATGGCACAACAAGAAGAATAAAAGTTGCTGCTTCTACTCTAAGAACTATGAAAAAACAGTCAAACTAAGAGATAAAATGAAGAGGAATTTATGTCTTTTCTCTCAAGACTTTTAAAATTCCTCAACTGGTCAAACTCCGCAAAACCAGAAATAAGCCTAGATACTGAGCTTTACGAACAACTAAAACCTTTTAGATTTCCACTAATTTCAGTCGTACTACTGTTACTTTTTGGAACACTTGGTTATATCTTTATAGATAACTTCTCTCTCATAGATGCCTTTTACCAAGCAGGCATGACCTTCACGACGGTCGGTTTTACCGAAGTTGCACCCATAACTCCAAAGGGGCGAATTTTTACTATAACATTTATCCTTGTTGGCTTCATCATTTTTACGCTATCAATCGGTATCGTTGTAGAAGTTCTAAAAAGAGGCACATTAATTAGCATTTTAAAGGAAAGGCGTATGCTTTACAAGATCGCAAGACTAAAAAATCACTTCGTTATTTGTTATCACAACCTCTACACGATCGAGCTTAGCGCTCAGTTTCGTGAAAATCACATACCATTTGTAGTGGTTGATGACAGAGAAGATATCGCAGAATTAGCTCAAATTTACAAGTATCCATACTTCATAAAAGCTCAGCCTCACACTCAAATCGCCTTTTTAAAAACGCATCTTTCAAGTGCAAAAGGACTAATCACTCTTAGCCCAAATATCGCTGACAATATCGCACTTATCGCATCTGTTAGACTTTATGAAAAAGAGATAGGCCGCAAAAAACCTTACCATATCATCACAAACTCCGATAGTGAAGATGACACACAAAGGCTTAAAAAACTTGGTGCTGACAACGTCGTAAGCCCATCTCGCCTAGTCGCACAGCGTCTAAGTGCCATGAGCGTAAGACCTGATATGGAAAATTTACTCGAGCAATTTCTATACACAAAAAGCTCGCCTATCGATATAGAAGAAATTCTTGTGCCTGACTACTCTTGGATAAGGTTTAAAAGACTAAAAGAGACACACCTAAGAAATATCACAAATGCTGACGTGGTAGGCATTAGAGACATAAATAACAAATTTATCCCGATGCCAAATGGCGACACTCTAATTGGCACAGGCACAAAGCTTTTAGTCATCGGCACAGTTGATGGCATACGGCTAACCAAACGCCTAGTAAAGAGCAAACACAAGCCAGAAGAACTAAAATACGTTTAGTTTTTTCATTTTGTGATAAATTTGGCTTAACCGCTATATACCAGAAGCTTTTATATATCTAAATTTAGATAGCCAAACATTTACAAAGCCTTGTTAGAATTTATAAATTTTTTACAGGAGCTACGTATGTTGCACGAATACACTGATCTCATAAATGAGTTGAAAAAAGCTGATGTTTATTTTGCCGCACTTTGCAAAAAGCATGACGAGCTAAATGAAAAGATAGATAGTAAAGCAGCGCAAGCCTCTGAGCTTGATGCCTTGAAAAAAGAAAAATTAAAACTAAAAGATGAAATTTACGCTCAAGTTTTAAAATATAAAGAGCAAAAATAAGCAAAAGCCAAACTAACAATGGAGCCAAATTTAACTTAGCTCGTATTTTAAGCTTTTACTAGACTACAAATTAAAAAGCCCAAATTTCTTTGGGCTTACAAATTTTATATAGCTTTTATCATCACTTTTGTTAGAAGTTCTGAAAATTTAGCTGGATTTTCTAGGCTCATGCCCTCATTTAGCCTTGCCATATCAAGAAGCAAAGGTGCTATGTCATAAACCATTGCCTCATTTTTCTCAAGTTTTGCAAAAATTTCATGATCGGCATTTATCTCCAAGATCGGCTTAACTTTTGGAGCATTTGCGCCTTGTCCCATCTGTTTTAGCATCTCTTGCATAGCGTAATCAGGATCGTTTTTATCATATATTAGCACCGCAGCCGAGTTTGAAAGTCTTGAGCTAAGTCTAACGTCCTTGACCTCGTCTTTTAAGATCTCTTTCATCTTAACAAGTGTGTTTGCAACCTTGCTCTCATCGACCTTCTCATCACTTTTGATCTCGTCGTTTATATCAGCATGCGAGACTGATTTTAGAGGTGTTTTGTCAAATTCATTGACCATTGGCATGACGATCGTGTCGATCTCTTCGTCCATTATTAACACTTCGATGTCGTTTTTCTTAAAGCTCTCAAGAAGCGGCGAATTTCTTAGCATATTTTCGTTGTTGCCGCTGATGTAGTAGATCGACTTTTGATCCTCTTTCATCGCCTCTTTGTACTCTTTTAGGCTGATAAGTCCATCTCTTTTTGAGCTTTTAAATAGGCAAATGTCTAAAATTTGCTCTTTTTCAGCGTTAAAGCCATAAAGTCCCTCTTTTAAAACCTTGCCAAATAGTTTGTAAAATTTGATGTATTTATCGCGGTCACTCTCTTTTACTTTTGCAAGTTCGCTTAAAATTTTCTTCACGCTTTGCTCTTTGACGCTTCTCATGATCGCATTTTCTTGTAAAATTTCGCGGCTAACGTTTAGTGGCAAATCCTCAACGTCGATCACGCCTTTGATAAATCTTAAATACGGCGGCAAAAGCTCTTTTGCATCGTCAGTTATAAAAACCCTCTTCACATAGAGCTTCACACCACTTTGATAATCAACCCTAAAGAGATCAAACGGCTCCGTGCTTGGCACATAAAATAGTGTCGAATACTCGATCTTGCCCTCGGCCTTTGTGTGGATATAAAGTAGCGGATCGCTGCTATCGTGTGAAATTTGCTTATAAAAGTCGTTGTAGTCTTGCTCTTTTAAGCTGGCTTTATTTAGCCTCCAAAGCGCATTTGCCTTGTTTATCTGCTCGTTTTTAGTCTCATAAGTGCCCTCTTTTTCGCCTTCTTTTGGTGCGACGTAGCTCTCTTTATCCATAAAAATAGGATAAGGGATGTGGTTTGAGTATTTTTTGACTATCTCTTCGATACGCCAAGAATTTGCAAATTCATTGTCGTTTAAATGGAGGATTATATCCGTGCCAAATCCATCTTTTTGGGCATCTTCGATCTCGTAGCTTTTTGCATCAGATGTCCATTTATAGGCCTTCTCACTTAGTGTTCGTTTGCTTATGACTTCGATCTTACTTGCCACCATAAACGCTGAGTAAAAGCCCACGCCAAACTGGCCGATCAGCGAGCTATCTTTTTTGGCATCGCCACTTAAGCTTTGCATAAAACCCTTTGTGCCACTTCTTGCAATGGTGCCTAAATTTGCGATGAGCTCGTCTTTATCCATACCGATACCGTTGTCGCTGATGGTTAAAGTCTTAGCTTTTTCATCTACTTTGATGTCGATCCTTGGAGTGTAGCTTAAGCTTTTATACTTTTCATCAGTCAAGCATAGGTAGTTTAGCTTGTCAAGTGCGTCGTTTGAGTTTGATATGAGCTCTCTTAAAAATATCTCTTTGTTTGAGTAAAGAGAGTGGATCATCAAATTTAAAAGGTCATTGACCTCGGTTTGAAATTCAAATTTATCTGCCATTTTCTTTTCCTTGTTTTAAATTTCTGGCAGATTATAGCACAAAGTGATAAAAATATACTTAACCTTGATAGCATTACTATCAAGTTTTTTAACAATTTTTTAGGCATATATGGTAATTTATAAATAAAATAAAATATATATTTAATTTTTATTATTTAAAATGCTATTTTGTATAGTATTTATTTAAAATAATGCAAATTTAGCTATAAATCTTTTAGAAAATGTTGCTAGTCTGTCTTCCAAAATAAGAAACAAATACCGATATAAATGTATAACAAAAATCAAAAACCAATAAATTTAAACCCTTAGCTTGAAATTTCAAATGTTTTATCTATATTTTCTAATACAAGAGGTTGTAAATTTAAAAACTAAAAACATAATAGCCCTATGATGTTTTTAGTTTTAAGGACACTTAAGTCAAAGCTATTTTAAAAATTTAATTCACCAATAATCACTATGCAAGAAATCTTTAGCGCCATGCTTTGCAAAATTTTTCATCACTCTAGCTTTAATCGCAAAATATGACACAAGCGCTGTGTATTTCATTAAAATTTAAATCAAGGCAAATAGCAAGCTAAAAACTAGTCAAAAAACATGCATACAAAAGCAAAAATTAAAATAACAGCTAAAAAGCATCAAATTTAAAGAGGTAGCAGTATATAAACCACCTCTTCATAAAAGAGGTGGCTATAAATTTCAGTGGTTTAACAAATTTTGTTTATGAAATTTTCTTTTGTTTTGGGCGGAAGACCTTCATCACATTTTCATCGGTCTCGATAAATGCACCCTCGATCAGGTCTATGCAGTATGGCACCGCTGGAAATACCGGCTCCAAGCACTCTTTTATCGCCTTTGGCTGACCTGGTAAATTTATGATTAGCGCGTGGCCTCTGATGCCTGCTGTTTGGCGTGATAGAATCGCTGTTGGGACGTATTGCAAGCTTGCAGCTCTCATTAGCTCGCCAAAGCCTGGCATCATCTTCTCGCAAACTGCCTCAGTAGCCTCTGGAGTGACGTCTCTTACAGCTGGTCCAGTGCCTCCAGTCGTTAGCACAAGGTCGCATCCTAGCACGTCTACCATGTGCACGAGCCTCTCTTTTATGAGATCAAGCTCATCTGGGATCACCTCATAAAAATACTCTCTCTCACTTACTATCCAACCGTCAAGTACCTCTTTGATCGCTGGACCTGATTTGTCCTCGTATGTGCCCTCACTTGCGCGATCTGACATAGTCAGAATTCCTATTTTCGCTTTCATTTTTTCTCCTTTATTAGTAGTTTTCATTTAAAATTTTAGCAAGCGTCTCTTTATCCACACTTTCATAAGCAAGCAGATATGAGCTGATCTTTGCGATTTGCTCGTTTGTACCCTTTAAAAAGGAGATTATCTCATCTTTTGCTTGTTTTAAAATTTCTTCCACATCATTTGGATTTGGCACGAAAGAATTTCCCATGCCGTATTCATAAACCATCTTTGAGGCGATCTCTTTTGCTAAATTTAGATCGTTACTTGAGTTTGAAAAGATGTCATTCTCATCTATCTCAAGCTTGCACATGCCAGAGATAAGCACCTTTATGCGTGAGAGCATCTGAGACTTTGACTCGATCTCTTGCTCAGTCGCCATAAAGCGGTCTTCTATGAGCGAAATTTTTTCAAATTTCACGTCAAACCAGTAAGCACTTAGCGCTTTTGCGCCTTGATAGATGGCTTGAATTTTCTTCTCGCTCTCGCTGTAGCTTAGCACCTTTTTCTTGCCGAGCAAGACCTTGTTTAAAACAGCTTCAAAGTCTCTCATCCTAAGCACGCTCTCGCCGTTTCTTAGGGCATTTATCGCAGCTTCATTTACAAGCGTGCTAAGTGCCGCGCCAGAAAAGCCAACGCTCATCCTAGCGATATCTTCAGCTGACACTTCGCAGTTTTTGTCTTTTAGATATGTATTTAGGATAGCCACCCTGTCGTTATAATCAGGCATTGATAAAAATATACGCCTATCAAAGCGCCCTGATCTAAGCAGCGCCTCGTCGATCATCTCGATCCTATTTGTAGCAGCTATGACGATGACGCCAGAATTGTCCTCAAAGCCGTCCATCTCGGTTAGCAGCTGATTTAGCGTGGCTTCTCTCTCGTCGTTTCTAGCCCCACCCCTGCTCTTGCCAACGGCGTCTATCTCGTCGATAAAGATGATTGAAGGTGCGTAAGATTTGGCTCTGCTAAATAGCTCTCTAACTCTTTTTGCGCCCATTCCGACATAAATTTGCACAAAACTCGCGCCATTTTGGTAAAAAAACGGCACATTTGCCTCGCCAGCAACCGCCTTTGCCACAAGCGTCTTACCAACGCCCGGAGGGCCTATCATTAGCACGCCTTTTGGCATTTTGATACCAAAATTTCTATATTTTTGCGGATTTTTAAGAAAATCAACTATCTCACTAAGCTCGCTTTTGACCTCGCTAATGCCTGCCACATCGCTAAATCTCACGTTTGAGATGACTGGCATCGCATTTTGATTTAGCACGCTTTCTATCTCAAAAGCGCCGTCCTTTTTGCTTAAAAGGCTCTCCTCTTTTTTCTTAATAGCCCTAAAAATATAGGAGTACCAAAGCACAAGGCAAACAAAGATGATGCTTCCCCAGACCATGCCAGGAGTGATATACTGCACGCTTCGCTCGACTGGGACCTTTTTGATGAGCTCTTTTATGTCTATGCCCTCTTTTATGATGGCAAAGCGGTTATTTTGCGCATAGAGGATGACCTCATCTTCGTCGATGACCGCTTTATCGATGAAATTTCCATCCATTAGTTGCATATATTGCGAGTAGGTGATGTTTCGTGGCTCTTTGCTCACAGCAAAAAGTAGCGCTATTATCAGAGCCACAGCGGCTATTATCAGGATGTTTTTCTTGTTAAATTTAAATTTTTGCATAATTGGCATCTGGCTTAATTTCATATTCGCTTACCTCCAACCACTCTTTTGTTATGTCGTTTTGACTAGAAATTTTAGCTTTGTTGTAAAACTGATCAAAACCCTCGTAAAAGTCGCCGTTTTTTTGCTCGACTAAAATTTTTAAAGTCCCATTACGTTTTTTTCTAAAATTTTCATTATTTTGCAAAGCAATGCCTTGTAAAATTTTGAGCCTACTCTTTGCCACGTCGCCACTAACGTCGCTTTTTAGCGTCGCTGAGTGCGTATCACGCCTAGGCGAATAGACAAAAGCGTGCAAATGCGTGATAGGAAACTTCTTGAAATTTTCCACCGCCTCTGCCCAAATTTCTTCACTCTCACCTGGATGGCCCACGATATAGTCAGTCCCCAAAGCAAAGCCAAGAGAGCTTAGCTCATTAAAAAGCTCTAAGTCGCTAAATGCGTTGTTTCGCCTGCGCATGATCTTTAGCATCGCCTCGCTCGTGTGCTGAAGTGCGATGTGAAGATGGCGCTCCAACCACTCCTCTTTTAAAATTTCCCTAAAGCTCTCATCTATCTGGCTTGGCTCGATACTGCCAAGTCTTATGCGTCTGATGCCTGAAATTTTGCCTAAATTTGCTAGCAGTTTGCCAAGAGAGCTATTTGTATCCTTGCCGTAACTGCCTATGTTTGTGCCAGTTAGAACGAGCTCATTATAGCCATTTTGAGCTAAAATTCTAGCTTCTTTTAAGATCATCGCCTCGTCCATGCTCCTAGCTCTGCCGCGCACTGATGGGATGATGCAGTAGCTACAGTTAAAGTTGCAACCCTCTTGTATCTTTATAAATGCCTTTGTATGATTTTCGTAGTTTGTGACGATGTTTTTATCGACTGAGTTTAAATTTCCAAGCTCAAAAAAGGGCTTTTCTTGTTTTAAAAGCTCGTTTAGATCGCTCTTTTTACTAGCTCCCAGCACTCCGTAAATTCCGCTTGCAAACAGCTCCTTGCCCTTACTAACCGCCCCACATCCTGTTAGTATGACCTTTGCCCCGCGTCTTTTTACGCCGTTTATATAGTTTCTAACGCCACTATCAGCCGAGTTTGTCACGGTGCATGAGTTTATCACGACGATATCAGCGACCTCTTCGTCGTTTGTGATCTCGTAGTCTTTGATGTAGCTCTTTAAAAGCTCGGTGTCGTAGATGTTTGTACGGCATCCAAATGTCTTAAAAAATATCTTTTGCATTAGATATTTTCACCCTCTTGCTCAGCGTGATCTACATGATCGCTTGGCGTTTCTTTCTTGCCTATAAACATAGTTTGCGTTGGGTAAGCTATCTTTATATCATCGTGAGCCAAAAATGCCTCGATTATCTCAGCGCTTATCGTGCTTCTAAGAGCGAGCGTGGCGTATGAGTTAGACATATACCAGCATGAGATATTGATGCCATAAGGCTCAAAAAATGTATAAATTCTTGGCTCTACATTTGGATTTTTGATGCTGTACTGACTTCTTAGCTTGTTCATCTGGCGTTTTGCGATATCAGTGTAGCCTTTTGAATATTTTTTTACTATATTTTTTGCTAGATAGGCTGCCTTTTTGTGATTGCTATCAAAGCTTATCACGACATCTATGCCATCCCAAACGGTCTTCATACCGTAGTGCGAGTAGTTTGCGATGAGGTCTGTAAAGATGTAGTTATTTGGCACAAAGATGATCCTACCTGCACGGCGGTTTGTCTTATAGGTAGAGTAGCTGACATCTTCAAAAACGGTTAGGCGAAGCAGTGAAATGTCTATCACATCACCCACAAATTCGCTCCCGTCGTGATAGACCCTGACGCGGTCTCCCACGTGGATCGTGCCACCAAACATGATAACCATCCAGCCAAGCATACTCATAAACATATCTTTCATCGCGATGGCGATACCAGCTGAGGCAAAACCTAGCACGGTTACTAGATATGTGACGTTTTCGATGTATGAAAAGAGCAGGATTATGATGATAACGGTGATGTTTAGCACGTTTAGAAATTTATTGACCGTGTAAAATCTCTCGTTATCCGTGATCGTTCTTTTAACGATAAATTTAGCGATAAATGTTAGTCCGATCGTTAAAAGGATGACGATGGCTGTGTAGCCCATGCTTAAAAACTGAGCCTTGATGTCAGAGGTCGTCAAATTTATCGCTTCATCAGCCCTTTTTTCATAGACGCTATAAGTGGTATCAGCGATCTGTTTTGCCGCTTTGAAGTCGCCTATCTCTTGTTTTGCAAGGTTTAGACTTGCTCTATTTTGCTCGCTATCATCTATTAAATTTAGTCTATTTAGCAAATTTTCTTTTGCTTCAAGCTTCTCAAGCAAGGTGTCAAGCTCTTTGATGTGCCTTTGGTACTCGATCTTGTCGCTTCTTATCTTTTTGATGTATGAAAAGCCAGATATTAGCGCAACTGGGCTATTTATCCTAGGCGGTGTCTCCATTTCTGGTGCTGCTAGCATATTTGAAAATGGCGTTTTCTCATACTCTTTTAGCAAATTTATCTGCTCTTTTAGAGTTTGACTTCTCTTTATGAGATCGCCACCTCTTTTTGAGCCTTTATCAAGCTTTTTAAGCTCATTTTCATTTTGCTCTAGCTCATCAAGAAGCTTTTGATAGGTGTTGTAGTTGGCGTATCTTGTGATCCAGATGTTATTTTTTAGGGAGTTATCTAGGTTTGAAATTTCTTTTATAAGCTCGCTATTTTGTAAATTTTGTGAGACATTTTGCTCAAGCGTAGCGTTTTCTTCAGCATAAAGCGCAAAGCAAAAAACTAAAAAAACTAGGATCTTTTTCATTTAAATTCTCTCAAAGTTTCTAAAACATCCTCTTTTTTGACGTCATTTTTGATGATCGCACTGCCGATTTTATCTGCGATGATGAAATTTATCTTATCACCTTTTGTCTTTTTATCCATAAAAAACGCCTCGTAAAATGCATATTCATTTTCTATTTTGTAGCTTACAGGCAGATCAAATTTCACTAAAACCTGCTTGATCTCTTCTGCCTGCGCCTCACTCATGAGACCTAGTCTAACGCTTAGGCGATTTGCCATATTCATACCTATAGCCACCGCTTCGCCGTGTAAAAATTCCTTGTAATTTGTCTCATTTTCTATGACGTGAGCAAAGGTGTGACCGTAGTTTAGGATAGCTCTTAGCCCCTTTTCTTTTTCATCTTGCTCGACCACTCGAGCTTTTAAATTTATCGACTTTTCAACCAGCTTAGCTAAATTTTCATCGTCTAAATTTACGCTCTTTAGCCAGTTAAACATCTCTTTATCAAATGTTATCGCCATCTTTAAAGCCTCAGCCACGCCAGCTGCAAATTCTCTCTTTGGCAGTGTTTTTAAGAAATTTATCTCACAAAAAACTGCCTTTGGCTGATAAAATGAGCCAATTAAATTTTTACCAAATTTGTTATTTACGCCCGTTTTTCCGCCCACACTAGCATCGACTTGTGCTAGAAGCGTGGTTGGGATATTTATGAAGTTTATCCCTCTTTCATAAATGCTAGCAGCAAAGCCCGTCATATCGCTGATGACACCACCGCCAAGAGCTATGAGCGTAGATGCGCGGTCAAATTTACTAACAAAAAGCTGCTCTAAAATTTGCTCTATCGTCTCAAGGTTTTTATACTCTTCGCCGTCTGGCACGCTAATGATAAATTTCTCATCGCACTTTAAAACGCTAAGTAGCTTTTCAAGGTGAAGCCCTGCTACTTTGGCGTTTGTGACGATACCGACCTTGCCTTTTAGCTCCAACTTCTCAAGCTCATTTATATAAATTTTATAGCTTGAGCCCTTTTCCTTAAGGTTTAAATTTATCTGCATTTTCTACTCACTTACTGGCACAAAAAGCTGTGCGTTTTGGCTTAGTTTTTTATAAAGTCTATTTAAATTTGTCGATAAAAAGGCAAAAGCACTACCATTTGCCACACTCTTGCTAAACATCACAAAATGAAGTAGATCATTTGTACCTTTTAGCTTCACTAGCGGGTTTTTGAGGCTGTGATTTTCTATCTTTATGCGCTTTGAGAAGAGCGTGCTAATGCTCTCAAAGTGCTCTTTTAACGCCTCATCGTCGCTATGCTTGTTATCAAAATAGTAAAATCTCATCTCCAGATCAAGCTGCGCGCAGCAGTCTGTGATGATGGCTGATTGATTTTCGACCTCTTGGCTTTGATCGCCAAGTATCACGCCCTCTTTTACCTTTGAGAGCAAAATTTTACCCGTTTTTAGCACTGGGATTTTAAGCTCATAAAATAGCTTTTGGAATTTAAAAAAGTATCTATCATCGCTTATGATAAGCCCTATGTCGTGCTTTAAAACGTCATCTTTTATCGATTTATTGTCGCTATTAAAATAATCCATCAAAACAAGGATATTTTTCTCTTTTATCGCCTTTAGTGTCTCTAAATTTTCACCTAAAGTTGGGTTTATAACCCTAAAGATAAGGCGTTTGTTATTTAGCTTTGAATGCACATATAAGCTATCTTTTATGAGCTTGCTAACGCGCTCTTTACTCATTGATCTCATATCTATTAAAGTGTAGATGTTGCTACCAAATGGACTTGGAAACTGCCCGCTTTCGCGTTTTATCGAACGATAAACGTTTTGAAGCACGTTTGGATCGCCAACGATTAGCAAGATATCGCTTGGTTGGATCATTGTATTTGGCTTTGGCAAGATGATCTCAGTACCTCTGTAAATAAGCGCTATCCGCCATCTTTTTTGAGCGATCGAGCTTACATGGCGATACATATATGAGCTGCCAATAGGCACCTTAACCTCCATGATCTCGCCCTCGCTAAAGCCGATATTATCAGCATATACAGGCATGTCTGGCAGATAGTCCATGAGCCTTGAAGCTGCGATATCTCTGATATCAACCACACTTAGGTGCTTGTCGCTCGCGAAAGTCTCTTTGCACTTTTCATCTAGCTCCCACGAGTTCATGAAAATGGTCTCTGTTTTTGTGCTGATCTGTCTTAAATTTTCATAAATGGCAATTGCCTCTTTTTCATTGTCACTCACGATACAAAACTGGCTAAAATAGCCGTCGCTTACGCTCTTTAGCTTTGAAAGGCTTGTTGGGTCAAACTGATAAAATGTGAAATTTTCATAATTTGCCTTTTGGCTAAGGTCTTCGCTTGAAACGACGATATAGTGGTGTAAATTTGACTTTGCTCCAAGAAGTCTATCTAAAAAATTTCTTGCAAAAGCTCCATCTGCGATTATTAAAATTTTTTTCATTAATTCTCCGTATTTTAAAGCCACATTATAACAAAAGGTCTTTAAAATAAGCTATTTTTGGCTGTAAATTTAAGCTTTCACAGCCAAAAAATTTAAGAAAATTTTAGTAGATTATTTCAGAGATTAAAGTATCGATAGCTAAATTTGTAGCCTTGTTTATCGTATCAAAAATAGTGCTTGAGCTTGGGTCTGGGCAGAAAATTTCTTTTGTTATCATGCCTGATTTGAGTGAAGTGTTTGCGTTAAATAGCTCGTAAGCTAGCGAAACTTCGGCTTTGTCGCCTCTTATTTGAAGTGAGATGATGCTAACTTTTAGCCTAAGATCCTTTGCATTTGGTGAAAATATCGGCTTTGCAGCGCAGTTTGAGTAAAGTCCTTTTACGAGTGATTTATATATCATTTCGCTTGGTTCAGAGACAAATTTAGCATCGCTCAAATATCTTATCTTATTGTTTTCAGCAACGATTAAAATTTTTCTGGTATCAACCATATCAAGGGCACTTACGTTTTCGATAAAGACATTTTTTAGCTCTTTTTGCTTATTTTCAGCCGAGCACTCTTTGTTTGAGTAGTGTATCTCATACATCGTAGCCTGTGGCACGTCGGTCTTTAGCGAGCAGCCAAAAAATAAAAATGCAGCTGCTAGAAAGATTAAATTTCTCATTTTTTATCTCCTTTGTCATTTGGCACTGGATTTGTGAAGAAGAACTCGTAAGGGTTGTCCTCAAGTCTTTGAAGCGCGCCTCTAAACTCACGTAGCGTCTTGTCAAATCCATTTAAAAACTCACTAGCCTCTCTAAGAAGCGGAGAGACCGTGTTTCTAAGGTCATACTCGCCGTTTTTTACCTTTTGAGTGATGATATCTTGAAGCGAGCTATATCCAGTGACGGCTGAATTTGCTGATTTAAAAACCGAATTTGCACTTGCGATTAGCGTGTTTAAATTTTTAGCAAGCTCTTTTGTGTCTGTTTTATTTAGGCTGTCGGTGAAATTTTTTACATTTTTAACGATGCTATCAATCTCGCTTAGACCATTTTCATCGGTTAAAACCTGAGTAAATTTATCGATATTTCTTAGGATTGACTCGATGTGAGAGATATTTTCAGCCGAGAAAAAGCCATCAACCTTATCAAGGGTTTGATTTATCTTAAAAGTGATGTTTTCTGCGTTGTTTCCAAGCTTTGAAAAGAGGCTCTCCTCAAGATGCAAGACAGGCTTTTGACCTGACTCAAAGTCCTTTGTGCCGCGGCTTATATTTATGCTAGCCACACCGCTAATAGCCTGAACTTCGATACTTGCAACGCTATCAGCCTTTATAGGTAGGTCCTCTCTTATCTTCATCGTGATATTTATAAGAGCGTTTTTGTCATCGACAAAGCCTATATTACTAACAGTTCCTGCTGGCACGCCGATAAATTTAACCGTAGAGTCCACCTTTAAGCCGCTTGGCAGTTCGCTCGTGTGGATGTAATACTCCTTGAAATCAACCTTTGTGTTATTTTTACTAGTCATCCACCAGATAAATATCGCAAAAGCTGTAAGGCAGGCTATAAAAAACATGCCGACAATGGTGTAAGAATTTCTATTTTCCATCTATTTTTTCCTCATTTTAAATAGCTCTTCAAGCGGGTTATTTTCGAGATATTCAAGCTCTTTTATATCTCCCTCAAAGGCTATTTTTTTGTTATCTATTATCAAAAATCTATCCAAAATATCAAAAATACTATCCGCATCATGTGTCACCATGACGACAGTTACACCGATGCTATCACGAAGCTCTTTTATGAGCGCGTCCATCTGCCGCGAGCTAACAGGATCAAGGCCGCTGTTTGGCTCATCTAAAAATAGCACCCTAGGGCTTAGCACCAAGGCTCTTGCAAGCGCAGCACGCTTTTTCATACCGCCACTTAGCTCGCTTGGATAGAGCATTGAAACCTCTTTTTTAAGCCCCACTTTTTGTATCCAAAACATCGCTATCTCATCGATCTGGCGCTTGTTAAATTTAGAGTACTCATGGAGCAAAACGCCCACGTTATCAAGGATCGTCATCGAGCTATAAAGCGCTCCAAACTGAAACATCGTCCCACTTTTTAGCTTTATCTCTTGCTGCTCCTTTTGGCTACTTTTCCACATATTGACGCCGTCAAACGTTATATCGCCCTTATTTGGCTTTTTTAGATATATCATCGTCTTCATTAGCGTCGTTTTACCAGTGCCACTGCCGCCTAAAAAGCCGTAAATTTCAGCCTCTTTGACGCTCCAGCTCACATTATCGTGCATTATCTTGTCGCCATAACTTGTCGTTATGTTTTTTCCAACTATTATCTCGTTCATATCTTTAGCCACATAAAAATTATCGCGAAAAATGCATCAAGCGCAATGACCCAAAATATCGCATTTACAACGCTAACGGTTGTCATCGCTCCAAGACTTTGGGCGTTTTGACTAACGCCAAATCCTCTCATGCACCCAATGATCGCTATCACCGCGCCAAAAAACGGAGCCTTTATCATACCAACAGCAAAGTGCCTAAGCTCGACCATCTCGCGAAATCTATTGAGATAGTCGCTAAAGCTGATATCAAGAATAGTTTGGCAAATGATCATCTGCCCTAAGATGCTTATACTATCAGCTATAAAGATGATAACAGGCACGCAAAGCACCATGGCGATGATGCGTGGCAGCACCAAGAAGTTAAAGGGCTCAAAACCCATCGTCTTCATCGCATCTATCTCCTCAGTTAGCTTCATAGCGCCAATTTGCGCGGTAAAGCTAGAGGCCGACCTGCCCGCGATGACGATAGCAGCGATTAGTGGGGCCACCTCTCTAAGCGTTAGCATGCCCATGATCTCAACTATAAATATACTTGCCCCAAAGCTTGCAAGCATCGCACTGCCAAGATATGCAAGCACGACGCCTATCAAAAAAGCGGTGAGCGAGACGATGAAAACGGCATTTACGCCACCATCTTTTATGTAGTTGCTAAATTCTCTAAATCTTAAATTTGCAGGATTAAATAAAATCCTCACGCTCTTTATCAAAAACTCGCCCAAAAACGAGCCAAACTCAAGCAAATTTACAAATCCCTCGCAAATTTTCTCACCGAGACGTGAGAAAAAATTTAGGCTATTGTGCGGTGGCATATATTTAAAATCAATCTTCTCATCATTTAAAAGATCGCTCATCGCCTTTATCTTCTCGTCATTTGTAATGATCTCAAATTTCTTGCCATTTAGCGTGTTTTTTAAAAGGATCAAAACAGCGTAATCAATGCTCTTTAACTCGCTAAAGTCAAATTTAACATTGCCGTTAAGCTTTTGGATTTTTTTAAAAATGCTTTGTAAATTTTTTGCGTCTTTGTAGCTAAACTCGCCTGCAAATTTTATTGTTGCAGTGCCGTTTGCTTCGCTAAAAACGATATCATTTCTTTTTTGCAAAAAGTTCCTTTGCCTTAAAATTTCTGTATTATATTATAAATTTTGTTAAAATAAAAAATCAAAAATTAAGGGACTTAGATGAAATTTGAAGTTATAAAAAAAGATGGCAACGCAAGGCGAGGCGTCCTAACAACTGCTCACAGCGTTATACAAACGCCAGTTTTCATGCCAGTTGGCACGGTTGGCGCAGTTAAAAGCCTAGATGCCTTTGATATGAGTGAAATTTTAGACGCAAAGATAATCTTAGCAAACACCTATCACATGTATCTGCGCCCTGGCAGCAAGGTCGTGCGTGAGTTTGGCGGGCTTCATGGATTTTCTAAATTTGATCGCTCGTTTTTAACTGATAGCGGCGGATTTCAGGCATTTTCGCTTAGGTCAAACACCAAAAACGACGATGGCGGAATAAAATTTAAAAGCCACATCGACGGCAGCACGCACTACTTCACGCCAAGATCCGTCCTTGACACGCAGTATGACCTAGGCAGCGACATCATGATGATACTTGATGATTTGGTTGCCTTGCCAGCTGAGCCAAAAAGGATAGATCTTAGCATAAAACGAACGATAAAATGGGCAAAAGAGGCGATTGATTACCACAAATTTATGCAGAGTAAGGGCGTTGGCTTGCAGCAAAATATCTTTGGTATCGTTCAAGGTGGCACCAACTATGAGGCACGTAAATTTTGCGCTGAAGCCTTAAATCAGATGCCATTTGACGGCCTTGCCATAGGTGGGCTAAGCGTTGGCGAGAGCAACGATGCGATGTATGAGACGGTTGAGGCGGTTATGCCATTTATGGATGAGCTAAGACCTCGCTATCTAATGGGCGTTGGCACGCCTGAAGACCTAGTTGAAAACGTGGAGCGAGGCGTCGATATGTTTGACTGCGTCATGCCAACAAGAAACGCAAGAAACGGCACGCTTTTTACTAGCTTTGGCAAGATAAATATAAAATCAGCCAAATTTATAAACGACCACGCGCCGATAGACCCAGCTTGCCAGTGCTACACCTGCAAGCGCTACTCCAGAGGCTATCTAAACCACCTTTTTAAGGCAAGGGAGCTAACATTTTTTAGACTAGCAAGCCTTCACAACCTGCACTACTATTTAAATTTGATGAAAGAGATGAGAGAGGCGATAGAGGCTGGAGAATTTGCTAAATTTAAGCGAAATTTCTACGCAAAAAGGAGCGCAGATGAGCTATAAAAGCGCACTTTGTGGATATTTTTATGGAGAAGGGTTTGACTACATCATGCTCATCTCATCATCGCAAAAGCAAGTTTTTAAATTTTTATTTAAAGATGGCAAAATTTACAAAGAAGATCTTGAACATGAATGCGACAAAAGCACTTTTGAAGCAGCTATTAAGGGGATTTGTAACGAATATGCAAATAAAATTTTAGAGCATCAAGACGAGCTAAATGAGTATGAGAAAATTTATGCTAGCAAGAAAAATTTTGAGAAATTTATAAAAAGACACCACTTTTTAAAGTATGAGATAAGGAAATTTCAAAATAGCATTTCGCACTTTTACGAAGCCCTTGCGATCTGCCAAAGCGAGCAACAAGGGCTTAAAAAAGAGCTTAAAAACAGCATCCATGAAGCAAGCGTATTTAAAACCATAGCCAACGAATACGCCTATAGAGTTGAAGATATCTATACATTTATACAAAGTGACAAAAACGACAAGATCAACAAAAATATCTACCTTTTAACGCTACTTTCGGTGCTATTTTTACCACTAAATTTTATCACTGGCTTTTTTGGCATGAATACAAACGGCATGTTTTTAAGCTCATTTAAAGATGGCACGTTGATAGTCTTTGCCTTTATAGCGATGCTTTGCGTGCTATTTTTTATATTTTATTACAGATCAAATAAGGATATTAGTTAAATTTATTTATGCTTGGCAAGTTGATCCAACCTGCCAAGTAAATTTGAAGTTATTTTTTCTTAATGATGATTTTCTCACCGTCGCTATCAATGGTGATCTCATCGCCACTTTCAAGCTCATCTTTCAAGATCATATCAGCGATCTTGTCTTCAACTAGCTCATAAAGCGCTCTTCTAAGAGGTCTTGCTCCATAAACTATGTCAAAGCCAGCTTTTGCGATAAATTTCTTAGCCTCTTCGCTTAAAACTGCCTTGATACCGCGGTTGTGAAGAGTTTTTTCAAGCTCTTTAAACATGATCTCTACGATAGATATTAAGCCTTGCTCATTTAGAGGATTAAATATGATAGTGTCATCAAGCCTATTTAAAAACTCAGGTTTAAAGTAGTTTTTAAGCTCGTTTTTAACAGCTACATCACGATCTTCGCCCTTTAGCTCCATGATGAAATTTGAAGCGATGTTTGAAGTTAAAATGATGATCGTGTTTTTAAAATCAACCGTTACACCTTTATTATCAGTCGCACGTCCGTCATCTAAAATTCCCAAAAGTATGTTAAATACATCTTTGTGAGCCTTTTCAACCTCGTCAAAAAGTATGACTGAGTATGGTCTTCTGCGAACTGCCTCTGTTAGCTGACCGCCCTCATCGTAGCCCACATATCCTGGAGGCGCACCAAGAAGCCTGCTCACGCTATGTTTTTCCATATATTCGCTCATATCAAAGCGGATAAGCGCCTTCTCATCGTCAAATAAGAATTTAGCCAAAGCCTTAGCAGACTGAGTTTTACCAACGCCTGTTGGTCCAAGAAATAAAAATGAACCAATCGGCCTTTGACCCTCATTTAGCCCTGCTTTGTTTCTCTTAACAGCACGTGCAAGTGCGTGTAATGCGTCATCTTGACCGACAACGCTCTCTCTTAGATGCTCTTCGATGCGCAGATATTTTTCTTTTTCGCTTGTTAGCATCTTTTTAACTGAAATTCCAGTCCATTTGCTCAAAATTTCAGCCACAAGCTCCTCATCGACTTGATTTTTAAGAAGCACGCCCTCTTTTTTCATGTGCTCCCATTTTTCTTCAAGCTCATGTTTGTGCTTTTTGGCGTCTGCTATCTTGCCGTATTCTATCTCAGCAGCCTTTTGAAGATCGCCATTTCTTTTTGCTATCTCAGCTTGTGATTTTAAGCTATCGATCTCTTTTGTTGCTTTTGAAATTCCGCCAAAAACGGCCTTTTCGTTTTCAAATTTAGTATCAAGCGCTAGCTTTTTCTCATTTAGATCAGCTATCTCTTTTTCGATCTCGCCAAGTCTTTCTTTGTTTTTATCCGCATCCTCCATCTTTAGAGCTTCTTTTTCTACTTGAAGCGTTACGATCTCACGTTTTATCTTTGAAAGCTCGTATGGTTCGCTCTCTATTTGCATCTTAAGCTCAGCTGCTGCCTCGTCGATAAGATCTATTGCTTTATCTGGCAAGAAGCGGTTTGCGATGTAGCGGTCGCTTAGCCTTGCTGCGGCAACTAGCGCGCTATCAGTTATCGTGATGCCGTGATGAACTTCAAGACGCTCTTTTATACCGCGTAAAATTTGAAGTGCCTCATTTACACTCGGCTCTTTGACGTCTATTGGTTGAAAACGTCTTTGAAGTGCTGCGTCTTTTTCAAAGTATTTTCTATACTCTTTTAATGTTGTCGCACCAACAGCGTGAAGCTCGCCACGCGCAAGAGCTGGTTTTAGGATATTTGCTGCGTCCATTCCGCCCTCGCTAGCACCAGCTCCTACTATGGTGTGAATTTCATCTATAAAAAGTATGATGTTGCCAGCTTTTTTGACCTCGTCGATGACAGCTTTTAGCCTATCTTCAAACTCGCCTCTATACTTTGCTCCAGCTACAACTGCGCTCATATCAAGTGCGATAACACGCTTGTTTGCAAGGCTTGTTGGCACATCGCGAGCCACTATCTTTTGAGCTAGCCCCTCAACGATAGCTGTTTTACCAACGCCTGGCTCACCAAGCAAGATAGGGTTATTTTTGCTCTTTCTTATTAAAATTTGCATCATTCTAGTGATCTCTTCATCACGTCCGATGACTGGATCAAGCTCTTTATTTAGGGCTTTTTGCGTTAGATCGATACCAAATTTCTCTAAGCTATCAAGTGTATCATCGCCAGTTTGGCTATCTATCTTTTTACCGCCTCTTATGCTCTCAAGATTCTTTTTGATCTCTAAGATGTCGCAAAATTTGCTTAAAATTTGTTTGATCTCACTAAGCTCAAGAGCAGAGATGATCCAAGTATCAACAGCTACGTAGCTATCGCCCATGCTTACCATTAAAGCTTTTGCATTTTCAAGCGAATTTATAAGCTCTCTTGAAACTGAAACGTTATCTTTTGTAACGTTTGAGCTACTTGGGAGTGACGAGATCTTGCTTTTTATCTCAAGCTCGACTGCGTCTTTGCTTATATTCATCTTATTAAATACTTGATTTAAAATAGAATTGCTATCAGCAAGCAAAGCCCAAAAGACGTGAAGTGGCACAACTTGTGGATTTTTAGAAAAGATCGCTAAGCTAACGCCTTTTTCAAGTGTCTCTTGCATCTGCGCTGTTAAATTTTCTGTTATGTCAGCCATTAAAGCTCCTTAAGTTATTTTATAATGGCGGCATTATATAACTTTAGTCTTATATTGTCAAGTATTTTTATAGCCTTTGTCACTCTTTTTATATAATTGCTAAAATTTGCTGTTATAAATTTGTGTTAAAAATAGACAAAAGATAAAAATATAAGGTTAAATTTATGCTTTTTTTAGCCAAATGTTAATAAAATTGAGCCAAAAAATATAGGAGATATTTTGAACAAATTTACTAGATCTTTTGCGCTAAAAATAACAGGCGCCATACTCATCTCAAGCGTAGCAGTAAATGCACTTTTTGCTAAAACCGAAGATGAGGCGAGTGCGAAACTTGAAGCACTTTCAAAACTTACAAAAACCATCTCAACCGTTGAAAAATACTACGTTGATGATATTAAATTTAAAGAGATAATCGACAAAGCCATCGCTGGTTTGATGCAAAATTTAGATGCTCACTCAAGCTTTTTAAATGAAAAAGCATATAAAGATATGCAGGTGCAAACAAGCGGAGAATTTGGCGGACTTGGCATAACAGTTGGCATGAAAGATAGCGCACTAACCGTTATCTCGCCTATCGAGGATACTCCAGCTGATAAAGCAGGCATAAAGGCAGGCGATATCATTTTAAGGATCGATGGCAACTCAACTATCGGTACAACGATAGATGAAGCTGTAAATAAGATGCGCGGCAAGCCAAAAACTCCGATAACAATTACGATTTTGCGAAAAGGCGAGCAAAAGCCATTTGACGTAAAGATCATAAGAGATCTTATAAAAGTTGAGTCTGTCTATGCAAAAATGATAGAAAACGATAACATCCTTTATATACGCGTCACAAATTTTGACAAAAACGTCGTCACAAAGGTAAAAGAGGCTATCAAAGAGCATCCAAAAGCAAATGGCATCATACTTGATCTTAGAAACAACCCTGGCGGTCTTTTAAATCAAGCTGTTGATCTAGTCGATCTTTTCGTAGATAATGGTATCATCGTATCTCAAAAAGGTCGTGACGCATCTGAAAATGTAGAGTATAAAGCAAGCGCTAGCAAAACCTTATCAAAACTCCCACTTGTTGTCCTTGTAAATGGCGGAAGTGCAAGTGCTAGCGAGATCGTAAGTGGCTCACTGCAAGATCACAAGCGTGCGGTGATAATCGGTGAAAACACCTTTGGTAAAGGCAGCGTTCAAGTGATCTTACCAATAGACGATACAGAAGCGCTAAGACTAACCATCGCAAGATACTACTTACCAAGTGGCAGAACTATCCAAGCAGTTGGCGTAACACCTGATGTAGTCGTGCATCCTGGCAAAGTGCCACAAAGCGACGATAGTGCATTTAGCATCAAAGAGAGCGAACTAAAAGCGCACCTAAAGAGCGAGCTAAACAAGATAAATCCAACAAGTGAGGGCAATAAAACTGAAGCAAAAGATGATAAAAATATAATCACACAGAAAAAAGTCGATGAAGATATTCAGTTAAAAACAGCGATTGATACGATCAAAATTTTAAAGATAAAACAACAATAATCTAAAGGAGAACAACATGCAAAAAAGAGAGCTTATCTACGAGGGAAAAGGCAAGAAAATGTACGCCACAGACGATCCAAATCTACTTGTGGCTGAATTCAAAGACGATCTAACAGCGTTTGACGCTCAAAAAAGAGGCAACGAAGCTGGCAAAGGTGCGCTAAATAACAAAATTTCTACTCAGCTTTTTAAACTGCTAGAGAGCAAAGGTATCGTCACTGACCTAGTTGAGACAATAAGCGACACTGAGCAAGTGGTCAAAAAATGCGAGATCATACCTCTTGAAGTTGTTGTGAGAAATATCGCAACTGGCTCACTTAGCAAAAGGCTTGGCATAAAAGAAGGCACAGTTCTACCTTTTACACTTGTTGAGTTCTACTACAAAAATGACGATTTGCACGATCCACTAGTTACTGATGAGCACTGCATCATCATGGGTCTAGTAAAGAGCGAAAAAGATCTACAAACACTAAGACACACAGCAAGAGAGATCAACTCTATATTATTTAAATTCTTTGCAGAGAGAAATTTAAAACTAGTTGATTTCAAAGTCGAATTTGGCATCGACAAAGATGGCAACATCATCTTAGCAGACGAGATAAGCCCTGATAGCTGCAGATTTTGGGATGCGACAACAAACGAAAAACTTGACAAAGATAGATTTAGACAAGACCTTGGTAGCGTAAAAGTAGCTTACGAAGAAGTTTTAAGAAGAATTCTTTCTTAAGGACAAAGATGAAAGCTGTCGTAAACATAGCATTAAGAAGCGGGGTCTTGGACCCTGCTGGTAAAGCAGTGGAGCACGCTCTAAATTCGCTTGGATTTAGCGGTATTTCAAATGTCAGGATAGGCAAACAAATCGTTTTAGACATCGACGAGAGCGATAAAAGCAAAGCAAAAGATCAGCTAAAAGTGATGTGTGAAGAGCTTCTAGCAAACACTGTCATCGAAGACTACGAGATCGTGCTATGAAAGTAGCGATCATACTTTTTCCTGGCACAAACTGCGAAGAAGATACAGCTCATGCTTTTAAGCTACTTGGCTGCCAAACGCAGATCATCTGGCACAAAGAAGATAAGATCGATGCTGATCTAGTCGTTTTGCCTGGTGGTTTTAGCTATGGCGACTATCTAAGAACGGCTGCGATAGCTAAATTTAGCCCTGCTATGCAAGCTGTAAAAGAGCATGCAAAAAAAGGCGGCTGCATTTTAGGAATTTGCAATGGCTTTCAGATGCTTCTTGAGCTTGGACTTTTAAAAGGTGCGATGAGAAGAAATGAAAATTTAAATTTCGTCTCAAAATATCACCACCTAAAAGTGATCTCAAATAACAATAAATTTCTATCAAATTTAGCCAAAAACGAAGTGGTAAATATCCCTATCGCTCACGGCGAGGGCAACTACTACACTGATGAAGATACGCTAAAAAGCCTATATGATAACGAGCAAGTCCTGCTAAAATACTGCGACAGCCACGGCAATGAGATAAATCCAAATGGCTCAGTTGATAGCATAGCTGGGATTTGCGATGAGAGTAAGAGGATCTTTGGTCTTATGCCTCACCCAGAGCGCGCTTGCGAGAAAATTTTAGGCACAGATGATGGCATGAAGATGTTAAAAGGGCTAGTTTGGTAAAACGAACACTTTTTATCGCCCTACTCGCGCTAAATTTATTTGCCGCAAACACTGATGAAGTCAGCGTTTTTGACATGATGGATGAGGCAAGAGAGGATAAATTTGTAAATAGCCAAGCATCAAAGCCGCAAGCAAAGACTCCAAGCGAAGAAGATATATCAAGAAAGCTCGTCTCTCCACGCTCTATCGCCCCACAGCCAGAGCGTATCACTCCAGAGCAGATGCGAAATATCGTCCCGACAAACGAACCAGACATCAGCGTCCCTGATAATCAAGTCTATGACAAGATAAAAATAAAAGACCTCCTTTTAAAAGCGACAAATATCCCTAAAAATGTCGTCGTAGGAGAAATTTTTAGCGTTGAGATCGTAGCTGATACGCAAAGCGACCTTGAGTTTGAGTTTGAGACACAGCTTGATGAAACAAATATCAAATGGCTAAATAAGAAGAATTTTCAATGGGTAAAAGGCGAAGAAAACAAATACATCGGCACTTTCTACCTTGAAGCAACAAGCATTGATGCAAAGACTTTACGAGTTAGCTTGGATCTAAAAAGAAATGGCGAGAACTATCAAAACTCAAACATAAATATCTTTTTACCAAAGCTAAAAGAGCTTAGAAGTGACGAAAATTACAACCACATCGTCGCTGACAACCTTGAGGTAAAGAAATTTAAAACGACTAAATTTGATGATATAAACAATATCATGGTCGTTGAAATTTATGGCAACAATGTCGATCTAAGCGCATTTAATATCGAAAATAAAACGATCCTAAAGCAAGGCGTAGATACGATAAACGGCGACTTTAACTCACAAAGTGCATATTATTTTGCAGTGTTTAAGCCAAACAAAAAGACACTTGACTTTAACTACTACAACCTAAAAAAAGCTAAATTTGAGAGCTTTTCACTGCCTGTGAGCGTCGAAGAGGACGAGGTTAGCACGCAAATCGGTCTAAATCCAAAACAAAGTGAATTTAGCACTTACAAAGATATCACGATCTACTCTTTGGTCGCTATCTTTATCTTACTAGCGATCTGGCGAGGAAAGCTAAGCTACTTCTTTGTGGCAGCTGTTTTTATCGCACTAGGGATTTACACTTACAATCCTTTTGGCAAAGCAGTGCTTAAGCCAGATGTGAGCGTCACTATCTTGCCAACTAAAAATTCAACCGTTTTTTATACATCTCGCAAAAATGAAAATGTTGAAATTTTAGACACAAAAGATGACTACTCAAAAATTTTATTCGCAGACGGCAAAATCGGCTGGGTAAGAAAGGGTGATCTTGTCAAAAATTAGAGCTTTTTTCTTTTCTATTGAATTTGTGATAAGCGTCGTTATTGTCGTATTTTTTATGTGGCTCTTTAACTCTAAAAATAGAGCCATAAGAAAATTTTGGGGCAGATCGCAGAGATTTTTTGGCGGGTATAAGCTAGAAGTCATCGGTAAATTTAGCGACGAAGCAAATATCTTGCTGATAAATCACCAAAGCATGCTTGACATCATCGTGCTTGAAGAGATCCATCCTAAAAATATCTGCTGGATCGCAAAGGCGCAAATAGGCAAGATCCCAATCATCGGTAAAATTTTGAGCCTTCCAAAGATGATAGCGGTCGAGCGAGAAAATAAGCACTCACTAATAAAGCTTTTAAGCGAAGCAAAAGACAGAGTAGAAAATGGACGTGTTTTAGCGATATTTCCAGAAGGCACAAGGTCTCAAACCAAAGAATTATTACCATTTAAAGGTGGTGCGAAGTTGCTGGTTGAAAAGCTAAATTTAAAGGTTCAGCCTATCGTGATCGTTGGAAGCGATGCGATGAAAGTGAAAGAATTTAGCTTTAAAAAAGCTGGCATCAAGCTCTTTTGTCTTGATCTAGTCGATACCTCAAAACAAAACTGGCTAGAGGCGACTAGAGAGAGCATGCAAAAAGTCCTAGACGAAAACAGAAAATAAATTTAGCTTTGTAAATTTCTTTTCTAGAATTCACATTTTATGTAACCACTATAAAGAGTTAAAATTAATAAGCAATAAAGTAAATGTTGGTGTGATATTACCTTATAAATTTAGACAAATCACCTTAGTAAAAGGAATTTTATCCACCAGCGTTTTACTAATATCTTTTAGAAGTTTTTATATATCAAAGCATGTATCCAAATTTGCTTTTTACCGCCACGAGCAAACAAGCTTTAGTAGATAGACTGCTCTCTACACCATTAAATATAAAAATTACTACACCTTATAACACTTTGCTCATATTAGTTCAGCCGTTTATTATGAGCATTAAATTTTATTTAAGCCTAATGCTTAAATTAGATCTCTTGCTGGCTATTTTTATTAGCCATAAATGTTAGTTTGTGATTGCGGTGAAATAAAATAAATAGAAAAATTTAAATTATAGAAGTACGACAACTATTTGGCGGAGAGCTCCGCCAAATTTAGTTTTTCTTGAAAAATCTCAATATCTTTGCTTGTAGTTTAAACTGCTCTGAAAGCTCCATTATCGGATAAGCTCCAGCGTATTTTTTGCCGCCAGGTAGGTCTTTACTAACGCCGCCGCGTGCCGCGATCTGAGCAAAGTCTCCAACGCTTACGTGACCAGCTGAGCCGCTTTGTCCGCCCATGACGACGTTTCTGCCTAGCACTGTTGAGCCAGCAAGTCCAGTTTGTGAGACGATGAGGCAGCCATTTCCAAGCTCGCAGTTGTGGCCTATTTGAACGAGATTGTCTATCTTTGTGTAGTTTGCGATCATCGTGCTTTCAAAAACGCCGCGATCTATCGTCGTACAAGCGCCGATCTCGACAAAATCACCCAAAACAACATTGCCATTGTGATAAATTTTCACATGCTCGCCAGTTTTTGTATGCGCATAGCCAAAGCCGTCACTGCCTATAACGCAGTTTGCTAGCAGGTGGCACTCATTACCGATGACGCAGTCATTGTAGATGACGACGTTTGGATGGATGATGCAGTTTTTACCGATAGTTACGTTATCGCCCAAAAAAGCTCCAGCCATCACTATCGTATTTTCGCCCACGCTCACGTTTGAGCCGATATAGACATTTGGCATTATAGTGGCACTCTGGGCGATATTTGAAGGTTTTGGCTCGCAAAAAAGCGGCTTAGCGTAAATTTTACTAAGGATAGCAAATGCAAGGTGCGGGTTGTCGCACACAAGCGCCACCATGCCTGCTGGCACTAGATCTAAAAGCGATTTTGTCACCAAGATAGCTCCAGCGTTTGAAGTGCTTATAAATTTGGCATTTTTCTCGCCATCACAGTATGTTAGCTCAGCTTTATTTGCATTTTTTAAAGAATTTAGAGCAAAAATTTCAAGATCTTCTCCGCTAAAAGTAGCATTTACTTTTAAGGCTATTTCACTTAGTTTCATCATATATCCATTATCACAGATCCGCCGCGCACGACATCAACTGGGTTAAATTTCTTTATCGATTTTAAAAAGCTCTCTACCCTGTTCGCATCATCAGCCACCATGACGACGATGTAGTTTTCGTTTGTGTTTGTGACGATGCCATTATATGTCTTTAATATCGCCTCAAGTCCGGCGAAATTCTCGCCAAGTGGGATTTTCACAAGAGCCATCTCTTTTTCGACAAATTCGCCACTTTCTATGACTTTATATGTCGGGATGAGCTTATGAAGCTGTTTTACGATCTGCTCCAAAACCCTCTCATCGCCGCTTGTGACGATGCTTAGTCTTGAGAAGTTGCTCTCAGGTATCGGAGCAACTGTGAGCGTGTCGATGTTGTAGCCCCTGCCCGCAAAAAGCCCAGAAATCCTAGCCAAAACGCCATGTTCATTTAAAACTATAACTGATATCGTTCTTCTGATACTCATTTTTCTTCCTTGCTCTTTAATATCATATTATAAATCGCAGCCCCAGCTGGAACCATAGGAAGCACGTCCTCAAAGCGGTCGATCCTAACGTCGATAAGAGCTGATTTTTTACTCTTGATCGCCTCTTTTAACGCCTTTTTAAACTCATCTTTACTCTTGCAAACAAAGCCAACGCCGCCAAATCCCTCAGCGATCTTTACAAAATCAGGCTGCAAGCTAAGATCAGTCGATGAGTAGCGCTTCTCATAGAAAAATGTCTGCCACTGGCGCACCATGCCTAGGAAGTTGTTGTTTAAGATGATGTTTATGACAGGGACATTTGTCTCATAAGTGGTCATTAGCTCTTGGATATTCATAAGTATCGAGCCGTCGCCTGTGAAATTTACAACCAAATGCTCAGGCTTGGCACACTTTGCGCCGATCGCTGCAGGGAGACCATATCCCATCGTACCAAGACCGCCACTTGTGACAAGCTGCCTTGCGCGGTTAAATGGATAAAACTGCGCTACCCACATCTGGTGCTGACCAACATCAGTTGCGATGATAGCCTCAGGGCCAACTATCTTTGCGGTCTCTTCAACCACCCATTGAGGCTTTAAGACCTTGTCACTATCTGTGTAGCCAAGTGGGTTTAGCTTTTGATATCTATCTAAAATTTCTCTCCAAGGCGCATAGTTTTTAGGCTCACCTTTCACCTCTTCATAAAGCTCACTTAGCACGTTTGTAAGGTCGCCAACTATCGGATAGTGCGCGTTTATGATCTTTGAGATAGAGCTTGGATCGATGTCGATATGAATGATCTTAGCATGTTTAGCAAACTCGTCCGTTTTGCCTGTGACCCTATCGCAAAATCTAGCGCCAAGCGATATGAGAAGGTCGCACTCGCTAAGAGCCATATTTGAAGCGTAGCTGCCGTGCATGCCTGCCATGCCTAAATTTAGCTCATCTTTTGCATCAAGCACGCCAAGAGCCATAAGTGTCTCGACCGCTGGGATGCCAGTTTTTTTCATAAATTTACGTATGATCTCGCTTGCATTTGATGCGACAGCACCGCCACCGATGTAAAGAAGTGGTCTTTTTGCTTCATTTATCGCAGCTGCTGCTTTTTTTATCTGCTTTGAGTTGCCTTTATATGTCGGTTTGTAGCTTGGGATAGAAATTTCTTTTGGATAGACAAAGTCGCCAAGCCTTGAAGTGACGTTTTTTGGGATATCGATATGAACTGGTCCTGGGCGGCCTGATCTTGCGATGTAAAACGCCTCTTTTATGATGCGAGGTAGCTCCTCGACGCTATTTACTAAAAAGTTGTGTTTGACACAGGGGCGTGAAATGCCGACTGCATCGATCTCTTGAAAAGCATCTGTGCCGATCATAAAGGTTGGTACTTGACCGCTTATAAGCACAACTGGGATGCTGTCGCTGTAAGCCGTGGCAAGACCAGTGACTGCGTTTGTAAAGCCAGGGCCGCTTGTCACAAAAGCCACGCCAACTTTGCCGCTAACCCTAGCGTATCCGTCTGCTGCGTGAACGGCTGCTTGCTCGTGGCGAACCAAGACGTGCTTAAAATAAGTTTGTTTATATGTTTCGTCGTAGATATTTAAAGCTGCACCGCCAGGATAGCCAAAAACTATCTCAACGCCCTCTTCGTGCAAGGCTTCGCTTATCATCTGTGAACCAGAAATTTGTTTTATCATCACTTTAGCCTTTTGATAAATTTATCGCAAATTATATCCCAAAGCATTTTAAATCCATTTTAACTTTTTAGCGAAATTTGGGCGTTATCTTAAATTTTTTGAAAAATTTTTGAGTTAAAAAAGCGAAAAATACAAAATATTTTACATATATTTATGCATATTATTTTTAGTATTTCGATAAATTTGGCAAATTTGGAGCAAAATTTAAAAAGCGGAGGGGTGATAGCCAACCAGCCAACCAGCCAACCAGCCAACCAGCCAACCAGCCAAC
>NZ_CABPVL010000002.1:721551-750538 GCF_902460895.1 Campylobacter concisus | reverse complement strand
AGCCAACCAAGCCAACCAAGCCAACCAAGCCAACCAAGCCAACCAAATTTAACCCAGTAACCCAGAAAATTTAACTAGAAATTTCACAAAAATAGCAAGAAATTTTATGCAGAAATATAAAAAACAGCCTTAAAATAAGCCATTTTTAAGCACAAAAACGATCTATCTTAAATTTAAAAGTAAATTTGACCTAACCAAAGAGAGTAAATTTAAATTTAGAGATGAAATTTAGCCCAAACAAAGCGCCAAAAGGATTTAAAATTTAGCCTCATCTCTTATCAAATTTAGCTTTTTTACAGCCTCATCAAAGTCATCAGAGCTTACAAAAACGCTAATGTTTTCATTTTTCTTATAGACCTTGTCGTAGTATTTTGTGAGTAAAATTTCAGCCACTTTGGCGATGTCATTTTCATTAAATTTAGCCACAGCCTCATCTCTGGCCTCTTTGTCGATAAAGGGCGAAATTTTCTTTATGCACTCATCAAAAAAGGCTTTATCCACACTTTTATAGTCGCTTGTGATGCAAGAAATTCTATTCTTCAAGCTCGCGCTAATCTCAACGCAGATGCCGCTGCGCATCGCTTCATAAAGGCTTTTTGGAAGTGTTAGCGAGCCTATCCTTCTGCTCTCGCCCTCGATAAAGCAAATTTGATCTTTTAGCGCAGAAAGCTCCTCAAATAAAGCATCTTCAAAGCTTTTTTGGCTAGGCTGCGCGCCATTTATCGCGCCAAAGACTGAGCCTAAGTGATTTGCCATCGCTTCAAGGTCTATTGACGGCGTGAGTGCCCTTATTAGCTTACTTTTATAGCAGCCAGTGTTGCCAAAAAGAGTGATAAATTTCGTGCTTAAAGGACGCTCTAAAAACTCCAAAACATGGTTTCTATATGCCTTGTAGCCGCCACTTAGCCTAAAAACTCTATATCCTATCATGCTTAGCACAAAACCAACCGAGCTTGATCTAAGCCCGCCCTTTGCGCAGTAGATACCAATCGCAGAGCCGACCCTACACCTTTTATAGACCTCGTCGATGATGTTTTGCAAATTTTTGCAGATGTATTTTGCACCAAGGCTCTTAGCTAGGGCTCTGTCGCTTTTGTAGATCGTGCCTACCTCTTTGTGCTCTGCGTCGTTTAGCGCGTATAAATTTATCGCATTTTTTATGTGCGAGTAGGCATATTCATGCGGCGATCTAGCGTCTATCAGGACTTCAAAGTCGCCTCTTTTTTCAAGCCACTGCTCTATATCAAGCTCAAATAACGCCACTAAAAGCCTTTTTTAGCTTCTCAAAAAGCGGATGAAACGGCGTGCCATTTACTCTCACATCGGCGATCGTCGTGATGAAATTTGTATCCCCGCTCCACCTTGGCACAAGGTGATAATGCACGTGCTCAGCTATGCCAGCACCTGCTGCCTTGCCTAAATTCATACCGATATTTACGCCCTGTGCGTGAAGCTCACGCTTTAAAATTTCAACCCCAAGCCTTACAAATTTACTCATCTCAAACCACGTCTCCTCGTCAAGCTCCTCGATCTTGTCGGTGTGGTGATTTGGTATGATCATAAAGTGTCCAGGCGAATACGGATATAAATTCATGATCCCAAAGCAGTGCTTAGCACGAAAAAGCACGCCATTTTTCTCGTCGTCCTCTTTTGAGTTTATGACCTCGCAAAAGACACAACTATCTTTTTTTGCGCTGAAATACTCACTTCTCCAAGGGGCACAAAGGTGCTGCATCACTCGCCCTCCTTTATCTTTTTAACGGCATTTTTTATATCATCTTGTCTCATAAAATGCTCTCCTATCAAGAAGGCATCGACTCCGATCTTGCTTAGCTCGCGAAGCTGCTCATGCTCGTAAAGTCCGCTTTCAGCGACTATTATCTTGCCATTTGGCAAAAGCGGCACGAGCTTCTCGCAAAGGCTCATATCCATCGTAAAATCATCTAAATTTCTATGATTTATCCCTATTATATTTGCTCCTGCAAAGACCGCCTTTTTCACATCGCTCGCGTCATGGGTCTCTACTAAGACCTCAAGCCCCAAGTGGTGCGCGTATTCAAGTAGCTCTTTTAGCTCGCCTTGAGTTAGCGCCTTGGCGATAAGCAGGATAAAGTCCGCCCCATAAACAAGCGCTTCTAAAATTTGATACTTATCAACGATAAAGTCTTTTCTAAGGATAGGCCTTGAGGCGTAGCGGCGAACCTGTGTGACATACTCGATATCACCCTTAAACCAGTGAGGCTCTGTTAGGATACTAAAAGCATTTGCGTACTGCTCGTATTCCTGAGCGATCTTGATCGGCTCAAAGTCCTCTCTTATCACGCCCTTGCTCGGACTTGCTTTTTTGATCTCTGCTATGATCTTTATAGGCTCATCTTTACTTGATCTAAGTGAGCCCAAAACGTCTCTTGGCACGTATGGGTTGTATGCGAGCGAGCGACCTAGCCACTCCATAGGAAAGTCAGCTTTTCGCTTTTTTAGATCCTCTTTTGTCTTTTTTATGATCTCATCAAGTATCATTTTTTAAGCCTTTTGTTTAAATTTATTATGCAGCGCTCGATTAGATGTAAATGCTCTTTTGCCTCTTTTGAAGTCCTAAAATCAACATCTTTCATCGCGTGAATCATTATGCCCTTTGCCTTTTTGCACTCACCAAGCTTAAAATATCCCCACGCTAGCGAGTCCTCATAGTAAGGCGAGTCTGGCGAGATCTCAAGCGCTTTTTGCACCATCTCTACGCCCTTTCTAGGGTCTATCTCATGATCAATTAGCAAATAGCCGTAGTAGTTAAAAAACATATCATTATTAAGCTTTGGCACGCTAGCTTCAAATTTATCTAAGATATCAGCGATCTTTTTTTCATCTAGGCTATCTTTGTTCATCTCGTACTCGTAAATGGCTGCCTTTGCTAAGAAATTTAGATCCCTGCTGTCGTTATAAATTTTAACCGCCAAAACGTATGCATCGCCAAAATTTCCAGTCGCAGCGTAGAGATCCATCAGCGTGGCGTCGTTGTAGCCATATTTTTTCAAAATTTCAATAGCCGCTTTGTAATTTTTAGCATAGACAAAATACTGCACGATCTTGTCAAGATAAGAGGTGTCGTGAGTGATGTCGTAGATCTCTTCAAAAAGCTCGATCACCTTTGGGAAATTTCTTTGCTGAGAGTAAATTTCAGCCAAAAGCTCACATGTCTTTTGAGTGCATCCCTGCTCCTCGCGGAATTTCTCGAGGTATTTTGTCGCATCATTTACATTATCCATGCGGTTTAAAAGTATATCAACGATGCGGAGCAAATTCTCCTCTTCAGGCTTTAGCGAGTATGCCTCTTCAAAGTATTTTAGCGCCGTTACTGTATCATTTTGCATCATGCAAATGGTGCCAAGCATGAGCAAATTTTGAGCGTTTGGCTCTTTTGTGGCAAGCTCTTGCATCAGCTCTTTTGCCTCGTTTAACTTAAAGAGATTGACTAAATTTGCAACCTTGATCCTGATAAAATCGCTATCGTCTTTTAAACTCTTTTCGCCCTCAGCCATGAGGCTATCTAAATTTTCATTTTTTGTAGCAAAGGCTAGCTTGATCGCCTCTTTTAGATAGGTCTTTTGATTTGTCTCTTTAAAAAGTCCTAGATAGGTCTGGATGCTAGCATTTACATCACCGCTATCTTGCGAGATGAGAGCTTGCATTAGGCGTAAATTTACACTTTTGTTATCATCTGCAAGCAGATGCGTGCTAAAAAATACGCTTATAAAAATTATTAAAATTTTACGCCAATGCATTCTGCTCTTAGCTCCTTTAAATTTTTTTTAAAATAATCCCAAAACGGAAATGTCCTGCACTGCTTAGGTCTTAGCTCATAAACCGAGCAGTTTTTATTTTTCTCATCAAAAAATATGCAAGCAAAACCGTCATCATAAGGCTTTTCTTTTATGCTTCGCCTAAGCCCGACACGTATTAAAAATTTGTTCTCAAACTCATCTTTTGAGATACCAAAAGCGGCGCAAAATTTTAAAATTTCACCCTCATCTATCCAGATATAGCCACTCTCGCCAGTGCAACACTTGCCCCCGCAACTCTCGCAAAAGCTAGGATCAAACTCATAGCTAAAACCATCAGCCCTCACGCGATCTCCTTGTAAGAGATGCTGTTTGTATCAGCTTTTTTAAAGATCTCGCTTGCCTCTTTCGTGTGTGAGCCATCTTCGCTCATCACAAGAGGTGGTAGGACTTTTAGCTTTGAGTTTGAGTTGTTTCGCACTTCAAGTAAAGCCAAATTTGCTGGCTTATCCTTTTTGGTATGGACAAATTTTAAACTCACCAAATTTAGCTTATGCTCTTTCAAACAAGCCACTATCTCGCTAAGATCATCTGGCGCATAGCAAAAAAACGCCTTTTTATGAGGCTTTAAATTTACGCTTATGCCTCTTATAAAATCCTTTAAATTTAGCGAGCTTGCATATCTGCTAACTTTTATGTGTTCATTTTGGCTTTTTATAACACCGTCATGATAAAAGGGTGGATTTGAGATGATTAGATCAAATTTCTCACTATCTTTAAAATTTGCAAAATCAGCCGTTATGGCTCTAGCCTCTAGGCAGTTGCTCTTTGCGTTAAAGCTAGAAATTTCGCTATTTAGCTCCAAAAGATCAAGCATGCTTAGATCTATCTTTTTAAAATCACGCTTAAGCAAAAGTCCAAGTATCCCACACCCTGCTCCAACGTCCAAAACTCTGCCAGAAATTTCGCCTACGCCAGAGCAGATAAAATCATAAAGAACGAGCGTATCGCTGTTGTAGCGATAGCCATTTTCAAGCTGGGCTAAGATCATCTATAAACCTTGATGATAAAGCCGCGCGTCACATCTTTTACGATCACTTCGGAGCTAAAGCTGATCCTTGCAAAGTCACCAAATTCCTCTTTTATAAGCTCAGCAGCTGCCTTTGCACGCTCCTTACCAACGCCGTAATTTACGTAGTTGTTTAGCTTGCCAAGGTCATCTTTTTTGATATTTTGAGCGACATTTGATGGGATGACAAAATTTTTCTTATCCACGATCGGGATGATCTCATACATGTAGTTTGAGTTAAATCTCTGCAAAAACTCGCTCACTCTGTTTTTGCACATTATGCTCACCTTGTCCTTTGCGTCCATATCGTCGCACTCGATGCTAGAGATAAGGACGAGCTTTGTTGGGGTCTCTGGCTTTGTCGTAGCTTGTAAGATATTTTTTAAATTTACATTTTCATTTTCAAGCTCGTCTTGCCTGTTTAAATTTTGCTCGATATCTTTTTGAAGCTCGATGATCTGGGCATTTACGGCTCCGCCTTTATGACCGCTCGAGCTTAGCTCACTTATCTTTGAATTTAGCCGCTCGATCGTCTTGTTACTCTCGTTTAGCTTTTGCTTTGCATTTTCTAGTTCATTTTGCAAGCTTAGTAAATTTTTGCCGCCACTTTTGTTATTGTCGGTTAAAAATGTTGAGGTATCAACTATCTTTTTTTGTAGCATATTTATCTGCTGGCGCAAAATTTCATAGTTTTGCATATCGATCTTTAGTGTTCTTTTTTGAGTTTCTAGCTCGCTTTGCTTAGAAAGGAGCATTTGGCTTGTCTTTGTGACATTTTCTTCGAGCTCTTTTATCTTTGCATCTTTTAGATCAAGCTTTGAGCTCAAATTCTTTAGCTCGCCCTCGTTTGAGCCAAGTTTCTGCGACTGCAAAGAGATGGTTTGGTTTTGATCAAATAGCGTTTTTAGAAATTTAGTTGTCTTCGTATCAAGCGCTTTTAGCTCTTCTTGGCTCTTTTTAAGGCTCTCTTCACTCAAACTTAGCTTTTTGCTTAGCTCGCTTAGAGTTGAGTTTGCGTCTAAATTTTGCTTTTCAAGCTTTTTATTTAGGGCATTTGCCCTCTCAAGCTCTTTTTTAAGCGAGCTTATATTTTCATTTGCAAGTTTGTTCTCTTGCTCACTTTTTAAGCTCTTTTGTTTTAGATCATCAAAGCTTTTATGAAGTGCTGCAAGCGAGGCATTTAGCTCTAAATTTTTGCCATTATAGCTTTGTGCCATTAGATCTTTTGAGTTTAAATTTTTCTTGATCTCTTCAAGCTCGTAAATTCTATCTTTTAGTGCAGTCTTGTTTGACTCAAGAGCCTCCTGCAGATCGATTATCTTATTTGCCTTTTTAGAAAGCTCATCCTCCATAACGCTCTTTTGCGTCTCAAAGCCATCACTTAGCGCATTTATCTCTTTTTCGTAGCTAAATTTTTGAGTGTCGGCGTCATTTTTAACTCGCTCGATCTCCTCTTTTAAAAGCAAAATTTCTTTTTTCTCGCCTCTATCTTTTTCGCTTTGAGCTTTTTCATACTCTTTTATAAGAGCTTCTTTTTGCGCAAGTGTCGCATTTAGCTCGTTATTTTGCTCTTTTAAAGCAGTGTAGTTTGCCTCGAAGCTCTCTTTAAATTTATTAAAGCTGGCCTTGGCATCTTTAAGTTTGCTCTCATCGCCATTTCTAGCGTCATTTATCGCATTTTCAAGGTCGATTATCTTTTTCTCATAGGCTTTTGAGCTCTCTATCATATCAGCTTGCGCTTCATTTAGGCGCTTTGTCAAAGCTTGGATATTTTCAAAGTGTTGCGCCTCAAGCTCGCCAAGAGCCTTTTGATTTTTTTCTACTATCTCGTTTTTTTCATTTTCAATATTTCTTTTCATCTCTGAAATTTTGCTTATGAAGTCTAAATTTTTCTCGCTCATATCAACATTATCAGCGGCTAAAATTTCATTTTTCTTGCTTAGCTCACGCACTTGCTCTTGAAGCTCTTTTACATTGTCTGATAAATTTAGATCCTTGTCATCAACAAAATTTTGCATGTAGCTCTTTGGCGTGATGTAGCCGCCATACTCGTAAAGATCGTCTTTGCTTACATATCTTTGCTTCTCTTCTTCTGGGAGATCATCAAAATTTATAGAGTAAATCGTTTGATTAGTATCTTTTGGCGCCTCGTCCTCTTTTTGAAATTTCAAAAACGAGAGAGAAAAGCCAGCTATCAGACAAACAATAGCTAGTGCGATTTTATTTATCAAGCTTGTGCCTTGCCTTTTAAGATATCTTTGATGACGCTATGAGCGTGATTTAGTCCGACTACTATCGAGCCACCATTTTTTAAAACGATGTCGCCTCCCACATATAGTCCTGGCACGCTACTTTGGTAATTGCTATCAACTATCGGAGTGCCTTTTTCATCAGTTTTTATCTGACATTTTTGTAAAAAATCAACCGGACTTGACCCACCGATCGCATAAACAACTCTGTCATAGACACGGATCTTGCCATTTTCATAATGCACTCTTACCTTGCCTGATTCATTATCGATCTCGGTTATATCGTGATTTAGCCTTACTTTTATTTTATTATGCTTCTCAAGCTCCCAAAGTGCGCTTAAATTTGTCTCATTCACACGACTAAATTTATCTTTTCTGTAAGCGATCGTAGTTTTGTTATACTGACAAAGCTCGATAGCATACTCAACTGCAGAGTTGCCACCGCCTACAACTAGCACTTTTTCGCCGTTTGTGCAGTTATCAAGGTTAAAATTTACAACTGAATTTAGTGATGGCGGGATCTTATAGTCAGGTTTGTTTGGTCGTCCCATTTTGCCGATAGAGACCATAACATTTTTGGCTTCATAGACAGCTTTAGAGGTAGTTACTTTAAAAATTTCTCCCTCTTTTTTTACGCTTTCAACCTCAGAGTTAAAAAACGCCTCGATCTTTTCAGAGTCAAGTAGCTTGTCAAAATAATCAAGCGTGCTCTCTTTTGTGCCATCTTCAAACGAAACTAGCCCATGTATCGTGCTATCTTGCCCTTTATACTCTTTATCCACGCGTTTATTGTCTTTATAAAATTTTCTTATAGTTTGGCTGTGGTTGTCGCCTTTTTCAAGGAGCAAAACATTACTTAAGCCATTTCTTTTAGCCTCCACTACACTAGCTATGCCGCAAGGTCCGCCGCCAACTACTATCAGATCATAAATATTTGCCATATTTTTCTCCAAATTTTATAAATTTTAAGCTTTTTTAACTAGATCAGCCATCAAAAATGCAAGCTCTAAAGCCTGATCAGCATTTAGTCTTGGATCGCACTGCGTCTCGTATCTCTCTTTTAGCGAGCTTTCAGTGATGTTTAGCGCGCCACCGGTGCACTCAGTCACATCTTTGCCAGTCATCTCAAGATGCACGCCACCTGCTCTTGTGCCCTCAGCTTTATGAATTTCAAAAAAGCTTCTAACCTCGCTTAAAATTTTACTAAATTCACGAGTTTTGTAGTTGTTCGAGGCTTTAACGGTATTGCCATGCATAGGATCGATGCTATAAACGATATTTAACCCCTCGCGTTTTAGCTCTCTTAAAATTTTTGGTAAATTTTCGCCGATCTTATCAGCGCCCATTCTGATTATCACATTTAGTCTGCCAGCTTCATTTTCTGGATTTAGCTTATTTGCGAGCGCGACGACGTCTTCAGCTTTTGCACTTGGTCCGATCTTTACGCCGATAGGGTTTTTCACACCACTTAAAAAATGCACATGAGCGTCGTTTATGCCGCGCGTTCTCTCGCCTATCCAAAGCATATGAGCTGAGCAGTCATACCACTCGCCACTAAGGCTATCAACCCTAGTTAGCGCCTCTTCATAAGGCAGAAGTAGCGCCTCGTGAGATGTATAGACTGCTGTTTGATTTATCGCTGGAGTATTTGCCGAAGTGATGCCACAAGCTGCCATGAAAGATAGAGTTTTTGTTAGATCATCAGCTAGTTTTGCGTATTTCTCACCGATCTCTGGCCTTTTAACAAAGCCTAAATTCCACTTATGCACCTGATGAAGGTCAGCCAAACCTCCTCTTGAAAAGGCTCTTAAGAGGTTCATCGTAGAAGCACTTTGATAGTAGGCCTCTATCATGCGTTTTGGGTCGGCAACTCTAGCTTTTTCGTCAAATTCAAAGCCATTTATGATGTCGCCCCTATAGCTTGGCAGCTTAACGCCATTTAGCTCTTCATAGTCGCTACTTCTAGGCTTTGCAAACTGCCCTGCCACGCGGCCTACTTTGACCACTGGACAGCCACCGCCAAAGGTTAAAACTATCGCCATTTGAAGCAAGACCTTAAACATATCTCTGATATTGTTTGCGTTAAAATTTGCAAAGCTCTCAGCGCAGTCGCCACCTTGAAGCAAAAATGCCTCGCCGTTGCAAACTTTTGCAAGCTCATCTTTGAGAATTCTAGCCTCACCAGCAAATACCAAAGGCGGAAGTGCTTTTAGTTTTTCTTCAGCCTCTTTTAGCTCTTTTAAATTTGGATAAGTTGGTTGTTGCAAGATGTTAAATTCTCTCCAACTATCTCTGTTCCAAGTCATAAATTTTTCCTATCTTTTACCTTGATTTAGCGCAGATTATATCACGCAAAACTTAAAAAATAAAAGCCATTAATGGGTTATTAAAGATATTTTACATACAATCGCTACTTTAAATTTACCCAGAAAAAGAGAAGATTTTTTTCATGATAAAAGGCATTTTTTATTCGCTTTTGGCATCAGTTTTATTTAACTGCATTTACTACATGTCAGTGCTCATGAACCCCATCAGCACACAAGCTCTTATTGGATACCGCATGATCTTTGCCATGCCTTTTGTCATCGCCGCCATTTTTTTGTTAAAACAGCAGCGAAATTTCAAATTTTTACTTCTAAAAATAAAGCTAAAACCTAAAATTTTACTAGTTTTGCTTGCTACCTCGCTCATCGTCTCATTTCAGATGTGGCTCTATCTCTGGGCTCCAAGTAACGGCGCAGCGCTAAAAGTCTCGATAGGCTACCTCATCATGCCAATAGTCATGGTCCTTTTTGGACGGATATTTTTCAAAGAGCACCTCTCAAAAACAAAGTTAGCATCGATATTTTTCGCTGCCATTGGCGTCTTTAGCACAGCAGTCATTAGTGGTGGCATCTCGTGGGAGAGCGCTGTAGTTTTTTGCCTTTATCCAGTCTATTTTACCATTAGAAAGTACTACAACCTTGCAAATTTCTCAAGCTTTGTTATCGAGATAATTTTTATGTTTTTATTCTCATTTTATTTTGCGCTCACAGCCGATATGGACTACGTAATGAGCCAAAATCCAAACATCTACTATCTGCTCATCTTGCTTGGTGCTATCAGCGGCATAGCCCTCATCGCCCAGATCCTCTCAAGCACGCTCGTGCCGATAAATGTACTAGGTTTGCTTACATATTTTGAGCCTATAATGATGCTTTTTGTCTCATTTGCCATCGGCGAGAGACTGGAGAAAAGCTCATACTTTTTGATGATCTGCCTAGCCATCTCTGTCACGCTTTTGATGATAGATAGTATAAATTCTATAAAAGGCGACAAAAATACCAAGACTAAATGAGAGCCAAAAAGGCGTTATTCTCGCGCTTAGCGCCTTTTTTATGTGGGGGTTTTTGGCGGTTTATTTCAACCTATTTAGCAAAGATGTCGATGCTTATGAAATTTTAGCCCACAGGATCATCTGGTCATTTTTCTTGATGGCAGCAGTGCTTTGCATTAATGGCAAAATGGGCGAAATTTTTGCGCTTCTTAAGGATATCCGCTCGCTAAAGGCTCTATTTTTAAGCGGTATTTTTATCACCATAAACTGGGGCGTTTATGTCTATGCGGTGGGTAGCGGCAAAATTTTAGACACGAGTTTGGGTTATTTTATAAATCCATTGATAAGCATGCTTCTTGGCGTCATCATCTTTAAAGAACACCTAAGCAAAGCTGGCGCCATAGCCGTTTGCATCGTCATCGCAGCCGTCTGCGTGCAAATTTACACCAAAGGCGGTCTGCCACTTGTCTCTATCATCTTGCCACTTTCATTTGGATTTTACGCGATGGTTAGAAAGATGGCGAAGATTAGCGCATTTAATGGGCTTTTTATCGAAACATTTTTTATGTTTCCATTTGCGCTTGGCTACGTTTTATGGCTGGTTTTTCACTCGCAAAGCCACTTTGGACTAAATGAAGACTCACTTTTAATGATCGCTTCAAGCATCGTCACCATCGTGCCACTTGTCGCTTTTAACGCAGCTGCTACAAGGATAAATTTAACGACGATTGGCTATTTGCAATACATCTCACCAACCATCGCGATCCTTTGCGCGGTCTTCATTTATGGCGAAATTTTAGACGGCTATAAAGTCGTCTCATTTTGTATGATCTGGCTGGCTTTAGCGATAATTAGCGTGGATAAATTTAGAAAAAGGAGTAAAAATGAATAGCGTAACGATTTATTTGCTACTTGCGTTTTTTGCGGCGCTTATTTTATATTTTCAGATACAAAAACTAACTAAAAAGCTTGACGATGAGGGGGCGGTACCTGCCTATCAAAAGGCTGCGCAAGAGGTTTTAGAAAATTTAAGCAACGCTGAGAAATACCCTAAATTTTGCAATGTCATCTTAAAAAAGATAAATGCTCTAAGACAGGACATACTCTTTGAAGATGCGCTAAACGAGGCTAGTGACAAGGACAAAGCCCTTGATCAGCTCGAGCAGACAAGAGATAAGCTAGAAGCACTTTTGAAACAAGAAAATGCAAACTGGGAAAGCGAACTTGTTGGAATTTTAGACGAGATCGATGGCTTTGTAAAGGTAAATTTCAAAAACGGCGAAGATAGAGCCGAGGAGCTAAGAGAAGAACTAAAAAAAGAATTTGATGGGTTGTGAGAGTGGCTTTGGCATTTTAGACAAGCTCTAAATTTTACGTCTAAACTATTAAATTTTTACTCAAATTTACATTTATTAATTGAGTAAATTTAAACTCATTAGAGCCAAATTTAAAGCTTCGCTTTTAGAGCCATTATCCTCTTGTATGATGCGTCGATTCGCTCTTTGCTGATCTTTTTCTCATTTACGGCGTCAATTATAATCTGAGTGATTAGATCAGCCGTTCTTTGGTTATTTATCTTAAACTCACTAAAGAGCAAGATATCGCCACCAGCGTTTATAAATTTCACCACTTTTTGCGCTAAAGATTCGTCGCCAACGCCTTTCATCAGCATATCATCGCTGATGACTACGCCATTAAATTTAAGCTCATTTCGCAAGAGATCGGTTATTATTTTTTTAGAAAGTGTGGCTGGATTGTCATCGTCGATGCCTTTTACAAAAAGATGTCCAACCATGATGATCTGCGCTCTACCAGTGCTTATGGCGTCTTTGTATGGCAGTAGCGCGTCTTTGCTTAGCGTGACCTCACTCTTATTTTTATGTGAGTCCTCTTTTGAGCTACCATGCCCTGGAAAGTGCTTAAGTGTCGTTAAGATGCCCTGCTCTTTAAATGCGTCCATAAAAGCATCAGCGTAGATCACCACCTTGCTTGCATACTCGCTAAACGCCCTTTGCTTAGCGGCGATGATCGGTGAGTTTTCATCATGTAGATCAACCACTGGAGCGAAATTTAAATTTATGCCGCACTCTTTTAAATTTATAGCCATTTTTGAGTAGAGATCATAAGCGCTTTTGATATCAAGCGTGCTTGCGACCTCGTATGCGCTAGGATATGGACCGTCAAAGCTCTTATCCTTCATGCGGCTCACGTTGCCGCCCTCTTCGTCGATAGCGATGAAAATTTTAGAACTTTTCTCTTTGATCGCCTTTATGCTAGCTTTTAGCTGGGCTTTGCTGGTGACATTTCTGCCAAGTAGCATCACTCCGCCAAATCTCTCATACCCAGCGTCGCTTAACATCGCGCGAAACGCAGCATCTTTTGTGCTGGCTCCGTTAAAGCCAACCATTATCATCTGTGAGACCTTGGCTCTTAGGCTCACCTCTGCGCCGTTTAGCCCCAGAGCAAAAATAGCCACAAAAAGTATAAATTTAAAAGCTCTCATCTTCTTCCCAAAAGCGATTTAACGCTCTCAAAAACATCTTTGCCATTTAGCATATTTTCAACCTCACTAGCAATAGGCACATATATGCCCTTTTCTTTAGCGATCTTACTAATAGCCTTTGCGGTATCCACGCCCTCTGCCACCTCGCCAAGCTCATTTAAAATTTTCTCTAATCTCTCGTGCCTTGCGATGCCTAGACCTACGCGGTAGTTGCGCGAGAGTATCGATGAGGCGGTTAAGAAAAGATCCCCTGCGCCGCTTAGCCCCATAAATGTCTCATCTTTTGCGCCAAAAAATTTGCCAAATCTAGCCATCTCAACAAGCCCACGTGAAATGAGGCTCGCCCTTGCGTTGTTGCCAAGACCAAGTCCGTCGCAGATACCGCCAGCTATGGCGATCACGTTTTTATACGCCCCGCACACCTCAGCGCCGATCACATCATCAGAAGTGTATGCTTTCATATAGCTTGGGAAAAATGAAGCAAATTTTAAAGCTAAATTTTGGTTTTTAGAATTTACCACCAAGGCGCAAGGCAGCTTTTGCATGATCTCTTTTGCAAAGGTCGGCCCAGAAAGAAAGGCCAAATTTTCTCTATCAACAAAGTCTTCATAAATTTCATTTAGAAATTTAAGATTTGCCGTGTCTATGCCCTTGCTGGCAACTAGGATCTTTTGACCTTTGTTTTTGTAGTTTTGCTTTAACCATAAATTTGTAGCTTGCGTTGGGATCGTGCAGACTAGATATTCGCACTCCAAAGCCTTTTCTAAGCTTACAAAATTTGGCATATCTCTTGGCGTTCTTGAGCTGATGACGCACTCGTTATTTTCACTAAATGCGTGAAATAGCGCACTGCCCCACTTGCCAGCTCCGATGACTGCTATGCTCATTTTAGCCCTTTTTTAGCCTATTTTGGCCTTTAAAAGCTCATTGACCTTGCCTGGGTTAAAGGCACCCTTGCCCTCTTTCATCACCTGACCGACAAAGAAGCCAAACATCTTATCTTTGCCGTTTTTATACTCTTCTACTTTGTCGGCGTTTGCAGCTAAAATTTGATCTATGATCGCAATGATCGCTGAGTCGTCGCTCACTTGTTTTAAGCCAAGCTTTTCGATGACGCTATCTACGTCCGCATCATGCTCCATTAGATAGTCTAGCACCTCTTTTGCAGCTTTGCCGCTTATAGTGCCATCTTCTATGCGTTTTAGTAAATTTATCATCTTAGCGCTACCAACCGGGCTTGTCTCGATCGTTACGCCGTTATTTAAGCGGCCAAGAAGCTCGACTATGAGCCACGTAGTAGCAAGCTTTGGCTGAATTCCAGCGGCGATTAGCTCCTCAAAATATCTAGCCATCTCAACGCTTTGGGTTAAATTTAGCGCATCACTCTCTTTTACGCCTAGCTCGCTAACATATCTTGCGACCTTTTGCTCGGCAAGCTCTGGAATTTTGATCGCTTCGTTATACATCTCTTCTGGCACTTCAACAGGCAGCAAGTCAGGGTCAGGGAAGTACCTATACTCCGCGCTATCCTCTTTGCCACGCATCGATCTTGTCACTAAATTTGTCGTGTCAAACAGCCTTGTTTCTTGATAGACCTCTTCGTCATATTTGCCATCTTCCCACGCTGCGCTTTGGCGCTCTACCTCGTAATCAATCGCCTTTTGGATAAATTTAAATGAGTTTAGGTTTTTTATCTCAACCCTTGTGTAAAGCTTAGTGTCACCTTTTGGACGGATAGAGACGTTTGCGTCGCAGCGGAAACTACCTTCTTGCATATTTGCGTCGCTGATGTTTAAAAAGCGAAGGATCGAGTGTAGTTTTTTAAGATAAGCCACCGCCTCGTCGCTACTTCTAAGGTCTGGCTCGCTAACTATCTCAAGAAGCGGCGTGCCGGCCCTGTTTAGATCGACTAAACTCTCGTTTTCTTCGTGGATGTTCTTGCCAGCGTCCTCTTCAAGGTGCGCTCTAGTTACGCCGATACGCTTTTTAGTGCCATTTACGTCGATGATGAGCTCACCACCTTCTACGATAGGTATCTCAAACTGTGAAATTTGATATGCCTTTGGAAGGTCTGGGTAGAAGTAGTTTTTTCTATTAAAGACTGATTTTTTATTTATCTTAGCGTTTATCGCTGTGCCAAAGCTGATCGCCTTTTTAACAGCCTCTTTGTTTAGCACAGGTAGCGCTCCAGGCAGAGCTAGGCAGGTAGGACAAACGTGGGTGTTTGCCTCGTCACCAAAGCTAGTCGAGCAAGAGCAGAAAATTTTAGTTTTTGTATTAAGCTGAGTGTGAACTTCTAAACCGATAACGACTTCAAACATATTTTTACCTTTAAATTTATGCAAATTTTTAGTGCGTATTTTAGCGATACTTTCTTTTAAAATATCTAAAGGAGTGCTTTTAAGGAAATTTAAAAACACTAACAATTCGTAACATTAATGATAAAAATTTAAATTACAAATTAAATATTTTTCGTAAGAAAAAAATAATATAGCTATAATAAAAAAAGACAAAATTTTATGAAAGGAGCTTGTATGAGCGACAAAGAGAATGTTGTTTTAGAAGATGGCGAACGTATGCTATCTCCGGTTCCGATGTCCGAGCGACGCCCGACATTTAACCAGATAATGGTCTGGGTAGGTTTTGGCTACGTCGTTACTGGACTTTTCATAGGTGGCGTTCTGGCCGGTTTTGGCGGAAAGCCTGGCGTCTCACCTCAAACCGCCATTTGGGCGATCATTTTAGGTATGGGCTCGCTAAGTATCATCACTGCGTTACTTGGCATAATGGCCCAAAAAACTGGTATGAGCCTAGCTCTAGTCTCTAGGTACTCTTACGGCATGAAAGGTGCAAATTTGCCAATGATCATCATGGCACTGCTAACACTTGGCTGGTTTGCCAGCATCACTGGGATGGTCGGTCAAATTTGGGGTTCATTTATAGGCAATCCAAGTGGCGTCATCGTCTTTGACCCAGCAAATTTTGGCTACAAAGATATCGCTCCGATCACGCTTGAGGTCTTTCTTGCTTGCTTTATCTTTGGCATCATCTTCACCATCACAGCATACGTGGGCATCAAAGCTATCGAGGCTATCGCGATCCCTATAAGCCCTGTTATCTTGATCATCGCAGTCTATGTTGGCTACGAGATGTTAGCAGAAGGTGGCGGAGCTGAGGCCTTTTTAGAAAAGACCAAAAATATACAAGGTCTTGGACTTGGAAATGCCATCACTGCTGTCGTTGGTAGCTGGATAGCAGGAGCTGTTATGGGCGTTGATCTATTTAGATTTAACAAATCAGTAAAAGCTGTCATTGCAGGTGTCGTGGCTTGCTTTATACTAACAAACCCTCTTTTAAACATAGTTGGCTACATCGGCGCAGTAAGCGTTGGCCAGTTTAACTACGTAGAGTGGATGCTAACAAAGTCAGCCCTTTTAGCTATCATCGGTGTCATCGCTTGGACAGCATCGCTTTGGACTACAAATAACGCCGAGCTATACTGCAACTCGCTATATACTGGTCCGGTACTTTCAAGCATAAATTTAAACATAAATAGAAAAAAACTAGTGCTAATCGCTGGCGTAGTAGGCACTGTGCTTGGCTCATTTGCCTTTTATCAAATGTTTTTTGCGTCATTTATCACGATACTTGGCACATTTGCTCCGCCTCTTGCTGGTCCGTTAATAGCTGATTATTACATCATCAAAAAAGGAAAGTACGACATCGCTAAATTTAATAGCGAACCAGACTATCACATGGCTGGCGTTATCTCATTTGTCATAGGCGCATTGCTTGGATTTATCTTCCAGTACTATTTGCCGCTTCCATTTGACCTACCATCAGGTCTTGTAGCGTTAGTTATTACGATTATTATCTATCCGATATTTTATAAATTTTTTAACAAGGAGATGAGATGAAAAAGGTAGTTTTGAACGAATTTAGCGCAAGAGAGCTAAAGCAAAAATTTGAGGCGCACGAGATAGATAGCGCTATCACGACCTTTGGTAGCTGCGAGAGCCATGGCTGGCACCTGCCACTTGGGCCTGACCTTTTTGTGCCTGAAGAGATCGCAAAAAGAGCAGCTCTAAGACTTGGAAAGACTATCGTTGTTCCAGGCGTGCCTTTTGGTACTTCTATCCACTACAACCAATTTCCTATGTCAGTCACTCTTAGATTTGAAACCACGATAGCGATCGCTGAAGATATTTTTGAGAGCCTTATAAACAACGGCATAAAACATATCATCATCCTAAATGGCCACGACGGTAACATCCCTGCCCTTGAGATCGCCGCTAGAAAGGTAAAAGATAGACACAAAGACGCTGTTTTGGTCTTTATACCTGCTTGGTGGAATATCACAGGAGCTAGGCTAAAAGGTACATTTGACGTCTGGGACGGACTTGGTCACGGCGGAGAGGGCGAGACTTCTATAACTATGGCGGTTAAACCTGAGCTTGTAAATTTAGAGCACGCAAAGTCACAAGTACCTCATGATGTTATCGGTTTTGGCGAGTTTAGCACCATCATCTGGGATATCAAAGAGGTAACAGAGACAGGCGCAACAGGAGATAGCACAAAAGCTAGCCTAGAAAAAGGTCAAAAGATGCTTGATTGCGTGACTGACTATGTTGTAGAGATCGTTGAAAAGCTTGAAAAAATGGGCTGGAAATACGACCACAAAAAATAAATTTATGTGTGCTAGAGATAGCACACATTTTTACTGCTTAATTCTTCACTAAATTTAATACTTTATTTTTATTTTGAAATGTTGCTTGAAAGTTAAATTTGATAGATAGTAGAAATTTAAAAAAGAGAAAAGCCATATAAAAATATGGCTTTAAATTTTAATGCTCGTGCTCGCTAATAGCGACTGCGCCAGCTAGATAAACGTAAGTTAGCATCATGAAGATAAATGTTTGCAAAACAGCCATAAGTGTTAGAAGTGCAAAGGCTGGAAGTGGAGCAAACCATGGTGCAAGTGTAAGCATCGCAAGCAAGAACAAGTCATCGCCCTTGATGTTACCAAAAAGACGGAAAGAGAGCGAAACTACACGTGAAAGATGTGAGATGACTTCGACTGGGAACATAATAGGAGCTAGAAATTTATTTGGCCCCATGAAGTGTCCAAAGTATTTGAAAAAGCCATTTTCTCTAATGCCCTCAAAGTTGTAGTAAATAAATACAACCAAAGCCAAAACTAGAGTTAAATTTAAGCTTGAGCTTGGTGACTCAAAGCCAGGGATGATGCCGATGACGTTTGAGAAAAATACGATAAAGCCGATAGTTGCGACAAGTGGAAGGTATTTTCTAGCTAGCTTTTCGCTACCTAAAGTATCCTTGCCCATAGAGATAACGCCCTCTAAATAAGCCTCAACTATGTTTTGAAGGCCTCTTGGCACAAGCTGCATTTTGCTCCTTGCGATGTAAGCAACGATAAGGATGATCAAAGCTACAAGGCAAAAGTGAAACGCATAGACAAAGGCATGTGAATGGTTTAGCAAATTTGAGAATAGAAACAAATCTTTCATTGATTTACCTTAGATTTAGAATTTTGCGTGATTGTAACAAAATTATTGTTAAAACATTTTTAATTTTAAGCTTTGAAGTAGTCAAAAAGCAGTTTGCAAATGGTCGCTGCGACAACTATCAAAAACATCGTTCTAATAAATTTGACCTCTTTTTTGATGACTAAATTTGAGCCAAAATATGCTCCTAAAATTTGTCCCACAGCCATCAAAAAGCCAACTAGCCAAAGTATCTGCCCACCAGCTATAAAAACGCCAAGAGCTACGATGTTGCTGGTGAAATTTAAAGCCTTTGTGTGAGCGACCGCCTTTTTTAAATTTAGCCCAATTAAAGCCACCATCGCAAACATCCAAAACGAGCCAGCTCCTGGGCCAAAAAAGCCGTCATAAAAACCTAAAATAAGCCCAAAGATGACATAAAATAGCTTCTCATTCATCTTTGCAGCCCTATCACTTTCGCCTATTTTTGGCATAAAAAGCGTGTAGATGAAGATGGCGATTAGCAAAAATGGGATGATTATTTTTAAGAAATTTGCATTTAAAAATAAGATAAGCGTTGCGCCGATGGCAGCACCTATGAATGTAAAAACTATGCCAATAAAACACTCTTTGTAATTAATCAGCCCTTTTTTGGTGAAATTTAGCGTTGCCGTGAAGCTGCCAAATACACCTTGAAGCTTGTTTGTACCAAGGGCAAGATGAGGTGGCACGCCCATTGCCATGATAGCTGGCAGAGTGATCAGTCCGCCGCCTCCTGCGATCGCGTCGATAAAACCACCCAAAAACGCGACGACAAAAAAGACAGTGTAGCTAAGTAGGTCAAATTCCATTTTTATTCTTTGTAAATTTAAGTTAAAAAGCGGATTGTAGTTTAAAATTTTGAAATTTCATCTTAGAAACGGGGGTTAAATTTGAGCGCGAAATTTAAAAAAGCCTTTAAACATATAAATTTAAAGGCTTTTTGTAGGGGCTTTATTACTTAATAACGCCGCAAAGCATTCTAGCGCCGCCACCACCAAGTGCTTTTGGTTGGTCACTGTGGTTATCGCCACCGACGTGAACCATTAGTGAGTGATCTTTTAGCTCGTCAAGATTTTTTATCTTTGGAGCTAGCACTGGGTAGTTTGCATTGCCCTCGGCATCTACGTAAAGTGCTGGTAGATCGCCTTTGTGACCCTTATCGTCCCATGCGAATGAGTGCATTTTTGTCTCAGCTGGATCCCAGTGACCGCCCGCTTTCATACCTAGACCTTTCTCAGTCGCGCCACAATCAGCATTTTGATGAACGTGAAAGCCGTGAAGTCCTGCAGGAAGACCTTTTAAATTTGGAAAAAACGCAACGCCGTAGTTTGTCTTAACAGCTACTACTTCGCCAACGCTCTTATCGCCCTTTTCGCTTAGCTCATTAACAGGTATGACTAGATGTTCGCCGGCCTTTGGATCAAAGTGATGACCCTCGTGAGCAAAAAGCAAAGTTCCTAAAACTGCACTTAGTAAAACGATTTTTTTCATACAAGCTCCTTATGGATAAAATTGTATGACAAGTCTATCCTAAATTTAAAAATTTAGCAATAATTTTTATTTTTTGAGATTTTTTACGATGGTTTCTAGCTCTTTGCTCTGCCCTATCCTATAAAGCGCAAAGTCGTATTTTATCGGGTCAAGCTCGTCAAATTCTCTAAGTTTTTTTGTAAGCTCCATGACCGCTTTGAAGTCGTAGCTCTTTCTATTTATAAGCCCTAAATTTAACGAAACCCTATGCGTATGCACGTCAAGTGGCATCAAAAGTCTATCTTTTGGCAAATTTTTAAATAGCCCAAGATCGATGTCGCTATCTCGCACCATCCAGCGAAGATACATGTTATAGCGTTTATATGGACTTTGCGGCTCTTTCTCAAAACTCTTGCCAAAGAAAAACTCATATCCGTCTGAGCGGTAAGAATTTAGCCCATAAATAAATTTAATAAGCTCATTTACGCCCTCTATCATCTCGCCGTTTTTTGCAAGACCTTGGCGCAAAATTTCTTCTATGTCAGCCTCTTTTTTCAGGCGTGAAAGTGTGATGAAAATTTCTTTTACGTCATTTTCATTTTGAAAGCGGTATTTGAAATTTGACAGATTTTTTTTGATATTTTGCTCGCTCTCATCAAGTAGGCTAAATTCAAGCGAATTTAGAAATTTAACTATCATTTTTGCGTTGCCATAAGCAAATAACGCACAAACGAGAGCTATGTTTGGCTCTTTAAATTTAGTAGCTACTTGAAGTGGGTCCGGGGCGTCAAATAGCCCCGAATTTGTATTTTTACTAATTACGTGTGAGTCTAAAAGGCTCTTTAGATCGCTCATTGTTTTAGTGAAAGAAGCGTGTCAAGCATCTGATCAACTGTCGTGATGATCTTTGCTGCTGCGCCGTAGCTTGCTTGAAAGCGGATCAAGTTTGTAAGCTCTTCGTTGGTATCTACGCCACTTGTTGATTGAAACTCCTCTTCAGCAGTCCTTTGCAAAGATGTATTTGTGTCGTGGATGGTATTGTTCGCCTCGGTATCGCTCGCCATATCGGTCGTAAAATAACGATAATATCCCTCGATCGTCTCATCTCTATCAAGCGCAGTGCCACTTGAGTAAAATGTCTGCTTTTGGTACTGAAGTTGGATCATCTTGTTTGCAACTTCGTTGTTACCCACGACTGGCTTTGAGTAGGCACGAAGCTTTGTATGATCTTGGGTGAAATTTTGATTGATGCCTATTGTATTTGAGTTTGTGCCAGAGAAAAATCTGTTGATACCAACAACGCCTGGGAAATTTGTGCCGTGATCGACTATTGAGATGCTATAAAGCCCTTGAGCTTGCTTTGGTATGAGCGCAAATGTGCCTTGATGCGTGTTTTTATCATAAAAATACGACGCTTCAAAAAAGTCATCAACGTCATTTAGCATGTTATTATCGTTGTTATCGTCTGAATTTGAGTTAAAATCCTGCACAACAGAGTTGCCGTATTTTGTATCGTTCATCGTCGTAGTGCCGTTTATCTCGATGGTCTTTTTGGCTACGACATTACCCTTGTTGTCATAAACGATAGCATCAAAACTGCCGTTTCTTATGCTGTTGTCGTGGTTCATCAGCGTCTTGTCGTTTTCTAGGTAGCTGATCGGATCTGAGTTTGAAATTTCAACCGCAGACTCGGCATAGACGTTGTTTGTGCTAGTTATTAAAGTTTTTGAAAATGTATTTAGATTGTCGATATATTTTTGGATGATACCATCGCTAAATTTATCATTATCTGGCTCGTAGTTGCGACCTCTAAGATCAAGCGCAGCACCTATCTTGCCATTTGTGATCTTCTCCTCCATAGGGATGCGTCTGCCATCTTCTCTTTCATAATAAATTTTCGTGTATTGCCCACTCTCAGTTGAGCTCATAGAAATTTCATGAAAATTTACGCCATCAACGATGCTCACACCGCCGATATTTAGGTTGTAGTATCTTCCTTGATCGCTTATGCCTGTATCTATCCTTGACTCGCTTTTTAGATCGCTTTTATAAACTGCTGTATTTACCAGCTTTGACATAGCAAGCTCTAGCTCATCGCGCTTATCACGAAGGTCGTTTGCATTTATCTTGATGCCAGCGTCTGCGCCAGATTCAACTCTTTGAATTTGCTTGTTGATATTTGCTATTTGCTTGCCAAGTGAGTTTATCTCATTTATATTTATCTTTATAGTCTCATCTATCTGCGTGTGCATATCATAAAGCATCTTTGATGAGCGGTTGATGCTAGCTGTTAAAACGCTAGCTTTGTTTATCAAATTTACCTTTTGAGCTCCCTCGTCTGGATTTGAAGCAAAGTTGTTCCACGCAGCAAAATACTCCTGTATATCTTTTACCATGCCGTTATCTTTTAGGTCTGGAAAGTATTTTGTAGCCTCTTGTAAAATTCTCTGTTTGTAGCCTGTATTTTCTAAATTTGATGATGAATATTTTAGTCTTGAATAGGCAAACTCGTCGTGAAGTCTTGTCACGGTATCTACTTGCGTACCTGTGCCAACGCCACCAGGGACAGTGTTCATCGCTGGAGATGCTGACTGGACTACACGCTGCCTTGTGTAGTAGTTACTATCGGCGTTTGTGATGTTGTTTCCAGTTGTGCTTATTTGCACCTGGGCTGCATTTAGCCCTGAAACGCCTGTGCCTAATGACATAAAGATATTAGCCATTTGTTAAACCCTTGATTTATAAAAATTATTATCTGTGCCGCTGCCGTCTTGGCCATACTCATTTACCTGAGTGCCAAAGACTTTTTTGCTAAGCGAGTCGAAAAACTCCTTAACAACAACGACGTGTCTTGCATATTCTTTATTTACTTTATGCAAAATTTCAAGCTTTGAACGCATAAGCACTAGCTTTGACTTCACTTCATCATCTAAAACGTTTGCAAGTGTCGTAGTGCCACTCTCTTTTGAAACCCTTAGTAGCTCTTTATCCAAAGCTCTTTTGGTATCTTCAAAAGCGCGCACGAGAGCATTTTTCTTCTTCACACTCTCATCAACGCTTGAGTGCTTTGCCTCTTTTATGTTGGCGATATCTTGCATCGTTAAATTTATAAGCTCGTCTAGCTCGCCTATGGCCTCGTCCAAAAGCTTCTTTATCATTTAAATTCCTTTAAATTTACAGCAACGCATCAGCCACAGCTTTTGCTGTTTTAGAGATATCTACCTGATAGGTGCCATTTGCTATTGCATCAGCTATCTCTTTTACCTTTGCGTTTTCGTTTGTTTTTACTTCTTTGTTTTCATTTTCAACTCTAGCATCGCTATTTTTATTTAGCGTATTTGCCTGGTAGTTTGGTCTTTGGTTCAAAGGAGTTATCATATCCATACCTCTTAAAATAAAATGTTTATATCACTACATCGGCAAAATATAAATTTACTTAAGAGTCTCTCTTCAAAAAATCGTATAAAAGTTCTGAAAAACCTAAATTTCCACTCAAAGCTTTGCTCATAGCGTCGTTATACATAGACCTGTAAATGTCGCTGCCAGCGGCTTTTGGATAGAGTGAGTTCTTATCATCTTCTTTTAAAGCGATATCAAGAACAGCTTTTACCATAAATGCTTCAAAAGCATCAGTTTGCTCTTTCAAAAGTGCATCTTGTTTGGCATTTGCATTTTTTATCTTGTTTGCTGAGATGTCACTATATGAATTTAGTGCTAGGGTGTTGTCTATTTGCATTATATTATCTCCAGATCGACTTGTATCGCGCCAACTCGTTTTAAATTTTCAAGTATAGAGATGATGTCACTTGGTGTTGCTCCAAGCTTGTTTAGCGCTCTTGTTACGTTTGCAACGGTTGTTTTCTCGCCTGAAATTTTAAGTAAATTTTGACTAGGAGCCACCGAGGTGTCGCTACCTATATTTACATCATTTTGTGCCGCCTCTTCGTAGCTGTTTGGCTCTATCTTTATAGTTATAGCGCCGTGAGTTATCACGACTGGACTAACTACCGCGTTTATACCGCTAATTATCGTGCCAGTTCTCTCATCAACTACGATCTTCTCATCTGGCTTATACTCCACATCAAGATCAAGCACAGCGCTTGCAAGCTCGATGATGCTAACATCATCTGGCTTTTTAACGATAACCGTTCTTGGATCGATCGCCTTTGCAGTATCGTCTGAAATGTTTGCATTTATGGCGTTTTGGATATCAAGAGCGGTTTTAAAATTTGTATCTTTTAGGCTTAGTTTTATGCTATCTTGGTTGTAGATATCGTAAGTGACCTCGCGCTCCACAAGGGCGCCATTTAAGATAGTGCCAACGGTTGGGTGATTGCCGCCACTTCTGCCTGCGCTCTTGCCACCGATACTTAGAGGTCCTTGAGCTAAAGCGTAGATATCGCCATCAACGCCTTTTAGCGGAGTCATAAGAAGAGTGCCACCTTGTAAGCTTTTTGCATCGCCGATAGACGAGATCTCTATATCAAGCTTGTCGCCATGCCTTGCAAATGCAGGCAATTTTGCTGTCACCATAACAGCGGCTGCGTTTTTTGACTTGATATCATCTGGATTTATCTTGACATTTACGCCTTGAAGCATGTTTGATAGCGACTGGATCGTAAATTTTGACGTTGAGCCGTCCCCTGTGCCGTTTAGTCCGACGACTAAACCATAGCCTATTAGCTGGTTGTCCCTTACGCCAACGATGTTTGCAAGCTCTTTTATCTGCGTAGCAAAGGCTGAAGTAGCTATCACTGAAGCTGCTACAAAAGATAAAAATTTATTCATATTTTTTCCTAAAATTTAGCTATTTTAGGTTTTTAAAGCAAAAGATGTTCCAAAATTTACTGAAAATAAGAGAGAGAAGTGGCTCCAAATTTTTTAAATTTAACAAGCTTATACGCAGAAATTTCATCGCCAAATTTAAAGTCGCTGTTATGCTCAAAAACTATCATATAAATTTTCTCTTTTTTTAGTTGCGAGATCAAATTTACAAGCTTTTCGTAGATATCATCAAAGCCAGCTCTTATGTCAAATGGCGGATCAAGATAGAGCAAAACCTTGCCATTTTGCGAATTTACAAGATCAGGCAAGAGCGAAAAGCTGTCGCCATTTATCGCTTTTAAATTTGGACTTTGCAGGCTTGCAAGGTTGCTTTGCGTGATCTTAAAAGCAGCCCTATCTTTTTCGATCGCGATAGCCTCGCGCGCTCCGTTACTAACAGCCTCGCTTGCCATCACGCCACTTCCGCCAAAGCCCTCTATAAATGTAAGTGAGCAAATTTCATCTCTAATGACGTTAAAAAAGGACTCTTTTACAATGCTTTTTGTGCTTCTTGTCGTGCTTAGACTTGGTAGTTCAAGCCTTTTGCCTTTAAATTTACCACTTGAAATTTTGGTATAAAGCTTCACTGATTTGCCCTTAAAATTTCAAGCAGATCAGCTTTAAATTTATCTATCAAATTTGAGACTTTTTGCTCCAAACTCTTTTCATTTACTATCTGATCTGGCTCTTTTGCCTTTGAAATTTGCGTGGCTGAGTAAAACTCCTCGAGCGTATCAATAAGAGTGGCTCTTGTGAATGGATGAGAAAGATGAGCGTTCTTACCTATTATAAATAGCGGTTTTTTTGTGACGATCTCTCGGTCACTTACTACAAAATCACAATCCTTATGATGAGCGGCTAAATTTCCACAAAAAAGCAGCAAAGTCTTTTGCAGCAAAATGCAGTCGCATTCAAATGAAATTTTCATATCCCGTCCTATAAATTTTGCTAGATTTTAACCTAAATAATCAAAAATTTATATAAATACTAAAGGAATTTAAAATTTTACCGATGTAGGAGCTAGCGTAAGTTTTAAGGAGTAAAACTATGGAAATTTTCAAAGCAGCGGCAAATCAAACACTTGATGCAAACATGAGCACGTCGACTCAGCGTCAGATAGACAGCAGACCTATCGAGCACTCTGATGTCAAAGTAAATGCCGACAAAAACGGCAAATCAAAGGATGCTAACGAGCTTGACGGACTTAGCAACGAGGATCTTGCTAAAAAGACAAGAGAGGTTACTGATAGGCTAAACTATCAGATGCAGCAGCTCGATACCAATGTAAGATTTGCTTACAACGAGAAGTTAAATTTAATGGTAGTGCAAGTAAAAGACGCCAAAACAGGCGAAGAGATAACACAGCTTCCGAGCAAAGAAGCTATAAAAATCAGCGAGTATTTCAAAGAAAGTATCGGAATACTTTTTGACAAGGAGAGTTAAAAATGGCAGTAGGTAACGTAACAAATTTAGGCATCGGTACAAAAAATAGCGGCCTAAACGATGAGCTTATCAAGAAACTAAAAGAGGCTGATGAGGCTGGACAGATCAAACCACTTACAACAAGGCTAGAGAAAAACGAGCTTAAGCAAAAGGACCTTGCAGCTCTAAAAACTCTTGTTAGTAACGTAAATGTTAGTGGTAAAACACTTGGTGGCGAGGCACTTTATCTAAAAAGAAATACAAATAACGCCGGCAAAAGCGTCACAGCTTCTGCTGCAAACGGCGTTAGCGTACAAAGCTTTAGTATCGATGTGCAAAAACTTGCTCAAAAAGATACATTTCAAAGCAAAAATTTCAAAAATTCTTCAAGCATGGTGGGTGCGACAAATACTGGCTCATTTGATGTTGAGATCGACGGACAAAAATTCTCTATCGGCGTGACAAGATCGACAACGTATCAAGATATCGTTGATAAGATAAATGATGTAAGTGGCGGTAAATTGCAAGCTAGAATTTTAAATGTTGGTGGCGATAAGCCAAATCAAATAATGCTTCAATCAGGCAGCACTGGCGCTACGCAGACTATTAAATTTTCAAACGACACTGCTGGCGTTTTAGACAAGCTTGGCTGGGATGATACACAGTTTCAAGATACAGACGAGCACGGCACTGCACTAACAAATCCTGATGGCACGCCAAAGATGACATCAAATTTGGAGAAAAATAGAATTCTAAAAGCGCAAGATGCAGAATTTACATATAACGGCGTAAATATCAAAAGAAGCAAAAATAGCTTTGATGATCTAAGACCTGGCGTAAATATCACGCTAAATGAGACTGGCAAGACAAACGTAAGCATCTCTCAAAACACTGAAGAGGTCGTAAAAGCGGTTGAAGAGTTTATAAAAGACTACAACCTAATGACCATGAACCTTGAGATCGCTACAAAATATGACGAAGAAAAAGGCGCTGGTACTTTTCAAGGTGTAAGTGAAATTTCAAGCCTTAGATCAAACATCGGACGTCTAGTAAATGGTCAAGATAGCGAAGGCAAAGCGTTAAGTAAATTTGGCATAGTGCCAGATAAAGACGGTCAGCTTCAGCTTGATCTAAATAAATTTAATGCAGCTCTTAGCAAAGATCCAGAAGAAATTCAGAAATTTTTCATGGGTTCAAGCAAGACTGAGCCAATAAGCTACATGGGTAACTCAACCGTAAGCGCAGGTGCGTTAAATATCCAGGCTGGCGATCTAACGATAAACGGCAAGTCAGTTATATTTTCAACAGCAGCTGGCGGAACGGCTGAAGATAACGCTCTAAAACTTCAACAAGCTATCAATGACGCTGGCATCGACGGAGTCACAGCTAGTCTTGATCAAAGCGGCAAGAGGATCATCTTAAAAAGAAGTGATGGCGAAAATATCGAGGTAAAAGGCAAAGCTTCTGCACTAGCAACTCTTGGTATGAGCGAAGCCACCGTAAATCCAGTGACTAAAAAAACTGATGGTCTTTTTACAAAGCTAGCTAAGATGCTTGATGGTGCTGTTGGCAAAGAAGGTACGATGATCGCTATGCAAAATCAGCTAAAAGACGAGAGTGAGTCTATCACTAAAAATAAAGAGAGCACTCAAAAGCTTTTAGATGAAAAATATACAACGATGCAAGAGCGCTTCATCAAGTATAACGCTATCATTGCTAGTTTGGAAAATCAGTTTGCTACACTAAAATCAATGATAGATGCTGAGCTAAACAATAAGAACTAAGAGAGAAAAATGAATCAAAGTGCATATAGTGCATACGCACAGTCGAGTTTCGGGGGCATCGAGTCTCCGACTAAATTAATAGAAATGCTTTATGACGGAATTTTGAAATTTATATTTCGCACCAAAAAAGCGATAGAAGCTGGAGATATAGAGAAAAAAGTCTATTATATAAACAGAGCAAACGCTATCTTTGTCGAGCTTTTAAACTCGCTTGATTATTCTCAAGGTGACGTGGCTCACTATCTTAGCGGCCTTTATACAAGACAGATGCAGCTTCTTGCTATGGCAAATATCCAAAACGATATTAATGCACTAAATGAAGTAACAAATGTCGTAAAGCAGTTATCAGAAGCATGGAGGGAGGTAACATCAGGTGAATAGCTGGATCAATGAATTTAAGCTAGCGTTAATAAACGAAGATACAAGAAAGCTAGCTGCACTATCACAAAGCTTTAGCGAAGATATGTTTAAAAGCTTAGCTTCAGCTCAAGAAGCACAAGCGCTAATCGGCGGTGCGATAGAGCTTTTTAAAACCAAATCTTCACACATCCAAAACGAGCTTACAAAACTACAAAAAGCTCAAAAATACGTAAAAAACTAATCTAATCTCAAACTTTCAAGGCACGGCATATTTGCCGGTTTTGTCTTGAAAATCTTTCAAATTTACCAACTGCTAATTACTTGAAATTTACTCTAAATTTAAACAAAGGCACGGCGTTAAGCCGAGTTCTGTCTTGAGCGATCATTTATCTACGCTTGCTTTTACAAACAAGCTCTAGCGAAGGGTTTTAATATAAGACCAAAACCATCCCTTCTTACTGCAAGTTGGGTTTATATGGCCACGCAAGTTACCAAGCGTGCCGGTGGGCTCTTACCCCGCCGTTTCACCTTTACCGCCAAGGCGGAAGTTTGCTTTCTGTTACACTATCCCTTAGGTTTCCCTAGCCATCCGTTAGATGGAACTTTGTCTTATCGCAGCTCGGACTTTCCTCTTTTGCAAGATGCAAAAGCGACCGCTTACCGTGCCA
>NZ_CABPVL010000002.1:632795-721385 GCF_902460895.1 Campylobacter concisus | reverse complement strand
CAGAGCGTGATTATATTTAAAAATATATAAATTTACCCTGCAATCAAATTTTTCATCAAATTTTACAAATTTATCTAAGAAATTTTTTGATTTTTGAGCCTAAATTTTGTCACAACTTGGTATGAAATTAATTTTTTTATTTAATCTTTTTAAAATTTCTTTACAAAAACAAGAACAAAACGCTCCAAATTTCACTTTTTTGTTATTTTGCTTTGAACCTTAAATAAATGTAATAAAATAGACGACAAATCAACAAAATGATACAAATTTAAATTTTAATCCCTCAAAAGCGCAAAATTCTTGCTTTTGCCAAACTATAAATTTTGCTTAAAAAGCTAAATTTAAATAGCAATCTTTTATAAATTTTTACTGCATTTTCATAAAAGTTATAATTATAAATACAAAGCAAACAAAAATTTAAAATTCGTTATTTTTCCCTAAAATTCTATATGTTTTACGAGAAAAAATTTGTATAATAAACCCTTAAAATCTAAACCAAGGAGGATATAGATGAATTTGCGTAGCATCTTAGTCAAGGTCTCAGCGATCATCGCTTTAGTTCTTGCCATTTGTATGGCTTGCTTTGTATTTTTTATATCACATGTCTTAGAGCGTGAGATCAAGGAGGGAGTAGAAACAACTATCCAGCAAAACGTTGCGCTTGCGATGGACACAGTTGAGCTATTTGATGAAGATAATGAAGATAATGCAAAACTATATATGCATGTCTTAAAAGAGGCTTTAGGCAACATAAGAGCCACTAGCCAAACCATAAAAACAGAAAATGACGATGCTGTAGAGCTTATCTCAGATAAAATGGGCGTGCTAAATAACAACCATGAGATATCTGATAAGATCAAAAAGCTAACAAACGGCGGTATCCCAACCATCTTTGCAAAATCAGGCAATGAATTTGCTGCTGTCTCTACCTCACTTTTACTAGATGATGGCAGTAGAGCGCTTGGTATGCTAAATAAAACGATCTATCCAAAGATGATGAACAAAGAGACATATGTTGGGGCTCTAAATATTTTTGGTAGAAACTATATGTGTGTTTATGAGCCAGTCGTTCAAAACGGCGAAGTTGTAGCAGTTTTATTTATAGGTTACGACTTTACTGAAGGCCTAGAAGATCTTCAAAAGACAATGGCACAAATGAAGCTAGGCGAGCGTGGCTACTTCTCAATATTTAATACAAAGACAAATGTCTATGACATCCACCCAAGACTAGCTGGCAAAGCACCAGAAGGTCAGCTAAAAGATATAGTTGATGACATAGTAAAAACTAAAGAAGGTGTCAAACTCATAAATACTGACGGAGTTGAGAGAGTGGTTGCTTTTGAGCCATTTGACAAGCTAAACTGGATAGTGCTTGGCTCAGCTGTTACTGATGACTTTTTAACACCTCAAAAAGTAGTTAGCAAAAATTTCATCATCGCAAGCATTATAGTTACATTGCTTCTTATCATAGTATCTATCTTCTTGCTTAAAAAGCTAGTTGCAAATCCTATCGATAGACTAGGAGCAAATTTAAATGCTATAACATCTGACTTTACTCTTAAAATCCCAATCTACGGCAAAGACGAGATAGCTAAAATAAGCAATGATATAAATAACTTCATAGAGCGCATAAGAGTGCTTATAAGCGACACTAAAAATCTTTCAAGTGAAAACAGCTCAGTTGCAAACGAGCTAAGCTCTACATCTCTTCAAACAGGCAAACGCGTAGAAGAATCAACCCAGATCGTTGAAGAGACAAATCAAAGATGCAAGTCTATGCAAGAAAGCATGAAAGAGTCACTTTCAATTGCTCAAGCTGGCAAAGATGATCTTCAAAAGGCAAGCACTCATATAAAAACAGCTACCGAGGCTATCAGATCTCTATCATCTCAGATCATAGACTCTGCTAATGTAGAAAATCAAATGGCTGGCAAGATCGAGCAGCTTAGCCGTGACGCTGAACAGGTAAAATCAGTCCTTGTTGTTATCAACGACATCGCAGATCAGACAAATTTACTTGCTCTTAACGCTGCCATCGAAGCGGCACGTGCTGGTGAGCATGGACGTGGCTTTGCAGTCGTTGCTGACGAGGTTAGACAGCTAGCTGAGAGAACTCAAAAGAGCTTAACAGAGATAAACGCAACTATCAACGTTATCGTTCAAGCGATCAATGATAGCAGTGAGCAAATGGGCATCAACTCTAAACAAATTCAAGAGCTAACCCATGTGGCAAGCGACGTTGAAAAGACTATAAATAATATGAGCGAAACGATGAATAACGCCATAGCGATGTCTGATAAGACTATGCAAGACTACATCGCAACTGGTAAGAATGTAAATGAGATCATGGATGGCATCTCAGAGATCAATCAAATTTCATCTGAAAATGCTAGAAGTGTCGAAGAGATAGCTTCTGCGGCTGAGCATCTAAATAAGATGACAGATGCGCTAAATACTAAACTTAGCGTCTTTAGAACTTAAGTTTTTACCTTTTAAAATTTAATGTTTTTAGGTCTAGCTTTGGCTAGACCTTTTTAAATTTAAACCAGCTAGATTTAGCCAGCAACCCTTTTAAATCTATCTTTATAAAACTAGTAAAAATTTGGCTTGATAGATTATATCTCTTATCTTCGCTAAATTTTTACGTTGTTTCTACTTGAAGTTGCGATCACAAGAGAAAAAACTCTTAAAAAATATTGCGATACTTTGCCTTAAATTTTTGCATTCAAATTCATAATTAAATTTTTAAATTTTACTTACTCAACCATGTATACTAAAAATACAAACCATATAAATCTCTAAATCCTAAGCTGTAGTGCAAGATATGGGAAGCTTGTGAGCGACAGCAAAATGCGGATCTTTTAAGCTTATTTTCGGATATAATTGGCTCTTAAATTTAAATATCTTTTAAAAGGAATAAAGGAATGGCAAATATTTTTCTTTGCTCCTACTTCGCGGAGGTTGCGAGCAAGATCAATGAAGTGGTAGATTTTCAAGGTAAGCATGTTTCTTTTATCGATACGGCAGCAAAATTTGAAGAGGTAAATTTTTACGTAGATGAAGCGGTGAAAATTTTGGAAAAATTTGGTGCGAAGCTGACTCGTATTGATATTTCTTGTGTTAAAAACTTGGTTACGCAGATTTCTGAATATGATGAGTTTTGTGTTGCAGATGATAAAATTTTAGCTACTATTAATAAGTGCGACATCATTTATGTAAGCGGTGGAAATACATTTTATCTGCTTAATGAGCTGCGAAAATCGTGCGCCGAACAAGCTATAAAAAACGCGGTTAAAGCTGGTAAAATTTACGTCGGTGAGTCAGCAGGGGCGATCGTGGCCGCACCAGACACGAGATATGCTATGCTTATGGATAAAAGTAGTGTAAACATGAGTGATTTTACAGGATTAAATTTGGTTGATTTTTGCGTAGTGCCGCACTTTGGCTGTGAGCCTTTTGTGGAGGCTACTCACGAGATAATGGAGAAATTTGAGGACTTGTACGATTTGCGACCTATAAATAATGCTGAATTTATTGCGCTTTGAGATAAAAATTTATGCGATCTCTGATAAAACATACGCCAAATATTTACTCAGAGCATTTTCCCTATAAAATCACTTTTTGTCTGCAAATCTTCCTTATAAATAAAGAAAATAATTAAAACGCAAAGTTTAATTTTTAAGGCTAGAAAATTAAGCAAAAACCGCTATAATTTCGCTCTGGCACGGTAAGCGGTCGCTTTTGCACTACGCAAAAGAGGAAAGTCCGAAAATTTACCCTACTCAAATATATTTTTATGCAAAATTTCTTCTAGCACAACTGTGGCGTATGAGCCCTTTTGAAGTGTGAAATTTAAGCTAAAATGAGCGTTTTCTTCGTTGTATTTGTAGCTTGTATTTTCAAGATACGCCCAGTTAAAGCGCCTTGAGCCAGCGATCTTTGAAGTAAGCGAAAATGCCTCAGAGAAAATTTCATCCTCAAGCTCTTTTGCCACGCCGCTTGCCTCATAGGCCTTTGCACCAACTATAAGTCCAAGGCTTGTGATATCGCGCTTGGCAAATCTTTGCGCCTCTTGATCTAAATTTTCACACAAAAAGAGCTTGCCAAACGGATAGTGCCCCAAAACCTCTCCTGGCAAAAGTTTAAAAAAACTCTCCTGCGCCTTCATCGCCTTTAGATCATCCTTGCTAAAGTTTTTATAAATTTCACCTAGCTCACTTAGGCTAAAGTCACTCACAAACCTTGAAATTTCGACCCTTTTGCTAAGATAGCGGTTGAAAAGATCGCTTTGATAGGCTGAGATCAAAAAGTCATTTAGCTTTACATTTTTGCTCCTTTTGCCATTTATCGTGCCATTTTTAAGTAGCTCAAGGCCAGTTGTAGCATTATCGCCAAATTTACCAAAACGCTGGTAGCCAAAGTAGTTTGCATAGCCCATTTTATCGATGCTGACAAAGGCCTGCTCGAGCTTTTTAGCGCTACTTGGCAGCACCTTTTTTAGGCGGATGAAAAAGCTGTTGCCCTTTAGATGTCCGATGCGAAGCTTGTTTTTATGCACGTTTAAATTTAAAATTTTCATCTTTTCATGGCTAAAGTTTGCAAGCGCGCTCTCAAATTTACGAGGCATCGAGATAAACTGCGTCGTCATGCCCTGCTTGTCTTTTAGCCCAGCATAGCCAAAGTCGCGCATTTTTGCCCCTGTAACCTCGCTTAAGGCGTGCAAAGCGTCGCTTGTCGTCATATCTTTTTTAGAAATTTCAACGATCAAGTGCTCGCCGTCGCCACTAAATTCATAAAGCGGTATCTCGCGCACGACAAAATCATCTGAATTTTTAGAAAAATATGCCTCGATGGGCGCATGAGTAAGCGCATAGAGCGGCTTAAAAGTGGTGGCTTCTTGCATTTTGTCTTAACCTTTTGTGTGAAATTTTTGCAAAGATGTTGATCTTTGTCCTAGTTTTTGCGGCGATCCTTTTTATGGCGCTTAAATTTTTAGGACTAAAGGCAAATAAAACCTCGTACTCCTCGCCGCTACTAAGCTCAAATTTGCTTAGTTTTTTTGTAAATTTAGCGCCCTTTTTGCTAGCCTTTAAAAGCTTGCCAAGATCGGTATTTAGCCCGTCTGAGATATCCATGGCGGAGTTTATAAGATGAGCTGCTTTGTAAAAAAATTTATCCCTTAAGATAGGTCTTTTAAATCGTGAGTTTTTAGAAATTTGAGCAAGCCTTAGAAGCGAGTTTAGCCCCTTTTGGCTGCCTCCAAGCTTGCCAGTAAATGCGACAAGATCACCAAATTTAGCATTTTTCCTTAGCACAGCCCTGCCCTTTAGCTCGCCGATCACGCTAACACTTATGTTTAAAATGGGGCTACTTATCGTGTCGCCGCCTATTATCTTTACGCCAAACTCCTCGCACGCCCTATTTATGCCCCTACTTAGCTCGTCTATCTGCCGAGGCGTGAAGCTCTTTGGCAGACTAAGCCCAAGAAGGGCAAATTTAGGCTTTGCATTCATCACGATCGTATCTGAAAAATTTACGATCATCGCCTTGTAGCCGATCTCTTCAAGGCTTAGCCAGCCAAGCTTAAAGTGCGAATTTTGCGCGAAAATGTCCTTACTAAAGACCATTTTGCCAGCAACCGCCGCATCATCGCCGATATATGCGTTACTAAAGCGTTCAATCGTGAAATTTTCTTTATCCATTGAGCTATTATAATGAAACTCCTTTTAAATTTAGGATAAAATAAGCCAAAAAAAAGGATAGAGATGCAAAGAGTTGAGATTTTTAGATTTGACGCGAAAAGAGATGTTTTGGCATATTTTAAGCCCTATTTTTTAGAGATTTCAGACTTTGCAAACTTAAACGAGCTTTTTGCCCACGTAAAGAGCATAGACCCCTACTTTAGCCCATTTGAAGGCTTTGTCAAGGTAAATGACATCGTAGTTAGCACCGCCCAGCCACTTGAAAATTTAGCTCAAAAACTTGGCGGCGAGCTTTGCATAGCCCCGCTTGATGAAAAAAGAGCAGTTTTAGACCTTGCTATAAACGATGATGACTTTTGGGCGAAATTTGAGACATTTGCTAGCTTTTGCAAAAGGGCTGACAAAGAGCTTTACGCTAGCTTTAAGCCCTATTTTTACGCTGATTTTGTGAAAGACTATGAGCCAAATTTTATAGGAGCTGCCGCGATAATGCTAGCTCATCATCTTTATAAAAATGAGAAAAACGATGAAATTTTAAAGCTTATTAGCGGTAAAAACGGCGTCTTGATAGCCTGCGAGCTTGATGATTTGCTATTTGGTGGAAGTAAAATTTACAACGAAGCGATTAGATTTTTCAAAGAAATTTTAGGCGTAAAAGCAACGCAAAAGCACGAAAACGAGCTTGAAAAGATAGAAAAACTTAGTAAATTTAAAGAGTTTAAGATAGCCATAAAAGGCAAGCTGCCTGCAAATTTAAGCGCATACAAGACAAATTTTATAGAGCTAAACGCCAAAACGCCTTGTGGATATGATCTTTTAAAGACCGATGAAGAGCTAGCTTACAAGCTTGCTAGCAAGATAGTTTTTGCTGCATTTGATAGTGGGGCTGACTTTTTACTAGCTAGCAATGAGGACGAGTTTTATATCTTTGACACGCTAGCAAAAAAGCTTGAGAAGTCTGCTAATAGAAGCTTGCAAGACTTTTACGTCCTAAGAGCAAGCGAGCTAATGGCGCTTGAAAATGGTGAGATACCAAGCGGGCTAAAAGAGCATGCTTTAAAGGTTGGCCTAGTAAATTTATAAGCTAAATTTAATACGTCAAATTTAAAGCTTTATGGCACTCGTGCGATTTTAAATCTTGTATTTATGGTTTATAATTTTTCTAAAAACAAAAATAAGCTATTTTAAACGCTTGATTTACCAAAAGCTGACATAGCATATCTTTTTTTAAAAAACGCACCTATAATCTGCTAACTTTATTAAATTGAAAAGTTTTGACGCTTCTAGTTATTTAAATTTAAAAGTTTTTACACTTCTGATCTTTTGAATTTAGATATTTTTATGCCCACATAACAGATCAAATTTAATTTTCACTTGTCTCTTACTCCAAATTTTATCTCTACACAAGGCAGAATCATATTATTTTACGTAAATTTTTACATATTATTTTTAGTATTTTAAGAAATTTGAAGTACTAAATTTAAAAATTTGCGTTTGCTGGTGTAAATTTTGGTAGTTTTCAAGCCAACCAAGCCAACCAAGAAAAACAGATAAATTTAACTATAAATTTTCATAAAAATGGCAAGAAATTTATGCCAAAGTATAAAAATAGCCTTAAGTTAAGCCATTTTTAAGTGCAAAAACCAATCTTTTGAATTTAAAAGCAATTTTATCAAGCCAAAATACTAAATCAAATTTAAAGCTTAATGATCAAGAGCTTTGCATATACGGCCAAGAGCGAACTTGAGCGATCACGCTGGTTTTATGCGCCGATCGAGCCATTTTAGCGATGGAGATGGCTAGCAAACAGAGAGGCAGCATTTCACACGACTGCGACCGGCATAACCGCTTGAATATAAGTTATATGGGTTGGGCGACTGAGCGCATTTTCTTGCCGCTTTTGCACACGAGCATGCCAAAAGCCACTAGGCTACAACCCTACCCAAATATCTCAAATTTATGAAATAGCTCTGGCTCATCTTTTACTACGCCACGCTTCACAAGCTCAGCCACCACTTCACGCTCGCAGTCAGTTTGCATAGGCCAGCCACGCGTATATCCCTCAAGCTCACTCTTACTCGTCGCATCCACGCATAAATTTTCACCATCTATATAGATATCACGCAAGGCATCTATGTTATTTGTCACGCGCCAAAGCAGCATATATGGGTTTTCTAGGTAGTTTTGCATATCCACGACGACTAGAAGCTTGAAAAACTCCTTAAATTCCAAAAGCTTAGAAAATAGCTCTTTTACAGGGCGATCTTTTTCAAATTTAATCACACAAATAGGCGTTTTGCTCTGCTTTTTAAACTGCCTAAGCTCCTTGACATTTGGCGCAACGCTTTGAAATTTAGCCAAAAGCTCATCGTCACTTAAAACCGCAGGGTTAAATTTACAAAAGTCCTGCGTCGCATCGATGCCTAGCTTACCACCAAAGCACGAGTTTGGACTGGCGTGATCGAGCTGGTCGCACACACCTTGGCTTATCAGTATGCTCTCACTACCAAATCTATCAAGCACAAAGTCCGCAAATTTCTCATAGTTCTCAAGCGCAGGCCCCTCAGCGCCCACGAAAATAGCGTGCTTTACAAAGCTCATCTGCCCAACTCCCCAAAACGCGTGCATCGCCTGCTTTGCGTGGGCTGGATAAAGAGCGTTGATCTTGGCTAAGATAAGATTGTGAAAGACGCCATTTTCAGGCATATTGTAGTCTAGTAGCTCTGGCACGGTCGTTCGCAAAAGTGGCAAGAAAATGCGCTCAGTCGCCCAGCCCATATACTTATCCTCAAGCGGCGGCTTGCCAACTACGGTCGCGTGAAAGACAGGGTCTTGCTTACTCGTTATCGCCGTGACCTCCATCACTGGAAACGGCTCAACCGGCGTATAAAAGCCGGTGTGATCGCCAAATGGCCCCTCAAGCTCGCTCTTAGTCGTATCGACAAAGCCCTCTATCACGTAGTCGGCGTCTTGCGGGACGTAAATTTCATTAGTGAGCGACTTTACAAGCCTTGCTGGCTCTTTGCGGATAAAGCCGTAAAGTAGCAGCTCAAAGACGCCCTTTGGCAGCGGCGCTTGACCGCACCAGATATAGAGCGGATCGCCACCGATCGCCACAGAGACTGGCATCTTTTTGCCAGCGCACTTATACTCGTGAAAGAAATTTGCGCCGTCTTTGTGTATCTGCCAGTGCATGCCGAGGCGATTTTTATCATAAATTTGCAGTCTATACATGCCTAAATTTTGCAGCGCACCGTCTAGGCTTTGCGTATAGACCTGCCCCATCGTGATAAAAGCACCTCCGTCATGCGGCCAGGTCTTTAGCGCAGGCAGGCTCAAAAGATCAGCCTGCTCGCCCATAAATTTGACCTGCTGGCACTCGCCCTCGCCTTTTAGCCTTTTGGTAAAAATTTTTCTCATACTAAAAAGATATGATAAAAAGTCAAGCTTCTCTTTGAAATTTTCAGGCTTTTTGGGCTTTAAAAGCCTCTCTATCTGGGCTGCGATCTCATCAGGCTCCACGCCAAATATCAGCTCAAGCGCCCTTTTTGAGCCGTAGATATTTGTAAGCACAGGGGCAAATTTACGCCCAGTTTTTTTGCAGACTGGGTTTGTAAAAAGTAGTGCTTGTGAGCCCGCGCGTTTGACCTCGATGTAGCTAGCGTGTGCGATCTCTAGGTCGATATCTGTTGGCTCATCGATCACCCTAAGTAGGCCGTTATCTTTTAAAAGCTTGATGTAGTCCATATTTTTCCTTAAATTTTTAAAGATGATAGCCAAAATTTACTTTATTTATCACAGGCAGTTAGCTCGTAAAAAGGCGTTTTGCCTGCCACATCCTGAAAAAGTAAATTTACGCCATGCAGAAACTATTTGAAATTTAGCAAAATTGGGCTAAATTTGTCGTTTTATTAAGAAATTTTAGAGAGAGATATGGGAAATTTACTAAAAATAGGCGATCACATCTTCGTAGACAGAAGCGTGTTTGGCGTAAAGCTTTACGAACATCACGGCATCTACGTCGGAAATGATATGGTCGTGCATTATAACGGCTTGGCGCGTGGGATCGTGCTTGAAAAAAGCTGTTTTGAGGAGATCTTAAGCAACGTCGTACCGCTAGATAAACGCAACATCGCAAAGGTAGAGATGACTAGCCTCGAGGAGTTTGCTAGTGGCGATACTTGGCAGATAAAAGAGTATACAAATGCGCCATTTAGCGGCCAGGAGGTGGCGCGTCGGGCTAAGGAGCGCGTAGGCGAGCAAAAATACAACCTGCTCATCAACAACTGCGAGCACTTTTGCAACGAATGCGTCTTTGGCGAGCATGTGAGCCAGCAAGTGCAAAATGTGAAGCAAAATTCCGCCCTATTTAGTGAGATAGAGCCGTTTTTAGAGCAGGTCATAAGCGCGCTTTTTGGGGCGCAGAGTAAGGACGATATCAAGCAAGTTTTTGCAAACTCACTCACCAAACTCGCCCAAAATAGCAAGGATAGCGCAGAACAGAAAGCTCGCGAGATGATAAAAGAAAAAGGCAATGAGATAAATTTACAAATAGAAAAATTTATGAGCAAAAATGCCGAAATGAACGCTATGTTTAATAAGATCGGCGAGGATCTAAGAGCAAAGATCGCAAGGGATTTTAATATCAAATTTTAATCCAGTGTGGTTTTCAAGAGCGTTGTAAAGGCGTTTTGGCTTCTAGCTATGTGCGCTACTTTTGCCGTTTGTGGATTTTTATCTAAATTTTTTAGCCGTAAAATAGCGGTAAATTTAAGCCATTTTTGGTCACTTCTCTTTTAGTTTTAGATGAAGTAGCGCAGTAAAGTTTTTGGTTTTCAAGCTATGCAAAACTGCGTTAGTTGTACGATATGTAGCTTTTATTTATCCAAATTTTAACTTTTATTACCACAAAATGGCAGTAAATTTTAAAAATTTCGTATTTTAACTACCTTAAAATCATACGGCAAATTTAACCCGCAAACCCACCTTGCCCGCCTCAAAATTTAACCAAAGTCACCATATCATCATAAATTTACCAGACACAGCAAACCAGATTTATCTAATTTATCAAATTTGGCAAGCCTTTTGGCAGCCCACCAAATATCTGCATTTTAAAACGCTTTATGCGAGTTTTACTTTGCTAAATTTACTCGCCATCTAACACCATAAAGCTGCAGTGAAATTTAAAAAATTTGAACTTTTTAGCAAAAAGATTAAATTTACAACTACTCTAACAGCTCGCCAAATATCTCTTTGCTATATTTCATAAAGCGCTCATTAAGCTTAACGCCCTCGGTATCTACGCAAATGAGACTATCTTGTATCTCAAAAATGATAGTTTTTTCAGAGATCGCCACCCGCTTGCAGGCGTTATAACAAACATCGCCATTACACTCGGCATATAGGCCGTTTATCTCGGCGTTTTCGTCATCGTCCTTTTTTAGTTTGATCGGTCTTTGAAAGATTATGTAGTTTTTGTAGTCATATTTGTCGTCTGCAAGACCGATCATATAGTAGTTGTCTTTGCTATTTTTGGTGGCGCTTATGGCTTTTGCTTTAAAATTTATCTCAAACACGCTTACGCCATCTCTTCAGCGCGCTTTAAAAGCTCTTTCGCCCCTTTTTCTATAAATTCATGAGCTAGCTCTTTGCCGATGCTTTGAAATTTATCTTTGCTACTCTTTAAGCTATCTTTTATAAACTCGCTTCCATCAGGCAGGCCAACGATCGCATCGATAGAAATTTCATCGCCTTTTAGCCTTGCGCTTATGCCTATTGGCACTTGGCAACCACCCTCCAAAACGCTTACAAAGTCACGTTCTATGGTCGTTTCTATGACTGCATTTTCATCATTTAAAAAAGAGATCTCATCTAAAATTTGCTTCTCATCTCTAGCCTCGACACCAAGAGCGCCCTGACCCATCGCAGGTATCATCTCGTCAAAGCCAAATGTGTAGATGTGTGCCACTTCAGCCTTTAAATTTAGGCGGTTTATGCCAGCCATAGCCAAAATGATCGCGTCAAATTCGCCCTCTTTTAGCTTTCTAAGTCTAGTTTGTACGTTTCCACGAAGTGAGATGATCTCAAGATCAGGCCTCATGATAAGTAGCTGCATCTTACGGCGTAGGCTCGTTGTGCCGACTTTTGCGCCGTGCGGTAGGTCGCTAAATTTAGCAAATTTCTCACTTATCATCGCATCTCTGGTGTCCTCGCGTGAGCAAATGGCCGCTAGTTTAAGCCCTTCTGGAAAGACTACTGGCACGTCTTTTAGGCTATGCACGGCGATGTCAGTCTCGCCTTTTAGCATGCTATCTTCAAGCTCTTTTGTAAAAAGCCCCTTGCCACCGATCTTTGCAAGTGGCGTATCAAGGATCACGTCGCCCTTTGTCTTAATGCCCTCAAGCACGACCTTCACGCCCTTGTGCTGCGCCTCGATCCTAGCCTTGATATGCTCGCTTTGCCAAAGTGCTAAGATGCTCTTTCTAGTTGCTATTTTTATCTCTTTCATCATCTCTCCTAATTTACTCTTTTTGGCTCTTCGATGACCTCAACGTCGATAATCTCGCCCTCATCTTTTTTAGTGCCATGCTCGCTAAAATTTTGAAATTTAAACTCCTGATAGCTCTCATTTTTCGCTGCATTTTTCTTAAACACCAAAGAAAAAACGACCACGGCGATACCAAAAATATCTGTCAAAATCCCTGGCAAAAAGAGCAGCGCTCCGCCAAAGCTAAGTCCTAGCTGGCTAAATAAATTTCCGCCAAGAAAGCTTTTAAACGCTACTTGAGGCGAATTTAAACTAGAAAATCCAGCATTAAAAAGAAGTGCGATGCCCACAAATCCAGAGACTAACACCTCAAGAAAGTAGTTTAAAAAGCCAAATTTATCTACAAAAAGATAGATAAATACCGCTTCTATCAAAAAAAACAAAAATGCAAAAAATCTCATAAGCTTTCTTTTATCTTTCTAAAGGCGTCGTTTGCCTCTATCGCCTCTTTGCTTAGCCCATCTCTTGTGATAAACTCGACCTTGCCATTTGCAAATTCTTTACCCACAAGCAGCGCGTAAGGAAAGCCGATAAGCTCAAAATCATTCATCTTAACGCCAAATCTCTCGTTTCTATCATCGATGATGACGCTAACGCCAGCTTTTTTAAGGCTCTCGTAAAGCTCAAATGCAAATTTCACGCCCGCCTCATCTTTTAAATTTGAGATGATGATCTCCACGTCAAACGGCGCGCACTCTTTTTTCCAGATGCAGCCCTTCTCATCGTGGCTAGCCTCTATCATCACAGCGATAAGCCTGCTGATACCGATGCCGTAGCAGCCCATCAAAAATGGCTTTGCCTTGCCGTTTTCGTCAAGATATGTCGCATTCATCGCAGCTGAATATTTATCGCCCAGCTGAAAGATATGACCGACTTCTATGCCCTTGCTAAGTTTTAAATTTCCGCCGCAAACTGGGCATTTATCGCCCTCTTTTACCTTTACAAGGTCTTTAAATCTCTCTTCGTTAAATCCGCTAACACTAACGCCAACAAAGTGATAGTCTTTTTCGTTAGCGCCGCATATCATGTTGTTTGCGCCTTTTAGCTCGTTATCTATGAAAAATTTCACATCCTTTAGCCCAACTGGTCCACAAAATCCAGCCACAAGCCCAGCTTTAGCCACGTCAGCTTCGTTAGCATCGACAAGCTCAAGCGCCTTGCAAGCGTTTTGCGCCTTTGTCTCCTGAAGCTCGTCATCGCCCCTTACAAAAAAGACCACGACCTCTTCTTTATTCTCATAAATCGCCTTTTTCATAACAGCTTTTATGCAGTAAAACTCGCTAACTTTGAAAAACTCCGCCACATCTTTTATAGTTTTTGCATTTGGCGTTAGAAATTTAGCCGCGTCCGCCTCTGGCGCCTCAGCCTCGCTAACTCTTGGTTTGCGTCTTGCAGCCTCGACGTTTGCAGCGTATCTGCAAGCCTCGCAGCAAAGTATGTCGTCCTCGCCGTTACTTGCAAGCACCATAAATTCTTTACTGCCACTACCGCCAATGGCTCCGCTATCAGCCTCAACAGCTCTAAAATTTAACCCCAAGCGGGTAAAAATCTTACTATAAGTTGCCTCCATAAGGTCAAACTCACGCTTTAGATCCTCTTTGCTCGAGTGAAAGCTATAACCATCTTTCATAGTAAATTCGCGACCTCTTAGCAATCCAAAGCGAGGTCTTGCCTCGTCACGAAATTTGGTGTTTATCTGGTATAAATTTAGCGGCAGCTGCTTGTAGCTAGTCACCTTGCCACGCACCAAAGCAACGGCTGCCTCTTCGTTTGTAGGACTTATGACAAAGTCATTATCCTTTCTATCTTTAAAGCGCAAAAGCTCCTTGCCAAAGACGTTGTAGCGGCCACTTTGCTTCCAAAGCTCGCCTGAAGTGACCACGCTAAAGCTCACCTCTAGCGCGCCAGCCTCGTTCATCTCCTCTTTTACCACGCGTGAAATTTTATCATGCATGATCTTTCCAAGCGGTAGATAGTTATAAAGCCCAGAGCCGATCTGCTCAACAAAGCCACCTCTTATCAAAAACTGATGACTTGGTAAAGATGCGTCTTTTGGCGCTTCTTTGGTCGTTGGGGCGTAAAATTTACTAAATTTCATCTATATCTCCTGCTTGAAAATTTTGTTCATCTTTTATGTCAAATAAAAATTTAACTCCGTTTGAAAGCTCGCTCGCTCTCTCCTCGTCTGCAAGCCCTTTTAGCTTCATCGTTGGCTGGTGCAAAAAGGCTTTAAAGACCTGATGGATAAGCTTTTGCGCCTCATCGTAATTGCTATGCTTTAAATAGCCCTTTTTCATCGCCTTTTCTAGCTCATTTTTAGCGCAAATTTCAGCCTGCTTGCGGATTGATTTTATAAGAGGCACGCTCATATCTTCTTTTAAAGTCTTTAAAAACTCGCTCGTATCTTGACCGACGATCGAGTAGGCCTTTTGCGCCTGCTCCTCTCTTAGGGCTAAATTTTTACGCACGATCTCCTCTAAGCTATCGACCGTATAGACGCTGATAAGCTCCGTGTTTAAAAGATCGATGTCTCTTGGCACGGCGATATCAAAAAAGTATCTGTGAAATTCTCTTGGCTCGATGATCTCTCCTGTGATGATGGCGTGTGGGGCTGCGGTGCTTGAGAAGATGAGATCGTAGTTATTTACGTATTCTTTTAGTTTTAATATGCTATCCCAGCTCGCGCTATCTCCTAAGTTATCAACTAGCTGCTCGACGCGCTCGGAGCTTCTGTTTATGATGATCACTTCTGCGCCGCTTGATATGAGGTGCTTTGCTGCTAGCTCGCCCATCTCGCCAGCGCCCACAACGATGGCTGTTTTACCTTCAAGCGTGCCAAAAATTTCTTTTGCCTTTGCCACGGCGACACTTGAAACTGAGATCGGGTTTTTAGAAATTTGAGTTTCGTTTCTAACCTTGGCAGCGCACTTACATGCGTAGTGGATGATCTTGCTGATGTCTTCGCCACATGAGTTGTTATCATAGGCAAATTTAAAGGCATTTTTTAGCTGGCCAACGATCTGCGTTTCGCCAACGACTAGGCTATCAAGCGAGCTTGCCACGGCAAATAGGTGGTGAGCGGCACCGCTGTTTTCATAGATGTCAGCTCTCTCATAAAGCTCATCTTCAAAAACGCCTGAAAATATCGACATACACCTGATTATGTGGGCAGTAGCGGCCTTTACATCCTCTACGCTAGCTATGATCTCGACGCGGTTGCAGGTGTTTAGCACCATGCTCTCTTTTATGTTTTTGTTTGAGTTTATCAGCTTTAAAATTTGCTCTTTTTTATCGTCACTATCAAATGCAAGCTTCTCTCTGACCGAAATATCAGTATTTTTATATGTAAAACTTATGTCTAAATAGTGCATCAAAATTCCCTATCTATCATGCTTTTTATGATCCCTTCAAGCTCGGCGTTTTTATACTCTTTTATCGCTTCTATCGCCCCATTACCAAGCCTTTTTGCCTCGCTTACAGCCTTGCTAAGTGAGCTAGTTTTATCGAAATTTTCTTTTAGCCATGAAATTTCATCCGCATTTAACTTCTTTGCCCAAAGCGATCTAAGCTTTGCCCTGCCAGCCTCGTCTAGGCTCTTATAAAGATAAATGTAAGGAAGTGTCGTTTTGCCCTCGACAAAGTCGTTAAGCGCTGGTTTGCCAAGTGTTTTTTCATCTTGAGTTATGTCTAAGATATCATCAACGATCTGAAATGCAAGACCTAAATTTTTGCCATAAAGGCCAAATTTCTCGCTATCTTTGCCAGCTAGCTTTGCCCCACAAATAGCCGTGGCTTCTATCAAAACAGCTGTTTTATAGTAGATCATTTTTAAATATTCTTGCTCGTTTTCATTAAAATTTTCAGCCATTTTCACATCCATCATCTCACCGATACTTAGTTTGCTGACCGCATCTGAGATGACAGCTGCGATGCTTGGATCAAATTTTGTAAGCTCGAAATAAGCCTTTGAGTAGAGGATGTCGCCTAGCATGACTGAGTTTTTACTGCCAAAAAGTGCGTTTATGCTTGGCTTGCCGCGTCTTATATTTGCCTCGTCTATGACGTCATCGTGTAGCAAGCTTGCAAGGTGGATGAGCTCGATGATAGCGCAAAGCTTAAGAGAAATTTCACTCTCGCCTGCGATCTTTAAAAGAAGTTTTGAGCGTAGCTTCTTGCCTGAGCTTATCTTTAAAAACATCTCAAACGCCTCTTTGTAGCCAAGCTCGCTTATAAATTTGCTCATTATTTCATCGATTTTATCCATTTTTATCCTTCTATTTATCCTCGTGCGGATCTCGAAAACCCACATCCACACGCTTGCTCTCATCTAGCAGCGCCACCCTAAAATGCGCCTTTTTATCCTTAAAATCAACAAACGATATATAAAGGCTCACACTCTCGTTTGGCGGCATCATAAAATCAGGCAAAACTCGCTGCATGTAGGTGTTTTGTCCTTGTCTTAGCGAAAAGACCATCTGCCTTGGATAGCGCCTAAAAAAGCTTTGCACAGTGATATTTGTGCTATCAAACAGCGTCCAACGAAAGTCAAAAGTCTCAACTCTTTGAGTTTTTTTCTCGGTTATAAAGACCCTCGCCCACTCATCTTTTTTAAGCTCAAATGTATGCACCGAATTTGGGTCAAAATTTGGCTCTTTTGCAAAGACAAGAGCGGCTAGCAAAGCAATGAGCGCAAAAATCTTACTCATTTTGGCTTAAAATTTCTCCGCTAAGCTCGATATATAGGTCATTTACTCCGTTATAAACTTTATCTTGCTCTGAGGCTATAAAATTTCTGATCTCGTCCTCGCCAACGCCATACTTTTCGCAAAGCTCGCTCATAGCCACAAATTTCTCAAAAATTTTATCTATCTCGTTTTTAACTAAAACGGCATTTGCGTTAAACAAAATGTCATAAAATTTATCTCTCGCACTGCCCTCAAATATATCTATCATCGCTGTTTCTTTGAAAATTTCTTAAGATTATAGCCAATTAAAACTAAGTTAAAAATTTAATATTATCTCCCAAGCCTCGCTAACATTTTTGGCGTTATACGTGGCAGTTTTGCTCTCCTCGCCAAATCCCCAACAAACTTGCACGTAAGGCATATTTGCATTTTTAGCGGCTAGCTCGTCTTTTAAGCTATCTCCTACAAAGATCGCCTTGCTAGCCCCAGTTTTACTAACAGCTAGGTGAAGCATCGCAGGATCTGGCTTTTGCGGTATCTCCTTGCTAGCGCCGATGACCTCGTCAAATAGCTCATAAATTTCATTTTTCTTTAAAATTTTCTCTAGCGTATCGTGCGGTGCGTTGCTTGCCAAAACGACCTTATAATGAGCATCTCTACACTTTTGCAAAAGCTCTTTTACGCCATCATAGGTAGTCGCACACTCATCGTAAAATTTCTTAAATTTCTCTTCAAAACCCTCTTTTAAGCTCCTGCTTGGCGTGTCGATGCCGTAAAACTCAAGGGCCAAATTTCTACCTGGCTCGTTGATCGCTTTTATGATAAATTCTTTTTCAAGTGGCGGCAAATTTAGCTCATCTCTTACTTCATTTACCGTCTTATATATCGCCTCGCCACTATCGATCACCGTGCCATCCATATCAAAAATAACTACTTTCAATCCTCATCCTTAAATTTATTTTTATGTTTTTCTTTCTTATATGTCTTTTGATTTTTTAGCTTATCAAGTAGATTTGCCGCCTTTAAAAGCTCCTCTTTTTGGGCGTTTTTGATAAGCAAATTTATAAAATTTTCTAGCGCCTTTGAGTATGGCTGATCAAGATAGACAGCTTCGACTTTTTCGATGACTTTCGCGTTTTTCTCCACTCTTTGGCGAAATTCAGTCTCGTCAAAGTCATCTCTTTTTAGCCCATTTATCGCTGATTTTGCAAATTTTTCTAGCGCACGAAGATATTTTACACGCTTAAATTTGTCCGTGACTTGGTTCAAATTTTTCCTTTTTTTTGGCAAATTATATCAAAAATTGATTTTATCCCCTAAATTTTGGCTTTGCTAATGTATAATTTACGCCAAAATTACTTAAACAAGGAGCAAAAATGAGGCAAGAAACCGCTGCGATCCACGTAGGCTACGACACAAACGAGGGCTTTGGCACGATGGCTGTGCCTATTTTTCAAAGCACAGCTTATGACTTTGGAAGTGCCGAGACGGCAGCTGCTAGGTTTGATCTAAAAGATAGTGGCTACATCTACACAAGACTTAGCAACCCAACGACAGATATCTTTGAAAAAAGGGTCGCCGCACTTGAGGGTGGAGCCGCTGCGATAGCGACTGCAAGCGGTCAGTCAGCTTTGTTTTACAGCATCATAAATTTAGCCCAAGCAGGCGATAATATCATCATCGCTAAGAAAATTTATGGCGGCACGACGGTGCTTTTTACGCATACGCTGAAAAGATTTGGCATAGAGGCCAGAGTCTTTGACAGCGACACTGCTGATGATCTGGAGAGTTTGATAGACGAAAAAACTAGGGCTATATTTTTTGAAACGCTTTCAAATCCGCAAATTTCTATCCCAAATATCGAGAAAATCGTAGAAATCGCAAACAAATATGGCATTATCAGCATCACCGATAACACAGTGCCAACGCCTATCATCTTTCAGCCACTTCGCCACGGCGTCGATGTTTGCGTGCATAGCGCTAGCAAATATATGAGCGGTCAGGGCCTTAGCCTAGCGGGCGTGGTCGTCAGCGCAAATCACCTAAACGAAAAACTAAAAGGCAACAAGAGATATGAGCACTTTAACGTGCCAGACGCGAGCTATCACGACATCGTATATGCTGATATGACCGATCGTTTTGACATCTACACGCTAAGAATGAGGCTTGCCATCGTGCGCGACATCGGCGCTGTGATCTCTCCGTTTAACTCTTGGCAGCTCATACAAGGGCTTGAAACGCTTGCTGTTAGGGTTGAGAGACACTCGCAAAACGCCCTAAAAGTGGCAAAATTTCTAAACTCTCACAAGCATATAAAAAGCGTGGCATACCCAGGACTTGCCGACAACGTGGATCACGCAAAGGCGCAAAAATACTTTAAAGATGGCATGGCAAATGGACTATTTTGCTTTGAGACTGATAGCTTTGAGCGTGCAAAAAAGATGCTAGAGCGCGTAAAACTCTTTAAGATCGTAGTAAATATCGGCGATACAAAGTCACTCATCACGCATCCAGCCTCGACAACTCACCAGCAACTAAGCAGCGAAGAGCTCATCAAAGCTGGCATCACAAAAGAGCTGATAAGAGTTAGCATAGGTCTTGAAAACGCCGAGGATCTGATAGCTGATCTGGCTCAAGCCTTAGAATAAAGAAATTTCTAGCTCATTTTGGGCTAGAAATTTAAAATTTACTCAAGCTTGCCGCATATCCTCTCGCACTCTTTTACTTGCCTTATAAATTTTATAACGATATAGATGACAAGTAGCGGCACACTTATATACCAAAATGCAAAAAAGGCGAGTATAAAAAACATTAATAAGAATGTTGCAAAATATACTAAGACCGCAAGGATGATAATATCAAGCATTTTTGCCTCCCATTTTGCTAGTGTTTTGGTGATTTTATAAAAAGCGAAAAAATGATACTGAACGGATTTGTTTTGGCTCTAAAATTTGAGCTAAGCAAAAGGCGAAGTCAAATTTTAGTAGGTAATTCTTACGAGTGAGTAAGATTTTAAAATTTGCAAAATAGCTTTATTAAATTTGTAAATTTCTTTTTATTTAAAAGGGAGATAAGGGAGCTCGAGTTAGGGTCTGCTTGCAGTTGCGAGCTTGCGAAGCAAAGCTGTCCCCCCTTATCTCCCTTTAGTTTAGATCCCTCAATCCCCTCGCACGTTCAAGGTGCACGCTCCAGCGCTTCGCGCTGCATGTGCTTTATCATCAGGCAAGTGTAACGCAAATTTTAAAATTTCATGAACGAGTAATTTCAGCTCTAAAATTTAAGCTAAACGGTAAGCGAAGCCAAATTTTAGTAGTCAATTCTTGCGAGTGAATGGAATTTTAAAATTTACAACACAATTTAATTAAATTTAATATTAAGAGCTAATAGGCTTAAATTAAAAATCCTCTTAGCTAGTATAACGTTATGGGTGCAGATAGTGCTAACACACTACCTGCTTTTTATTGGATTTTCTAATAAATTATTTTATTAAATTTATCTCAAACGATATCTTCAAAAACTTCAAATTTATCTTGATTTACAAGCATCTCAAGCAAGACGCCGTAGTTGTCTTTTATCTCATCTTGAAGTTTTATAGCAAGCTCTTTTGCGTCTTTTCCATCTTTTGGATAGGTAACTACTAAATCGATCGGCTCAGCGTTTAAAAACTCTTGTATGCCAGTTAGTAGCTCGCTAGCGCCTCTTTCGTTTGTGCCGTGAAGTACGACTACGTAGTGTTCGTTTTCTCTTATGACAACGTCAGTTTGTCTTAGGATTTTTTCAAAAATTTCGCCATATTCTTTACTATTTGGCAAAGAAAAATATATCAAAGATAAATTTTTCGCATAGTCCTTTACGTTTTTGTATCGCTTTATAAAAGCTATCTCAAGATCGATTATTGATAAAATATCAACTGCCGAGAAGATTTTTGCCGCCATTTTTACACTCCTTTTTTTGCGGTTTTGATTTTACGTCGCTATTATATCTTGTAAATTTTCAAAAATAAAGACATTCATTCCATTTTTGTATTCATAGCCAAATTTTAGTCCATGAGCCTCAAGGATGTTGCTAACTATATATAAACCTAGACCAAAGCTCTTTTGCGCATCCTCACCCTTGATAAATGGCTGGATGTAAAAGTCAAGGTCATTTTTTAGCTTCTCGCCTTGAGTTATAAATTTCATATGATCCTTGCTAACCATGATATTTACGTGCTTATCGGTTGAGTACTTTATGCCATTATCTATCATATTTTTTATAGCGACTGAAAATAGCTTAAAATCAACCATCACCCTAACCTCATCAAGCTCGCTGATACCAACGTGCTCTTTTTCGATCATCGCTATATCTATCGCCTCATCGATAAGGTCTCTCATAAGACAAGGCGTCTTGTTTGTTAGGCCTATTTTTGAGGTTATCTGCTCGATCGCCGCAAGCTCATTTATTAAATTTTCAAGCTTGTGAAAGACAGAGATTAGCCTCTCTTGATTTTTACTTTTTTCTATCATTTGAGCGGCGATCAGCCCCTTTGTGATAGGCGTTTTTAGCTCGTGCATGATATTTCTTAAGAAAAGATGCCTTGAGTCATTTAATGCTTTGATCTGACAAACAGCCTCATAAAATGCCTCTGAAACTTCAGAAATTTCATCCTTGCCGTTGCCGACATTTTGCACGCCATCAAGCTCGCCATTTGCAAATTTCACGATCTGACGCTTTAGCTTTCTAAGCGGCTTTATCTTGTAAATTACAAATATATAAGCAGCCAGCAAAATGACCGCAACTACGGCAAATACAGCCTTTATCACCTCGTATCTATATGGCTGAAATTCCTTATCCATGAGCAGCTTTAGCTCGTCTAAATGCTCGATCTTTAGGTAGTGATGCTTATCATAAAGCAAGATCGCACTTGATCCTAGATCGCTTGAAATTTCTTCTAAAACGGCTGCATTTTTTAAAATTTCTTCTTTTTCGTTTTTAGCTGTGATCTCTGGCATATCGATGTTTGAGAGCTGGCGGTCGTACTGAGCTTTATTTATGATGCCACCCATGTAGAGCAAATTTGTCCTAGCGACGTTTGAGTATTTGTTATTTAGCTCCCTTGTGTAGTTTTGTTTATCAAAGCCCATGAGCCACAAAAATGCCAAAAATATCGAAACGAGCGCGAGCCCAAAGATAAACGTTATCGTGATAAATATAGAAGATCTTGGCATCAAAGGACCAACTTGTAGCCGATACCGCGGATCGCGTGGATGTATTTTGGCTCTTTTGGATTTTCATTTAGTTTTTGGCGAATTCTGCCGATGATGACGTCGATACTTTTGTTTGAGCTATCTTCATTTATGCTCTCGCAGTTGTAGATGAGCTCCTCTCTAGTGACCGCTCCGCCCTCTTTTTGAAGCAGGTATTTTAAGATGTCATACTCCGCTGCGGTTAAATTTAAGACGCTGCCTTTAAATAAAATTTCCCTCTCAAATTCTTTTAAAACCAAGTCTTTGTTTAAATTTCTTGCCTCATTAGCTGGAGCTATGCTCTGCCTTCTTAGATGGCTTTTTATACGAGCAAGAAGCTCTTGTGGGTCATAAGGCTTTGGCAGATAGTCATCCGCGCCGTTATCTAGGGCATTTACTTTGTCTGTTATATCGTGCCTTGCGCTTGAGATGATTATAGGGATGTTGTGCTTTTTTCTTATCTCTTTGCACACCTCTAGTCCGTCCATGCCAGGGAGCGTAAGATCAAGGATAACTAGGTCAAATTCGCTTGTGTTTAAAGTAGATAGTCCGATATATGGCTCCTCGGCCGTCGTTACTTTTATGTCGTAGTTTTCTAGGTATTCAGTTAAAATTTCAGCAAGCTCCATATCATCTTCTATCATTAAAATTCTAGTCATGATCTTTCCTGTTGTAAATTTATTTTTAAGGATTATAGCAGATAAAGGTTTTAAAAATTTAAAAGAGTTAAGAGCTGAAATTTCAGCTCTTAAGTAGTTATTTTATAACAAGGCCTTGCATGATGCCACCGCGGTTTATCCACACTAGCGTCTTTTTACCTTTTGCGTTTTTAACTGTGCTTGCAAATGTTTGAATATCTTTTATGCTCTCTTCGCCAACTTGAACTATCACGTCGCCCTTTTCAAAGCCAAAGTCTTCAGCTTTTGAGCCAGATTTTACGTCAGTTACAAGCACGCCTTGAGTATCTGGGCTGATCTTATACTTAAATCTTATCTCATCGCTTAGATTACTAACGCTAAGACCTTCGATGATGACGCTTTTTGTCGCATCTTTTGCGTTGTGATCCATATTTACAAGCTTGATTTTTGTATTCATCACCTTATTTGATCGCTCGTAAGTTATATCAACGCTGCTATTTGGAGTTAGTGAGCCGATGAAATTTTTAAGATCATTTGCGTTTTTGATAGCTTTGCCATTTGCTGAAATAACCAAGTCGCCTCTTTTTAGCCCTGCTTCATCTGCTGGCATACCCTGCTCTACGCCACTTATTAGCGCACCTTCTTTATTTGTGTAAAGCTCTTTTTGTTCATCAGTTAAATTTGCAATAGTTACACCAATAAATCCACGCTCGATCTTGCCGTCAGTTATCAGCTTTTTAGCGATATCTTTTACCATATTTGATGGTATGGCAAAGCCTATGCCGTTATTGCCGCCACTTTTTGAAAGTATGGCTGAGTTTATACCAACTAAATAGCCCCTGCTATCAACCAAAGCGCCACCTGAGTTGCCAGGGTTTATAGAGGCGTCTGTTTGGATGAAATTTTCATATTGATTAAGCCCGATATCATCTTTATTTAGCCCTGATACGATGCCTTGAGTGATACTTTCGCCCACGCCAAAAGGATTGCCTATGGCAAATACAACATCCGCGTCAAGTAGCTTTGATGAATCAGCAAATGTTATCGCATTTAGCCCATTTGCCTCTATCTTTATGACGGCTAGATCGGTCTTTGGATCGCTGCCTATTAGCTTTGCTTTATACTCTTTGCCACCCTTTGCCAAGGTCACAACGATCTGGTCGCTATCTTCGATGACGTGGTTGTTTGTAACGATGTAGCCGTCATTTGAGATGATAACGCCAGAGCCAAGAGAGGTTGTCTTTTCTTTCTCTTTTGGTTTTGCAAAGTTAAATCCAAAAAATTCATTAAAAAACGGATCATTAAACATCTGCTCAATGCCTGCATTGCTTACTGTTTTTGTTGTTGAGATATTTACTACTGAAAGTTTTGCCTGAGCGATAGAGTCGTAGTATGAGAGCACACTATTTTTATCGCTTAACGGCGAAACTCTAGTTACATCTTGGTTTGCTTCGTTAAATTTAATATCAGCTCCCATTAGCAAAGAAGCCGCTGCTAATGAAATTAGCATAAATTTTTTCATTTTTTTCCTTTAAATTGAAAATGTTTTGAAATTATAAATAGAGCTTAAAAATAAAATCTTAACGCTTTTTTCTCCTTTGTAAATAAAAATAAACTTGACTTGCATAGACTAAAGTTTTGTGATATAATCCGTGTCAAAAAACATAAGGAGAATATATGAGCGAAAGCTTATATGAAACTTTAGGAGTTTCAAAAGGCGCATCAAGCGACGAGATAAAAAAAGCTTATAGAAAACTTGCTAGAAAGTACCACCCAGACATCAACAAAGACCCTGGAGCAGAGGATAAATTTAAAGAGATAAACGCTGCTTATGAAATTTTAAGCGACGAGAAAAAACGTGCCCAGTATGATCAATATGGCGATAATATGTTTGGCGGTCAAAATTTCCACGACTTTGCTAGAGGTTCGGCCGATATGGGCGATCTAAACGATATCTTGAAAAATATCTTCTCAGGTGGCTTTGGAGGAGGTGGTGCTAAATTTAGCAGTAGCTTTGGCGGAGGTTTTGAAGGATTTGAAGGCTTTGGCGGAGGTGGATTTGGCTTTGGTGGAGCTGATCTAGATGTAAATGCCAAAATTTCTATACCATTTGACGTAGCTGTAACTGGCGGCGAACATAAGATAAATTTTAATGGCGAAAGCATCAAGATAAAGATCCCAAGTGGCATAGAAGGCGGCGAAAAACTTCGCATAAAAGGCAAGGGCAAGAGTGCTGGCGGTCAAACTGGCGATCTTATACTTGCCATTAGCGTTGAGCCAAGTGACGAGTACGAAAGAGTTGGCGATGATCTATATAAAGATGTAGAAATTCCACTAAAAACTATGCTCTTTGGCGGTAAGATAAATGTGCATACATATAAAAAAGATGTAACCATTAAAATCGCTGAGAACTCAAAAACAGGCACAAAGATCCGCTTGAAAGGATACGGCGTGCAAAACAGAAAGAGTGGAATTTATGGCGATCTTTACTTAAAAGCTAGGGTAAAACTTCCAAATATCAGTGAGCTCGACGAGGGCTTAGTAAAAGAGTTAAAAGAAAAATTACCGGAGTAAAAAATGCAAAATTATGAAGAACCACTTTTTTTAATAAGCGTTGTAGCAAAGGTTTTAAGCATACATCCACAAACTTTAAGACAATACGAAAGAGAGGGACTAGTTGAACCCTCAAGAACAGATGGCAAGATGAGGCTCTACTCGCAAAAAGACGTTGATCGCGTCAAAACGATACTAAATTTGACCCGTGAGCTTGGCGTAAATTTAGCAGGTGTTGATGTGATACTTCAGCTAAAAGAGAAAATTGACGATTTAGAAGCAACTATTGATGATTTAAATAAAAAATTACACGAAGCTACCAGTCAAACTAGCACCAAAAGATCGCTAGTAAAGAGAAAAAATAGCTTTGATCTTGTATTTTACGAAGGCAAAAAATAATATATGGAACAAATTTTAGAAGGCTTCTTGCTTGTCGCTGCGATCTCAGTCGCGTTAAATGTCATTTTTAAGAAATTTCAGATACCAACCATCATCGGCTACATCGTAACCGGCACGCTTATATCAGAATTTTTCAACCTAAAAAGCAACGATGAAATTTCTCATATCGCGGAATTTGGTATCGCATTTTTGATGTTTACGATCGGACTTGAGTTTAGCTTTAAGCACCTGATGAGCATGAAAAAAGAGGTCTTTCTAAATGGCGGTCTGCAAGTTTGTTTAAGCGGCTTTGTGATGGGCGTGATGCTTTACTACGCGCTTCATCTAAAGGACGAGACAGCGCTTATCGCTGGTCTTGCCTTTGCTCTATCATCAACTGCGATCGTGCTAAAAACGCTAAATGACAACGGTGATGTGAGTAAAATTTATGGTAGAAAGGCGCTTGGAATTTTACTATTTCAAGATATCGCCGTCATCCCTATTTTGCTTATGATAGATATGTTTAGCTCGCAAGATGCCTCTATAAATGAGCTTTTGCTAAAGACATTTACGAGTGCGGTTATCCTTATCGTTGTGCTATTTTTGCTCGGCAAATACGTCATCAACTGGATATTTTACAAAGTCGTTCAGACAAACTCTCAAGAGGTCTTTATAGCCACGATCCTATTTTTAGTCGTTGGCGCTAGCACGCTAGCTCACTTCTTTGGCTTTTCATACTCTCTTGGTGCATTCTTAGCTGGTATGATGATGGCGGAGACGCAGTATAAGCACCAGATCGAGGTCGATCTCATACCTTTTAGAGATCTGCTTCTTGGACTATTTTTTATAACCGTTGGCATGCAGATAAATTTTGTAGTCGTGCTCTCAAATATCTGGCTAGTTCTAGGTCTAGTCTTTAGCATAATGGTCGTAAAAGCCATCGTCGTTTTTGCCGTTTTAAATATCTACTTAAAACGCAGGGTCGCTGCTAAGACCGCGCTTAGCGTCTGCCAGATCGGTGAATTTGCACTGGCTGTCTTTGGGCTGATGACTACAAGAAATTTACTTGATATCCAAACAGCTCAAATTTTCATCGCAGCCTCTGTTATATCGATGTTTGCAACACCTTTTATACTTAAAAAGCTTGATGTCTTAGCTGATCTTGTAGAGCGTGAGGTGGTGGTCGAGTCAAATGAGACCTTAAAGCCACAAAAACTAAAAAATCACATCGTGGTCTTTGGCTACGATAGGCTCGGTCAAGAGGTCGTTTTAAGGCTAAAAGAGACAAAGCTTTTATACATCGTGCTTGATAACGACATTAGCCTAGTTGAGCTTGGCAGAAGCCGCGGGGAAAATGTATTTTTAGGAAACGTGCTACAAAGCGACACTCTAGAAAATGCCTGCCTAAGCGACGCAGCAGCCGTTATCATAACAGTTAGCAACGAGCAAAGAGTTGAGCTGATCGCACAAAAGATAAAAGACTACGGCGCAAATATCCAAACGATCATCAAAGCAAATGGCGAGGGCAACAAAGAGATCTTTGGCGAGCTAGGCGCAAATTTCCACCTAATAAGCGAAGAGCGCGTCATGGCAAAAACCCTTGTTCACGAAGCCCTTCAATGCAAGATCGACCACGACGTAAGAGCGTAGTAAATTTAACTTCTTAAAACACGCTTTTTTTGTTAAGTTCGTGTAAATAAATTGATAAAACTATTAGCAATATTTTTGATTATATAAGAAACAATAAGAAGCTAAAAATTTGTCTGGTCAAAACATCAATGCTAGTCTTAATGAGAAAGAAGTAAAAATTAAAGAGCTATCAAAAGATAAAAAAATAGATTTTATTACAAATTAAAATAAAAGCATATTAGCCAATAATATGCTTTTTAAAACCAAATTTAAAGCCTAGCTTTTCTAGGCTTTACTCATTTCTTAAAGTTTGAAGGACATTTACCTCTGTGGCTTTTTTTGCTGGATAGTAGGACGAGATAGCTACGATAAATACAGCTCCAACGATGATAAGCACAAGATCGATGGTTGAGAGTTCAAGCGGTAGTTTGCTTGAGCCATAAACATCAGCTGGCAGGTCTATGATGTTGAAATTTCCAAGTAAAAATAGCCCCAAAAAGCCAAGCACTAAGCCAAATATAATGCCACCTCCACCTATTACTAGCCCTTGATAAAAAAAGCTTCTTTTTATCTCGCTTTTACTAGCACCAAGCGCTAAAAGTAAGGCGATCTCCTGCCTGCGGTTCATCACGGTCATTAGTAGTGAGCTTATGATATTTAGCGACGCCACAAGGATTATAAGCATCAAAACGATAAAAAGTGCTCTTTTTTCAAGTGCGAGCGCTGAGAAAAAGTTGCCATTTTGCTCCCACCAGCCAATAGCAACCGTACCAGCTGGAAGCCCCTCGCGCACCCTTTTTATATCATCAAATGGCTTACTTGAAAAGATGTGAATTCCATCATAAACTCCTTTTGGGTAGTCTAAAATTTTCCTTAATGCATCAACCGAAGTATATGAAAATGCCTTGTCATAGGCGATTAACCCAGATGTAAATGAGCCGCCGATATCAAAGCGCTTCATCTTTGGCGTTAGCGAAAAGCCAGCAGGATCAGCCTTTGTAAAGATAAGCGTTAGTTTTTCATCGTTTCTTAGTCTAAACTCACTCGTTATGCCGCTTCCCACAAGTATCTCAAAACCCTCTAGCTCTTTGTCTTTTAAAGCTTCATTTACGACCGAGTTTATCTGCTTTTCATCTTTAAAATTTACTCCATAAATTAGCCCGCCTTCAAGCGCATTTGCCGAGCGGTAAATGACCTGCGTGCTGATATATGGACTAAATTTAAGGTCGCTAAATTTAGCTTTTAGCTCATCTACAAAGCCATCATCGATCGATCCTTTAAAAGCGCTTTGAACGGTTATTGGGTAGTTCATCGTAAAAAGTTTGCGTTCAAATTCTTTGTCAAATCCATTCATAATAGCCATAGCAACTATTAAAACCATAAGTCCGATGCTAACACCAAGAAAGGCGAGCAAGGCGCTTAGAGCGATAAATGGCTGAGTTTTATCAAATCTTAAATATTTAAAAAGTAGATACTTTGGTAAGCTTGTCATCAAATAGCCTTTAAAAGATTAAGGCGCTTTGGCGCCTTAAAAGTAGAAATTTTAAGCAAATATGCCTTTTTTAGGGCCACTTTTGCCGTGGCAATCTTTATATTTTTTACCGCTTCCGCAAGGGCATGGAGCGTTTCTTGGTATCTTTTTTTCTGGTGTGAAATTTTCATCTTCGCCTTGGTTGTTGTAGTTTAGAGGCTCATTTTCAGCATTTTGACTAGCTTCAAGCATCATCCTAGCTTGCTCTTCTTGCTCCTCACGGCTCTTAAATCTAACGATTTGAAGCGTTTTAACGCTCTCAGTTTTTAGTCTGCCAACTAGCTCCATAAAGAGATTGTAGCTCTCTTTTTTATATTCAACTAGCGGATCTTTTTGATTATACCCTCTTAGACCGATGCCAGTTTTTAGGATATCCATCTGATAGAGGTGCTCTCTCCACGCATTATCAAGCACTTGAAGATATAAAATTTTCTCTATATCTTTTCTTTGCTCTTCATTTAGTACGCTCATTTTTTTGTTATATCTAACCTCTAAAATTTGCGCTATTTTTTCTACTAGTTCATTATACTCTAGCCCTTTTAGCTCGCTCTCGTCGATCTCTTCGCCGCAGTCCGCAAGGATGATAGAGCATAAATTTTTAATGTCGTAGTCATCTTTCAAGCCGCCATGGAAAATTTCAGCCGTATCAAGTAAATTTGTAGCGTATTCAACTCTATTTTGAGCTATCTTCTCACTCATATCGTAGCTCTTATCAAGTAGCTCATCGCGGTATTTGTAGATGGTCTTTCTTTGCTCATTTGCCACGTCGTCATACTCAAGCAAGTGTTTTCTAGCCTCAAAATGCAAGCTCTCGACTTTCTTTTGAGCATTTTCAACAGCTCTTGTCACCATGCGGCTCTCGATGCTTTCGCCCTCGTCGATACCAAGCCTATCCATGATCGCTTTTATGCGGTCACTACCAAAAATTCTTAAAAGATTGTCCTCTAAGCTTAGATAAAATCTACTCATGCCAGGGTCGCCCTGACGTCCAGCACGGCCACGGAGCTGATTATCTATCCTTCTACTTTCGTGCCTTTCGGTGCCGATGATATATAGACCGCCTAAATTTCTAACCTCATCATTGATCCTAATATCAACACCACGTCCAGCCATGTTTGTAGCGATAGTCACAGCGCCTTTTACACCAGCTTGTGCGATGATCTCGGCCTCTTTTTCATGGTTTTTAGCATTTAGCACAGAGTGTGGGATACCAGCTTTTTTAAGCATCTCATGAAGCACCTCACTACGCTCGATACTTGCAGTTCCCACAAGTACTGGCTGACCCTTTTCGTGAGCTTTTTTTACTTCGTCGATGACAGCTTTAAATTTCTCGTTTTGAGTTTTATAGATAAGGTCGTTTTGATCGATCCTCTTAACTGGCACGTTTGTAGGTATCGAGATAACTTCAAGGTTGTAAATTTGAGAAAACTCGGTAGCCTCAGTCTGAGCCGTACCAGTCATACCTGCAAGCTTTTTATACATCCTAAAGTAGTTTTGGTATGTTGTATCAGCTAGCGTTTGGCTCTCTTCTTGGATTTTTACACCCTCTTTTGCCTCAAGCGCTTGGTGAAGCCCCTCGCTAAAGCGCCTGCCCTCGCTTAGACGTCCTGTAAATTCATCAACGATGACAACCTCGCCATCTTTTACGACATAATGAACGTCTTTTTCAAAGAGATTATGAGCTTTTAGAGCTTGATCTAGGTGGTGGCTTAGCACGGCGTTTTCAAGGTTGTATAAATTTTCAACCCCAAAGAGCTTTTCAGCCTTGCTTATGCCAGCTTCTGTGATCATTATCGTTCTATTTTTTTCATCTACTATAAAGTCCCCCGTTGGCTTTGAGCCTGGCACGTTTGGATCGGCTGGAGTGCCTCTAGTAAGCTGTTTTGCGACTTGATCGGCTCTTATGTAGCCATCAAGCGTGCGGTTTGTTGGACCAGAGATTATAAGCGGTGTTCTAGCCTCATCTATCAAGATACTATCGACCTCGTCCACGATAACGAAGTTATGGCCTCTTTGCACCTTTTGACCAGCTTCAAATTTCATATTGTCACGAAGGTAGTCAAAACCAAATTCTGAGTTTGTGCCGTATGTTATGTCGGCGTTATAGGCAGCTTGTCTTACCTCATCGTCATATCCGCCACTTAGTATCACATCGACGCTTAAGCCTAAAAAGTTATAAAGCTCGCCCATTTGCGTCGCGTCACGCTTTGCAAGGTAGTCATTTACAGTTACTACATGCACGCCCTTGCCGCTCATCGCGTTTAAGATAACTGGCAAAGTCGCAACCAAGGTCTTACCCTCGCCTGTCTTCATCTCAGCGATCCTGCCCTCGTTTAGTACCATGCCGCCTATTAGTTGCACGTCAAAATGGCGCATCTTAAGCACCCTTTTGCTAGCCTCTCTAACTAACGCAAAGACATCATTTAAAATTTGATCTAAAGTGACTTTCTCTTCGACGACTTGGGCTTTTAGCTCGTTAAATTTGATCTTAAGCTCATCGTCGCTCATCTTCTCATATGTAGGCTCTAGCGCGTTTATCTGCGCCACACGTTTTATATATTTTTTGACTTCTCTATCGTTTTTCGTGCCAAAAATCTTTCTAAATACCGATGAAATCATTACTTTACCTTCCTAAATTTTTAAACTTTGGATCTTAGCATAGTTTAACTATTTATTTAATTAAACTGGGCTAGAATACGCCAAAAAAGGATAAAAAATGAGAAAATTTTTAGTTGCATCTCTTGTCGCAGTTTGCTCATTTGGCGCTGGCTTAAATTTTAAAAGCCTGCAAAGTGACTTTACGCAAACTGTCTTTAGCGAGGGAAAAAGTGTAAATTACAAAGGTAGATTTTACGCTAAAAGCGACAACACCGCGCTTTGGATATATGAAAGTCCAACACCAAAGAGGATTTACTTTGACAAAGACAAAGTGGTCGTGATCGAAGATGAGCTTGAGCAAGCCATCATTTCAAGGCTAGATGATACGCCAAATTTGACGCAGGTCTTAGCTCACGCAGAGCAAATCCAGCCGACACTTTATAAGGCGATATATGACGGAGTTGAGTACTTTATAACGATCAAAAACACGCTTCCAACGACGATTGACTATAAAGACAAACTCTCAAATAAGATAAAAATCACTCTAAGCAACCCTGTAAAAGACGCACTCATCCCAAAAGAGACGCTAACTCCAGTCATCCCACAAGGTTACGACATCGTAAATCAATAAATTTGGCTAGCTTTTAGCCAAATTTACTCACTTCTCTCCGAAGTCTTTTCCAAATTCTTGCACATTATTTAGATCGATCGGCTTTTGCACCACATCATTTGGATCAGGTGCGACGATGATCTCATTGCCTTTTTTCTTCTTTTCTGGCTTTGTCATCACATCTTCATTTACGCTTGGATCAGAGCATAAATTTTGGCTTTTTATCGCTTTTATGATCTCGCTTAGCTCTAGATTATTTATCACTTTGATATTTAAAATAAGCACGTCATCGATGTCAAGCGAGTGCTTTTTGGCTGCGTATTTCATAAAGAGCTCTTTAAATTTCTCTTTTCCCATTGAGGTGAGGATATCCTCTACGTAAAAACTGCCAACAACGACGTTTAGTGCATCAAGCACGTAGGCTTCGTTCTCCTCCACATCACGTCCGACAACTTCAAGGTTCATGCTTATCTTTTTTGTTAAATTTTGTCCAGCTTTTGAGTAGATATCTGTTTGAAAGTCACTCACTTTTAGCACATCTGCAAATGCAAAAACGCCAAAAACAAGGCTTAAAAGTAGCTTTTTCATAAACTCTCCTTAATATGCAAAAATACGTTTTCTTGGTAAAATTTCTTAACTTCGTCGTCAATTTTAACCACTTTTCTTAAATGCTGCCTAAAATCACTTTTCTTATCATAAAAAAGTTTTAAATTTTTAGGATTTACCGCGCGAGAAAGTGCGACGTAGAGCTGTCCTTTGGCAAAGATGTGATTGATGTTGCAAATGAGCGAATTTATACTCATGCCTTGTGACTTGTGGATAGTTAGCGCATAGGCTAGCTTAAATGGAAACTGATAAAGCGAGGCTTGCACGTTCTCTTCGATCTCATCTTCGTTTAAATTTAGCGCGCAAAAGTTGTAGGCGCACTTTTCTATCTCGCATATCTCGCCACTATCTTTTTGCACGATGACGCTTGAGATCACGCCTTTTTCTTTTAAAATTTGCATGATCTTGCCCTGCTCGCCGTTGTAGTATTCACCCCATTTATTTGAAGTAAAGATGATCTTAGCCCCTATCTTCATCTCCAAATTTCGCGATATATTTAGCGTGTTTGCCCACTTTTCAAACTCTTTTTTATCTAAATTTTCATCCATAACAAGCACGTCTGAGTTTGAAATTTCAAGAGGCGCATTAAGCGCAAAAAGTCTCTTTTGATTTAGCATCTCAGCCTCTGCGTTTCTGCCAAAAAGCACGCTTGTCTCGCTATCTGGCTCAATGGCATCCACTCGCAGACCCTCGATGTAAGCTATCATCTCATCATCTAGCTCACCAACTCTAAGACGAGAGAGAATTTCATAAAATTTAAGATCATTTGTGCGTTTTGAGACGAGCAGCTCGACATTTGTAAATTTCATATCCTCCCACGCACTGGAGTTAAAGGCGTATAAAAAGTTAAAAAGTTTGCTCTCATTTTGCTCTTTTTGCACGGGCGGGAGCTGGTAAAAGTCGCCCACTATAAGCACCCTGCCCTTAAATTTAGAGGTAAGCAAGCGGTATCTTATCATCTCCATGACATTTGAGCTAACCATCGAAATTTCGTCTATTACAAGCAGATCGCAGGCATCTAGCATATTTCGTAGCTTGCTTAGCTTATCTTTTTGGCGGTAGTCAAGCCGTCTTAGCTCCTCGTAGTCCTTGCAGTAGCCAAATTTAAAAAAGCTATGCAAGCTCACGCCTCCAAGGCTAACAGCGCTTATGCCAGTTGAGCCAAGGATGACGACGTTTTTGAAATTTTCTTTGTAGTGTCTGATGATGGAGGCGGTTAGATAGCTCTTGCCGACACCGCCACCGCCAGTTAAAAAGACATTTGAGCGAGATAAAATTTCTAAAATTTGATCTTTCATCTACTCAAACATCTCTGGGCGATACTCAAAGTGCATCGTATCAAAGTGCTTCCAGCGTCCGCCCCAGATAAATTTATGCTTCTCAAATACTCGCACGATCTTTTCAGGGATCAAATTCTCATAGCCCTTGCTCCACTGCCAGTAGTGGCTCTTTTTTACATTTATATCGATTGCGATGCCGTAGCTGTGCGCGCTTAGGCGGTTTGTGCCAGCGATGATGCGCCACTTAAATGTCCCACCAGGATCTTTTAGGTACTCAAGCAAATTTGGATCGCTCTTTACCATCTCATTTAGCTCGTTGCTCACATCTTGCAAAGCAGCTGCAGCGCCATTTTTAGAGTTAAATTTTAAAGGCAAATTTAAAAAATCCTTTAGCCAGATTACATCAACTAAATTTGCTTTTACCGCGCTCTCGCTTGAGCCATAAATTTTGCCTAAAAGCTCGTAGTTTCTGCATCTACCAGCATCACTTAGTGCCGCGCTAAGTGGCGAAAACGCAGCGTAATCAAGCGCGTTCATATCCTCTATGTCAGCGCCAGTGCTGCACTCTTCATCTTTTTGTTTAAAATCATCATAGACTAAACTCGTGCCATCACTAAATTTAACCAAATTTTCTTCGATCTTTACGCCATAAGCTTTTTGTAATGCCGAGATCTTTCTAGCCTTATCTAGCATCCCTTGCTCAGGCCTCATTACATTTATAGAATCAACCTTAGAAATTAGCAAATTTGCACTTTGTATGTCGCTCCTGTTTTGACCGATATTTAGCGTAGTTATCGCGGTCGCTCCGATTAGCGCGCGGCCGTTGTTTGCAGTCTTTAGCCCCCAAGCATCATGCACGACGTAGATATCATCGCCCTTATATCCAGCATAGAGCATGATGTGACCCGGCAGATGCACGAGAGTGAGATATGGCACGCCCTTTTCTTTTATCTCTTTGCTCTTTGCAGCGTTGCTAAGACCTTTTAGATTGATCTTCTCTCCCATATTTGCCTGCGCCCTTGAGTTCCTAGGCAACCACACGCCAAAGCTTGCTAGCAAGTCTTTTGTAAAAAGCGAGCAGTCTCTTAGCTTATCCACCCCGCCCCAGCCATAAGGCTGAGTAAGAAGCGAGCTAAGAATTGTCTTTAAATTTGAGTCATTAAATTTAAGTGGAAAAAGGGCGCTAAAAGACTTTGGGAGGACAAACTCCCTAAGCATATTTCTTACATAAATTTTGCCGTAGTAGTTTTTGTCATCTTGCGCCAAAACTGGCAGTATCGCGCCGACACGCGAGTAAAATAAAAAGTTTCCACCCTTATCATAAACTGGCATCTTGTCAGTTTTTATCGTGACAAAGCTTGATTTTTGATAGGCAAGTGCCTCTTCATCGCTTATAAATTTGATATCTTCAACCTTCATCCAGCCCCAAACTGCGTCGTCACTCACAAACGCCCACGCCCTGTCTTTTGAGAGGTGCGATACAAAGAGCGGATGAGCGATGCTTAGGGTGGATTCTTGCAGATAGTCAAACGGATAGCCCTCACCTGGAGTTTGCGGGTTTAAAAATATCGGCTCGTCGGTTGGGAAATTTCTTACAGCTGTGTTTGCTGAAGTTAGAGCATAAGCTGAAATTTGCAAAAAGCCAGCGAAATTTGCATTCTCCTTTTGTGCGTCAAACCAGCTTTGAGGTATCTGCCTAAAATTTGAGCCAAAATACTTTCTTTTCTCGCTTGGTTTATATACATTAAACGCCCAAAAAGCGTCGTTTGGGTTAAATTTCACGCCTCTTAGAGTAAAAACCTTAAACCTTCTTTTTAAAATTTCATCTTGAGCAAAACTCGCACTTTGCATATTTTGAGGTAGCGACGAGGCGTCTTGTTTTACTTCAAATTCAAGCAAGCTGATGCGCTCATTTGGCTTATAGACATTTTCGTCTGGCAGGGCATTTTGCTGCTTGTTTGGCTCTGGTTTTGTTGTCTGCGAACAACCCAAAAACAAAGCAACACTAAGTGCTAAAAATATACCTTTTTTCAAATTTCTTCCTTATCCTTAAATATAGCTTCGACGATCAAAACAAAGATATAAAACATCTTTTCATCGTTGTTTTTGCAAATTTGCTTCATCGTCTCGTTTTGATCCTTGACCTTTATATCGTTTGATCTTAAAATTTCTACAACATCTGAGCCAAATTTCTTTGAAAGCTCGCCCACTTTGACATCATTTAGTGCGTTTAAAAACCTTGTCGTGTTGCAGTCCATCTGAACTGGCTTATGCTTTAAGATATTTTTAAACTCAAGGCTTAGCTTTTTTAGCTTTTTCTTCTTGACGTAGCTGTGGATTATGGTGAAGACAACCAAGCTAAAACCAAAGAAAATGTGCAAATTTAGCGAAAACTCGCTCATCTCTCCCTTTAAAAAGAGCACACCACTTACAAAAAGTCCCACCACGCAGGCAAAAAGTAGCAGCAAGATGATGTATTTAAAGATCACCTCGACCATGACGTTATCTTTTAGCCTCTCAAACATCAAGCCGCCCTATCTCATCTTCGCTAAAAACTAAAATTTCATTTTCTTTTAGCATTTTTGCCGCTACGCCGTCGCCAAAGATTAGCTTTTTACTAAAGCTTCCATCATAAATTTGCCCGCTCCCGCAGCTTGGGCTTCTAGCTTTTAAAATAGCCTTTTTGCAGCCATTTAGCTTAGCTATCTTTAGGCAAATTTCAGCCCCAAATTTAAAATTTTTGCTCACATCTTTAGCTGTTTTTGTGACAACTAAGCCATCTTTCATCTCAGCTGGCTCTCTTGGCGTGCTAAGTCCGCCAAAAACCTCTGGACAGATAAAAAGCAGATGATATCTCTTTGAAATTTCATCCAAAACGCCTCTATCCAAAAGGTTATTTTCGCCGTTAAATTTGCAGTTTATGCCAGCCATACAAGCGCTTATTAAGACCTTTTCTCTCAAAGTCCAGCTTCTTTTAAAAGCTCGCTAGCATAAATTTCACGAAGTTTGCTTGAGATTTCGCCCACTTTTGCGCCATTTATCGCCTTGCCGTCAGCATAGATGACTGGCAAAAGTATGAGCGTAGCAGCCGAGATAAAGACTTCATCAGCCGCGTAAACCTCGTCCATGCTAAATTTGCGCTCTTCTATCTTTAGGCCGATATCTTTAGCGATCCTTAAAAGCCTCATGCGGCGGATCCCTGGCAAAATTTCATTTGAAAGTGGCTTGGTGATGAGGGTTTTATCTTTGATGATAAAAGCGCTCGAGCTACAGCCCTCTGTGACAAAGCCGTTTTCTACCATAAAGCCCTCGTCCGCACCCTTTTTGTGAGCCTCATTTTTAGCGTAGCACTGGGCTAGAAGTGAGATTGATTTGATATCTCGCCTTTTCCACCTTATGTCCTCGACGCTTACCACTTTTATGCCAGTTTTTGCGGCTGGGTTGTTTAAAATTTCACTCTCGTAGCAAAAGATAAAGACGCTTGGGGTTAAATTTTTCATAAAATAGAAATTTCTAAACGCCACGCCTCTTGTTACTTGCATGTAAATTCCACCCTCTTTTAAGGCGTTTTTGGCGATCATCTCATTTAAGATCGCTTCAAATTTGTCTTTTTCATAAGGCAGGCTTATATCTATCTCGTTTAAGCTTCTCTCAAATCTCGCCCAAAAGCCCTCTTTATCAACCATTTTTGAATTTATCACAGGCACCACTTCATAAATTCCATCGCCAAATATAAATCCTCTATCAAACGCGCTAACTTTTGCCTCATCTTTTGGCAAAAACTCGCCATTTAAAAAGACCGTTTCTAAAGCTTTATCTGCCATTTTTAGCTCCTTAAGTTTGTGCAAATTGTATCTAATTTTGTTTGAATTTATAGATTTTTAGATACAATGAGCTGAAATTTTTAAGGTAAAAAGTCTATAAAAAATGAAAGAAAATCTAAGAAACACTATCATTAAAAATATTTTTTTCGTCTCAAAACAGCCAGTTTTATTTAGAGATTTGCTCGAAGCAAATGCCCTTTTTAACGAAGGTATGCTAGTTGATGGCGCAAAGCTAAATTTTAGATTTAACCACGTGAAGCTCTATCAAATTTACGCACTTATCTGCTTTGTAGTCTTGTTTCCGCTTCTCATCATCACGCACCACTTTTTAGCAAAGGCTGACGCGCACATCTCGATAATCGCAACCACCATCGTCACTTCAGCTGTTTTTATCGGCTTTGATATGTTTAAGGTTTGGGCAAGAAGAGAGATAAGCTTGGAGCTCATAAAAAAGGCTTGGAGCGTGCATTTTCCATATTTTGGATATGAAAAGTATTCAAGTAAGGTTGAAGAAATTTACAACACCGCTCTTAAAAATGACGTTTCAAAAAAAGATTTAGAACAATATATATATGAAAAGCTAATCTCTCAAAAAGAGAGCGCTGAGTAAATTTCATTTTGTTTTAAAGCAACTCGTAAAATTAGCTTTTTCACGTTTTCATCTTTGCAAAGCAGTTTCGCTTCTATATCACTTATGAAATAATATGGAAGTTTTTTTATCTTTTTATCTAGCATCAAAAACCTATCTGAGATGATTTTTATATCATTTTGCAAGGCGTTTTTCTCTTTTAACTCATCTAAATTTAGATAATTTCTAAGCTTAACCAGATCGCTATTTATATCATCAAGCTTGCTAGCTATAAATTTTGCATTTTTCATATTATCATCGTCTAAATTTTTACTAACTTTTATAGCGTAGTTTAGCTCATTTATCGAGCCTAAAACCCTTTTTTCATCCGTGCTAAAAGCATCTTTATTTGACTCATTTAGAGAAATTTGCACTAAATTTCTAAAGCCTATCAAGGCACTGCTTAAGCTATCTTTTATCGCCGTATAGTCATTTTTCCTAGTTAGCAGATAGGTAGCAAAAACTATCAAAAAGCCAGCCGCCACGTCAAGCAGTCTATCGACCATAAGGGCTAAAAAATCTCTTTTTATAAGCGAAAAAATAGCTGTAAATTCAAACATAAAAGCCGTTGCAAAGACGATTTGTTTGTATGATTTTAGATAATAAACCAAAAACATACCGATAAAGACAACCACGTAAAATGCGTATGATTCACCCATAAATTTCACAAAAACAAGTGCAATAAAAAAGCCGATAACTCCGCCAAGAAGACTATCTCTGCCAGCATTTTTTAAAGCATCTTCGTCGTTTTTGTTTAGGCTCATCACTGCTATGGCTATCCAAATTCCATGATTTATATGCGTCGCCTGTGCGATAAAAATGGCTAGCGACATGCAAATGGCAAGCCTTAAAGACTCTTTTAATATTTCATTTTTTAAATTTAGCTTTTTAAACGCCTCTTTTAGCGTGATCTTTTTTGTGTTGTTAAACGAGAGTTTGTCCTCTCCGCCCTCTTTTATAAGCAAAAATTTATCATAAAGCACACCAAGCGAGCTTGCAAAAATTTTAAAATTTGAGTTTTTAGCTAAATTTAGCGCATCAAATTTTAGCTTTGGAGTTTGATTTTTGAAAATTTTTTTAAGCTCAAAAAGGTTGTAAGCGATCTCATTTTTTACCTCATTTAAAAGCGCTTTATCATCGATCCTTTCAAACGAAGCGCCCAATGTTCGAAGCAAAAGAGCGATCTCTTCAACTTTATAAAAATAAAATAGCGCTTTGGCTTGATTTCTAACTAACTTAACATCTTTTATCTTTAGGCTTTTGTTTGCAAAAATTTCTTTTGATTTGTCAATCGAGCTCATCAAATCTGCAATGCTTGCGTAAAAATGGCTCGTGCCAAGCGCCTTGCTCGACAAGATGGCGCTGTCTAGCAAAAAGCTGATGCTCTTTTTAGTAAATTTGCCGTATTTTCCAAAATTTTCAAATTTTATGATGATGCTTAGCACGCCAGCCAAGATAAGTCCGCCGATACTATCAGCCACATTTAGCCCAACTGCGGCCTTTGTCACAAAGGCAACTAGGCCTGTTGCATTTACGGCGAGTAAAATTTTGTTTAAATTTGAGCTATAAATTTGGCTAATGCCTACCACAAATATCCAGACAAATACGATAAGCGAGAGCCAAACGCCAAGGCTGATAAATGGATCAACAAAGGGCATAAAAGCGCAAGAAAGCGCGATGTAAAGCAGCAAAAATGCAAATTTGCTCCTATCTTTGCACTCAAGCTCGCCAAGAAAGAAGATACCCATCGTGATATTTACAGCCATGATAGCGCCACTTAGATGAAAGAAGTAAAAACACAAAAAGCAGTTAAAAGCGATGGTTGTGGCAGCTTTTAGCGAGTAGATGAGCTGGAAATTTGCAGGGTCGTAGTAGCGGATAAAGCTTTTAAATTTCTTAATTATTTCCATTGACGCTCTTGCATATTGTTTAAAATTTGATTTTTATAACGCAAATTTTCAAGCTTTATGCTAAGAGCTCTGTTTTCTTCAAGGAGCATATCTCGTTTGCCGCTGATGTCGGCGATGTCTCTACTTATATAATAAATTTGATTTGCTATATAAATTTTTGGCAAAAATAGAGCCAGCGCTATAAAAACCGCCAGATAGACCATCACTAGCGTCTTAAAGCTTAAATTTACCTCACGTTTTTGCTCCTCGTCGTGAAGTGTTAGCAGCTCTTCTTTTTCTTGCATCTTTATCCTTTTATCTTAAAAACACGCAGTTTTGCGCTCTTGCTTCGTGAGTTTTGCGCTAGCTCACTTTGGCTTGCTGTTAGTGGCTTTTTGGTTAAAATTTCACCAAGTTCGTGGTTATTTCCGCACTCGCATCGGTAGACGCCAGGCGGGCAGATACAGCTATTTGCCCACTTTTTAAAGCGCTCTTTTACGATCCTATCTTCAAGCGAGTGAAATGTTATGATCACCACCAAACAATCTCTAAAACCACCCTTTTCTATACTATCAAGCAAATTTATTAGCTCATCTAGCTCGCCATTTACCTCTATCCTGATCGCCTGAAAAGCAAGGATCGCAGGGCTAACACCGCGCCCTTTTATTTGGGCTGTGCCTATTATGTTTGCAAGCTCTTTTGCGCTTGTTATCTCGCCTAAATTTCTAGCATTTATTATCTTATTTGCGATCCCAGAGGCATTTTTTAGCTCGCCGTAATCCCTAAAAATCCTAACTAACTCATCAAACGAGTAGTCATTTACCACGTCATAGGCGCTAAATCCTCGCTCTTTATCCATGCGCATATCAAGCGCGCTTGAGCCAAGGCTAAAACCCCTATCATCTTTATCTATCTGCAAAGAGCTAACGCCAATGTCAGCTAAAATCCCTCTAACGTTTGAAATTTCATCGCTGCTAAGTTTGCTAATAAGCTCAGAAAAATTGCTCTTATAAATTTTCACTCTACTGCCAAATGGCTCAAGTTTTTTGAGCGAGAAATTTATAGCTTCGCTGTCTTTGTCGCAGGCGATCAAATTTAGATTTTCATTTTGAGACAAAATGGCACTAGAATGTCCAGCATATCCAAGCGTGCAATCTATAAAATTTCCACGCAGGTCTTTAAAAAATGATAAAACTTCGTCAAGTAAAACGCTAATATGCGGACTTTGCAACACTGCCTCTTTAATGAAATTAGTGTGAAAATTTATCGAAATTTTACTTAAAAAGCTATCATTACATAAAATTTTACACAAATTTTAAGATAGCTTAAATATAATCACCCAAACATAGGAGAAAAAATGGACTTATTGCACTCAACAAATGAGATAAAAAAGATATCTCTTTCGATGTTTCGAAAGAATTTTTTTGGTGTTTTTCATGGTTCTATCTCGGCAAGGGTAGAAAAAAATCAATTCATCATCAACAAGCAAAGTGCCATTTTTGACGACTTGCAAGATAGTGATCTAACACTTCTTTCATCAAAAAAAGACTACCGCTGGAATGATGCGAGCTTGGATGCTGATATACACTTAAACATTTACAAAAACATAAATGAAGCAAAATTTGTCTGCTACGCCATGCCTCCATACGTGACAGCTTATGCAATGAAACATGAAAAGATCGCACCAAAAGACTATTTTGGATGCATGAGATTTAATGAAATTTTAGTCTATGATCCAAAGCAGTTTGACGACTGGTATGAGCGTGCTGAGACAGAAATTTATAGAGCGATGATAGAGAAAAATACTAACGTCGTCGTGATCAAAGGATACGGCGTTTACGCGTATAGCAGGAGCCCTCAGCTACTTGCAAAAGATATAGCTTTGTTAGAAAATAGCTGCAAACTGCTTCATTTTACTGGTGATTACAGCGATTTTAGCATTTAAATTTTTGCTAACAAAGATAAAAAATGTTAGTAAAAATTTAGCAAGAAACGTTTTTATAAAGCCCCATTTTAAGCTTATTTAAGCCAAATTTCTATAAAATATCGCACAAGCTTTGTTAGTATTTTAAAGGAAGAACTTAATGTTATCTTGGATGCAAAAACATAAAAAATACCTAGTCGTGACAATTTGGGTAAGCACGATAGCTTTTGTCGGTGCTGGTTTTGTCGGCTGGGGCGCATACGATCTAAACAGCAACAGAGCTACTTCGGTAGCCAAAGTAGGACATAGAAATATAAGCGTTCAAGAGTTGCAACAAAAATACGATAGGTTATATCAGTACTACAACAATGTATTTGAAGGCAAATTAACTCAAGAGAAAGCTGAAGAGTTAGGCTTAGAAAATGCTGCACTTCAAGCCGCTATTCAAGAAAATTTACTATTAAATTTCGCAGACGACATCGGTCTTAGCGTTAATAAAGACGATGTTTTAAAATACATAATCGTCGATCCAACATTTCAAAAAGACGGCGTTTTTGACAAAAATTTATACTACGATGTGCTAAGAAGAGCTAGGATAAACCCAACTGATTTTGAAGACAATCTAAAACTAACTATCTTACTAGATAAACTTAGAACTATTTTAAATTTACCTGCAAGCAAAGAAGATATCGCCATGATGGAAGCTAGCTTTTTCATGCAAGATAAATTAGCCGTAAAAGTAGTAAATGCTGATCAAAACGAGATCAAAGTAGATGAGAAAGAGCTAAAAGATCTTTGGGAGATAAATAAAAATAACTTTATGACAAAGACACTTTATGGCATAGATACATACTTTGTCGAGTCAGAAAAAAGCGATGCAAACGAAAGCGTTTTAAAATCTTACTATAACGAAAACCAAGATAAATACAAGGGTTCTGATGACAAGATAAAACCTTTTAGCGAGGTAAAAGCTGAGGTTAATAAAGACTACAACATAGAGCAAAGCAAAACTAATGCTTTAGAAAAGTATGTCGCTGTTAAAAAAGCTGAACTTGCAACTAATGGTTTTATAAGTGTAAATGAAGACAACGCTACTTTTTCACTTGATGAGATAAAGGGTGCAAAAGTTGGTGAAGTGATAAAACCATTTATTTATAAAGATGGCTATTTGATAGCTAGAATAAAAAGCATAACTCCTCCACAACCTATGAGTTTTGAACAAGCAAGAGCCAATGTGCTTGAAATTTACAAAAGCAAAAAAGAAAAAGAAATTTTAACAGCAAAAGCAAAAGAGACTCTACAAAACTTTAAAGGCACAGATGTTGGCTTTGTTAGCAGAGAGGTAAATGGCTCTATTGCGGGCTTAAATGAGAGCGATACAAGAGCTTTTGTATCTCAACTTTTTGACACTAACAACACAAAAGGTTATGTTATATTAGATGACAAAGCCGTAGTGTACGATATTTTGGAACAAAGATTGCTTACTAACAATATAAATAACAACTATAAGCAAATAACACAACAAAATGTTGCAATGCTTAAAAATAACGAGTTGATAAAAGATTTAACAAACAAACTTCTAAAATATTATGAAGTTAAAGAATATGTCAAAAGGTAAAAATTTTGAGTACTAGAATTTTAGGCATAGATGTCGGATCATTTCAAATTTGCGCTGTTATAGCAGAGCAAAATGATGATGGCATAAAGATAATAGGAATAGGCACAGAAAAAGCACAAGGTATAAAAAAAGGTGCTATAAATAACATCGAACTAGCTGCAAAATCTATAAAAAATGCGCTCATAGAAGCGCAAAAAGTTGCGGGCACACACTACGAAAGAGTAGTGGTTTCGATATCTGGCAAATATACTAAAAGCGTAAATAGCAGTGGCGTAGTAAATATACCAAATCATGAAATAGGCATAAAAGAGATAGAGCGTGCTATGCAGATGGCAGATCACAATGCCGAGACTTCCCCAGAATATGAAAAACTTCATGTCTTACCATATAACTTTAAAGTGGATGGACAAGAATTTATAGAAGATCCTATTGGTATGAATGGCACTAGACTTGAAGTGCAAACACATATCATAAGTATCCAAAAATCACAACTAAGCAACCTAAGAAAGGCTGTAAATTTAGCAGGCGTGCAGGTTGATAATGTAGTTCTTTCTGGTTACGCTTCAGCCATAGCAACACTAACAAAAGATGAAAAAGAACTTGGTGTTGCTCTTATAGATATGGGCGGCGAGACATGTAATATGGTAGTGCACGCTGGAAATTCACTAAGATATAACTCATATCTACACGTTGGCTCTGCAAATATAACTATAGATCTTTCAATGGCGCTTCATACTCCTTTGCCAAAAGCTGAAGAGATAAAACTAGAATATGGCAAGCTAGTAAATAAATCAGTTGATCTTATCGAGCTTCCAAGACTTGGCGATGAGCAAAAAACTCACGAAGTTTCACTTGATGTTATATCAAATGTCATCTCAGCTAGAGCAGAAGAGACTGTGATGGTACTTGCAAATATGCTTGAAGATAGTGGGTATAAAGATCTTGTTGGTGCTGGCATAGTACTAACTGGTGGCATGACAAAGCTTGATGGACTAAAAGACCTAGCTTCTGCGATATTTGACAACATGCCAGTTAGGATCGCTAGACCAAAAGAGATGGATGGTTTATATGAAATTTTAAGAGATCCAGCAAATTCTTGTGCCATAGGACTTTGTATGTATGGCGCTGGTGAATTTACACCTTATGAGATAGACTCAGAAAAAAAGATGAGATATAAGGGTGAGTTAAGATCAAAGCCAAAAGCAAATTTCAATATTTTTGAAGAAGAGAAAAAAGAGAAATTTGAAATAAAAAAACAGGAAAAAGATGATTTTGAAGAGGGCATTGAGCTTGTAAATATGGATATAAATTTAGAGCAAACAAACAACAAAAACGAGCTTGCAAATATCGCTGATATAAGCAAGCAAGAAAAAAAACCAAGTGCTTTAAAGAAATTTTGGCACAGCATGACACAACTATTTTGAGGAGAATTTTTACAATGAGCAACAGTTTCACAATCGAAGAGAACAAGAGCCTATATAGCGCAAAGATAAAGGTAGTAGGCGTAGGTGGTGGTGGTGGTAATATGATAAACCACATCATAAGAGAAAATCCAAATTTAGACATCGATCTAATGATAGCAAACACAGATGCTAAGGCACTTGACAATTCTCCTGCACACACAAAGATACAGCTTGGTGAGAAAAAGACAAAAGGTCTTGGCGCTGGTATGAGACCAGAAGTTGGCAAAGAAGCTGCACAAGAGAGCTACGAAGAGATAAAAAGCGCTCTTGAGACTTCTGATGTTGTGTTTATCGCTTCAGGCCTTGGTGGTGGTACAGGTACTGGCGCTGCTCCGGTTGTTGCACAAGCTGCAAAAGAGATAGGTGCGCTAACAGTTGCTGTTGTGACTATGCCTTTTTCATTTGAGGGTAAAAAGCGCAGCAAACTAGCTGATATCGGTCTAAGCGAGCTTAGAAAAGAGAGCGACTCTATCGTTATCATACCAAACGACAGACTTTTAACTTTGATAGATAAAAAATCAGGCATCAAAGAGAGCTTTAAAATGGTTGATGAAGTGCTTGCAAGAGCGGTAAATGGTATGTGTTCTATCGTGCTTGACTCTGGTGTCAGCGATATCAACCTTGACTTTGCTGACGTAAAAACAGTTATGAGCCACAGAGGTCACGCTTTAATGGGCGTTGGCGAGGCTTATGGCGAGGGTGCAGCTCAAGAAGCTATCAAAAATGCTATCCAATCTCCATTACTTGATAACATGAATATAAACGGAGCGCTTGGCGTTTTAGTTCATTTTAAAATGCATCCAAACTGCTCACTTGATGATCTTCATAGCGCAATGTCAATGATCGAGGAGGCATCTGATGACGATGCTGATGTGATCTTTGGTACAACAACCGATGAAAACATAGAAGACAATAAAGTCGAAGTTACTATCATCGCAACAGGTTTTAAAGGTGCTGAAAAAGAAAGCGAAGAAAAAAAAATAGCCCAAGAGCCTGAAAACGATCTTCTAAATAAAAATATCGTTTTAAAAAGAAGAGTAAGCGGTGGATATAACAGCGATGAGTATATCTCTCAGCTAGATATCCCATCATATCTTCGTCACCAAATGGACTAAGTCCTAGCTAAAAATTCTCCTGTTAAATTGCAAGTTTATCTTGCAATTTACCTTTTTATATATTCAATTTTTAACCATTACCTAGCAAATGCCTAAAATTATATTCTATAACTCGCATTATTTTTAGTTTTCACTTGTATAAATTTATTTGTAAATTTATTAAAAAGTTTAAGCACTCCCAAGCAAATTTAACTACGCTTTATGATATTTTTAAAATTTAAAGTAGAAGTTTAAGAAGAAAAGCTAGAAATTTGCCAGCAAAGCCAAATTTCTAGCCAAATTTATTATTGCACTCCAAGTTGTGCTTTTACAAAGTCGCTTGCCATTTGGATATTCCACTCTGGCTCCCAAACTAGGTCGATCTCACACTCTTTCACACCCTCCACGCCAAGCACAGCCGTTTCAACCCAGCCAAGTATCATCTCATGAAGTGGACAAGACTTAGTTGAAAGCGTCATCATCACCTTTGCTTTGCCGTTTTCATCGCAGCTCGCATCATATATGAGCCCAAGTGAAACAATGTCAAAGCCAACCTCGGGATCGACGATATTTGACAAAGCATCATAAATTTTTTCTTTCATTTTTTATCCTTTAAAACCAGTAAATTTAAAAACATTTATCATATTTATAGCAAGCGAAATGATGCTTAAAGCCATAAAAATCATGCTTGCATAGACCAAATTTCTCATCTCAAAGCTAACTGCCAAAGGGTAGCAAACAAGCGAAATGGCATTAAATACTATGGCAAAATATGCAGCCTTTTTTAGTATCATCGCATCAAGCAGTGGCACTTTTGCCTTGCCAACAAATGGTGCCACATAGTGATACCAGATGAGAAACGGCGCGATCTTATAAAGATGAGCCACGATAAAGGCAAACAAAAAGCCATATATCATAAAAAATGCAGCCAAATTTAGCTTTTCAAAAATCATAAATATAGCAGCCATAAGCAAAGCAAGCAGTGAAAGAGCGATATTTACATTCCAGTAGTCATACGCCTTTCTCACGCGCTTTTTCAAGATATAAAAGGCCTGAGCTATAAAAAGTAAAGCTGCCACAGCCACCGCAAAAATCGCTAAATTTTCATCAACCGCCAGCAAAACTCCAGCCAAAATATAAGAGGCAAGAGAGGCTTTGCTAAGTGTAAATTTAAGATCATGAGCCAAAGCAAACATCGGTAAAAGCACGCTTGCAGCCCCAAGTATCACGAAAAATACAAATCCCAGCACAAAATATACGTGAAATTTTAACGTCATCATAAAATCAAGCATAAGTGTGCCACCAAGTATCATCACTAAGCAAAATCCAAGCGTTATACCAACTAGCAAAAATATCGCCGAGGCAAAGAGCGCAAAGGCCGCAAAGCTTTTTTTTTGATTATCCATAAAGCTTAGCGCATAGGTCGAGCCAAAAAAGAGAAGCGTGCCAAAGAGAAAAACTCCGCCGATTTGCAAAATCCTAGCCTCGCCAAATATCATCGCATAGCTCATAGCAAGCAGTGATAGGCAAAAGATGACTAAATTTAAAATAGCCCCCTTGACCGTGAAAAACGGCTTTTCTAAGATGACTGAGGTTAGCTGATATAGCGCTCCGATGATGATACTCATCACAAAGCCCACGAAAAATATATGCAAAAAGCCAGCCGTATTTAGCGAGCTAATCGCCTCAAAATCAGCGTAAAAAAAGGCCGGGACGCTAAGCGCTAAGAAAAAAATGCCAGCGATAAAGTAGCCGCCAACTAGCTTAAATGGCGGCGCATAAGTGTTTAAAAGCATCTTAGTGGCAAAGGCTAGTGTCTATGTTTTCTATGCTAGCGCCATCTTTTAGGCTAAAAGTCATCTTCACAGCCCCGCCTTCAAGGTCCTCGCGCTTAATGTCAAAGCTCTTTTCTATCTTTGGGATGAGCCCAGCTGGAAATTTGTGATTTACCATCACGATCTTTGTGTTTTTATCAGCAAATTTTATAGCCAAAAGCGCGTTTATCATAGGCTCTGGCGGCACGCAAGGACGTGAGTCAAAGCCAACAAAATTTACAGCATTTTCACTAAATTTATAAAACGGCACCGTCGCACCATCGACGCTAAACTGCTCTGCATTTTTGAAAAATTCACTCATTTTTTCTCCTTTTAATTTTGGAGAATTATACTCTGATTAAACTTTTCAAACCATTGATTTGCTTCAACAAAAGGCTACTTTACGTAGGGGATAAACTCCTCGTATCCAAGCCTAGCCATATCTTCAAGCGGTATAAATTTAAGGCTTGCGCCATTTATGCAGTACCTTAGTCCGCCCCTATCGCTTGGTCCATCGTCAAAGACATGCCCAAGGTGCGCATCGCTGTTTTGAGACCTAACTTCAACCCTTTTCATCATAAATGAGTTGTCCTCGCTATACGCAAGCGCCGTTGTCGTGATAGGCTTTGTAAAGCTTGGCCAGCCACACCCTGCGTCAAATTTATCAGCGCTTGAAAAGAGCGGCTTGCCACTGGTGATATCGACATAGATGCCCTTTTTGTCAAATTTATCATACTCGCTGCTAAATGGCCTCTCAGTCGCCGCCTCCTGCGTCACGGCATACTGCTCGCTACTTAAATTTTTCTTTAGCTCCTCTTTGCTAAGCGGCTTAAATTTAGCCTCATCATAAAGCGGCTTATTTGCCAAATTTAGATCTATATGGCAGTATCCAAAAGGGTTTTTATCAAGATAGTCTTGATGATACTCCTCGGCAATGACGAAATTCTTAAGTGGCGCCACCTCAACCACGATCTTATCTTTAAATTTCTTTTGCTCTATCTTCATAAAACTCTCAATAACTGGCAGATCATCCTTGCTAACATAGTAAATCCCACTTCTATACTGCCTGCCGACATCATTGCCCTGTTTATTTAGCGAGGTCGGGTCGATCACTCTAAAAAAATGAGCCAAAATTTCAGCCAAAGCGACCCTGTTTTCGTCAAATTTCACATAAAGCGTCTCGGCGTGATCGCTCTCATGTAGCTCACGGTAGCTTGTGCTCTCGCTCTTGCCATTTGCGTAGCCCACCTTCGTATCCACCACGCCAAATATCTTTTTAAAATAACCCTGCATCCCCCAAAAGCAGCCACCTGCTAAATAAATTTCTTTCAGATTTTGCCCTGCCATCGTCTGCTCCTTTAAAAACTCATCTTTTGCCATCAAATTTACACCCAAAAACACCACCAAAACCAAGAGAAAATTTAATATCTTTTTCATGTGAGCTCCTTTTTTTGAAGGATTATATAAAATTTAAAGTTATAAAGTGTGAAGCAAGGGGCAAACGCCCCTAAATTTTAGTGTAAGAAGTGTCTAACGCCAGTGAAATATAGCGACATGCCGTGCTCATCGGCAGCCTCTATCACCTCATCATCTCTGATGCTACCGCCTGGCTCGATGACGCATTTTACGCCCACTTTGCTAGCGATGTCGATGCTGTCTCTAAACGGAAAGAAGGCCTCGCTTGCAAGCACGCAGCCACCTAGATCGATCTTTAGCTCTTTTGCCTTTGCCACGGCCGCACGAGCAGCATCCACACGGCTAGTCATACCCATGCCAATAGCCACCATCGCGCCATCTTTTACATAAACTACGCAGTTGCTCTTCGTTAGCGCAGCCACTTTCCACGCGATCTGAGCGTCTTTTAGCTCGCTGCCAGTTGCAAATTTCTTGCTCATTTGCTTCATATTTTCAAGCTCTTCGTCTTTTACGAAGTCTCTTTCTTGAAATACAAATCCACCATCGATGTGCTTAAAGTCAAATTTATCATTTGCACGGACTAAAAATTTATTATCCTGAGTGAAAATTTTGATGCGTTTTTTACTCTCAAATACCTTAAGCGCGGCATCATCAACATTTGCAGCGATGATCACTTCAACGTAAATTTCATTTATCTTTTTAGCTAGCTCCTCATCAAGCGTGCCATTTATCGCCACCACGCCGCCGTATGCTGAGATCGGATCGCACTTAAGCGCTGCCACGTAGCTCTCAAGCAGCGTATCTTTTACCGCAAAGCCGCAAGGGTTAGCGTGCTTGATGATAGCCACTGCCGGAGCGTCATCAAAGCTAGTTGCAAGCATTAGCGCGCCATTTATATCGGTCATATTATTGAAACTTGCCTCGCCTTTAAGAGCTCTAAAGTTGTTTGTGAAGAAATAATCAAACTCATAAAGCGCGCCTTTTTGGTGTGGGTTCTCGCCGTATCTAGTGTCAAAAACCTTGCTTCCCACGATAAATCTAGCATCGCCAAAACCGCCATTAAATCTATCGTTCATATAGTTTGCGATCATGCTATCATAAGCTGCTGTATGCTCGAAGGCCTTTATCATCAGCGATCTTCTAAACTCGTAATCATCGCTTTTTTCTTTTAGGCGCTTTAAAATTTCATCGTAGTCAAGCACATTTGTGACTATGAGCACGTCTTTAAAGTTTTTAGCAGCACTTCTGACCATAGCTGGGCCGCCGATGTCGATATTTTCGATGATTTCGGCAAAGTCATCAGTCCTAATCGTAGTCTCTTTAAATGGATATAAATTTACGCAAACTAGATCGATGTCCTCGATACCATACTCCTTCGCCTGAGCCACGTGCGTAGCGTCATCGCGTTTGTGCAAGATGCCACCATGGATCTTTGGATGAAGGGTCTTTACCCTGCCCTCAAACATCTCAGGTGACGCCGTAAATTCGCTAACCTCAGTGGCTTTGACGCCCTCAGTCTTTAAAAGTTTATAGGTGCCACCAGTTGAAAGTATCTGCCAGCCAAGCTCTTCTAGCCCCTTTGCAAACTCTACAATGCCCTCTTTATCGCTAACGCTAAGCAACGCTCTCATTTTTTCTCCTTTATTAATTTTTTATCTTTTTGTTAAACACATACCTTTTACAAGCAGAAGCTGCCCCATTTTTATATCCTTTGCGATATTTTTTATCGATAAGGCTTCTAGCGTAACCATAACATTTGCAGCAGCATCTATATAATAGTCTTTTCTTTCTACAAAGTTTTCACGCTCTTGACCAACAATATCAACGCTAAAAGCATAGCTTGAAATTTGATTGCCATCAAAATAACTCGCATCCAATACGCTTAAATTTACAGGTTCCTCTTTCTCAAGCGCCTCGCATATCGGCTTTTTCGAGCTAAATTTCATCACCTTTATGCCACGATCATACGAAAAGATATACTCACTAATTTCATTTAATTTTTTTGCTTGAACTGACATAATGTCGCTCTTGTTGCCATCTTTATCGACAAATATTATGCTCACATTGCTATCTTTAACATCGTAGTTGCTGATGACCAACCTTTGATCTTGATAAAGCTCGCTTTGTGTAAGCTTAAATTTTATCTCTTTTCCATCTATATTTACCACTTTAAAATCATTACAAAAGCCAGCCACAGCCAAAAGTAAAATCACAAATTTCTTCATCTAAACTCCAAATTTCTCTTTTAATCGCCCATAAGCCTCATTTATCTCCTGAAGCTTTTTGGTTGAACGCTCTATCACCTCTTTGCTCTCACCTCTGCCCATCAAAATGTCAGGGTGATACTGTCTCACAAGCTCTTTGTAGCGAGCCTTTATCTCATCAAGGCTTGCATTTTTACTAAGTCCCAAAACCTCAAATGCATCGTTTTCTTGGCTTATCTCATCGTGATCTGCCCCAAATCTCGAGCCATAAAAGCTATCAAATTTATAGATTATCTCATCAAGCGTCTCTTTGTCGATGCCAAATCCATAAGCGATATTTCTTATAACATCTTGCTCGCTCTTGTTAAATTCTCCGTCTATATAGGCTAAATTTAGAAAAAAAGTGAGCCTAGCCACGCAGGTATCGTAGTTTAGATTAAATGCGCGCTTGTAGTTTCTAGCGGTTTCATAGGCGTTATCTACATTTTCTTTTTGGCTGTTATAGACCTCTTTTAGATACTCACGCACGCCGCTAACTTTCTGACTTAGATCATCAAGCACTTGAGTGATCAGTCTAGCCTCTAGCTCGCTAACTCTACCGTCACTTTTAGCGACTTTTGCAAGCAGTGAGACTAGAAATTTAGCCTCATTTACATTTGCTTGTTTCTTGCGGTTATTGCCTATTTGCACGCTCATAAAGAAAAATATCGCACCGCCTAATATCAGTAAAAACAAAACTCCAGACATATTACCACAAGTGATAGATCGTATTTTTTATCTTGCCATTTACTAGCTCATTTTTGCGCCATGAGCTCTCGTCGTTCATCACATTCCAGCGGCGCTCCTCAGGGCGATAAAACCAGTCTTTATCGATCTGATAGTAAATTTGCTTGCCGTTTGTCTCGATAATGTTTGCGATGTTGTTATCGTGATAGCTGTTCTCATCGTAGTCGGTAAAGGCACGCTGCCCCATCTCTGAGTAAAGTAGCGTTAGCTCCTGAAGCATCTCGTTTAGATCATCGTCCATCTTTTTGACATGCAGACCGATCTCCTGCGCCTCACGAAAGAGTATCGGATACTCGTGTGCTGGGTAGTCTGCGTTTAGTCTCTCTGAAATTTCAACTATCTTTTTATCATCATCTATGTGATATCTAAGTAGTTCAGAGCAAATTTTAAGTGAGAGCGAGCTAGCACGATCAACCGCACCAAAAACTAGCGGATGGATATACTCATATAGCGAGTTGTAGGGGTTTGTGTCGTTTGGTCTATCTTTGTCCTGCTCTTTCCAAAGCTTCACCACACGGCTAAGCTCGTCCATAGAGACGCTAACAAGCTCGTTGCCCTTGTTTGTAGGGCTTAGCTCGTGTTTTAAAGAGGTATCAACTGGCGTTAGATAGGCAAGTGGGCCCATCACGATCTCGTTTGCGCCAAGCGCCATCATCGTAGCAGCTGAAGCGCAGTTTGATGGGATCAGTGCTATTAAATTTTTGCAGTAGTTTCTAAGGGTGCTAATGATCCTAAGCGCAGCTATACCGCTTCCGCCATCACTTTTTATGAAAAGATAGGCAGTATCTATCTTTTTACCCTTTAAAATTTCATACATTGCGCTTGCATCGTTGCCGCAGACATTACCAGCGTTTGAGTTGTAGTAGGTTATCAAAGGGGCATTTAGCCTTTTTTCGATCGTACTTATCAAATTTTGAGTATCGCTAAAGAGCACTGGTGGTTTCGCCACGCCCTTTTTCTCGTTTTGCTCTACTTCCTTTTCTCCGCTTACTTTTTCCTTTTTAGAAAACATCTCTTAGTCCTCCTTTTTTACGATTTTCGCAAACTCATTTAGATAAATTTCTCTTATCTCATCCACGCTCTCATCGATATCATTTAGCTTAAATCTCTTGCCTCCGCTAACGCCGATCTTTTCAAATTTCACACCAAATTTAGCCGCAAGCGCTTCAAATTTAGCCTCATCTTTCACGCCCACAACCGCTCTTGAAAAGCTCTCATCAAAGATAAAATTTGGCTCTTTAAATTTCACTTCACATTTTACGCCGATGTTTGAGATGCTAGCCATTTTTGCCAGCGTGATAGCAAGACCGCCTACGCCTACGCTATTTGCAAACTCTAAAATTTGCTCTTTATTTGCCTCTATCACTAGGTCCCAAAGGGCTCGCTCAGCTTTATAATCAACCTCTTTTAGCTTTCCGCCAACCACGTTAAATAGCGCCTTTGCGTAAAGAGAAGCTGCAAATTCACCGCTTGTCTCACCAAGCAAGTAAATCGCCCTACCCTCGCTTAAAAATGTGCTTTTTAGGTTTAAATTTGCATCTTCATTTACACCAACCGTGACGATGGCTGGCGTTGGATAGACGCTAACGCCGTCAGTGTCGTTATAAAGGCTCACGTTGCCACTAACAACTGGCGTATTTAGCTCACGGCAAGCCTCTTTTATGCCTTCACATCCCTCTTTAAACTGCCACATTACCTCTGGATTTTGCGGGTTGCCGTAGTTTAGGCAGTCAGTTATCGCAAGTGGCACAGCGCCGCTCATCGCCACCTTTCTGCCAGCTGCAGCAACTGCTCTTGCAGCGCCAACTTTTGGATCAACGAAATTTGCCCTAGGATCGCACTGTGCGGCCATAGAGACGGCCTTTTTAGTGCCTTTTACTCTGATACTTGCAGCGCCCAAGCAACCTGGCTGTTTTATCGTATTTGTCTGGATATTTGCATCGTATTGATCGTAGATAAAGCTTTTATTTAGCACCTCTGGCTCTTTTAAAAGCTTGAAAAATGCGCTTTTGTTATCAACATTATTTGGAATTTTTAAATTTGCTATCTCGTCAAGGTATTTTGGACGTGCGACTGGGCGATCAAGCACCGGAGCTGCCTCGCTAAGTGGGCCGATAGGGATTTCACCTGCCAGCTCACTGTGCCAGTAAAGCTGCATCACACCGCTACTTGTGACCTCACCGATGATCTCAGCGTCAAGGTCCCACTTTCTAAAAATTTCAAGTACCTTTTGCTCGTAACCTTTTTTGGCGCATATTAGCATACGCTCTTGAGACTCGCTTAGCATCAGCTCATAAGGCGTCATGCCAACTTCGCGCATCGGTACGCGCTCTAAATACATCTTCATACCGCTGCCGCTTCTGCCAGCCATCTCAAAGCTAGAGCTTGTAAGTCCTGCTGCGCCCATATCTTGGATGCCGATGATGTAGTCTTTTTTAAAGAGCTCTAAGCATGCCTCCATGAGCAGTTTCTCGGCAAATGGGTCGCCTACTTGCACCGTTGGGCGAAGTGATTTATTTTCGTCGTTAAAGCTATCACTCGCCATCACAGCGCCGCCAAGTCCGTCTCTACCGGTCTTTGAGCCCACGTAAATGACTGGGTTGCCCACACCTTCAGCCTTGCCGTAGAAAATTTCATCACTTTTGCAAAGGCCAAGCGCGAAGGCGTTGATTAGGATATTGCCATTAAAGCTGGGATCGAAGGTAGTTTCGCCACCGATCGTTGGGATACCCATGCAGTTGCCGTAGTGTCCGATGCCAGCGACACTTCCTTTTAGCAGATATCTATGCTTTTTAGCTAGCTCGCTCTCGCCTCTTATCTCGCCAAAACGAAGTGAGTTCATGTTTGCAACAACTCTTGCGCCCATCGTAAAGACATCTCTTAAAATTCCACCAACGCCAGTTGCAGCGCCCTGAAACGGCTCGATAAAGCTTGGGTGGTTGTGACTCTCCATCTTAAACACAGCCGCAACCCCGTCGCCAACGTCGATGACGCCAGCATTTTCACCAGGTCCTTGGATGACCCAAGGTGCCTTTGTCGGAAAGCCGTTTAGATATTTTTTGCTTGATTTGTAGCTGCAGTGCTCGCTCCACATCGCCGAAAATATGCCAAGCTCTAGTAAATTTGGCTCACGGCCTAAAATTTTTAAGATCTCCTCATACTCTTCGTCGCTGATTTTATGTGCTTGTATGGTAGCTTTATCCATTGATGTAACCTTTTAAGAATTTTAAGCTATTTTACAACCTTGCTTATAAAAAGTTACTAAAAAGCCTTTTGGAATTTACTAAAACAAAGCACATTTGAGAGAATTTTGCCTTGATTTACAAGGTCACTTTCGATAAATGTTTTATAAAAATTTTGCGTTAGCGTCTCAGCCTTAATCTTCTCTTCATCTTCGCTTGAAAGGTTGAAATAATATTTCGTCTCTCTTAGAAAAAAGCCTCGTTCATTAGATATATCTGAGTTTAAGATCACTGCAAAAAAGCCATTTTTCAAAGGGTGATTTGTCACACTTTTTACTTTTATCACCTCTTTGCCACCTGCAAAAGCTTCGCAAACTGGCATGCCATTTGTGCTATAAACTACGCTTTTGATAGCTTTATTTGAAATTTCATAAAATTTGATATTTTTTGCATTTGCTAGCTCCTCTATGTCACTAGTATTTGACAAGATAAGCTCATGATTTGTGTCCAAATTTTTAACAAGCACCATTACGTCTGCTTCGCTGCCTTGCATGAGATCACCAAGAGTGCTAAATCCTGCATTTGTGCTGGCTGCTTTTATCTCAGCCTTGCCAACAATGTTTGCAAATTTATTAAAATCATCTAGGCTGTTTTGCAGCTTATAAAATTTCATCTCGTGCAAGGTTTCGTTATTTTCAAGATAGAGTAAATTTGTCTCATCGCTTGGATTTAGAATTTGCTTGCTAGCACACCCAGCAAAAAAGATAACAGCAGCTAAAAGTAGAAATTTTGCCCTCATTTTTCCCACACAAGATAGATATAAATTTAAATGCCCCCTAGCGTAAATGGCTAGAGAGCGGTAGAAATTTGTTTTTACGCTTTGAAAACTTTTTCAAGATGCGCCTCATACTCTTTTAGGTATCTTGGCACGTCTGGCATTTTGATGACATCGCAGCAGATAAAGTGTGGAAGCGACTTTAAGCCCATAAATTCATTTGCCTTTCTAAAATGAAAATAAACCCCATCAACCCCGCGCGCCTCAAAAAACTCATTTGGATCGCTAAATGCCTCGGCTGGGGCATTCCAAGTAAGACTTAGCATAAAATTCTTACCATTTAACAAGCCGCCTTTGCCGTAGTTTTTCGCAGGATCTACCCTGTGCCTGCCATCACTCGTATAAAGCTTGCCATGACCTGCCGTAAAGACCTCGTCGATATATTTTTTCACTATCCAAGGCTCGCCCATCCACCAAGCTGGCATCTGCCAAACTACAGCGTCCATCCAGAGAAATTTCTCAACTTCAGCCTCGATGTCATAGCCTTGATCTATCACGGTTTGTTTTACCTCGTGACCCATTTTCGCTAATTTTTCGCACGCAAGATCGTGAAGTGTTTGATTGAGCCTGCCATCTGAATGGCCAAATTTTTTGCCACCATTTAAAAGTAAAATTTTCATATTCTCTCCTTTAAAAAGCGCAAATTTTAACCAAAAAAAGTATCATTTTCCTAAACAAAAATGACTAAACATCTCGTCTAAAATTTCACTTCTCTCAAATGGCTTTGTGATACTTGCGAGTGCCTTTATCGCACTATTTAGCTCATAAGCAAAAATTTCTAACTCCTCTTCACTTAGCCTTAAAAATGCTCTTTTTAAAGCCTCGCTCGCCTCTTTGCAGCTTAAAATTTGGCGGTTTGAGCTTAGCATGATCTCGTCGGTGTCTTGCGTCTTGAGGTAGCCCTCAAGCTCTTTTAAAACTACGCTTGTATCATTTTTTGCTGAAATTTTGATAGCGCCCTCTAACTCTATGTCAAATTTAAACGCAAGATCGCTTTTATTTAGGACGAAAAAGGCTTTTTTGTTTGAGTTAGAAACGAGCCTAATTATCTCCTTATCTTGCTCGTCGCTTGGGCAAGAGCCGTCAAAGACAGCTAGGATGATGTCGGTCTCGTTTATGGCTGAGATCGAGTAGTTTATGCCGATTTGTTCGATCTTTCCAGCATCTTTTCTGATGCCTGCGGTGTCTATAATGCGAACTAGATGCGAGCCGATCTTGAAATTTTCTTCTATCCTATCTCTAGTTGTGCCAGCCTCGTCGCTGACGATCGCTCTTTCGTATGCCAAAAATGAATTTAAAATGGAGCTTTTACCCACATTTGGCTTGCCAACGATAGCGATTTTAAAGCCATCGATCAGCCCTCTTCTTTGCTCGCTAAGAGTGGCTATGCGCTCTAGCTTCTCGCTATTTTTTAAAAGCATCTGCTTAGTCTGCTCTAGCAAATTTGCAGGTAGATCATCATCAGCATAGTCGATCATCGTCTCAACAAAGGCAAGAGTTTTGACCACTTCGCCCCTGATCTCGCCTACAAATTTACTAAGATCGCCTTGCATCTGGCGGGTCAAAATTTTAGCAGCGATCTCACTTTTTGAAGTGATAAGCCCTTGCATCGCCTCGGCCTTGGCTAGATCCATCTTGCCATTTAAAAATGCTCGCTTGCTAAACTCGCCAGGCATTGCAAGCCTAGCTCCAGCTCTTATTAGCTCATTTAAAATTCTCTCGCTCACCATAACGCCACCATGAGTTTGAAACTCGACGATATCCTCGCCAGTAAAGCTTGCTGGGCCTTTAAAATATATAACGATACCCTCGTCTAAAATTTCATCATCAAGGGAGTAAATTTTGGCTAGTTTTGCGTATCTTGGCTCTAAATTTGAAAGTTTAAGTAGTTTTAAAGAGGTGGCCAGGGCGTCCTTGCCGCTAAGCCTTACGATAGAAACTGAGCCGATGCCATACGCTGTGGCAAGGGCTGCGATAGTTTCACTCATTTTTTGAAAAAGTCATTTACGACGACAAATTTGCCGTCATTGCCGCTTTTTATGCCGACATATTTATCTGGGAATTTCTCTCTAAGCTTCTCAAGCGCGATCTTAACTAAAACTCCGTCAAGTGGCTTAGTTTGGGCTCTACCGCTATTTTGCACACGCTCGATCACACCATTTAGATATTGATCCATCATCGCTTCTTGATTTTGCAAAAATTGCGCGATCTCAAGGCGGATAGCGAGGTTGTATTTTGAATTTAGCCAGTTATAGAGCATATAAGAGATCGCTTTATATCTATAGCCCTCTTTGCCTATAAGTAGCGCCGCGTCAGCACCGTCTAGCTCGATAAGCACGGTCTCATCGTTAAATTTACTAACTTCTACCTTGTCTATCTCAAAGCAGCTTGCTTTAAAAAGACGCGTCATGCCATCTTTTATCTCAGGTAAAATTTTATCAAAGTCGATTACAACTTTCTCTTTTTTCTCTTTTGGTAAAGCTTGAGGCGCGCTCTCTTCATCAGTTTGGTTGAAATTTTCGATGATTGAAGTATCTAGGATATTTTTAGGAGCACTTTTGCTAACTTGTGGCTCTTTTGTCCCTTTAGTCTCTTTTTGCTCTTTTGGCTCATCAAGTCTTTTTATGACATATCCTGGCTCTTCAGCCTCTTTTTCACCCTTTTCGGCAAAGGCATCTTTTGCAAGAGCTGAGTTTTTCTCGCTTAAATTTTGCTTTTCGTTTTTATGCTCTTTTTGCTCAGGCTTAGCCTCATTTTTCTCATCTTTATGCTTTTTAGGATTTCGCTTTTTATCATTATGATCGTGTTTTTTGCTCTGTTTTTTCTCTTCTTTTGCAGGCTCGTTTTCATCGCTTTTTTTAGCAAAATTTCTATCATTTTTTGGTTTTTGCTGTGGTTTTGGCTGATTTTCTAAATTTGCCTCAATGATCGCTGTCTTTTTAAAAAATCCAAAAAATCCACCGCTTGGGTGTTGCAAGACCTTTATATCAAGCTCAGTAACCGAGCAGTTAAGCTGCTCGGCTGCCTTTTGAAATGCCTCTTGGAGAGTATTTGCTTCTATTTTCATTAAGCCTTTACCTCCGCAGCTTTTTTATGTTTTTCAAAAAGTTTATTTACAAAGACTTGTTGAACGACTGAACAAACGTTATTTACAAACCAGTAAAGCGTAAGACCTGCTGGGAATGTCACAAAGAAAAATGTGAAGATCAAAGGCAAGAATTTCATAACCTTTTCTTGCATAGGATCGGTAAATGTCGTTGGTGTAAGTTTTTGTTGTAAAAACATCGTTAGACCCATTAAGATAGGCAGCACAAAGTATGGATCCATCACTGAAAGATCGTGTATCCAAAGTATCCAAGGAGCACCTTTTAGCTCGATCGCATTTAGTAAAACGCGGTAGATCGCAAAAAATACCGGAATTTGAAGCAAGATCGGCAAGCAGCCGCCCATCGGGTTTGCGCCATGTTTTTTATATAGCTCCATCATATGGACTTGCATCTTTTGCTTATCGTCTTTATATTTTGTTTGGATCTCTTTTACCTTTGGAGCAAGCTCTTTTAGCTTATTCATCGATAGCATACCCTTATATGTAAGCGGGAATAAAATTATCCTTATAACAAGCGTTAGCACAACTATCGCCCAGCCCCAGTTGCCAATGTAGTTATGCAAGAAATTTAAGAACGCAAACATCGGCTTTGCTATAAATGTAAACCAACCATACTCGATAACGTCGTTTAGTCTCTCATCCATCGAGCTTAAAATTTTATGCTCTTTTGGCCCGATATAAGCGCCTAGTTTTAGACTATCGTTTGCCTTTACAAAAACGATAGGATTGTTATTTACATCTTTATCTACAACTGCTTCAAATGGCTTATTAAACGAGTAAAATAGCGCTGTGTAGTATCTATCAGATGCAGCTGCTATAGTTGTGTTTGCATAGTTTTTAACCTCTTTTGCATCGCCATCTTCTATGATATTTAGGCTATCGTCTGTATTTCTAAGCATGACACCATGAACTGTGTAGCTATCAATCGCGATATTTGGCCTAAAGCCAGGAGTGATGAAATAATCAACACTTTTACTTAAATTTACTTCAACTTCATAGCGACCATTTGGATAAAATTTGATATTTTTTGTAACAGTAACGCCATCTAAATTTTGAATGAGTTTTATGGTTTTAGGCTCGCTGCTAGCATCTAGCTCGCTAGTGTCACTGCTATATGCAACCTTAAAAGCATCAGTATTTAAAGTACTATCGTTAAATCTAAGCTCAAGCGGTAATGGATTTTGTGAAACAAGCTCGATTTTGTTGCCATCTTCTGTTTTATACTTATCTTCGGTGAGATAAAATTTCGCAATCCTGCCCAGCTTATCTATCTTTGCTTCGTAGCTTTGACCTTTGATGGTAGCGATTATCTCGTTTGAAGCTAAATTTTCATTTGATTTTGGAGTATCGTTAGCAGAGGCTGGAGCTTTGCTTTGATCCATTGTTTGAGAGATCGTTGTCTGGTTTTGCTCTAGTGGAGCTCTTTTTGGCATAAAAAAGTCATATACTATAAAAAATACGATAGACAAAAGTGCTGCAAGAAGCAGTCTTTTTTGCATAGACATCTGTTCCATTTAATTTTTTTCCTTTAATTTATCTAATACTTTTACGACATAAAATTTACTATTTTGGCAAGGGATAAACCAGAAATTTACATTTTTGGTATCGCTTTTTTGAAATATAAAACATGAGTTAAATTTTTTGCGGATGATTGGGTAGTTGATACCGCCTTTGAAAAGTTGATTGCATCTTAAAATTCGCATAAATGTTGCAAAAAAAGCAGAGAAAAAGCTATTTGTTTGAAATTCCCAAATGGCGTATTGTGAGCAAGTCGGATAGTAGCGACAGCTTTTTGGCAGAAGTATGGAAATATATTTTTGATAAAAAGCGATAAATTTAATCGCAAATTTTTTCATTTTAGACATCCCATTTTTTTTGTAGACCAGCTCAAATTTTTACAAATTTTGTCAAATGAAATTTCTGTAATTCCATTTTTTGCGACCATAATGTAAGTGCCATCTTTTAGCTCATTAGAAATAGAAAAAAAAGCAGCTCTTAAAAGTCTCTTTGCTCTATTTCTAACTACTGCTTTTCCCACTTTTTTGCTAGCAACAACTGCTAATTTTTTTTCAATTGTAGGTTTATAAAAAACTACGCAAGCGTCGCAGTGCCATTTACTGGCCTCTTTATAAACCTGAGAAAATTCTCTCGAGTCACTTAGTGACTCAAAACCAGCTAAGCAGCCAATCTTTTTCTACCTTTAGCACGTCTAGCGTTGATAACCTTGCGGCCATTTTTAGTTTTCATTCTTAAACGAAAGCCGTGAGTGCGTTTTTTAGGGGTTTTATGAGGTTGATAAGTCCTTTTCATTTCTATCCTTAAAGTTAATATAAAAAGTGGGATTTTATCAAAGCAATACTTAAATTCCTTTGAATAAATCAGCCCGAAAAAACTATAATTTAAACTTTAAGTAAATCAAGTTATAATCCAAAAATGAAATTTCATAAAAATAAAGATCTCTTAGAAAAATTACTTTTTTTAAAAGCGATCGGTTACAATTTTATAGATGAAAATTTTCTTAATTTAAGTAAATATCAAGATTATAACAGTATAGACGAGCTAAATAGTGAGATAAAAAAGTGCTCTCTTTGCTTTTTGAGAAACAGTTCAAAGTGTGTTTTTACTGGTTTTGGCGATAAAAATAGCAAGATAATGTTTGTCTCGCTTTGCAAAAAAGATGATTATTTTGAAGGCACAAGTGGCAAAATTTTAGAAAATGCTATAAACAATGGCTTAAATTTAGAAAAAGATAGTGTTTATATAAGCTTGCTTTTGCGCTGTGAAATTTCAAATAGTGACGCGAAAAATCCAGCGTTAAAGAGCTCGTTTGAGCTTTGTAGGCCATATCTTTTAGAAGAGATAAGACTTATTAAGCCAAAAATTATCATCACTTTAGGAGAGGAAGCTTTCATGCATCTTTATCCAAATTTGCTCTCAAAGGGCGGATTTTCAAGCATAAGAGGGAGCATTTTAAAAGATGATGATAGGTTTATAATGCCAACTTTTTCACCAGAGTGGATCAGTAAAAACCCAAGTTTTGAAGAAAATTTTATAGATGATTTAAAAAAAATCAAGGGAGTGATATGAAAAGAATTTTTCTTTTTTTAGTTATATTTATAAGCCTTCTTGCAGCGCAAAATGAAGCCTTCAGCGAGATGCAAGACGAGATCACTGAGGCAAAATTTGAAAGCAACATCACTAAAAATCAAAGCCTCTCAAGCATACCGCCAGCAAAGATCACTTACATAAATTTAGAGCCAGAATTTTGTGATAGCTCTTGCCTAAATGAGCTTATTAAGAGCGACATGCTAGCTAGTTTTATGGCGAGATTTGAGCCAGCAAAGATAGATGATAAGGCACTTTTGGACCTTTACACTTCGCTTGGTGGAGAGATGGTTTTAAAGCTTGCACAAAGCGACAAGATAGCAGTCATCATCCCTCAAAAGGTCATAAAATCATACGCAAATGTCGTATCAAACGCGATCTTAAGCTACATCTTAAAGCAAGATACAAATGTCGAAGTGAAATTTATAAATAGCAGTGACGAGAGTTTGCCTAGCCTTCAAAACGCGCTTCAAAACGCTAGAAACGAGGGTTTTATCTACTTTATAGCAGCCCTTACTCAAAATGGCGCAAACACGTTAAATTCTCTCATCTTGCCAAACGAACTCATCTACATCCCAAGCGTTCATAGCTCTTTTGTGGTAGCTCCAAAGCCAAATTTGATCTTTGGCGGAGTTGATTACAAAGCACAAATTTCAGCCCTGCTCGCTTTTGCCAACGAAAAAATAGTCGCCTTTGACGATGGTAGCGCGCTAGCACAAAAGCTAAATGAGTATGTACGCATGCAAAGTAGCGACTACTACGAGAGCTCGATCACAGGTAAAGATATAAATTTAAACGATACTTTAAGCAAAAAGCCTAAATTTGATAACGCAAGCATCTTTTTAAACATCCCTATAGTTAAAGCTTCTCTTGTGGCAACGCAGATGAGAGGCTTTGAGATAAAGCCTTACGCGCTTTTAAGCACGCAGATAAATTTCTTGCCAAATATCTTTAGCGCCATCACACAAAGAGATAGGCAAAACCTCTTTGTGGCAAATTCGCTAAATTTACTTGATGAGAGTTTTTTAGGGCTTGGAGATCTTTTTGGAGTTGATTTTAGATACTCACAGATCGGCTACTCAAGTGCCTTGGGAGTGGAGTATATCTATACAAATTTCATAAACAAAAGTGCCAGCAAAATTTTTGCTGAGAGGGTTGAGGGCTCGCAAGTTTTATATGATGTGAAAATTTATGATACAAAAAGCGATCACTTTAATGAGGTAAATTCGCAGGAGCAAAACAGCACAAGCGGGATTTAGCAGTTTTGCTTGCTAAAATTTAACCTCATTTATGTAAGCTTTCATGCTCTCATCTATCTTTGCTAGCCTGCCCTCTTTCATAAAAGCTAGCGTGATAGTCGCTTTAAAGAGCACTTTTTCGGCATCTTTTTCATCAAATTTATAAATTTCTTGCTCTAAAACAAGGCTTGCCTTTTTAAGCTCTATGAGCTTTGTTCTCACAAAAACCTCGTCGCCAAGCACGGCTGAAGCGAGAAATTTAGCCTCAAGAGCTGAAACGACAAAGTATCCACCCTCTTTTGTGAAATTTAGCCCAGCCTCAAAAAACGCCTCACTTCTGGCTCGCTCGCAATATTTAATATAGTTTGTATGATAGACAATGCCGCCTGCATCGGTATCTTCGTAATAAATTCTTATCTTCACTGCAAAGCTCCTTTAAATTTTCATTTGCTCTTACTAGGCTTGCCTTTAGCACCTCTAGTTATCGTAAGCGACTGATCATAAAATAAAATAAGCACCACCGAAACGCCCACACCTAAGGCTAGCGAGACCGTCGTAGTCGTGATAGCATTATCAAAAAATATGATCAAATACTCATTTTTCTTAGCGATACTTGCCTCATTTAAAAATGAAAACAGTGCCAAAATGCCTTTATACGCATAAACCCCTGGCACCATCGGCAAAAGCGCTGGAAATGCAATGATCTCAGCTGGCACCTTTAGCCGTTTGGCAAAGAGCATACCTAAAATTCCACTCATAAAAGAGACGATGAGTGTTGCGACGCTGATGTTAAAAAATCCCATCTGCATGATCCAAAAACGGCTAGCATGCGCAAATGCAGCAAGCAAGGCACAAAAGATAAGAGTTCTTTTTGGAGGCGAGCTAGCATAGGCAAAGCCAAGTCCAGCCACCGCGGCAAAGCCAGCATCTACAAGCGTTTCGCTTAAAAGCTCAAACATTTAATATCTCCGCACTGCTAAGCGTTAGCGTGATATAGACGCCAACAGCCATGCAAAGTATGAGGATGCCCGTGCTTATGGCCCTACTGATGCCAACAAGAGTGTTGTCATTTAGGATGTCAAAGACTGAATTTATAAGAAAAACGCCCGGCATCATAAAGAGCACAGACGAGCCTATCGCCACGTCGCTTGTGTGCGTAAGCCCGTAAGATACGCCAAGATAGGCGATAAATGAGACGACAAATGAGGTCAATACGTATTGAATTTTTAAATTTACGCCCATTTTCGCAAGGGCAAATTTAAGAGTGTAGCCAACAAGCGTTGCGAAAAATATACAAACAACTGAGCCAGCGTCGCCTCCAAAAAGTCTGCAAAATGCTGCATTTGCAAGGCTTATCAAGATAAGTGAGCTAGCAAATTTATTTGCACTGACACTCATCACGCCCTCAAAGCTCTCTTTAGCTTCATCTAAGCTCAAACCCTCATCTAAAATTTGCCAGCTAAGCGAGGATAGTTCGGAAATTCTATTAAAACTAATGTGCCCTAGAGGGATCTTTCTCACATAAGTTCGGCGCAAGGAGTTATCCTGTGAGTCCATCACGCTAATGGTAAAATATTTCACAAAAATGGTCACGCTAACGTCGTATCCATAGTGCTTAGCTATGCGGTCGACACACTTTTCTACGCGCGCAGTATATGTGCCAGCACTCACCATAGCTGTCGTATATTCGGCTAAAAAATTCGTTAAGATTTGAATATCAGGCTTGGCGTTCATTTTGACTGATCTTAAATTTCACAAAAAACAAAATGAGCTGCAAGACAAGCATCACTTTCATCACATATTCGCTAGCGCTATGCATCTTGGCAAACTCCGCTGTCTGCGTCGCCTCTGCGCCAAGACTTTGAGCATGCACGATAAAAGGCGTAAAGATGAAGACAAAGCTTAGCGCTAGGGCTAAGTTTAAAAACGAGAGCATAAATGTGCTAAATTTCAGTGAAAATGCAAGCTTTTTTCTTAGATCAAAGAGCTCGCTAACTGCCACAAATGCGCTTACAAATAGCAAAACGTAGTTAAATTTTAAAAATATCTTTGTCATCATCTGTCCGCTCATAAAATGCGTCAGCACCCCCTCGCCTATGATGCTTTGCGGGAAAAATATGACTGGTGCGACCAAAATTCCAAGCGTTAGCTCAGTGCCTATCACCGCTGCTAATAGTAAAAAATAGATACTTCTCAATCTCTCTCCTTTATAGTTTTAATCTCGCGCAAAAGCCCCTGTCAAAGCCCGCTAAGTCCTTGTAAAAAGCGCTTTTATAGCCATTAAATTTTAGCGCCATCTCCATGCTCGCTCTTTGATCATAGCCCATTTCGCAGGCGATATCTTTTATGCCGCGATTTCTAGCGATAAGGATGATATTTTTTAAAATTTCATCTCCGACCTCGCCGCCAAATAGCGCCTCATGCGGCTCGTTTATCACAAATTTATCAAGCTTATAGTCTCGTGCGATATAAGGCGGGTTTGAGACCAAGATGTCGATACCACCAGAAATTTCGTCGATATATGAGCATTTTACAAAGTCGATCTTCTCGCTTACATTAAATTTAAGCGCATTTTTTTTAGCTAAATTTAGCGCCTTTTCATTTATATCGGTGGCTACTATTTTTGCATCACTTTTAAGGGCTAGCATGACGCTTATTATCCCGCTACCAGTGCCGATCTCAGCGATCTTTGGCGCTTTATAGCTGCTTGCAATCTCAAGCACTTTATCAACTAAAATTTCAGTCTCTGGGCGAGGTATCAAAACGCCACTTTCTACTTCAAACTCCATCCCATAAAAGCTAGCCTTGCCGGTAATGTACTCAAGCGGTTCGTAGTTTTCAAAGCGCTTTATAAGGGCAAAGTAGCCACTCTCATCAAATTCGCTCTTTTGGTTTAAAAATATCCACTCTACGCTCACATCAAGGTAGCTCATGAGCAAAATTTTAGCCACTCTGCTTGGGTTTTCACAAAGCGGCTTCAGCCTTAAATTTGCCTGCTTTAAAGCCTCTTCAACTCTCATTTTCTAGCTCATTTATCCGCTCAAAAAGGCTTGGGTGCGAGTGATAGACAAATGAGTAAAGCCAGTGCGACTTTGGAAATGCTTTGTTTTCGCTGCCAAGCTTGGTTAGGGCGTTTATCATGTCAGTTTTGTTTGAAATTTCTTTTGAAAATCTATCTGCGCCAAATTCATTTTTGCGGCTAAAGTGCGAGATGATCGGCGAGAAAAGAAAACTAAAAATAGGCGAGAAAAGCACCAAAAAGATGATGATACTAGCGCCATTTTGCCCTAGTCCTATCGCCTCGTATGCGCTTGCACCCACGTTTCCAAAGATAAAAAATAGACAAAATAGCATGACCGCACTTAGCGCTATCATCTTTAGGATATCTTTATGCTTAAAGTGCCCAAGCTCGTGACCCAAAACCGCCACGATCTCCTCGGTGCTTAGCTTTTTTATCAGCGTGTCAAAAAGCACCACTCGCTTTGTCGCTCCAAGTCCGCCAAAATAGGCGTTTAAGCGGTTGTCGCGCTTGCTAGCGTCTATCGTAAAAACGCCGCTACTTTTAAAGCCGCATTTTTCAAGCAAACCCTCTATCTTGCCCTTTAGCTCGCCATCTTCAAGCGGCGACATCTTATTAAAAATAGGCGCGATGAGCGTTGGATATATCAAATTTATAATTAAAGCGATGCCAAAACTTAGCAAAAACGCCCAAAACCACCAAAAATCGCCAAGGAAATTTATGCAAAGAAGCACGAGCCAAACGAAGGCCGAGCCAAAAATGAGCATTAGCGCTAGCGACTTTATAGTATCAACCAAAAATATCTTTGCGCTCATATTTGAAAAGCCAAGCTTTTTGTCTTTTACAAAGCTCTCGTAGATATTTAGTGGCAGATCAAGCAGCGACGAGATCAGCAAAAAGCTCATCACAAAGAGGATATTTTCAAACGTAGTGCCATCTTTTAGACAAGCGTTTGAGAGCATTTTTAGCCCAAAGCTTATCCACGCAAAGAAAATGATGGCGTGATAGATGAGGCTAAAAATTTCAAATTTTAGATTTGTCACGGCGGCAACTGCGGCGTTTTTGTATTCGCTCTCTTCAAGCACGACTGGCTCTTTTTTGACTTCAGCTCTTACAAAGCCGATCTGTAAATTCGCCAAAAAAAGCTTAAAAATCACATAAAAAATATAGATAAATAAAAGTGTATAAAACATATTCTCCCTTAAATTTCATAAAGACTAAAGCAGCCATAGTCCGTTCTAACTGCAAGTTTGCCATCTATAAATTTAGCCTCGCAGTTTTTCACGACGTGATCTAGCGTAAATTCTGCCATCACATCACCACTTTTTAGATTGATAGAGTAGGCTCTGCTTTGATCTACCACCACAAGTTTGCCAGCCTCCACGCAAAACTCACTCACTCTTAGATACTCATCCTTTATCCAAGGCTGTTTTGTCACCTTTGCACTCTTTATATCAAGGCAAAATAGCTTGTTTTCAAGATATTGCCTAAGTAAAAGCGTGTTTTCGTCCAAAAAGCAAATTTTATCTAGCACACCAAATTCTGCTCTTAGCTCGCTTAAAATTTCGCCATTTTTTGCGTTTAAAATTTGCAGCTCATTTTCTTTGGTGCAAAGAGCAAGCATGCTAGCATCCGCACTAAGCGCTGCGCAAAGTATCGGCACGTGGTTTTTTGTGCTGCATTTATACTCGCCAAGCTTTGAAATTTTACCCTCGCAAAAAGTAAAAATTTGTCCAAACATACCAAAAACTGCCGCATTATTTGCAGAGCAGATAAAGCTCGCTATCTCGCTACTTTTCTTAACATTTTGCTCGGCTAAAATTTCACGAAATTTAGCCTCTTTTGGCTCAAAAATGTAAATTTCATGATCAAGGTCTAAAAGTAAATTTTCGCCTGCATACTGGATGTCCCACGCAAGCGGCTTTGGCAATGCGATCTGCTCTTTTATAGTGCCGTTTCGATCAAGCCACGCCAAAAGATCGCTAGGCTTGCCTCCATCTTTTTGACCGCCACTTTTATAAACGTAAATTTCATCTCTTAAGCCTGCAAACGAGAGTGCTCCAGTGTATCCACCACCGATATAGACATGCAGGCTCGCTTTGCCGGCTTTAGCCTCGCTATCTTGCAGGATAAAGCCCTTCTTTAGGCTCTCCCACTCTTTTTTGACGCAGGCTTTTTTAGCCTCCGTCTCGCTTGCAAATTCTTTTTTACTCTGCTTTATTTTAGCGCCTTTTTGGCTCACGCTTACTAAAGCTTTATCCTCTACGCCAAGTCTTAGGCGCTCACCGCTATCAAAATTTACAAGCTCACGCATATTTTACTTCAAAAAGTTGTCGTAAAAACTACTGATAAATAGCACCAAAATGACAAAAGGCACGATAAATTTGATGTAAAAAAACCAAATATTTATAAGCTTTGCGTACTTTTCGCTGCCTTGCAAGATCTCTTTTTTCGCTTCATCTTTTAGCACCCAGCCGACAAATATCGCGCATCCAAGTGAGGTCAGCACGAAAAATATCGTTGCACTTATCGCGTCGTATGCGTCAAAGATATTTTTACCAAAAATGCTCACGTGGCTTAGTAAATTTGTAGCCATAAGTGAGGGCAAATTCCCAAGCACAAAGATGACGCTAAGCACTAAAAATATCGCTTTTTTGCGTTTTATCTTAAATTTCTCTTGCAGCGTTGTAATGATCACTTCATATATCGGTAGCGATGTCGTAAGCGCAGCAATCATAAGAAGCGCAAAAAACGCCACCGCGAAAAATCCGCCAAACGGCATGTGTGAAAAAACTATCGGAAGCGACTTGAAAACTAGGCTAGGCCCGCTATCTGGCGAGACGCCATAGCTAAAGAGCGACGGGAATATCATAAAGCCAGCAAGCACGGCTATGACGGTGTTTAAGATGCCAGTGATGATAGAAATTTTAACCAGCCCTTCGTCCTTTTTAACAAAGCTTGAGAGCGTTATCATCACGCCAAATCCAAGTGAGAGCGCAAAGAAAACCTGCCCCAAAACCTCGACAAAAAGCTTTAAGCTTATCTTTGAAAAATCAGGCGTTAAATAAAATTTCACACCCTCCATAGCACCTTCAAGAGTGATGTTTTTAGCGATCATGACGAGCATTAGGATAAAAAGAAGCGGCATTAGGTATTTTGCTGAGCGCTCGATGCCACCAACTGCACCTTGCACCAAGATAGCGTAATTAACCAGAACAAAAACAAGAGTTGCAAAGCTTATGGCAAGCGGATTGCTAACGATATTTTGCTCGTAAAATGCGCTAGTTTGCTCAAAGCTCACGATGTGCGAGAGATCAAGCAGGCCAAATGAAATTTGAGCGATATAGTTTAAGACCCAGCCGCCGATAACCATATAGTAAGCCATGATGCCAAATGCGCCAACAAGCCCCATCCAGCCGACTATCTGCCACTTTTTGCTGATCTTTTTGCCATTTACTGTGCCACCAAATGCATCTACGGCGTTGCACTTTAGGCGCCTACCGATGGCGTTTTCAACCAAAATCATAGGAATACCAATGACTATCATCGCTATGCAAAATACCAAAACATAGGCCCCACCGCCGTTTTGACCGACCAAGTAAGGAAACCGCCACGTCGCGCCAAAGCCGACCGTAGCCCCTGCAACAGCTAAAATGTATGTAAGTCTCGAACTCCACGATTTTCTATCCATATTATCTACCTTTGTGAAAAATTTGGATTATATAAAAAAAATGATTAAATTTTGCTAGCAAAAGGCGATACTTGCGTGTAAATTTGACTTTTTTGCTAAATTTTAGGACTTTTATGGACGGAATTTATTTTTACTTTTGTGGGTAAATTTCTTTTTACTCAAAAGGGAGACAAGGTGGACTTGAATTACGCTCTGCTTGCAGTTGCGAGCTTCGGAGCAAAAGAGCTCCCCCCCCTAACAATCCCCCTGTCTGCTTGCAGTTACGAGACGAAGTCGCGAAGTAAAGCCCGACAACGTTAGAGGTGGCATGCAATAGTGCTGGCGCGCTGCATGCGTTTTGTTGAAAATCAATCAAATTTCACTCAAATTTACCTTCTCACAACGTGCAAAAACTGCATATGTTTGCGGTATTGCTCGATGACGTCATTTATCAGCGTAGCTTCGCTCCAGCCAAGCACATCGTAGTCCTGACCGCCCTCTTTTAGATAGACCTCAGCTCTATAGTAAAGATCATCGCCGTCAAGCTCTCTGGTGTAGTCTGGACTATGGCTCTTGGTGAGATAGACGCCATATCTAAAGTCCATCTCGTCGCCAAGTCCGACATTTAAATTTACAAAATTCTCGCCATTTGCGACCTTTGCTTCAAGTCCGTTTTTGGCAAATTCCTCTTTTAGCTCGTTAAAAGCTTTTAGTGCAACCTCGTTTAAAAATTTCTTGCCATCTTTCTTGCCTGGCAGCGTGATGATCGCACTTAGACGTTCTTGCCACGGCTTTGAAAGATCACTAATAGGCATGTTACTAAAGTTATTTGTCTCTTTTTTGGTTAGATCCACACGTAACGCCTTAAATAGCCCATAAATGGCGCCAAGTAGCACTATGGAAAATGGCAGTGCTGTCGTGATCGTAAGTGCTTGAAGCGAGCCAAGACCACCAGCTAGCATCAAAAATGCCGCCACGACGCCCACTGTAACGCCCCAAAAGACCTTTTGCCAAACTGGTGTATCATCCTTGCCGTTTGAGCAAAGCATGTTCATAACGATCGCCGCAGAGTCGGCAGAAGTTACGAAAAATATGACGATCATAAAGACTGCAATCACGCTTAGCACGCCTGAGAAGCTAAATTTCTCCAAAAACATAAATAGCGCTGAGGCTGAGTCAGAATTTACCGTGGTCGCTAGCTCACTAAAGCCACTTTGCACCAAAGCGATCGCCGAGTTACCAAAAAAGCTCATCCAAGCAAAGGTAAAGCCAGTTGGCACTAAAAGCACGCCTATCACAAATTCTCTTATCGTTCTGCCCTTTGAAATTTTAGCTATAAAAAGCCCCACAAACGGCGACCAAGATAGCCACCAAGCCCAGTATAGCAGCGTCCAACCGCCAAGCCAGCTCTCGTTTTGCCTCTCGTAGGCGTAGAGGTTAAAAGTGTTTGAGATGAGCGTAGAGACGTAGTCACCGCTGTTTTGCACAAACGACTTTAGAAGCTGCGTAGTATCGCCCAAAAATAGTATCAAAAACATAAAACATATAGCTAGTGCGATGTTTGCGTTTGATAAGATCTTGATGCCCTTATCCACGCCGCTTGCCGCTGAGATGGTAGCTGCAAAACAAAGCACTATTAGAAGCGTGATGTGCATGGTCGGCAGCCCAAAAACGTGCGTAAGGCCAGCATTTACCTGCAGCACGCCGTATCCCAGCGAGGTCGCCACACCAAAAAGGGTCGCTACGACGGCAAATGTATCGATGGCGCTACCTATCTTGCCGTAAATTTTATCTCCGATGATCGGATAAAATGCCGATCTAAGCGTGAGTGGCAAGCCGTGCCTATACGAGAAAAAGGCTAGAATTAGCGCTACGATAGCATAGACCGACCATGCGCCCATGCCCCAGTGAAAAAATGTGATATTCAACGCAAGCTTTTGCGCTGCGATAGTTTGTGCGTCGCCAACTGGTGGGTTTAGATAGTGCATGAGCGGCTCGGCCACACCAAAAAACACTAGACCTATGCCCATGCCAGCAGCAAAAAGCATAGAAAACCACGAGATATTTTTGTGCTCTGGCTTTACGTGATCGGCTCCTAGTTTGATCTCGCCAAGCTTACTAAAGCCAAGAATGATGACGCTTAGCAGTATGACGGCGACGACCAGGATGTAAAACCAGCCAAATTTGGCCGCGATGTAGTTTTGCATACCCTTAAAAAACTCATTTGAGAAATTTGGAAATATCGCTGCAAATGCCGCTATTAAAAATATGACAATAAGCGATGGGATAAATACTGAATTATTAAATTTTGACCTTTGAAATTTAAACATTTTTCTCCTTTTTATAAATTCAGTCTCGCTTTAAAATAACAAAAAAGAGTAAATAGGTCAAATTTTCTCTTTAAAGTTTTTATGAAATTTTAAGCTTTAGCCACCAAAAATAGCCACTTTGAAATTTATCTCAAGTCCCTTTTATCTCTCTTTGGTTTTGCAAGAGTTATTAGCACTATGACGACAAAAGCGATGCCAAATGTGATATACAAAATGATCTTTGGCGAGTCATACTCTATCCTCGACCTTGCGACCTCTTCGCCGCTTGCTTCCACTAGCTCGCCACGCTTTATCATATCGCTGATATCTTTTGCGCTAAGCTCTTTAGATGCTCTTGTTAAAATTTCTATGACGCTAGGACCCACCACCTCATAAACGCTATGTTTTATGCCATAAAATGGCTTTATCTTGCTAAAAAAATAAAGCTTATCGCCATTTGCATATACTGCGCCATATTCGCCATCTTTTACCAGCCCTACTTCGCGCCAAGAGCTGCTTGGGGCAAATTTATATAAAGAGACTGTTTGCGCCTCTAAGTGTCTGCCGTGCTTTGAGCGCCGCCACTCTTCGCCTTGCTGTAAGAAATACGCCGAGCTCTCATCTACAAAAACGTCAGCATAGAGCCTTTTTAGCTCGCCTTTTAGCTGGTAGTCTGAAATTTTAGCTTGCTCGTTTTTGCTGCTATCCCAAAAGTAAATTCCATCTTTGCTGGCAAGAAGAGGCCAAAACGAATGCACGTTATCCACGCTATAAATGGCGCTATAAGGCATATTTTGAGCGCTAAATTTACGCTCATTTGCAAACGCCGCCCCACTTTTTGGCTCAAAAAGATATTCTATATCGTGCTTTGGGTCATAACATATCCGGCGCACCTCATCTGTGTAGCCAGCATCAAGCTTATAAAAGCCTAAAAATAGGCTTTTACCATCTGTGTAATATCCGCTAGGAGCGCCATTTTCTGCCGTGATGTATCTTAGCTCGCTAGGCTGCGCGTCAAGCTTTTCACCCTTGTAGTAAAGCGTGCCGCCATCTCTTGCAAAGCCAGCGTCAAATATAGGCTCTAAATTTGCACTTTCAACCAGCTTTGTCCTATAAAAATATGAGCTATCATCGTAGCTTTTTATAAAGACGTGAGGAAGGTTTTTCATAATGGCACTAAATTCGCTAAATCCCGCCTCTTTCTCGCTTCTAGTGCTGCAATAATAGCTTATCTTGCCATCACTTAGATAGCCATTGCCAAGCACTTTGGCACTTTTTGGATCAAGACCAGGCAAAATTTCTCTAGCGCAATAGACATGATTTTTATCAGCCGCCACATTTGAGTAGTCATATGCGTGTTTTAGCTTTAAGACCCTAAAACTAGCCTCATCGACGCCTTTTAGCTCATACTTGCCGCTACCTGAAATTTGAATATAAATTTTACCCTCTGGCGAGCGATAAAACTCGCTATTATCAATGTTTGCAAAACCTCTTTGATACTCGCCTTCATGCCAGAGATAAAGCATCGCCAAAACAAAAAGTAGCGTCAAGATGACTAAAAAATAAATAAATCTAATAGCAATTTTTCTCATAATCTATAATCATCTACCCTTTTTTTAAGCTTTTTTGCTTGCTTTTTATTTTTAAAAATGGCGCCAACTACCGAGACTATAAATGCAATGGCTAAAAATATCCAGTAGGCATATTTTTGCGAGTAATCATCAAAGTCGCTTATAGCATCGATCACCACCTCGCCCTCAGCTGGCACCATAGCGCCTTGATCTACCATTTTTACTATCTCATCAAGTTTTAAATTCTCAACATTTGAGTCATAAGGACGAGTGAGAATTTCAACCACGCCAAGGTCGTTTATATCATAAACACTGCTGTTAAAATGCCAGCCGTAGCCGACGTTATCAAAATAATATGTCTTATCTCCGTTTGCATAGACCGCTCCGTAGCCATCGTTTCTTACAAGACCGATCTTTCGCCACTGCTCTTTTGTATCAAGCCTTACGATAGACGTGTGGCGCGAGCTTAGGCTGTGATCATTTTTCGTGTTGTGCCAAATTTCATAGGTTTTTAGAAAATATGTCTTGCCCTCATTCATCACCACGTTGCCGTATAGTGGCGTTATCTCGCCTTTAAATGGATCATCTCCGTCTCTTACAAACTCGCCTTCATCTATGCTGTTATACCACTGCCACTTTCGCTCCCAGTGATAGATACCGCCTTTGCCACGAAAGAGCGCATGATAGGAGTGCTTATCTTTTAGATTAAAAAGCGGCTCGTATGGGGCAAATTTGGGGTCAAATTCATGATCATTTGCATAGACCATGCCAGAATTTGGCTCATAAAGATAGTGAATGCGCCATATCTCGCCGATATCACGCATTTGTGGGCTAAATTTGATCCCTAGCTTTGTGCTGTCATAATAGACATTTTCTCCGTCAGTTGTAAAATGTATGCTCTTTCTGCCAGATGCCTGCTCGATGTAGCGCATTTTGCTGGCATTTGCGCCCTCTAGCTCTTTGCCATCATGATAGACCTTCGCGCCGTCGCTTGCATAGCCAAAGCCCAAGATCGCAGCTAAATTAGCGTTATCAACCTGTCTAAATTTATAGATATGAGTTTGCGCTTTAGGGGTGTTAAACATTTTATGTGAGACGATGTCCCAAAACTCTTTAAATGCAGATATTTCGAGGTTCGTCTCGCTTACGCTATCGCAAAAATATGTTATCTTGCCATCGCCAAAGTAGCCATTACCAAGCGCTCTAACGCCATTTGGATCAAGCCCGCTCATCACGAGGTTGCCACAATATACCGCCTCATCACTAGCGCCAACGTTTCTGTTGTCGTATTTGCCGGTGTCAATGTATCTAAATTTGCTGGCCCTCACGCCTATTAGCTCAAATTTACCCCCACTTGGCACCATGGCATAGACCTTGTCATCTTTGACGTAAAAAAAGCTATTATTTAACTCTTTACTATCACCAATGTCGTCATCTAAAATAGTAGCTAACCCAAAGACAAAAAAGTAGGTAGAAAAAAATATCACAACAATGGCGATTATTACTGAGATTAGCGGATGTTTTTTTAACATTTTAGCCTCGTTTCAAACAAATTTAGCGACCTTATCATGCCGCAAACCTTTCATACATTTAAATTTCACAAAACCTATCCAAATATAAAATATCTAAATATCAAAAACCTAAAATATACAAATTTACCCATCCAAAATAGAAAACAAGCGGCTGCTAATGTAATAATAAGCCTAATAATATCAAATTCCAGCGTAACCCCATAATAAATAAAGACTGACGCAATAAAGCATAAATAAAAATAACAAAGCATAAAGATCAAATTTGCAATCCTTGCAAAAACTCCTGACTCTTTGCTGCTTTTTGCGATTAGCCTAATTGTCTCTATCTTATTTAAAAATCCAACCTTTTTATATTTTATCTTGACTAGATCGCCTACTTCATATTTTTCTATCTCTGGTGAAAACACCCCACTAAATCTCTCTTTACCTATCAAAAGGCTCATGCTTGTGGCTAAATTTTGTCTAACAACTCTCGTATTTAGCGCGCTTATCCTACCGATCTTTTTCAAGCTACTCTAGCTCCTCGGCGATCTCTAAAACTTCAAAATAGTCATTTTCTAGGCTTTCAAGCTCGGCTTTTGCACTTTCAAGCTCTTCATAAAGCTTAGTAAGTCCTACTTCTTGATAAATTTTTGGATCACTAAGTCCCTCGTTTAGCTCGGCTACCCTTGCTTCAAGAGCTGAAATTTTATCTGGATATGTGTTTAAAATTTGCGTTTGTTTGTAGCTTAGTTTTGCGCCAGATTTACTCTTTTGTTTGGCTTCATTTTGGCTATTTGCTAGCTCTTTTTCAAATTTATCAAGCTCTTTCATCTCATCTTCAAGCTCCAAATAGACGCTATACTCTTCATGTAAGACATTTATCTTTGTCCCCTCAAACGCCCAGAGTTTATTTGCCATCTTATCGACAAAATATCTATCGTGGCTTACTAGCAAGATAGCCCCCTCAAAGCTTTGCAAGTAGTCTTCTAAGATATTGATAGTTGCGATATCAAGGTCGTTTGTCGGCTCGTCAAGCACCAGCACGTCGTAAGTTTTGGTAAAAAGCATCGCAAGCGCGACACGGTTTTTCTCGCCACCACTTAAAACGCCTATCTTTTTATCCAGAAATTCCTTTGGAAAGAGGAAATTTTTAAGATAGCCATAAACATGCATATTTCGCCCACGAACTAGCACGTGATCGCCGCCATTTGGGCAAAATGTCTCTATAAGGCTCTTGTCATCATCAAGGACATTTCTAGCTTGATCAAAGTAGCCGATACTCACCTCGCCCCTTTTTATCTCGCCACTACTTTGCTTTTCAAGTCCTAGCAAAATTTTAAGTAGCGTGCTCTTGCCACTGCCGTTTCGTCCAACTATGGCAATCCTTTCGCCCTGCAAGACCCTTGCATCAAATTTCTCAAAAAGCACCTTGCCGTCTATGATCTTGCCTAAATTTTTAAACTCAAAGAGCATTTTTTTGCGGTTTTGGCTCTGTGTTTGGTTGAAATTTTTACTCGCTCGCTCAAGTTCTAGCCTCACGCGCCTTATCACACCTGGGTTTTTCTTAGCCTCCTCGCGCATAGCTAGCACCCGCTCTTTTCTGCCCTCATTTCGCTTTAGTCTAGCTTTTACGCCGCGCCTTAGCCACTCCTCTTCAGCCTTTAGCTGTTTTAGCAGCGTCTCATGCGACTTTGCAAGGCTTGCTAAAATTTCCTCTTTTTTGGTTAGATAGTTTGCATATCCGCCCTCGAAATTTTTTAAGCTTGCATCCTCGACCTCAACGCACCTAGTTGCCAGAGCATCGATAAAATACCTATCGTGGCTTATGAAAACTATGCTTTGATTTGAGCTTTTAAGCATATCTTCAAGAAATTTGACCATATAGACATCAAGGTGGTTTGTAGGCTCATCAAGCAGCAGCACATCTGGCTTTTTAAGGATGAGCGCACCCAGTGCCACGCGCCTGATCTCGCCGCCACTTAGCGAGCAAATGGGCCTGTTTTCATACTCTTTTAGCTTAAATTCTTGCAAAATTCGCTCGATCTTATGCTCGATATTCCAGCCATCTTTTGCCTCTATAAATTTTAAAAGCCTCTCTTGCTCTTTTAAAATTTCTTTGTTTTCAGGCTCATTTGCTAGTAAAACGCCACTCTTTTCATACTCGCTTATCGCGTCAAATATCTCTTTTAGCTCGTTATTTAGCGCATCTCTTACGCTAAATGTGGCGTTAAAATTTGGATTTTGCGCTAGCATCTCGACGCTTATTAAGCTCTGCACTATGCGTCTGCCACTATCAGCTGTCACCTCGCCAGAGATGATCTTCATAAGCGTGCTCTTGCCACTGCCATTTTTGCCGATGATTGCTATCTTTTCATTTTCATTTACGCTAAGGCTTACGCTGTTTAAAATTTCATTTGCGCCAAATTTTTTACTTACGTCTATTAGGTCGATTAATGCCATTTTTCTCTCAAATTTTAAATTTTTTGGATTATATCAAAAGGGAGCTAAAACCTAATTTGGCTATAATCGCCCAAAATTTAAAAAGGGAGAAATTTATGAATCTTTCTATGAAAAAACTGGTCGTACCTATATTTTTAGATATGTTTTTGCACTTTATAACGCTCATCATCAACACCTACATGGTGACAAAAGTGAGTGTGCATCTAGTTGGCGCCATGGGTGCGGGCAATCAAGTGATGGATCTTTTTATGACCATTTTTAACTTTTTAAGCATGGGCTGTTCAGTCGTCGTCGCACAAGCACTTGGAGCAAAGCAAAACGAGCTAGCCTCAAACGTCATACACGCAAGCATCACGTCAAATACGGTCTTTGGCATCTTTTCAGCCATCATCATCTACGTCTTTGGCTACAACATCTTAAATTTACTAAACGTGCCAAGTGATCTCATAAACGATAGCTTCTCATACCTTCACATCCTTGGCTTTGCATTGCTCTTTGATGGCATCGGCATGGTGCTAGCTGCGGTGCTTCGCGTCTATAATCTAGCAACTGCTGTGATGCTAACTTCAGTTTTGATGAACATCATCACCATCTTTGGCAACGCCATCGCCCTTTTTGGTTGGTTTGATCTGCCAAATTTAGGCCTGCAAGGTGTTGCTATCTCGACATTTGTGGGCAGACTAATAGGCGTTTTTGTCCTACTTTATATGCTCATACGCGTGGCAAAAGTTAGAATTTATCTTAGCAAACTGCTTGTCGTGCCGTTTGGAATTTTAAAGAAAATACTCTCAGTTGGCCTACCAAGCGCTGGTGAAAATTTACTCTGGATGGCGCAATACATGGTCGCTTTTGGCTTTATCGCGAGCATGGGCGAGGCAACTCTTAGCGTGCAGACTATCTACTTTCAGATCACTCTTCTCATCTTGCTTTGTGGAGCTAGTATCAGCGTGGCAAACGAGGTCATCGTGGGGCATTTAGTGGGAGCTAGCGAATTTAACGAGGCTTACGCAAGAACCTTTAAAGCCTTGTGGCTTGGAATTTCTATCACGCTCGTCGTCGTTTTGATCGCCTACGCCTTAAAGTATAAGATCATGGACGCACTAAATTTAGATGATGGCTTGCGCAAGATAATGCTACCACTCTTTACACTCTCGATCGTGCTAGAAGCTGGCAGAACCTTTAACATCGTCATCGTAAATGCCCTTCGTGCAAGTGGCGACGCGAAATTCCCGCTAGCGACTGGGCTTATCTTTATGTGGGGGCTTTCGCTGCCGCTTGGATATTTCTTAGGCATACACCTTGGCTGGGGCATCGTTGGCGTTTGGATAGGATTTTGCGCTGATGAGTGGCTAAGAGGCCTTGCAAATACATGGCGCTGGAGAAGCAAAAAGTGGCAAGAAAAACGCCTAGTTTAAGGCAAAAGAGCCTAAATTTAGACTTTTATGGCTTAAGCGTTTTAATAAATTTTAAAACAAATGTAAAGGCTATGCGATTAAGAGTTGGTAAGGACGCTAAGATCACGCTTTCTATGCCATTTTACAGCACGCAAAAGATGGCTCTTAGCTTTCTTGAGACGCACAGAATTTGGCTTGAAAATGCTTACAAAAAAGCTCTTTTAAATTTGCCAAAAGATGATGAGATGAAATTTCTTGGGCAAATTTATAAGATCAAATTTGATGAGAGCGCAAAGGTGCCATTTTTTGAAGATAAATTTATCATAACGCCAAATTTAAAGGCACTTGAGCGCTTTAAAAAAGCAAGAGCAAAAGAGCTATTTTTAGAGCTTGTAAGCTACTATCAGCCTCATATCAATAAGCCAGTTAGTCGCATCGTCATAAGAGATAGCAAAACTCGCTGGGGCAGCTGCAACCACAAAAAAGGCTATATAAACTTAAGCCTAAGGCTTATAGAAAAGCCACTCTCTGCCGTGCGATACGTCGTGCTTCACGAGCTTACTCACCTGCTCTATCCGCATCATCAAAGCAGTTTTTATAAATTTATAGAAGCCATCATGCCTGATTACAAAGAGCAAGAGCAAATTTTAAAATCATAATTATTTTTCATCAAGTAAGTGTAAATTTAATATGTTAAAATTGCACATTACTTTACAAAAGGAAAATTTAATGAAAAAAATGATTTTTATCTCGCTTCTTGCAGCTTGCGCTCTAGCAGGCGACTTTGAAGATGGCTTGAAGGCTTATGCTGACTCAAATTTCACTGAGGCTTTGTCTAAATTTGAAGCAGGATGCGCAGCAAATGACGCAAGATCATGTGCAAAAGCAGGTGCGATCTACCAGCTTGGCAAAACTGATGTGCCAGACAGTAATAAAGCGTTAGAGTTTTACAACAAAGCTTGCCAAGGTGGCGAAAAAGAGGGTTGCTCAGCAGCTGGTGGAATTTATCTCGATAACGATCCACAAAAAGCAAGAGAGCTTTTTAACAAAGCTTGCGAGCAAAACGACGGCTACTCTTGCGGCATGATAGGCTCGATACTAATAGAAGCTAAGAAATTTAAAGAGGCTTACACCTTCTTAGAAAAAGGCTGCAAACTAAGTGATAAGATGTCTTGCGAGTTTGCGGGCGATCTAAAACGCTCAAAACAACTTTGATCTTTAGGCTTTAAAAGCCTAAATTCTCACTTTTTATAAAATCAATAGAAATAAATAAATTTAAAAAGTTTAGGCAAGAGAGCTCTTGCCTAATGTTAAATCGCTCTTATTTGATCAAGCGGTTTATCTTTTATGCCCCACTGAGTCATAAAGACAAAACCATAAAGAGCTGCTGCTACGATGTAGGCTGTGTATTCGTTTGGCATTAGACCAAATTTCACGCAGATGTTTGGCACAAGTGCTAGAGGCACAACTGGGATAAGTAGCGCCCTCTCCCAAATCCTAAGCTTTGTGACGTAGTATCCTTGAAGCAAGCTTGAAAAGGCAAACATACCCACGATAGCCATGCCAAAGACAAGTAAAATTTCAAGTGGATTGCTCATCCAAACGATACCTTTTGAATCAAGCGGATCGCCAGTATTTATGCTCTCAATAAGCATAAGTTTGTTGTTAAAGAAAAAGGCAAATGGCAAGATCGCTGTTCTTAAATCGTAAAAAAATCCTTGCACGCCAACGGTTATTGGATTTGCCTTGGCAATGCCAGCTGCTGCGTAGGCTGCGATGCCAACTGGCGGCGTATCATCAGCTAAAATTCCAAAGTAAAAAACAAAAAGATGCACGGCGATAGCGGGGATTAAAAAGCCATTTTTGTGCGCTAAAAACAAGATAACTGGCGCAACAAGGCTTGAGACGACGATGTAGTTTGCTGTCGTTGGAAGACCCATGCCAAGGATGAGCGACATAAGAGCTGTGAGAAGTAGTATCATCATGATATTATCGCCTGCTAAAAGCTCGACTAGATCAGAAAGTACTTGACCAAGGCCAGTTAGAGAGATAGAGCCCACGATGATGCCAGCAAGAGCAGTTGCGATGGCTATTGTAGTCATGCTCTTTGCAGCTGCGACCATCGCCCAAAATATATCCTCAAAGCCAAGAAGCACATCGTTTAGCCCTACCTTTTCGCCTGAAGCTAGCTTTTTAGTTGGCTCTTGAAAGATCATTATCAAAAATAAAAATCCTATCGCATTAAACGCTGCGGCTATGGCTGACTCTTTTGCGATTAGCAGTGTATAAAGCAAGATCAAAATAGGCGTTATATAGTGAAGACCGCTAACAAAAATTTTAAATCTTGAGTGAAATTCGCTCTGATTTATGCCCTTTAGTCCAAGCTTGACGCTCTCTAAATGCACGATGAAAAATAGCGACAAATAACAAGCAAATGCTGGGATAACCGCTGCCATCATGACGTTTGTATATGTCATGCCCAAAAACTCAGCGATGATAAAAGCAGCCGCACCCATGATAGGTGGCATGAGCTGTCCATTTACGCCAGCTGCGACCTCGATAGCTCCAGCTTTTGTGCGTGAAAGGCCAGCTTTTTTCATAAGTGGTATGGTAAATGTACCAACGGTTACGACGTTTGCTGTGGAGCTGCCTGAGACCATGCCAGTTAGGCCACTTGCGATGACTGAAGCCTTAGCTGGGCCGCCTCTATATTTGCCAAGAAGAGAAAAGGCTAAATTTATGAAGTATTGTCCAGCGCCTGCTCGCTCAAGCAATGAGCCAAAAAGAACAAAAAGGTAGATAAAGCTAACACTAACGCCAATAGGCACGCCAAAGACGCCCTCAGTCGTCAAAAACATGTGCCCTGCGATCTTTTCAAAGCTAGCGCCTTGATGAGCGATGATGTCTGGCATATAAGGGCCAAAGTGATCGTATATCAAAAATAATATACAAATGATAGGAAGTGCTGGTCCCATGACACGTCTGCCAGCCTCAAGTAAGACGATGATCGCCAAAAACGATATGACGATATCTTGAGTGATATAATCCCCTGTCCTATCAGCTAGCTCATAAAAATAAACCGCTGGATAAAGCACGGCAACAACGCCTATCACGCAAAAAACTAGGTCGTAAAATGGCAAACTTGAGTGAGCCTTTTTATGAAAAGTGACTGGATAGAGCAAAAATACAAGCCCAACTGCAAAAGCTAGGTGCACTGAGCGCGAAATGTTAGTATTTAGTGGGAAATACGCTATATAAAGCTGAAAAACCGACCAAGAGAAACACGCAAATGCGATGAAATAGTTGTAAATATTGCTATTTATCTCTCTTGTCTTTACTTCGACAAATTGTTCTTCGTTGTCATTAACTTCGTTCATCTCTCTCCTTTAAAATTTAAATATATAAATTTAGAAGAAATTTGCATATTTAAATTTTATCCAGAGGCAAAGCCCCTGGAGATGGATTATTTTAAGATACCAGCCTCTTTAAATGCAGCCTCTGCAGCTGGGTGAAGCGGAGCTGAAAGACCTTGAACGAGATCTTCTTTATTTACTGATTTTAGCGCTGGGTGAAGAGTTTTATACTCATCAAAGTTATCTAAGATAGCTTTTATCACAGCTTTTACAGCCTCATCTTTTGTATCTTTGCTAGTTACCAAAACAGCCTTTACGCCGATAGTATTTACATCGTGATCGACGCCATCATATGAGCCTTTTGGGATCACACCTTTTGCAAAGTATGGTTTTTCTTTAAGAAGATTATCGATCTCGCTACCTTCGATATTTAGGATATCGATAGGCAAAGATGTCGCAGCATCAGTGATGTTTGCAGTTGGGTGACCAACGACAAAGCTATAACCATCTATCTTTTTATCTTTTAGTGCGTGTGGGCATTCGCCAACTGTTAAAACGCCGCGATATCCTAGTTTTGAAACGTCAAAGCCTTTTGCTTTAAAGACTTCAAGCGTACTCACTTCGTTGCCGCTACCTGGGTTTCCGACGTTATATTTTTTGCCTGCAAAAGACTGGATATCACTTGTTAGGCCGCTATCTTTTGCCACGACAAATGCAAGAAGCTCTGGATAGATAGCCACTACTGAGCGTAGATTTTCATCTTTTGCTCCGTCAAATTTGCCAGTGCCGTTATATTTGTCATAGACGACGTCGCTTTGAACAAAGCCAAATGTAAGCTCTTTTTTAAGGACGTTATTTACGTTATAAACAGAGCCGCCAGTTGATTGGACAGAGCATTTTACGTCTGTATTTTTGTTTGCCAAGCGGCAGATCGCTCCACCTATCGGATAGTACGTGCCTGTCATGCCACCAGTGCCGATACTAATAAATTCTTTTGCTGAAAGTGTTGTTGCTAAAAGCAATCCAGCAAGTACCAAAGAAGTAGTTTTCATCTAAAATCCTTTCAAAAAATTTAAGGCTATTTTATTCTATAAATTTAGCTTTGTATCTTTTTGCTATGATATTTTTATGCCATTTTTGTAAAGTTGCAACCATTCTACACAATCAAGGCTTAAAAAAATATTTTCTTAAGAATAAATTTATATTTCTTTATAGGGCGATTTGATTTTAATAAAACAAGAGCCCAAATATTATTTTTATAGCATGTACGATAATAACTTACTTAGTAAACTCAAATTGAGTTTACTGTAAGGTCTTGGCAGACGGCCAATATTTTTATTCTCATAATAGAATAAAAATATAAAAGCTCAGACAAACCATTATCTCTAAAAACTAATTTTTACAGATAAAACGTCTAAGCTTTTTATAAGGATTAGATAAATTTTCTTAAGAATATTGAAAGGTTATGTGACGAAAATTTCAAAAGGCGTACAGATTGTTTAAAGGTGGCGTTTGATTTTCTTTCACTGAACATAGACTATTAAGCCACCACTACTGTTTTTGTTGTATTTATATCGTCATTATATTTGCTATCAAGCCCACAAGCAAATTTTATATCCACCGTCTTTGCCTTGCTAGGTGTGACATAGATAAGGTTACTCTCATCGCTTATATCATCTACAAACTGGAAAAATCCTATACCACTTTTTGGAAGCGTTGTATTTTTGTATATAGCCTCTATATATTTAGGTGTTATAAAGATGAAATTCTTATCCATGAGCGAGTATTTAAAGTTAAATGACGAGATGCTAAATTTATCATCTCTAAAGCGAGAGCTTAGATGTTCTTTTAGCTTCTTATCTTTTACGTCAGAGCCCTCGTCTAAATTTAGCTCCATCTCTTTAAATCCCTCTTGGTTTTTATGCTCCACATCATTTAGCTTATATATGCAAACAGCAAGGTTGTCTGCTTGATTAAGGGCTGATTTTACATGCAGTCTTATGTGAGCGCTATTTAAATTTGGATTTAGCACCGCAGGGTTATCGTTTTCAGATGCAGGGCTACCTATGCTATGAGCTAGCTTTATCCTATTTTCTTTTTTTATGCACCTTAGCGGTGAGCTAGTGTTGCTTAGGCACGCTGGCACTAGATCTTGCATAACAGCATAGTGGTCATTCATGCTTTTTAGACTAAGAGCCGCTCTTGGCACGTATGCCACCTTTGTGCAAGGGTTTTTAGCTGAGCAGCCAACTATCGGTGAGTTGATAAAATCAACATCAAGTATCACGCCTTGATCATCTGACCTTATGCTTTTGCCAGCTCTACTTTTTAAGATCACATGGCCACCATGTGGGCAAACTACCACGTCATCTTCTATTATTGGATTAGCAAAGGCAGTACCACTAGCACTTAGCGCACTACTTTTCTTTTCTAAGTTTAGCCTCTCATTTGCCTTTTCAAGTGACTCTTTGGTCTCTTTGTTTGTTGGCTTTAGGTCTATATTTAGGCTTTTGTTTAGCAAAGAGTAGTTTAGCACACAAGCTCGTTGGTTTTTATAATCGATAGTTAGTCTTCCCTTGTCTTTATCCTCATCTCTTGGCTGATGAGAGAAGCTTAGCAGGCTAGAATTTGACTCCTCCCCGTCCTCTTCTTTTTTAAAGTATAGTGGATAGTCTGATTGCTCAGTGGCGGTATTTAGGAGCATAGAGCCTAGATATACTCTTTGCTCCATATTTTTACTATCTAGTTTAAATATATCATTTAAAACCGCCACATCTATGATGCTTTTATCTTCAGCACTTACACTAAGAGTGTTTTCTTTTTTATGAAAGATATCCCCAAAGCTCTCATTTGCAAGAGCTCTTATATCCTCAGTTGCTAGTTTGTTATTGCGTGCTATATCGTTATTGCTTAAAGTTGATGGTTTATGCGCTATGACTATCGCTTCATCACTAGAGCTTGCCTCATTAGAGCTAACGCTAGCTAAGAAATTCTCGTTTTCTTCAAGTTTTTTGTAGTCGGCATATTTTAGGCTTATTATGCTTTTTAGTATCTCTATCCTATCTTTTACGTACGTAGTAGCAAGCTTCATATCCACCTTGTCATCACACAGGGTTGTTATGCTCTTATAGATATTTTTATTATAAGCGAAGTATTTACCTAGTTCGTCTTTTTCTATCTTCTTATCAAAGACAAATAAATTTAAAGCACATATCGCCACTAGCATATCTATATCACCAGCTCTAGCACTGCTCACTATCTGCGAGGCATTTAGCTTTTCTATATCCTCGGCATCCAAAAGCCTAACTAAGTGAGCCTCTTTGTCGCTATTTTTATCTATATTTTTGCCTAAATTTTCGATGATATATCCAACCATATCTTGTTTAAATTTATCATCGCTAAATTTCCCTTGCTCATAAAAGAGGTTTAGATAAGCATAGAATATATATAAAGGTGTATCAAGCATCGAGGTGTTGCTTATACTATCTATATCCACATCTAAATTTAGCTTCATCCTTATACATCTTAGTTTAAATTTAAGCGACTGGATATACTCATTTAGGTAGTCTAGAGCGCCTACGATATCTTTACCCTCTATCTTGCTTTCGTTTTCTTTATGCTCTAAAAGATAGCACATCAAGTATAAAACCATCACACTATCTTTTAGCGAGTGTGACCTGACTAATATATTGATCAAGTGTCTATTATCAGTGTTTTTATACTCTATCTCATCAGCCATACCAACACCTAGCTTAAACCCAAGATCAGATATAGCAGAAAGCGTAGGCTCCCATAACATATGCCAATCTCTTTCATAGCCATCCTCATTTTTGCTGATGCTTTGCTTTACACTTTCTATATGATGTATCTCTATGCCTAGATCATCACCCTTGCTAGCTCTTTTTATATTTAGGTTTGTATCTTTGTTTGATAGAGTCTTGCACGCCTTATCGTTCTTCTCAACTGCATTTACACACTCTTTCACCGTGCTCTTGTCATCTTTAAAACCAAACATACCTTTTATTTTATTAAAAGCAGAATTTACTAGCTTTCCTAAAAAGCCATCTGGATCAACAAGTCTTGCTACATACTTTGCCCCTCTTACTATGCCTTTAGCTATAAGACTAAGAAACCTTACCACCCAAGTAAAAGCTGAGCCAATTATCCCACCATCAATTCCTGGGGCATTATAAGTATATAGCTCTTTTACTCCACTATCTTTAAATGTAACAGCATATATCTGTGCTAGATGTCCGCCTAGTGAGTGACCTGAGAGGATGACCTCTTTAGGACCATGAGAGGCTTGCTCTTGGTCTAAATTTAAAGAGCTTTCATCCTCGCCATCCACACTATTTAAATTTAAACTATGAGAATTTATAGCTTCAACCATGCTTGATTGGAGTGATGTTAGTGCAGATATCTGCATAATGGCCTTAGAGGTAATAGCCATAAAAAAGTCGTCAACAAAGTCGTTTCCCTTTATCTCAGTTCCTCTAAAGCCTATGATATAGTTTGACTTTTCAGTGTCATAAAACACTGACGAGCTAAAGCCTGATTTTTGGTTTGGTATATGTTTTACTAGCTCGTAGCGATTGACAAAGAGTTTTGTGCGAGGGGAAATGGTATAAATTTCATCTTTACCTACAATTAGTCTTTGTTCTTTTGAGTCTTTGTCGTAATATATAAAATTTTTAACATCATTATCTATTTTTACGTCTTTCAATTCTCCATTTTCGCCAACTGGCTTTTTAACTATTTTATCGGCCATAAAGTTAGCTTCTATTGCTAGAGCATAGGCAGTGGTATCACCAAGCTGACGGTTATTTATTCTTGATTGTCTAGTTTGGTTATCCTCTGTTATTTTATCACCAAGTCGTATATTGTCCGAGTATCTCCAAACAGGATTATCAATTTCTTCTTTTTTACAAGAGTTTATTGTATTTTCTGGTAAATTTTCCAACCCATGCTTTTTTGATAATCTATCTAGCTCTCCCTCTTCATTCTCAAAGACATTATGTAAAAGAGCATAAGAGGCATCAGCAATGTCAATGTAATCTTTAAAGCAATTTATCAGTTCCTTGCTTGATTTTTTAGTTTGCATTATTTATCCTTGCTTGCTCTTTCAAATTTGCCATTTACTAGTATAAATTTATTACCACCACCAACACTTTCAAAGCTGTTTTTCTTAAAAC
>NZ_CABPVL010000002.1:585851-630915 GCF_902460895.1 Campylobacter concisus | reverse complement strand
TAAGAATTTTGAAAGGATATCGGAATACCTTATGGTGACTTTTAGTTATTAACGGAACATAGAATAGCATCATACCACCAATGAGATTATTTGAATTGCTAAATTTATTAACCATTAAGTAACATCATATATAATTATACGAGAACTTCAGCTCAAAACAATATTAATAAAGGAGTCCTAATGGCTACTCAAGAGGTAAATTTAGAGTCTTTAAAAAAAGACTTAGATTCTTTGAAAGCAGATTTTAAAGATGTTATAAAATCTATCAAAGATATGGGTGCAGAGCGTGCGGAATCCGCTAAAGATAAAATTTTAGACCAACTAAATATCGATGAGATCAAAAAATACATAGATGATCTAAAATCAAAAGGCAAAGACGGCATAGAGAACGTAAACGACGCAATAAAAGAAGATCCGATTAAAAGCATTGCTATTGCTGCAGGCGTTGGATTTTTAGCTGCCTGGTTATTAAAAAAATAATGGCGAGCATATCTGAATTTATAGTATCCGTGGTTGAGCTTATAGATGCTCAAGCTGACGATATTAGGTGCTCTTTTTTAAAGAGTGCCAATTCAGTTGTACTCAATATAATTGTGGGTGTGATTTTCATCATAGGCTTAGTATTCTTTTTGTTAGGCCTGCACACGCTCCTTGAAAAAACTATTGGGGAAATTTGGGCGTATTTTGCCTGCTCTGCTGTGGCTTTTTTATCTTCATTTATCATATACAAGGTATTCCGTGCAAAGTGATATAACAAAAGAAAGGCTAAGAATAGTAGTATCGATGCTAGAGAACAAAAACACAGATAAAAAAAAGCTAAAACTCGAAGAGGCTAAGCTAAATTTATTACTAAATGATCCATTACCAAACTTTTCAACAGAACTCAGCCTAATCAATCGAGGCAATATTAAGCAGGCCTTGATATCAATAATAGATAAAAATTTTATAATACCTACCTTAAGAAAATTTCTATAAAAACTAATTTTTTATACTCTTTTCTTACTTTTGATAAAAAAATTAATAAATTTTAGATATAATTAGCTATATAATTTCAAGAGATGACCGTGTTGCTGAAAGCGAAGATCTTGAAAACCGTTTAAGGCATAAAAGATTGCCAAATTCTGCCCAAGCGCCATCTCTTAAAAACAAAGGAGTAAATATGCGTTATTTTCTAACACTGTTGTGCGCTGCCTTTTTTATGGTTGGCTGTTCTAATACTTGGCATGGTGCCAAAGAAGATACTGGCAATGCAGTCGAGTGGTCAAAAGACAAAGTTAACAAAGGTGCTACCTACGTTAAAGACAAAACAGAATAATTTTTGTTTTTAATTTAAACGTAGATATTAATTCATTATCCAGTGGGTTGAAATTCAATAGTTCGACCCATACAATTTTTCCTATTATATTTTATCTTTCTTTTATATAATCATATTTATAGTCTTCTTTAAAAGCCAAAAATTTACAACAAGAGAATGAAATTTTAAAAGGTCTAAATTTAAACGTCACCCAAAACAAGATCATCTGCCTAATGGGTAGCTCAGGATGTGGCAAATCAACATTTCTTTCAGCGCTAAATGGCTTTTTGGAGCAAAAAGGCGGCAGATATAGCGGAGAAATTTTATTTAAAGGCCAAAATATCAAAGATAAGGGCGAAATTTGGCTAAGAAGAAAGCTAGCCATACTCTTTCAAGACGCCACGCTCTTTCCCTTTAGCGTAGAAAGAAATTTGACCTATGCGATGGAATTTTACGAGGGCAGCATAAAAGACAAGCAAAAAAAGAGTAGAGGAGCTACTTAAAAGCGTAAATTTACTAGATGAGATAAATGACCTTGATATGCCAGCTAGCAAACTCTCAGGCGGTCAAAAGCAAAGACTTTGCATCGCAAGGATGCTAACTACAAAGCCTGAAGTACTTATGCTTGACGAGCCTTGCTCATCGCTTGATATGAAAAATGTCTTGATCGTAGAGGAGCTTTTAAAAAGCCTGTCGCAAAGATATACGATCATCATCACCACGCACAACGAAGAGCAGACAAAAAGGCTTGGCGGCAGGATAGTCCGCATAGTGGATAAGAAATTTACATTTTAAAAGAGCTAGAAATTCTAGCTATAAATTTAGTCGATAAATCTCTTTGTGATATTTGCGTAGGCGTCGATCCTGCGGTCTCTTAAAAATGGCCAAATTCTGCGCACTTCTTCACTTCTTTTCATGTCTATTTCAACGATTTTGCAAAGCTCATCTGTGCTATTTGCGCGGAAAAGCTGCTCACCTTGAGGCCCAAAAACAAAGCTATTTCCCCAAAACTTAATCCCATCCATCACGCCGCTATCATCTTTTTCAAAGCCCACGCGATTTACTGCGACCACTGGCAGACCATTTGCCACGCTGTGGCCTCTTTGCACCGCCACCCACGCTTCAAGCTGTCTTGACTTTTCATCCTCACTATCGCCCTCAAACCAGCCAATAGCCGTTGGATAGATGAGAATTTTCGCCCCTTTTAGCGCCATTAGCCTTGCTGCCTCTGGATACCACTGATCCCAGCAAACCAAAACGCCAAGCTTACCAAGACTAGTTTCAACTGGCTCAAAGCCAATGTCACCAGGCGTGAAGTAAAATTTCTCGTAAAATCCAGGGTCATCAGGAATGTGCATTTTTCTGTATTTGCCAGCCACGCTGCCGTCACGCTCGAAGACAAAGGCGGTGTTGTGATAAAGTCCGTCAGCCCTCTTTTCAAAGAGCGAAGTGACCAAAACAACGCCATTTTCTTTTGCCACCCTGCCCCAAAAAGCGACGTCCTCTTGCCAGTCGTTTGCGTGGTCAAAGAAATTTGTATCCTCGCTTTGGCAAAAGTACTGCGTCTGGTGCAGCTCTTGGCAGACAACTAGATCAGCACCTCCTTTTTTTGCCTCAGCTATTAGCTCAAGCGTCTTTGCGATAGTCGCCTCTTTTGTCCCTTTAAATTCTTGTTGAAGTAGTGCTACTTTCATCTCATCTCCATTCTTTGTCGTTATATGGGTCTAAATGCGTGGTTATCTGCCACGAAAATTCCTTAAATTTCTCTCTTATCTCAGCTTCAAGCGAGTCGGCCACCTCGTGCGCGTCGTAAAGCGAGATATCTTTGTCAAAAACTAAATGCAGCGTTAAAAATATGGTATTTGCGCTCTGTCTTGTGTTTAGATAGTGAAAGTCTGAAATTCTATTCTTTGCTTTTATCATCTTGATGATCTCAGCTGTGACTTCAGGGCTTGCTGCGTGATCTAGCAAGACACCAAGGGCGTCTTTGCCAAGGCTTATGGCGCTTTGAGCGATGTAGCCACTTATCACGATGCCAAAGATCGCATCTATCATCACAAATCCGCTAAATTTAATGATAAGCAGCGAGATGATGACTGCTAGGTTGCTAAAAAGGTCGATCTTATAGTGCAGAGCGTCTGCTTTTATGATAAGGTTGCCACTTTTTTTAGAAATTTGGTTTAAAAATAGCACCAAACATAGCGTCATAACTACCGAAAATACCATCACGCCAAGGCTTAAGCCAAGGTCTATCTCTAAATTTGGCTCGCTAAATTTCTTAACGCTCTCATAAAATATATATCCTGCCGCCAGCACGATGATGACGCACTCAAATAGCGCTGCTAAGGCCTCTAGCTTTGTATAGCCAAAGTTAAATTTCTCATCAGCTTGCTTTCTTGACTTTCTAAGCGCAAATAAATTTAAAAGCGAGACGATAAAATCAAGCATCGAGTCTATCGCTGAGCCAAGCACCGCGACCGAACCGCTAAAAAGTCCCGCCGCAAATTTCACAAGTGCGAGCAAAAAGGCGCAAGCTCCTGCTGCGATGACGGCCTTATTTTCGCCCTGCGTGCACTCCTGCTTATTTATGCGGTTAAACTCATAATCAAACGGACTTCCCAAACCTAAGCCCTTTTGTATCTATTTTGGCTTGAGCAGTGAAGCGAGCCATTTTGGCGGACAAAAACTAGTGAATTTACACCGATGATCTTTCTGTCTGGCAGTGCCTTGGCAAGTAAATTTAGCACCTTTTCATCGTTCTCGTCGTTATATGTTGGCACGATTAGCGCACCATTTATAAAGATAAAGTTTGCATAGGTGCAGCCAAGTCTTTTGCCCTCATAAAATTTAGGCTTAGGAAGTGGCAGAGCAAGCAGCTTAAAGCCAGTTTTTTTAAGCTCATCTTCCATTCTTTTAAGCTCATCAAAGTGCTCATCACTCTTGTCATCACAAGCTGCGTAAGCGATAGTATCAGGTGTGATAAAACGCGCTAAAGTGTCGATGTGACTATCTGTGTCATCGCCTTTTATAAAGCCATTTTCGAGCCAGATGATACGCTTTAAGCCAAATAAATTTTTAAGCTTCTCCTCGATCTGCTCTTTGCTAAGTGCTTTGTTTCTATTTTCATTTAGTAGGCATTTTGAGGTGGTTAAAAGCACGCCATCTCCGTTAAACTCGACGCTTCCACCCTCTAGTATCATATCAACTGACTCAAGCTTAGTTTTGTAAATTTTAGCTAGCTCTAAATTTATCGCATCATCTTTTGAACTCTTAAATTTACCGCCCCAAGCGTTAAATTTAAAGTCATAACTCTTTATGCCGTCCTTGGTGCAAACGTCGATCATACCGTAGTCTCTGATCCAAGTATCATCAGTTTCAAGCTTTACAAACTCAACATTTTTAAATTTCTTAAACCTAGTAAAATTTGCCTCATCAGGGCAGATGAGCACCACCTTTTCAAAGGGCGTAACAGCAGCCACAAGCTCCTCATAACCCAACAAAATCTCCTCTAAATAAGGCTCCCAGTCGCTCTTACTATGTGGCAGCGATAAAAACAAAAGTTCCTGCTCTTCCCATTCTGCATACGCTCTCACGCTCTCTCCTTGTAAATTTTATAAATTCCATATATCGTAATGATTATCCAAAAGACCTCTATCAAAAATGAGCCGAGGTTAAAGTGCACAAAAAGCGAAATGATGAGCAGCACCGCACCTGCTAAATTTATTATCTGGTAGGCTAGATCGCGGCTATTTAGGCGGCCGATCTGAAGTAAAAAGTAGCCCATAACGATACAAATCATCCCTAAAAAACCGATGATCTGAAAAAGATCGATCAAATTTTATCCTTTTTGTAAGCTTAAATTTAAAGCGTGATCATATCTAATTAGTTTTAAATTTATGATTATGGGATAAAATAACTCCATTTTTCAGATTGGATTAAAGTTTATGGATTTTGAGTTTATTGAGAAATTTTACCCCCTTTTTGTAAAGGCTGGGATTCTCACCTGCCAGATCGCCTTTTTGGGGATCGTTTTTTCTATTTTGATAGGCATTTTTTGCATGGCTGTGAAATTTTACAAGCTAAAATTTCTCTCAAAGCTCGTTGATTGTTACGTTGAGCTTTCAAGAAACACGCCGCTTCTTATCCAGCTCTTCTTTTTATACTACGGCTTGCCAAAGCTTGGAGTGTCGATGAGCGGCTTTACCTGTGCGGTCGTGGGGCTTAGCTTTCTTGGTGGCAGCTACATGAGCGAGAGCTTTAGACTTGGCTTTGAGGCGGTTAGAAGGTCGCAGATAGAAGCAGGACTTAGTATCGCCCTTAGCAAAAACCAGCTCCTAAGATATGTCATCTTGCCACAGGCCTTTAGCGTGGCATTGCCAAGTATCAGCGCAAACGTCATATTTTTACTAAAAGAGACAAGTATCGTCAGCATCGTAGCCCTTGCTGATCTAGTCTACGTCGCAAAGGATCTCATCGGACTTTACTACAAGACAGACGAGGCGCTTTTTATGCTGGTTATTAGCTATCTCATCATCATCTTGCCAGTCTCGCTGGCGCTTAGCTACGTCGAAAAAAGGGTGAGAAATGCAAGGAGTTAGTATATTATTTGACACGCAAAATTTACTAAGGCTACTTGAAGGTCTTGTAGTAAGCACTGAAATTTCACTCATCTCTATCACCATCTCCGTCATCGGCGGCCTCATACTTGGCGTTTTGATGAGTATGAAAAACAAATTTATATATCTTGTTTTAAAAATTTGCCTCGAGATCGTTCGTATCATGCCTCAGATCGTCTGGCTATTTTTATTTTACTTTGGCGTTAGCAAGGCTTTTGATATTCATATCTCAGCATTTACCGCCTCGCTCATCGTCTTTAGCCTTTGGGGCGTTTTTGAGATGATGGATATCGTGCGAGGAGCGATCACATCGATACCAAAGCACCAGTTTGAGTCAGCCGCCTCGCTAGGACTTAGCAAATTTCAAATTTACTTTTATGTCATCATCCCACTTGCCACAAGAAGGCTGGTGCCTGGAGCTGTAAATTTACTAAGCCGTATGATAAAAACGACCTCTATCGTCGTGCTAATCGGCGTTGTAGAGGTGGTCAAAGTCGGTCAGCAGATCATCGAGCGAAATGTATTTACAAATCCTATGGCGCCATTTTGGATATACACGCTCATATTCTTTTTATATTTTGCGATCTGCTATCCAGTCTCAAAACTATCGAAAAAACTAGAAGAAAAATGGAGCTAAAATGAGCGAAAATATCTTAGAACTTAAAAAAATAAACAAATTTTATGGAGAGCTTCACGCCTTAAAGGATATAAGCTTAGAGGTAAAAAGTGGCGAAGTGGTCGTGCTTCTTGGACCATCAGGCTGTGGCAAGAGCACAACACTTAGATGCATAAACGGCCTTGAGAGCATAGCAAGCGGCGAGATCGTCATAGACGGCGAAGTGATAGATGCTAAATTTAATGAGTGGCAAAGGATCCGCCAAAAAGTCGGCATGGTCTTTCAAAGCTACGAGCTATTTGATCACATGAACGTTATAGACAACGTCCTTCTTGGACCTTTAAAGGTGCAAAAAAGAGATAGAGCCGAGGCTGAAAAAACGGCTGATATGTGGCTAAGCAAGGTTGGGCTACTTGATAAGAAATTTGCCTATCCAAAGGAGCTAAGCGGCGGTCAAAAACAGCGCATAGCAATAGTTAGAAGCCTTTGCTTAAACCCTGAGATCATGCTATTTGACGAGGTTACGGCTGCGCTCGATCCTGAGATCGTTAGAGAAGTGCTTGATGTGATACTAAATTTAGCCAAAGATGGCATGACGATGCTAATAGTCACTCACGAGATGAGCTTTGCAAGAGCGGTTGCAAATAAGATCGTATTTATGGACGCTGGAGCGATCGTGGAGATCAGCGAGCCAGAGGAGTTTTTTACTAATCCAAAGAGCGAGCGAGCGAAGAAATTTCTAAATTTATTCTCGTTTTAGAAAAAATAAGAGATAATTTGCCGTTTTTCAAAATGCGTTTAGAGCGAGATTTGGTCGCTCTTATTTACTAAATTTTTCAAAGGAGAAAGAGTGAGAAAATTTAAATTTTTCTTATTAGCATTAGTCGCTACCGTCTTTCTAACGGGTTGTGGTGATGACAAAGGTGCGGACAAAGCAGCCGCTTCAAACCAAGCTGATACGATCGCAAAGATCAAAGAGCGTGGATATATAAGGATAGGCGTTTTCAGCGACAAACCGCCGTTTGGCTACGTCGATAAAGACGGCAAAAACCAAGGCTATGACATCTACTTTGCAAAACGCATCGCAAAAGACCTGCTTGGCGATGAGAGCAAGGTTAAATTTGAGCTAGTCGAGGCTGCTGGCAGGGTCGAAGTGCTCACAGCTGACAAGGTCGATATCACGCTTGCAAATTTTACAAAGACGCCTGAGCGCGCGCAAGTTGTTGATTTTGCGCTTCCATATATGAAGGTCTCACTTGGCATCGTTAGCCCAGAAGGTGCTGTGATAAAGAGCGTCGATGAGCTAAAAGACAAGACATTAATCGTCAATAAAGGCACAACCGCAGACGCATTTTTTACAAAAAATTATCCTGATATCAAGCTTTTAAAGTATGATCAAAACACCGAAACTTTCGCAGCTTTGGTTGATAAAAGGGGTGCGGCTCTAGCGCATGATAATGCCCTACTTTTTGCCTGGGCGAAAGAGACTCCTGGCTTTGTCGTTGGCGTTGAAGCACTTGGTGATGTAGATGTGATAGCTCCAGCTGTTAAAAAAGGTAACAAAGCCTTGCTTGAGTGGCTAAATAACGAGATAATTGAGCTTGGAAAAGAAAATTTCTTCCACAAAGACTATGACGCAACGTTAAAACCAATCTATGGCGACAGCGTAAATCCTGAATCTCTAGTCGTCGAAGGCGGCAAACTCTAAATTTAATGGCGTAATCTTTACGCCATTTATCTTTTTAAATTTAACAATTTTTCAGCAGTGATATCACTTTAAAATCCATGACGACAGTTTTGTAATTCTTGGCAGCAAGCTAGCATGTAAATTTACGATAATGTTTCTAAAATTTTTGTCAGCAAATGAGACTGTTTTAAAATTCATAACGAGCGATCTTACACACCTTGGTTTTAAACGAGCACGAGCCTTGCGATAATAAGCTTGTTTTTAAAAAATACCAAACGAGATAGGCTACTTGCGGATTTAACTTGCGCGGGTGATCTATCTAATAAATTTAAAATATGGCAATTGTTTAAAGCTTCTAAATGATATCTATACAGAGAAAAATTCGTAAAATAATGAAAAAATAAAACCTAGTTTTTGAATACTTAAATAAAATTTTAAAAAGCATTTTGGAGTAAATTTAACCCAAAATGCTTTTATTGGCTACATCAAGCTCTTTAGTAAATTTGTCACTTTTTGCTCGATCTCTGCAAGAAATTCCTTGCTCTTTGCCTCAAATCTAGTGACGATAACTGGCGTTGTATTTGACGCACGCACAAGCGCCCAGCCATTTTCAAACTGAATCCTTATACCATCAATGTCGATGATATTTTTTATCTTTGGCAGGTCGCAGCCTTCATTTTTCACGCACTCTTTTAACTTAGCAACTATCTTAAATTTAGCCTCGTCAGTCGTCTTTATCTTGATCTCATCGGTGCTAAAGACAAGCGGCATCTTATCAAGCTCGCCGTCAAGGTCAAAGCCCTTGTGAACTAGCTCAAGCACCCTCATCATCGCATAAAGCGCGTCATCAAAGCCAAAATAGCGCTCTTTAAAGAAGATATGACCGCTCACTTCAGCCGCGAGATCTACGTTTAGCTCTTTCATCATTTTTTTGATGTTGCTATGACCAGTCTTACCCATGAAAACTTCGCCGATCTTGGCGATTTCATCATACATATTTTGTGAGCATTTTACCTCGCCAAGCACCTTTGGATGTTTCATATTTAGCGCATAAAGATATGCTAGCTCATCGCCTTTTATATCTCTTTTTGGCGTTATAACCGCGATCCTGTCACCATCTCCGTCAAAGCCAAATCCAAGGTCAAATTCCTTCTTTTCAATGAGCGAAAATAGCTCTTTTAAATTCTCTTTTTCGCTTGGGTCTGGATGGTGATTTGGGAAATTTCCGTCTGGATCTTCATATAAAATTTTCGCATTTAGCCCAAGTGCCTTGACGATAGGCACCAAGCTCACGCCAACAGCGCCATTTGCGCAGTCTATAACAAAAGGCTTTTTGAAATTTTTAAGCTCGCTAAATTCTTTTACAAAAAACTCAACGTATTTTTCTAAGATATTAAATTCCCCACAGCTCTCATCGTCTGCGATCTCTAAATTTGAGGCGATTATTTCATTGACTTTATCTTTTAAAATTTGCAGATCTTTGCCAAAAAAACTATCCTTTTTGATAGTGATCTTAAAGCCGTTATAATCTTTTGGATTGTGAGAGCCCGTGATCATGATGTTTGCGTCAAAATAATCAGCATAAACGCTAAAGTAGCCAACAGGAGTTGGTAGCAAGCCGATGTTATAAATTTTAAAGCCCCCAGCCTTGTTTAGTCCACTTAGCAGATACCTAAAAAGCGTGCTAGCACTTAGCCTTGCATCAAAACCAACGCTTAAAGTTTTTACGCCAAATTCGTTAAATTTCTTACCCAAAGCAAGCCCTATAGCCTTGACGCTGTCCTCTGTCAAGTCTTTTTCAAAGATGCCGCGGATGTCGTATTCTCTAAAAATTTCATCATATTTCATTGTAAATTCTCCCTAAAAGAATGCAAAAATGATACAAGAATAAATTTAAAAAGGAGTAAATAATTTTATAAATTTAGTGAGGTTAAAATTTAAATTCGAGCTAGAAAGCTCTAGCTCGAAAAGGGCTGCTACATCATGCCACCCATGCCACCCATTCCGCCCATGTCAGGCATTGCAGGCATTGCTTTTTCTTCTTTTATCTCGCTGATAGTTGCTTCAGTTGTTAGTAGCAAGCTAGCCACGCTAACAGCGTTTTGAAGCGCAACTCTCTCAACTTTAACTGGGTCGATGATGCCAGCTTCAAACATATTTACATATTCGCCAGTTGCAGCGTTAAAGCCAAAATTTGCATCTTTGCTTGTCTCAACTGCGTTTGCTACTACACCTGCGTCAAAGCCAGCGTTCTCAGCGATTTGGCGAAGTGGAGCACGAAGCGCTCTTCTAACGATTTCAGCACCGATTGCCTCGTCACCTTGTAAATTTAAATTTACACTCTTTGAAGCGAGGATAAGAGCCGAACCGCCACCTACTACGATGCCCTCTTCTACAGCTGCACGAGTAGCGCTTAGAGCGTCATCTACGCGGTCTTTTTTCTCTTTCATCTCAGTCTCAGTCGCAGCACCTACTTTTATAACTGCCACGCCGCCGCTTAGTTTTGCAAGGCGCTCTTGAAGTTTTTCTTTGTCATAGTCGCTTGTAGTCTCAGCGATTTGAGCTTTTATTTGAGTTATTCTAGCGTCGATCGCTGACTTCTCGCCTGCACCATTTACGATAGTAGTGTTATCTTTGTCGATAACTACGCTTGAAGCTTGTCCAAGGTCGTTTATAGTGGCACTCTCAAGTGTTCTGCCTAGCTCTTCGCTGATAACTTCGCCACCTGTTAAGATAGCGATATCTTCAAGCATCGCTTTTCTTCTATCGCCAAAGCCAGGAGCTTTAACAGCTGAGATGTTTAGCACGCCACGAAGTTTATTTACAACAAGCGTTGCAAGTGCCTCGCCCTCGATATCTTCAGCGATGATTAGAAGTGGTTTGCCACTCTTTTGTACTTGCTCAAGCACTGGGAGCAAGTCTTTTAAATTTGTGATCTTCTTGTCAAATAATAATATAAATGGATTGCTTAGCTCAACTTGCATCTTTTCAGGGTTTGTGATGAAGTATGGGCTTAGATATCCGCGGTCAAACTGCATACCCTCAACAACGCTTAGCTCGTCTTGGATAGACTTTGCCTCTTCTACTGTTATGACGCCGTCTTTGCCGACTTTCTCCATCGCATCAGCGATAAGCTTGCCGATGCTCTCGTCTGAGTTAGCAGAGATAGTAGCGATCTGAGCGATCTCTTTTGAGCCAGAAACTTTTTTAGAGATGTTTTTTAGTGCATCTATTAGTGCTGCTACTTCTTTATCCATGCCGCGTTTTACTTCGATAGGATTTGCGCCAGCAGTTACGTTTCTAAGACCCTCTTTAAATATCGCATGAGCTAGCACAGTCGCTGTTGTAGTGCCGTCGCCTGCTTGGTCGTTTGTCTTGCTTGCTACTTCTCTAACTAGGCTTGCACCCATGTTTTCGATAGTATCTTTTAGCTCAACCTCTTTAGCCACGCTAACGCCGTCTTTTGTGATGTTTGGAGCGCCAAAACTCTTTTGGATAAGGACATTTCTGCCTCTTGGTCCCATTGTCACTTTTACAGCGTCATTTAGTTTTTTTACGCCCTCGTATAGGCGATTTCTTGCATCATCAGAGTAAAAAATTTCTTTTGCCATTGTCTTTCCTTTTTAAATTATTTAATCACGCCTAAAACATCGTCGATGTTTAAAACAAGATATGTTTTATCATCTAAATTTACCTCAGTGCCAGCGTATTTAGCAAATACTACTTTTTCGCCAACTTTTACGCCCTCAGCTTCAGCACCAACTGCTTTTACCTCGCCGCTTAAAGGTTTTTCTTTTGCGTTATCAGGTATAATTATGCCCGAAGCTGTCGTCTTTGTCTCTTCTACGCGTTCGACTAGGACACGCTTGCCTAATGGTTGAAAGTTCATTGTTCATCCTTTTAGTTTAATTGTCTTTTTTAGCACTCTTTATTTTTGAGTGATGAAATCCTAGCATTTTTTTCTGAAAAAGTCAATAATTTATAGTGAATTTTATTAAAAACTTTAGTCTAAGTGACTAAAGTTTTATGATATGTAAAACTAATATAAAGGAATTTTATGAAAAAAGTAGCTTACATAGTTGGCGCGCTTGTGCTCATAGTAGCTTGCATCTTTGGCTTTATCTTTAGCTCTTTTGGCAATAAATTTATAGCCAGCAAAATAGAAAAAGAGGCGCTAGCTCGTGGTATAGATGTCAAATTTAAAGAGTTTAACCTTGGTCTTAGCACCTTAAATTTAGAGGCGACCGTGATGAATGCCATAAATTTAAAGGTAAATGGCGATCTATCCTTGCTTGCTCAAAGTATGAGCTTAAACATGGATATAAATGCCGACAAGGCAAAGGCTAGCGAGCTTGGTCTAAAAAAAGACATCGCGCTTAAAGCAAACGTGTCTGGTAAATTTAGTGACTTCAAACTAACGGCAACTGGCACGGCGCTTGGCTCAAACATAAATTTAAACGCAAATTTAAAAGACTACCTGCCAAAAGCTCTAAATCTTGACGCTAAAAATATCGAGCTTTCTGAGATATCAGCTCTTGCGCAAAAGCCAAATTTAGCTAGCGGAAAACTTGATCTAACGAGCAATATGCAAGGAGTTGATGAGAAAAATGAGCCCATCATAAACGCTCAAATTTTAGCAAGCGATGCAGCGATAAACAAAGAAATTCTTAAAAACGAATTTGGGCTAAATTTAGCAAAAGACATAAGCTTTAAAGGTGGCGTAAATGCTAAATTTGCAAATGAAAAAGTGAGCGCAAAAACCCTTATCATCGCACCTGAAGCCACTTTAAAAGCAAACGAGACGACTTATGATCTAGCTAGCAAAAATTTAAAGAGCGACTTTTCTCTAAATGTGCCTGATCTTGCCCTTTTTGGCAAGCTCTTAGGAGAGCAACTAAGTGGCGCTGTGGATGCAAACGGCGAAATTACAATGCAAGAAAATGCCCTTAAAAACCTAAAGGCTGAGATAAGCGGCCTTGGCGGCAAGATAAATGCAAATTTTGATAGTAAAAATTTAATCCTAAATGCCGCAAATATCAAGCTAAAAGAGCTTTTAGCGCTTGCTTTGCAGCCTAGCTACGCAGACGGACAGATAAATTTAAACGCAAATTTTAGCGACTTTGATGAGCTAAAAAAGCTTGCAGGCGAGGCTAAATTTGAGATAAAAAACGGTCTTATAGACAATGGTCTTGCAAAGCTTAAAAATGCGGCTAAATTTGAGCTAAAAGGCGGTGCCACCGCAAAAGGTGAGCTTGTAAATTTTGACGCAAACGTGCTTAGCGACCTTGGCGAGCTAAAGGATGTAAAGGGCGTTTTTGACCTAAAAAACAGCCAAATTTTTAGCAAATTTGCCCTGCTTATTAGCGACCCTGAGAAATTTAAAGCGGTTAGTGGCTTTGAGGTGGGCTCAAAGATGGCGCTTGCGGGCGATGTGAAGGTTAAAGCAAGCAAGATAGATGAGCTAAATTTAGGCGGCGATGCCTTTGCTGGCAAGCTAAACGCCACCATAAAAAATGAAAATCTTGATCTTAGCCTAAAAGAGGCGCAGCTAGGAGAAATTTTAGCACTTAGCGGCAACGATAGGCTAGCAAACGCTAAGACAAATGTCCAAGCAAAGGGGCAAAATATCTTTAGCAAAAGCCCAAGTATAGCCGCAACTATTGCTTTAAATGATGGCAAATTTAACGCTGCAGCACTTAGTAAAATGCTTGATAAAAAATTCCCAGAAAACGAGAAATTTAGCTCAAATTTGAACCTAGACTATAAAGGCGACATAGCAAAATTTAGTGGCGACTTTCTTAGCTCGCTAGCTGATATAAAGGACATAGACGGCAGTTTTGACGTGGGTAAAAGCACGCTAAGCTTAAAGCTTCAAACGGTGGTTTCAGAGCTAAATAAGCTTGCATTTTTAGCTGGTCGCGAGCTTCACGGTAAATTTGCAGCCCTCGTAACGGCAAATGGCAAAGTGGATGATCTAAGCGTAAAAGCCACTTCAGATGATCTATTTAAGGGCAAACTAGAGGCAAACTACAAAGGTGGCACGCTTGATGCGGTGCTAAAAAACTTTGAAGTCAAAGGACTAACGCAGACTTTGGGGCTAGAGCATCTCTATGATGGCAACGGCGATGCTAAATTTGACTACGAAACAAAGCAAAAGCTCGGCAAATTTGACATCTTGTTAAAAGAAGGTCACCTAGCCAGCACAAATCTCACAAACAACATCAAAATCTTCACCGGCAAGGATATCACAAAAGAAATTTACAAAGATGGCAAAATTTACGGCGATATAAAGGGCGATAATGTTGTTTTTAACGTAAATTTAAGCTCGCCAAAGAGCGATATAAAGGTTGCAAACGGCACTTATAATACCGCGACAAAAATGCTTAACGCGCCGCTTGTTTGCAGGCTAGAAAAGACCGATCTAAACGTGCAAATTTCAGGCACGACAGACAAGCTAAAATACGACGTCAGATCGCAGTATCTCGAAAATAAGGTCAAAAAAGAGATAGGTAGATTTTTAGACAAAAAGCTGGGCAAAGATGATGACGCAAGCGGCGAAAAGCAAAATTTAAAGGGGCTTTTAAAAGGGCTATTTTAGATGAAAAAGGCGGAAAATTTAAAGTATCTAATGGGGCTTGGGCACTTTTGTAGCGACATAAACCAAAGCGCGCTTGGTGCGATGCTGCCTTTTTTCATCGCGAGCTACCACTACGACTACGCCACAGCCGCCTCGCTCGTAACTGCCACAAATTTAGCAAGCTCACTCATCCAGCCACTTATCGGCCGCTTAAGCGACAAAAAAGAGCTGCCCTACGTCATCCCGCTTGGGCTACTTTTGGCAGGCGGGGGCATGAGCCTCACTGGCTTTATCACAAACTACTACCTCATCTTGCTTTGCGTAATGATAAGCGGTATCGGCGCCGCGCTCTTTCACCCAAGCGCTGCAAGGATCGTAAACTACGCCTCAAACGCCAAAAATAGAGCCAAAAGTATAAGCATATTTTCATTTGGTGGTAATATCGGCTTTGCAGTTGGCCCCATTTTAGTCGCCATTTTTGTGGGAAATTTTGGCCTAAAAGGGACGCTAGTCTTTATAATCCCTCAAATTTTTCTAACACTTTTATACCTTAAAAAAGGCAAATTTATAAAAGCGCTAGAAGGCAGTCACAAAAAGCAAATTTCACAAAAAACAAGCGCCCTAAAAGACGATCTGGGCGCATTTTTGAGGCTTTGTCTGTGTATATTTTCACGCTCTATCGTCGCTTTTGGCTTTTCGGCATTTTTTAGCATCTACCTCATCAAAATTTTTGGCCTTAGCAAAGAGGCTGCAAATGTAAATTTAAGTATGTTTTTTGCTGCAGGTGCGATCTCTACGCTATTTGGCGGAGCACTAGCTGATAGATACGGCTTAGTTAGGCTCATCAAAATAAGCCTAAGCATCGCTGCACCACTAGTCGTGCTAATGCTCTTTATCGACAGCTACGCGCTATTTCTCGCAGCCTCCATCTGCGTGAGCACCTGCATAAGCCTATCTTTTAGCCCCTCTATCGCCCTTGCGCAGCTTTATCTGCCAAATCAAATCGGCCTAGCCTCAGGCGTAACGCTTGGGCTTAGCATCACAATCGGCGGTATATTCGCAACGGTCATCGGCAAGATCGCTGACATCTTTAGCCTAACGCACTCGTTTTACTTTATCGCCACAGTTTCGCTTATCTGCGCGGCTTCTAGCTACTTTTTAAAGCCGGTTAGCAAGATATAAATTTACAAAAATAGCTTGCTAACAGCGTATATAATAGCCTTGCCGTCACCTCTGATATTGTAAGCGATCTCGCCACCTATTTTTGATGCCTCAAATGCTGCGGCTTTTACCAAGCTCTTTTGTTCAAAATGGCACCAGCTGGCAAACCCTGAGCCACAGTCCTTTGCACGCCCCACTTTGGCGCAAAGCTAAAGAGACACGGTTAAATTTCTCGCCCCTAGAGCTGATTTTAGAATTTTACTTTTTGGGCTTTAAATTTGCTTGGTAGATGAAATTTGATGTGAGTTGAAATTTAGACAAACATTGTCAAATAGAATAAAATTTTTGCTCCTCTATAAAGGCAAATTTAAAGACTAAAAGAGCTAAGCCATGGCGCTTAGGGCGTCGGTATTTTGCAGTAATTTTTATTTTTAAATTTAACAACGAAGCATCAAGGCAAAGTTCTTGTGATGATTTTAAATGTTTTGCTTCGCAAGCTCGCAACTGCAAGCAGAAACAAAGAAATTTTCGACCGAAGATAGAACAAATAAATTTAAGCCATCAAGACAAGAAAATTTTTGTTTCAGACAAGGCGGATGAGCAAAAACGAGGGAGCGTATATATGATACGTGACCGAAGTTTGAAGCGATATCCAACGCAGTATAAAACAAAAAGGGCTTGTCTTTTTTATAGTTTTCTCATCTTTGCTATCTCATCACGTAACGCCGCCGCCTTCTCAAACTCCAGCTGCGCAGCCGCTTCAAGCATCTGCTTTCTTAGCTCTTTTACTATCGCGGCTCGCTCGCTCGCAGGCATTTTTTCCAGATTTGCGCCTTTTCTTAAAATCTCCGTACCGTCCTCGACGTGCAGGCTCTCTTCGATATTTCTGCTGGCAGAGTGTGGCGTTATGCCGTGAGCTTTGTTGTATTCATCTTGAAATTTACGCCTAGCAGTCGTCGTATCGATCGCCTCTTTCATAGATTTTGTTATCTTTTTGGCAAACATTAGCACCTTGCCATTTACGTTTCTAGCCGCACGCCCCATCGTCTGTATAAGGCTCGTGGTCGAGCGCAAAAAGCCCTCTTTATCAGCGTCCATGATCGCTATCAAGCTCACTTCAGGCAGGTCAAGCCCCTCACGGAGCAAATTTATGCCTATTAGCATATCAAACTCGCCACTTCTAAGCCCTCTAATGATCTCATTTCGCTCGATCGCGTCGATGTCTGAGTGCATATACTTGACCTTTATGCCAAGCTCGATGTAGTAGCGGCTTAGCTCCTCAGCCATCTTTTTAGTTAGCACCGTAACTAGCACACGCTCACCTCTTGCAATGACCGCCTTTGCCTCGTCAAATAGCGCTTCTACTTGATTGTCACTATCTTTTATCTCGATGATCGGATCAAGTAGCCCCGTAGGTCGCAAAATTTGCTCATAGACGTGTCCCTGGCTGATACCAAGCTCGTACTCGTTTGGCGTGGCTGAGACAAAGAGAAATTTCGCCTTTTTGCTTATGAACTCATCAAATTTAAGCGGCCTGTTGTCAAGCGCTGATGGCAAACGAAATCCATACTCCACAAGCACCTCTTTACGGCTCCTATCACCCGCATACATGCCCCTAAACTGCGGCAAACTCACGTGGCTTTCATCGACGATAACCAGATAGTCCTCGCCACTTATCTCAAAGTAGTCAAACATCGAGTACGGCGTCTCTCCAGCCTTTTGACCAGTTAGGTGGCGCGCATAGTTTTCGATACCTTTACACATGCCCGTACTCGCCATCATCTCAAGGTCAAACTCCACTCTCTGCTTTAGTCTCTGCGCCTCAACTAGCTTGCCCTGCTCGTTAAATTCTTTCAAGCGCACATCAAGCTCCTCTTCGATCTCTTTCATAGCGATCTTTAGCCTATCAGCGCCCACGATAAACTGGCTGGTCGGGTAGAGGATAAATTTTTTCAGGTCGTGTCTTTTTTTGTTTTCCAGCACGTCCAGGCTATACATCGTCTCGATCTCGTCGCCGAAAAACTCGATCCTAAACGCCTCGTCGTTAAAATATGCGGGATATACGTCCACCACGTCGCCGTTTACGCGAAAGTCGCCTCGGTCGAAATAAACGTCGTTTCGCTTGTATCCCATGTCCACTAGCTTTTGCAGTAGCGTGCGCTGGTTGATTTTATCGCCGACGTTTAGGTATGCGACCATGCCTTTATACTCGCTTGGATTACCAAGGCCGTAGTTTGCAGAGACTGAGGCCACGCAGACGACGTCGTCAAAGCTTAGCAAGCTAGCTGTCGCAGAGAGGCGCAGACGCTCAAGCTCCTCATTTACTGAGCTATCCTTTTCTATATATAGGTCGCTTCTTGGGATGTAGGCCTCTGGCTGGTAGTAGTCATAGTAGCTTATGAAATACTCGACGTGGTTTTTTGGGAAAAAGCCCTTAAATTCGCTATAAAGCTGCGCGGCAAGGGATTTATTATGTGTCATGATGAGCGTTGGCATATTTAGCTCACGTATGACGTTTGCCATGGTGAAGGTCTTACCAGACCCTGTCACGCCCAGAAGTGTTTGATATTTATTGCCTGATTTTATGCTTTTTACTATCTCTTTTATCGCTCTTGCTTGGTCGCTGCTTGGGCTAAATTTAGATGAAATTTCAAATTTACTCATTGATCGCCTTTAAATTTGGGCGAATTTTATAGCAAAGATAGTGCTTTGTCAAATGAGAATTTTAAAAAGAATTTAGCCTCTGCGTGTTAGAATACGGCATTAATTATTATTTTAAAGGAACCTTTATGTTTGAAGATAATGCGATCTTAACCACACTAAGCGATAAAGTAAATAACCTCATCACAAAATACGATGAAGTCTGCAGAGTAAATGAAGAGCTACGTAACGAGATCGTAACATTAAAAGCACAAAATGAGGCAAAAACCAACCAGATCATGCGCCTAGAAGAGGATCTTGATAAGAAAAATAGCGAAGCTGATGATGTAATGAAAAAGATCGAAGCTGTCCTTGGTAGATAAGCTAGGCATTTTTGGCATAAAAAATGAAACAGATCACGCTCACCGTATCATCTCGCGACTATACAATCACGCTTGATGATGATTTTGCTGAAATTTTTGAGCGCGACTGGCAGAAATTTATGGGGGGAAAGAAATTTATCGAGCCTCGTGAGCTTATAAACGCCTTTGTCGAAAAGAGCTACGAGAGCTACACAAATTTGCGCGTCGTAAAGGACGTCACAAAAGATATAGAAGAGATACTAAAACCGGAAAATAAATGAAAAAACGAGCTTTTACCCTAATAGAAATTATATTTGTCATCGTCATACTTGGCGTCTTGAGCGCTGTTGCGATACCAAAGCTTTTCTTTACTAGAGGCGACGCCATAGTCGCAAACGCAAGAACACAAATAGCTGCCATAAAAAGTGGCATCTCGCTAAAATACAATGATAGCGTCCTAAAAGGCGCTCCAAAGTATCCTGATACGCTTGAGAGCCCAGGAAGTAACCTTTTTCAAAACGTTGTGAGCGTGCCTGTAAAAGACAACGGCACAAAAAACGGCTGGCATAAAACTGGAGCAACAACTTATACCTTCAAACTAGACGGACAAACAGCAAATTTCACTTACGACAAAGACACTGGCGAATTTGACTGCACGAGCAGCGACGGACTTTGTAGCACCCTTGAGTGATGAGATACTACGAGGTCGTATTTAGCGGGGTAAATTTAGCTGCGCTCACATATAAAAGCGAGCTAGATATTGCGCCATTTCGCGCCGTCACTGCAAAAATTAGAGGCAAAAGTTTAACTGGCTTTATCCTGCGTGAAGTAGATGAGCCAAGCTTTAAAACAAGCTTTATTGATGAAATTTTACCCATTAAGCTAAACGACATCCAAGCAACTTTGGCTAAATTTATCGCCTACTACTACACCTGCGAGCTTGGCGTTGCTATAAATTTATTTGAACCACAAAGCCTTACTGATGATGAAATTTATAGTGGCGCAACCGACTTTAAAGCGCCAAATTTAAGCCAAAAGCAGCTTGAAGCGCTAAATTTTATAAACGCACGAAAAAGCTCGCTCATCTTTGGCGACACGGGAAGTGGCAAAAGCGAAATTTATATAGCAAAGATTAGAGAAATTTTAAACGCAGGCGGCCAAGCGCTATTTTTGATGCCTGAAATTTCACTCACACCGCAGATGCAAAAGCGCTTAGAGAGCTTCTTTGGCGAGGCTGTGGCTGTGTGGCACTCAAAGATCACACCAAAGAAAAAAGAGCAAATTTTAAAGGATATTAAAAGTGGCAAGGTAAGGCTTGTTGCAGGTGCAAGATCTGCCCTATTTTTACCACTTGAGAGGCTAAAACTCATCATCATCGACGAAGAGCACGACGATAGCTACAAAAACACAGGCTCAAAACCCCACTACAACGCAAGAGACCTAGCCCTCTTTTTAACTAGCAAATTTGACCTGCAAGTAGTTCTGGGTAGTGCCACGCCAAGCCTCACTAGCTTTTACAAGCAAGAATGTTTTCGCCTAAAGGGGACATACTTTGCGTCGCAAAAGAGCTATATATTTGACGAGAGCGAGACTGGCATAAGCGAAATTTTAAAAGAGCAGATCGCAAAGACGCTTGAAAACAAAAAACAAGCCGTCATCTGCCTGCCAACAAGGGCAAATTTCAAATATCTTGTCTGCAAAAACTGCGGCGAGACGGTAAAGTGCCCATTTTGTAGCATCGGCATGAGCTACTATAAAAAGCAAAACGTGCTAAAGTGTCAATACTGCGAGCACAAAATGGCCGTGCCAAAGACCTGCCACCAGTGCGGCAGCGAGATGATAGAGGCTAAAAAGATCGGTACAAGTGAGCTTCTTGAGAGGCTGCAAGCTGAGTTTGCAAACGCTAGGATCGCTAAATTTGACAGAGACGAGATCACGACGCAAAATAAGCTTGTAAAGGCTTTGAAGGAATTTAACGACGGCAAAATCGACATCCTGCTAGGCACGCAGATGCTAAGCAAGGGGCATGACTATCACAACGTCGAGCTAGCCGTCATCATGGGCTTTGACGAGCTTTTAAATTTTCCTGATTTTAGAGCTAGAGAGCGGACACTTGCCCTTGCCATGCAAGTAGCTGGCAGAGCTGGCAGAAACGGAGCTGGCAGGGTCATCATCCAAAGCAAACAAAGGGAGTTTTTTGAAAGTTATATCAGCGACTACGACGCATTTTTAAAGGATGAGATACCTTTTAGAGAAGCTCTTTATCCGCCATTTACTAGGCTACTTCGCATAGTTATCTCGCACAAAGATGAGAGCACGGCAAAGGGTGCAACAAATGATTTTGTAAGAAATTTGGAAAGTTTAAAGGGCGACGAGCTCGAGATCGTGGGATATGGCAAATGCCAGATAGAATATCTTGGGGGCAAATTTAGATATGAAATTCTGCTTCGCTCAAACTCTCACACCATGCTTTTAAAAGCGGCAAACCTCTGCAAAAGCGAACTTAGTGATATTGATATAGATCCGGTGAATTTTAGCTAGAAGACGATTTAACACAAGCAAATTTTAAATTTAGCAAGTTGCTAAGGCGAGTGAGCAAAGTTTTAAAATTTGCAAATTTGCTTTGTTAAATCAGGTGAGCGCCAAGTAAATTTTAAAATTTCATGAGTGAGTAATTTCGGCTCTAAAATTTGAGCTAAGCTGTAAGCGAAGCCAAATTTTAGTAGTCAATTCTTGCGAGTGAATGGGATTTTAAAATTTGCAAAATAATAAATTTCTACTTTTAAAATATAGACTTTAATTTTTAAGCTCTTTTTTATCCAAAAGGGAGACAAGGGGACTTGAATTACGAAGCCGTCCCCTTATCCCCCTTTTTCAAATCCCCCAAACCCCTCGCACGTTCAAGGTGCATGCAATGGTGCTAGCGCACTGCATGCGGTTTATCATCAGATAATCATCAAGTAAATTTTAAACGAGTATTTTCGGCTCTAAAATTTGAGCTAAGCTGTAAGCGAAGCCAAATTTTAGTAGCTAACTCTTAGGGGTGAATGAAAGTTTAAAATTTGCATTTACGATACATGAGCCTTAATTGCAAACTGCCTGCATTTAAAAACTTTATTAATTTTTCAAGCCTTTTAAAAGCCATTTTTTCTTATAATCCCCAATAAAATTTAAAGGCAAAATTTTGCAACGATACCCGACAAAACAGATAAAAATTCGCGATGTTTTAATAGGCGGTGACGCACCGATCTCCGTGCAGTCGATGACATTTTCAAAGACAAAGGACGTAAAAGGCACGCTAGAGCAGATACAAAGGCTATATTTTGCAGGCTGTGACATCGTGCGCTGCGCAGTTTTTGACAAAGAGGACGCCAGCGCGCTAAAGCAGATCGTCGCAAGCTCCCCAATCCCAGTCGTTGCAGACATTCATTTTAACCACACCTACGCGCTCATCGTTAGCGAATTTGTCGATGCTATCCGCATAAATCCAGGTAACATAGGCTCCGCTAAGAATATAAAAGCAGTCGTTGATGCCTGCAAGCAGCGAAATTTACCTATTCGCATAGGCGTAAATTCTGGCTCGCTTGAAAAGCAGTTTGAAGACCGCTACGGCCGCACGGTGGAGGCTATGGTGGAGAGTGCCTTATACAACATCAAGCTTCTTGAGGATTTTGACTTTACAGACATTAAAATTTCACTTAAATCAAGCGACGTCGAGCGCACTATGCAAGCTTACAGAGCGCTTCGTCCAAAGACAAACTACCCATTTCATCTAGGTGTAACAGAGGCTGGCACGGCGTTTCACGCTACCATAAAATCAGCCATCGCACTTGGCGGGCTTTTGCTTGAGGGCATCGGCGATACGATGAGAGTTAGCATCACGGGCGAGCTTGAAGAGGAGATCAAAGTCGCAAAGGCGATCTTAAAAGATAGTGGCCGCCAAAAAGAGGGGCTAAACATCATCTCATGCCCAACTTGTGGGCGTTTACAAGCTGATCTCATGGCAGCAGTAAAGCTCGTAGAAGAAAAGACAAAAGGGATAAAAGAGCCACTAAACGTCTCAGTGATGGGCTGCGTGGTAAATGCTATCGGCGAGGCAAAGGGCGCAGACGTAGCCATAGCATTTGGCAAGGGAAATGGCATGATCATGCGCCACGGCGAAGTAGTCGCAAGGCTGCCTGAGAGCGAGCTTGTGGATAGATTTTTACAAGAGATCGACGACGAGATAAAGAGCAGAGGATAAAGCAGTGGCAAAAGAGAGACTTAACGAGATAGAATTCAGCAACCTTTACGACCTTGATATGGAGCGAGCCATACTAAGCTCGATCATCGCAAACAACGACGCTTTGGGCGAAATTTTTGACACGATAAAGGCTGGAGACTTTTATCTAAAAGCTCACGCTCAAATTTACAAAGCGATGGTTGATTGTCTAAACGGCGACGTGCCTATCGCATCGACATTTATCAAAAACAAGCTTGGCGAGAGCTACGATGACAACGTCATGGCGAGCATTTTAGCCACAAACTCGATCATAGACATCCAAAGATACGCAAACGAGCTAAAAGAAAAGTCGATAAAACGAAGCCTTGTTAAGATCGCCCACGACATCCCAAGCAAGGTAAATGAAGACAAAGCTAGCCGCGATATGGTAGATGAGCTAAGCCAGGAGTTTTATTCTCTTGTCGATGGCAGCGGCACTGGCAGCATCAGAGACAGCGAAGATATCATAAAAAGCTTGATCGTGCATATGCAAAAGCAAGCTGCCCTAAACGAGCGCGATATCATCGGACTAAACACCGGCTTTAAAAAGCTAAATGAGATGATAAAAGGCTTTAAAAATGGCGATCTCATCATCATCGCAGCGCGCCCTGGCATGGGTAAAACGACGCTTTGTCTAAATTTCATGGGGCACGTTTTAAAAAGTGGCGCTGGCGTCGTCTTTTTCTCACTTGAGATGCCAGCAGAGCAGATCATGATGAGGATGCTAGCAGACAAGACCTCGATCCCACTTCAAGAGATAATGACAGCGAGCCTAGACGATGAGAAGCTCGCTCACTTTAGCCACGCATGCAGCGAATTTTCGCACGCTAAACTCTTTGTGCATGATAGCGGCTACGTAAATATCCACCAAGTAAGGACGCAGCTTCGCAAGCTAAAGTCAGCTCATCCTGAAATTTCACTCTGCGTCATCGACTACATCGGCCTTATGATGAGCACAAACAACTTCGCCGACCGCCACATACAAATAGCTGAAATTTCTCGTGGCTTAAAGCTTCTAGCGCGCGAGCTGGATATGCCTATCATCGCACTTTCGCAGCTAAACCGCGGCCTTGAAGCACGCGCGAACAAGCGCCCTATGCTAAGTGACCTAAGAGAGTCAGGCGCGATCGAGCAAGACGCCGACATCATCCTTTTTGTATATAGACACGAGGTCTATCTGGAGCAAGAGGAGAACGAGAAAAAGAGCAAGGCAGCAGCCGAGGGCAAAGAGTATAAAAGCGAGCACGTTTTTAACAAGCTTCAAGAAAACGCAGAGATAATAGTTGGCAAAAACAGAAACGGCGAAGTGGGATCTATCGACGTGCTCTTTCAAAAGCAGTACTCGCGCTTTTGCGATATCGCCACCACACCAGTGCAATCAACTGAATTTAAAGAGTAAATTTGCCAAAAAGCAGGCGTATATTTTATTTTCTCCTGCTTTGCCTATTTATTTTTTGTATAAATTTAGCGCTTAAATTTCATGAATACAGCGCATTTATGGAGCTTGGCGAGCAAGATATCACAGGCAAAGTAAGCGTAAATTTCACCAAAGAGAAAAATGGCAAAAAGCGCCAGATAATAAGGATCGACACCTCAAATTTTAGCTTTTACACAACCGCTTCTAAAAAAGATGAGATCAGCCTTTATGACATAGTGGCGCTTAGCGTTCAGCCAATAGACGTTAGTTTCAAAAACTATCTTTCTGGCACATTTTACATGCCAAGCTACGATAGAGCCGTTATCAAAAGAGATGAGAGCCTAAGGCAAAGAGCTATAAATTTCATCTCCGTCCAGCACGAAAATGCTAAAATTTCGCAGCTTTTCTCAGCGCTCTTTCTTGGCACAAACGTCTTTGGCGAGCTAAGAGATGACGTCTCAAACTGGGGTGTGGCGCATCTCATCGCCATTAGCGGCTATCACCTTGGCGTCATAAGCGCGGTTTGCTTTTTTCTTTTAAAGCTCGTTTTTAAGCCCATTTACACAAGATATCTACCATATCGCTCTTACATTTTTGACTTTACGATCGCTGTATTTTTGGTGCTTTGCTTTTATTTTTACATGATCGGCTTTATAGCAAGCTTTTTGCGGGCATTTTTGATGAGCGTGGCTGGCTTTTACATGATCTGCAAAAAGATAAAGATCTTAAATTTCTACACACTTTTTGGCGTTATTTTATTTAGCGTCGCCCTATTTCCGCAGCTTCTTTTTAGTGTTGGCTTTTATTTTTCATGCCTTGGTGTCTTTTATATCTTCGTCTATCTTTTATACTTTGCGCCCAAATTTAGCCTACTGGCTAACTCGCTACTTTTAAATTTATATGTCTTTTTTGCGATGGAGGTTGCGGTGCTTTACTTTTTCCCGCTCATTAGTCTCTTGCAGCTTAGCGTGCTAGCTTTAAACTACCTATTTGGCATATTTTATCCACTAAGCTTTTTACTTCACCTCTTTGGATATGGCGGCATTTTTGATGAAATTTTAAGCAAGATGCTAGCTTTTAGGCTAAGCTCAAACAGCCTTCACATAAGCACATTTGTCTTTTTACTTTATAACGCCATCACGCTTTTATGCGTTAAATTTAAGTTTGCAGCATTTTTGCCACCACTCTTTGGCATGGCATCGTTTTTGCTCTTTTTGCTAAATTTTTTGTAGTCAAAGTTTTATTTAAATTTGCCGATATGCTTTTAAATTTAAAGGCGAGGCGATGCAGATAAACTCAAATTTTATAAATTTAAACAAAAGCACTCCCAAAAGTGGGCTAGATGAAGCAAATTTAAAAAGCCAAAATTCACAAAATAGCGACAAAAGCGCTATCTTGCATGACGCTTCAAATTTAGTTAGCGAAACAAATAACGAGAGCGAGAGTAGCGCTGATATCATAAAAAAGCAGTTAGAAAAACTGCAAAAACAGCTAAAAGAGATTGAAGCTGCGATAAAGCAGGCAAGTGCTAGCAAAAATCCATACGCAAAAGAGATAGTAGCCTCACTTCAGAGCAAAAAGGGGGCTATCTTTGCTCAGATAATGCAACTAAACGCCCAGCTTGTAAAGATGCAAGGCGCTTAAATAGCTCAAATTTAACCCTAAATTTAACCTCACGCGGCCTTTACGCCGTAAAATTTCATCACTCTATTGTGAATTAATAGCGAGACATACATTATCACAGCGCCCAAAATGAGCCTTGTTAGATTAGTGTCCTTTTGCCAAAAGACTAAATTTACGATGATAGCAGCTGGTATGAGGGCGTTGTTCATGATGGCAAGCACGCCGCTATCGACCTCGCAAGCACCTTTGTTCCACATAAAATATCCCAGCCCGCTAGCAACAGCTCCAAGCCACAAAAGCACCAAAGTTTGGGTTAGATCAACGTGAAATTTAGCTGGATTGCCAAGGGTTATGAGTGCGATCACTGCCACAAAAAACGCTCCAAAGTGAAAGTAGCCAAAGACCTTTTTTTGATCCACGTCATATCTCTCCAAAAGCGCTTTATATGCACTCTGCCCTGCTCCAAAGCAGATGTTTGCCCCTTGCACCAGCAAAAAGCCCTTTATCGCCCCTTCGTTTATCGCACCATACTTGATAATAAGCGCGCCAAAGACCGCAACACCAACGCTAAAGAGATAAAGCGGTCTAAATTTAAAGCTAAACGCATCGTAGATCAGTGTCACATAAAACGGCGTAAAAATGGTAAAAAGCGCGACTTCAGGCACGCTTAGATACAAAAACGAGTTGTAGTAGCAAAGATACATTAGCCCTATCTGCACCGCTCCTATGCCCATTATGCCAAGGGCTAGCTTTGGACTAACGCCTCGAAATTTCGTAAATGGCAAAAAAACTAGGCTTGCAAGCGTCACACGCACAAAAACAGCCAGATAGCTATCGACCTTGCCAGCCAAAAACTCGCCTATCAAACTAAAGCTAAACGCCCACAAAATGGTCACAAAGATCAGTTTATTCATTCTATCACCACCTCATTTATATTTCTTGCGCATTCAAAAAAGTATTCAAGCTTGTTTAGCTCGAGCAAATCGCCATTTAGGATGAAATTTGCTCTGTCGCTAAAATTTTTCTCACTCACAAACAAAAACTGCTCAAATTTTACCTTGCCGCTAAGATAGCCATTTAACAGGTCATTAAAGTCGCTATCAAGGCTATCTTGCTTTAGCGAGTCTAAATTTAGCCTAGCGCTTAGGCCCTCTATCACGCCTCTTAGATCCTTTAGCCTAGCTATTATCCTGTTTTCTTCGTCGCTTAGATCAAGTGCGGCCTTTTGCTCTTCTATGCGCTTAGTTTGGCTTTGCTTGCTAAGGCTTAGGCTATCTGGCAGCTTCCACTCAAACTCCACTCTAGGCTTGTTTGCATCAGCATACGCATCAACCATCTGCGAAGTCGTCCTCTCGCCTTTTTTAAAGCTGTTATTATTCACACTTTGCGTATCTTTTAAGTAAATTTTTGGAGCAAATTTACTCTTTTGCTTCTCATTTTCTTGCTCTTTTATATATTTTTCTTGCTCCATAGCCCCAAGCTTAGCGCTTAGATCATCCTTGCTAAAATCAGGCATCACTATCTTTGAGCCAGCATTAAAGCCGATCTCGCCGTTTGAGAGCAAATTTATCCTTGAGTTTAGCTCAGCTAGCTTAAGCCCAAGTTCGTCTAGTTCGGCTCTTTTTTTATTTAAGGTGAAATTTATCGCATCAAATTCGCTCTTATCTATCTCGCCATATTCAAACCAAAACTCATTTTCAGCTGCAGCCTTGGCAAAGCTATCAACAAATTTTGTCTCTAAATTTATCAGCGAATTTAGCGCAACGGCGTTAAAATAGACCTTTGCGACCTGAAAAGCGGTTAAATTCATCAGCTCTTCATCTTTGTAAATTTTTGCAACACCCTTGTGGTCTAAAATCTTATCCGAAGCCTCGCTCGCACCACCATCAAAGATGAGATACTCGACCTTTGCCGTGATCGATCCAGCCTTTGTCATATATCCGCCCTTTAGCTCGTCAGGCACAAAGGTATATCTGCCATCAAGGGATAAATTTAGCTTGTTGCTCTTATTTTTATTTATATATTCATTTTTATTAAATTCTTTCAAACTCTCAAGCTTCGCACTTTGCGCAAGAGCGATGATCTCTAGTAAATTTCCAGCCCAAAGAGGCAAAGCAAAGAGCAAAACAGCCAAAATCTTCTTCAAATTCTCTCCCTTTCATAAAATTTTCTTATAAATTTATCAAGATTATAGACCCATGCAAAAAGCACTGGCACGACAAGCAAGCTTAGTAAAGTCGAGCTAATGAGCCCAAAGATGATGCTTATAGCCATAGGTGAGTTGGCCTCATAGCCAGCACCCCTGCTAAGAGCAAGAGGCAGCATGGCAAATATCATCGCAAAAGTGGTCATCAAAACAGCCCTTAGACGCTTCTTAGCAGCCATTTTCACAGCTTCGTTCGCCTCCATGCCGCTATTTGCAAAGTGGTTTGCAAAATCAACCACCAAAATGGCGTTTTTACCGACCATACCAAAGAGCAAGATGACGCCAACCATGACAAAAAGGCTAAATGGATTGCCGCTTATAAAAAGTCCGATCACCACGCCACAAAAGGCAAGCGGCATGGCTAGCATGATGAGAAATGGCAGCAAAAAGCTCTCATAAAGTGCAGCTAGCACCATGTAAATAAGCACTGCGCTCGCACTTACTGTAAAGATAAACGAAGCGTTTGTATCGTCCATCAGCTCGACAAAACCAAGAAATTTATACTTAAAATTTGCAGGCAAAATTTCATCAAGCTTCTTTGAAATTTCGTTTGCCACGCTATTTAGCGGAGCGTTATTTTTAGTATTTGCTAGAAATTTGATCTCATCGGCTCTATTAAACCTTGAAATACTAGCTGGCTTTTGCTCAAAACTAATCGTCGCCACATCGCCAAGTGTCACGAAAAAGCCCTCGTTGCTTCTTATCTTGGTCTTTAAGATATCATTTGTATCGCTTCTAAATTTATCATCAAGGCGCATGTAAAGCTCATACTCTTTGCCATTTTCGTTTTCAAAAACAGAGACCTCGTTCTGGCTAAATGCGCTATAAACGGCGCTTGCAACGCTGGCTTTGTCTAAATTTAGCCTTTTTGCCTTATCTTCATCGATAGAAATTTGCACGCGCTTTAGCAGATCTTCTTCGGGCGAATTTACGTCCGTTGCGTCATTTATCTCTTTTAGCATCTTGCTGATCTTTGGCACAAATTTCTCTAACTCTTTGCCATTTTCAGAGGTGATAGTAAGCTTAACTGGCTGCACATCGCCACCTTCAACCACCGGAAGATCAGCTACAATGACGCTCATATCGTCACTTTTTAGCTTGTCGCGAAACCTCTGCATGATGGCGTTTTGCCGCTCGTGATTAGCTCTATCTTTTAGCTCCTTTAGCCTAACGTAAGCTTTTACAAGATAAGGCTGCTTGGCGTCTGTGTAGCCAAGGATGAAGTAGGCGTAAGCGACCTGAGGATCGGCGTTTATGAGTGAAATTTTATCTTTTAGCCTCTCTTTGCTAGCTTGCAGGCTAAGTGAGGGATCAAGCTTAAAGTAGATGTTAAACTCCGAGTTATCCTCGCTTGGCATGAAGTCGCCACCTACAAATTTAGCCAGTCCAAACGAGCAAACAACGACCACAAGCGTTATAGCTAAAAATATGAGTTTAAATTTAAGCGCTAAAGTTAAAAGCTTCTCATAGCCATTTTCAAGTGCCTCAAAAAATGGCTCACTCTTTATATAAAATTTGCCCTCCTTAGCATTTACAAACCTAGCGCTAAGCGTTGGCACAAGAAATATACTCACAAAAAACGAGATGACGATGCCAGCTGCTACGCTCATCGCAAATGAGTTAAAGTATTTGCCAACGATGCCACTCATAAAGGCTATTGGCACAAAGACGCAAAGCAGCACGAGTGAGATCGCAAAGACGCTAAATGCTATCTCTTTTATGCCTGCAAAGCTTGCCTTTAGGGCATTTGGCTCATCTTTTAGCCGGCTTGCGATGTTTTCAGTGACGACTATCGCATCATCGATAAAAATTCCAATACCAAGCGTAAGTGCGATAAGACTTAGGCGGTTTATGTCGTATCCAAGGGCATTTATGATGAAAAATGTCGCCACGATACTCGTTGGGATCGCCACGACCGAGATAATGGTGATCGAGAAATTTCTTAAAAACAGATAGACGATCACGATGGTTAGCAAGACGCCAAGGATCATATCAAAGGCGGTTTGATCGATGTGCTTTTGTATCACTTCGCTCTTATCATAGGCTATTTTTACGTCGTATTCGTTACCAAGCAGGCTTTTAAACTGATCTAGTTTTGACTTAGCTAGAGCGATCACGGTTAGAGCGTTTGCGTCTGGAGCTAGCTCAAGACCCAGCAAGACGCCACTTTTTTTATCCATTATCGCTGCTTCGTTTGCGTCTTTGTAAGCAAGATCAACACTTGCGATATCTTTTAAAAAGACCCCTTGCTTGATCGTTAAATTTCTTATCTCATCTATGCTTTTGGCGCTAAAATTTGACTTGATCGCCATTTGGATCTGCTCATTTTCTATCTTGCCAAGCGGTGCTTTTAAATTTTCAACCTTTATCAAATTTGCCACTTCATTTGCACTAAGGGCGTTTTTATCAAGCTTAAATCTATCTAGTAAAATTTTAACCGCTGGCTCTAAAAAGCCGTTTGTCTTAACCTTTGAAACGCCGCTTATGCGCTCTAAAAATGGCTTTGCCACGTCATCGATCTCTTGCATGAGCCTAGTTTCGTTGCCATCAAGCCTTGTGATAAAGAGGCTAAAGACGGCTGAAGAAAGGCCATTTAGCTTTTCTATCTCGTAGTTTGCGCCAAGTCTCGCCTTTTGCATCTTGTCGCGGACGTCGTTTGTAGCGCTCTCTAGGTCTTTGTTTAGCTCAAATTCAATGCTTACCACGCTTAGGTTGTCAAAGCTAGTTGAGTAAAGCTTTTTTATCCCCTCGATGCTTGAGACCTCGTCCTCGATCTTTTGCGTGATCTTAGTTTTTATATAGTTCATATCGCCGTTTGCGTAGGTCGTGATCTTTACTATTGGGATATTTACTTGCGGGTATAAATTTACATTCATCGTCTTTAGCGAGTAGATGCCAAAGACAACGAGGCTTAAAAATATCATAAGCGTAGTTATGGGGCGGTTTATGGCTGTTTTTATCATTTATTTTCGCCGATTATCACTTTTCCTTGACCAAATATGCCTGGCTTTAGCCCGCTGTCATAAGCCTCGGCGTAAAATTTCCTAGTCTCTCGCTTAATCTCTGGGTAAATTAGCGCGATTTTAACCTCTTTTTCCTCGCTTGTCGCGTCAAGCTTAAATTTAAATATGTCGCCAACTTTTACTAAATTTGCGTATTTTTCGTCAATCGCTATTAAAATTTTAGCCTCCTCAGAGTTTAGAACAAAGGCTGGCTGAAGCGGCGAAGCACTCTCGCCAAGCTCGACATTTTTACTAGCTATGACGCCATCAAAAGGAGCTTTTAAAATGGCCTTTTTAAGATGATCATCTGCGTTTAAAATAGCGATCTCAGCCGCTTGAACTCTTAGAGCTGCCTCGTCAAATTTATACTTTACTTCATCAAATTCTTGCTTTGAAGTGACGTCCTTTACTTGGCTAAATTTATTAAAGGTGCTTTTAGCAAATTCTTTGGCATTTTTGGCAAGCGCTAGGTCGTTTTTTGCCTTTTTTAGAGCGATCTCAAGGCTCGTTTGATCAAGACTAGCTAAAGCGTCGCCCTTTTTAACGTGGCTTGAGACATCTACAAAAATTTTATCCACCTTGCCGCTACTCTCAAATGCAAGCTTTGAGCTTTGCTTAGCATAGACTTCAAAATCAGCAAAAATCTCCTCTGCTGCAAATGAAAAGATGCAAAATATCATTAAAATTATCAGCTTTTTCAATCCCTAATCCTCTCTAAAATGCTCTCGCCACTCTCAAAAAAATACTCCGCTTTTTTGATCTCTAGCTCATCTTTTGCCCCTTCAAAAAGGCTAATGGCGTCAAATTTCTGAGAAAGTGCTTCAAGTAGGTCACTATACCCTAAAAGTCCAGAGTTATACTTCTCAAAGCTCGCTCTAAGTGCTAGATCACTCGCCTTTACATACTCATTTAGCGAGGTGATCTTTGAGCTAAGAGTTGCGATCTCGTTTTGTAAATTTTTAAGTTTAGTCTCATTTTCACGCTTTTTATACTCTAAATTTAGCCTCGCCTCATCAAGCGCGATCTTGCTAGCTTGGCTCATCTTGCTAGTGGCAAAAAAGTCAAAAATTTTCCACCTAAAGCTAACGCCAAATTTATTGCCGTGTGTGTCCTCTTTTAGATATTTATCAAGATATGGGCGATAAGCACTATACTTGCCAAGGTCGATGTCGTAGTTATTTTTGTAAAATCCATAGGTGTCATAAAGCATGATTTGAGGCAAAAAGCCAGCTCTTGTCTCGCTAAGCTTAGCCTCACTTAAAGATATATCTTGATTTAGTCTGTCAAGCTCGGCATTTTTTGAAGCTAAATTTGAGCCAATCTCAGCCATTTTTGCCCCGCTCATAGGTGCGATTTGCTCGCCTGTTAGCAAATTTATCTCATTTAAAATTTGCTCCATTTTATTTTTATATTCAAGCTGCGTGCTGTTTGCTAGGTGGTATTTTGCCCGCACATTTTCTAGCTCGTCTTTTGGGGCAAGTCCTGCTTTATTTGCCTTTTCAAGCTTGTCTAAAACGCCTTTTAAGAAATTTGCCTGAGCGTTTTTGGCTGCTATTATATTTTCAAGTGCGCAGGCGTTAAAGTATAAATTTACAGCCTTAAAAGCAAGGTAGTTTTTGGCTTCATCACTTGCGATAGCGGCTTTATTTTTTAAAAGCTGGCTCATCTTTAGCCTAGCCTCTCTAGCTCCACCATCATATAGTAAAAAATCGATCCTTGCTAGCACGCCAGCTGACTCTTTGGCGACTATGCTTGGGAAGGTGCTTGCGTTTTTGCCGTATGAGCCCTCTAGGCTAAGGCTTGGCAAATAAGCGCTTGATGTCGCTTCATCACTTAAATTTGCTCTTTTTAGCTCAAGCTCTTTGATCTTTGAAATTTCGTTTTGAGTGGCCTTGTTTGCTATCTCGCTTAAATTTGATCCAAATAGCGCCAAAGGTAAAAGTGCTAATAAAATTTTTTTCATCAGTGAAAACTCTTTACTAAATTTCCTATTAGTAAATTCCAGCCATCAACTAGCACGAAAATGAGTAGTTTAAATGGCAGCGAGATCATGACAGGAGGCAGCATCATCATACCCATCGCCATCAAAACGGAGCTTACGACCATGTCGATAACTAAAAATGGCAGATAGAGCAAAAATGCTATCTCAAAAGATGTCTTTAGCTCACTTATCATAAAGGCTGACATCGCAATGCTTAGCGGGATATCCTCGATATTTGCTGGATTTTGCAAATTTCTTATCCTAAAAAATAGCGCAAGATCCTTCTCTCTAGTGTTTTTGACCATAAATTCTTTAAAGGGCTTTAAGCTCTTATCAAGCATCTCCTCATAGCCTATCTGCTCGGCTATATAAGGCTTTATGCCCTCATCGTAGCTTCTTTGTCCAACTGGCTCCATGATGAAAAATGTAAGCACCATCGCAAGCGAGATAAGCACCGTTGAAGGTGGCACTTGCTGCGTGCCCATCGCTTGACGTAAAAATGAAAATACAATGACAAGGCGCAAAAAGCTCGTCATCATAAAGATGAGCGAAGGAGCGAGTGCTAGTGCGGTGAGGATTAGTAAAACATTTAGTGAATTTACAAGCTGCTCGGCATTTTGCGGTGAATTTAGGCTTAAATTTATAGTTGGCAGCGCAGGATCAGCGCCAAAAACTACACAAAACAAAACCGCTAAACTAAGCAGTGCTTTCACGACTAATTCCTCGTATCAAGGATACTTTTCTTAGTAGCCTCTTTATTTTTTGGCTCGAGCGAGACGAAGTGAATTTCTACTCTATTGTTTTTAGCTCTGCCCTCCTCTGTGCTGTTGCTAGCGATCGGATCAAAAGAGGCTCTGCCAGAAGTGATAAGCCTCTCTTGTGGCACGCCATCGCTAACTAGCTCTTCAAGCACGCTTAGCGCCCTTGCGGTAGAGAGCTGCCAGTTGTTTTTGTATATAGAGTCTTTGCTTGGATTTGTATTATCAGTATATCCGATGATATCTGTTTTTACCTCATTTGGCATTTTGGCTATGATCATGCCTATTCGCTTTAAAAAGAGCTTCGCATCCTCGCCAGAAATTTCAGCACTATCTTTGTCAAAGAGCATCGCAGCTGGAAGTCTCACGATAAAGCCATCCTCGCTCTCCTCCATCGTGATCTCAGGTGCCCCGCTAGCCGTTAGTAGCTCATTTATCTTTTTAACAGTCGAAGTGACCTCATTTTGAGCGCCTTTTTGAGCTTTTGGCTTTGGAGTGCGTCTGCTTTCAGGGTCTGTCTCTTTTTCTACCTGACTATCTGGTCTTGCGCCACCCTCTAGTACGCTTAGCGCACCAGCTAGTGAGCCAACAGCAGCCTCCATCTTTTTAGCATCCATTGTCGCCATAGAAAGGAGCAAAACGAAGAAGCAAAGTAGAAGCGACATAAGGTCACCAAAGGCAGCCAGCCACTCAGGCATACACTTTGGGCACTCTTCTGGTTTTATTAATTTACCCATTATTCAAACTGACTTTTTCTATCTTTTGGAGGTAAAAATGCTAAAAGCTTAGCTTCAAGCGTTCTTGGGTTATCCCCTGCTTGTATCGCCATGATACCCTCTAAAATGACTTGCTTCTCAAGTGCCTCATCAGCATCGCGGATCGAGAGGATATTTGCAACAGGTGAGCCGATGATGTTACCTATCATCGCACCATAAAGTGTCGTAAGCAAAGCAACCGCCATAGATGGACCGATCGCACTAGGATCTGACATGTTAAGAAGCATCGCAACAAGGCCGATCAGCGTACCGATCATACCCATCGCACCAGCAAAACCACCTACTTGCTCGAAAATTTTGATGTTATTTGCATGCCTTGTGCTGGTTTGATCAATATCGATCTCCAAAAGCGCTCTGATCGCATCTGGCTCATTGCCATCGACCGCCATTGAAAGGCCTTTTTTTAAAAACTGATTTGATTCATTATTTACTTCGCTCTCAAGTGCTAAGATGCCATCTCGCCTAGCTTTGGTTGAGTAATCAACTACTTTTTTTATAGTCTCAGGTAAATTTACAACAACTGATGGCTTAACAGCAACACCATAAAATTTACCAACACCTTTAAGCGTCTCCATCTTGAAGCCAACCATCATAACGCCGATAGTACCACCAAAAACGATCATCACAGAAGGGATATCGATGTATGGTCCTATACCAACGCCTATCGCCATTGATCCAAACAAAAGCACCAGGGTCAAAACCCAGCCGACGACGGTTCCTAAATCCATTTAAACTCGCTTTATTTATAAATTCTTAAGAATTGCTATTTTATTAGCTTTTTGTTGAAACAATCGTTAAATTAAAAAAAATGTTTGCCATTTTTTGCTACAATCTGCGAAATTTTTAACGTTAAAAGGCTTAAAAATGAACAATAATACTTCAATCATAATCCTAGCTGCTGGTCTTGGCACCAGGATGAAATCAAAACACCCAAAAGTCCTATTTGAGCTATGCGGCGAGCCAATGATCATTCACATCTTAAAGCAAGCTTATGCTATCACAAATGACGTTAGTGTCGTGCTTCACTACGAAAAAGAGTTAATTAGCAAAAAGATAAAAGAAATTTTCCCTCAAACTAAAATTTTCGAGCAAGATCTAGCAAATTTCCCAGGCACTGCTGGCGCGATAAAAGGCGTAAATTTAAACGGTGAAAAGGTGCTTGTCACTTGCGGCGACATGCCACTTGTTAGATCAACTGACCTTATGCGTCTAGCAAATGCCGAAGCAGACGTGGTTATGAGCTCATTTGAAGCGGCAAATCCTTTTGGCTACGGCAGAGTCATCATAAAAAACGGCAAAGTCGAGGCCATCGTCGAGCAAAAAGATGCGAGCGAAGCACAACTTGCGATAAAAAGCGTAAATGCTGGCTGCTACTGCTTTAAACGCGAGGCGCTAGAGCAAATTTTACCGCTCATAAGCAACCAAAACGCACAAAAAGAGTACTACCTAACTGACGCCATCAAAATAGCAAATGAAAAGGGCTTAAAGTGCGTCGCAGTAAATGTAAATGAGCAAAATTTCATGGGTATAAATGATAAATTTCAGCTAAGCATCGCTGAAAAAATAATGCAAGATGAGATCAAACAAAATTTGATGAAAGCTGGCGTGTTGATGCGCATGCCTGAGAGCATTTTCATAGATAGCAGGGCTAAATTTGAAGGCGAGTGCGTGCTCGAAGAAAACGTAAGCATCCTTGGCGAGTGCGTCATCACTGAGAGCATCATCAAAAGCTCATCAGTGATAGAAAGCAGCGTCATCAAAAACTCAGACATCGGCCCACTAGCTCACATAAGGCCAAATTCTGAAATTTCTGACACGCACATAGGAAATTTCGTCGAGGTTAAAAAAGGCGTTCTTAGCGGCGTAAAAGCTGGACACTTAAGCTATCTTGGCGACTGCGAGATAGAAAGTGGCACAAACATCGGTTGTGGCACGATCACATGCAACTACGACGGCAAGGCAAAATACAAAACCAAAATCGGCAAAAACGTCTTTGTTGGCTCAGATACGCAGCTAGTCGCCCCTGTAAATATCGCTGATAACGTCATCATTGCAGCTGGCAGCACCATCACAAAAGACGTTGAGAGCGGCGCTCTAGCTATCAGCAGAGGTCGTCAAGAGAATAAAAGCGGCTTTTTTGAGAAATTCTTTGGCAAAGACGATGTTAAAAAATAAGAAAATTTTACTTGCCGTTTGCGGCAGTATCGCCTTTTACAAGGCATTTGAAATTTTATCGCTGCTTAAAAAGAAAGGTGCTGATGTTTATGTGGCTTTAAGTGACGGAGCGCTTGAATTTTGCAGTATAAGCGGCTTTGAGGCGCTAAGCGAGCATAAAATTTTAAGCTCACAAACGCAAAACTGGCAAGACGGCGTAAATCACATAGCCTACTCCAAAATGGATCTAGTCCTCATAGCACCTGCCTCGGTAAATACGATAAATAAGCTAACAGCTGGTATCTGCGACAATGTCTTTATGCAAACGCTAATCGCCGCCTCGCACGTGCCTTTGGTCGTTGCCCCAGCTGCAAATAACAATATGATCGAGCATTTTGCAACGCAAAATTCACTTGAAATTTTAAAGAAAAACGGCGTTTTAGTGGTTGAGCCAGTACTTAAAACTCTAGCTTGTGGCGACGTTGGTAAGGGCGGTCTTGCAAGTCCTGAAGTGATAGTAGAAGCTGCCATTAAAAGGCTTAGCAAGCCACTTTTCGCAGGCAAAAAAGTAGTGATAACTGGTGGCGCAACAACTGAAAAGATAGATGATGTTAGAGCCATTACAAATTTCTCAAGCGGAAAGATGGCAAGAGCCTTGGCTAGAGCCTTTTACTACGCAGGTGCGGAGGTAAAACTGCTTGCTAGTTTTGAAACCGCAAACGAGCCGTTTCTTAGCCTTAAATTTAGCTCAAGTAGCGAGCTTTTAGAGCTTTGCAAGAGTGAGTGTGAGGGTGCAAATTTACTTGTAATGTGCGCTGCGGTGAGCGATTTTGTACCGACAAAGATAGACGGCAAGATAAAAAAAGAGGACGTTGGAGAGAGCTTAAATTTAGACCTAAAGAGAAATGTCGATATTTTGCAAAGCTTAAAAGAGTTTAAATGTAAAAAGATCGGCTTTAAGCTTGAAATCTCAAGCGAGAGCGCTCTAAAAAGCGCTAGATCGATGTTAGAGAAAAAAGCGCTTGATGCAGTTTGTCTAAATATTTTAGGCGAGAAAAATGGCTTTGCAAGCGAGCAAAACGAGGTAAATTTCATTACAAGGGGCAGCGAAACCCTACTGCCACTTGCCTCAAAAGACGAGATCGCAGGGCGTATCGTGGAGCTAGCGGCAAATTTATGATAGAACAAATCTCACGCGTCCAAAAGATAGCAAACAACAGCCAAGCTCCGCTAGTAGCGATAAATTCGTCCTTGCCACTTAGCATTTTGGTGAGCCAAAAGGTCAGCTTTAACAGATACATCTTAAATTTCGCAAATAGAAATTTAAACACAAAAAGCGTAAAAGAGCTAAATGTGGGCTCTAGATACTGGGGCGAGGTGCATAGTCAGGGCGAAAACATCGTCATAAAAAATTTATACGAAAAGCCAAAAATTTTAGATGAGGACGTTTTGGCTGACGGGCTAAATTTGATAGAAAATTTGGTAAAAAACGAGAATTTATCGTGGCTTTACAGCTATTTATTTAAAAACTTAAGCGAAGTTAAAACAAAAGATGAGATGAGAGTGCTAGCAAAAATGCTCTTTGCTCTACAAGAAAACGTCGTGCATATACCATTTGCATATAGCGGCACAAACGGCATTTTCCAGCTTAAAAAAGAGGCAAATGAGATGAGAGTTTTTCTAGTATTTTCAAATTTTGCGCCACTTATTTTTAAATTTAAAGATGAAATTTTGTGTGAGATCTCAACTCCATTTAGCAACGTCGCAAGCTTGCTAAAGAGCGAATTTGACACGCCAGTTGTGGTGCAAAACGTAAGCGCTCTTTGGAGTAAAAAAGAGCAGATAATTGACTTTAAAGGCTAGATATTGAACAAACTTAACCACCTCGCTATCATCATGGACGGCAACGGACGCTGGGCGAAAAAGCGTGGATTTTTGCGGACAAATGGGCACGAGGCCGGAGCAAATGTAGTGAGTGATATGTGCGAATTTTGCATCGACAATGGGGTAAAAATTTTAAGCCTTTACGCATTTAGCACCGAAAACTGGAAAAGACCGCAAAAAGAGGTTGATTTTTTGATGAATTTACTCAAAAAATTTCTTCTTTTAAAGCGTGATGATTTTATAAAAAATGGGATCAAATTTAACACGATCGGCGACATCTCGCCATTTAGCGATGAGCTAAAAAATGAGATAGAGATCACCAAAGACGCAACAAGGGAAAATACAAATTTACTTTTAAATTTAGCGATAAACTATGGCTCAAAAGATGAGATCATAAGAGCCATAAAAAAGCTAAATTTAGAAGGTGCCCAGATAAGTGAAGCGAGCCTAAATGCGGCGCTTGATGAGAGTGAGCCGGTGGATCTTCTCATTAGGACTGGTGGCGAGAGCAGGCTTTCAAATTTCATGCTCTGGCAGGCAAGCTACGCGGAGCTCTTTTTCACGCCGACACTGTGGCCTGACTTTGGCAAGGATGAGCTTGCAAGCATCGTTGCTAAATTTAAAGATATAGAGCGAAGATTTGGCGGAGTTTAGTGAGATAATGGATATTCTAGTCATCTTTTTTGCCGTTTTTGCTTTTGTTTTTGGCATCTGCGTGGGGTCATTTTCAAATGTGCTGATATACCGCTTGCCACGAAGTGAAAGTATAAATTTCCCAGCCTCACACTGCCCAAAGTGCTCCCACAAGCTAAATTTTTATCACAACGTTCCACTTTTTTCATGGCTATTTTTAGGTGGCAAATGCGCCTTTTGCAAGCAAAAGATAAGCCTTGTCTATCCGCTAGTTGAGCTAGTTTCTGGCCTGCTTTTTCTGATCTGCTTTTTTAAAGAGTGCGGCGAAATTTTGAGCATAGAAACCTTGCTTTATACGCTATTTTTAGGGCTTTGCTTTATCATGCTACTAGCCCTTAGCGTCATAGATATAAGATATAAAGCCGTGCCAGATCCGCTCCTTTTTGCAGCGCTATTTTTTGCATTTGGCTACGCCCTGCTGCTTTTTATCTTTAAAGGAAATTTTGCTCAAATTTTAAATTTAATCCTCTTTGGATTTATATTTTTGGCGCTTAGATTTGTCGTGAGCTATGCGATGAAGCGCGAAGCCATGGGCAGTGCTGACATATTTATCGCAGCGATCATCGGAGCTATTTTACCAGTCAAGGTAGCCCTTGTGGCGATCTATCTGGCCGCACTTCTTACGCTTCCAGTCTATGCGCTCGTTCGCAAAAAGGGCTACGAGCTAGCCTTTGTGCCGTTTTTAAGCATGGGGCTGCTTGTCACCTACGCTTTTGACGGGCAAATTTTAGAAATTTTAAGGTTCATTTATGAGTAGAGTAAATAAATATCTTTTGTTTAACTTTTTAGGCACGTTTGCATCGCTATTTAGTACGCTTTTTTTGATCATGTCGATCGTCTTTTTCATCCAGATCGCGCGTATCACTTCATATATCGAGATCAGCTTTGGCGAGCTCTTTAAACTCTACTCATTTATGCTCCCACGCGTGCTGCTCTTTGTCGTGCCTATCGCGTTTTTCGTCTCACTTGCAATGACACTTTTTCGGCTATCAAAAGAGAATGAAAGTATCGTTATCTTCACGCTTGGTGGCTCGCCAAATAAGATCGCAAGATTTTTCTTAGCTTTTTCAGCCCTTTTAAGCGCTGCTTTGCTAGTAGTCGCCATCGTCATGATACCAATAGCCGCCCAGCTAAATGCAAATTTCATCGACTATAAAAAGACGGTTGCTAAGCTAAATTTAAAGCCAACCCAGTTTGGACAAAAATTCTCCGACTGGATGGTCTATGTGGGCAGCGAAAGCGAAGACAAAAATGGCACAACCTACAAAGATATCGTTATGTTTAACCCATTTGTCAAAGACTCACAGCGCCTAATAACCGCCAAAAACGCAAAGATCATAAACGTGGATCAAAGCGTGGAGCTCTCTTTAAACGAGGGCAAAATGTATGACATAAGAGATGAAATTTATCACCAAAGTAACTTCAAATCAATGAAGATAAGAACCGCCCAAAGCGAGGAGATAAGCGACGTTGGCAGCATCAAAGAGTACTGGATGGATGCAGCTAGCAGCGATAAGCGCAGAAAAGACCTTAGCACTTACGTCCTAGTGGCCCTCTTCCCGCTTGCTAGCACGCTCTTTGCGATCAGCCTTGGCATCGTCACATATAGATATGAAAAGGGCATGGTCTATGTGGGCACTTTTGGCGTTTTGTTTGGCTATTTTACGCTAATAATGCTCTTTTCATCAAAGCCAGCGCTTGCGATACCGCTCATATTTTTCGTATTTTTACTAGCTGGCGTCTTACTTTATAAAGCTAAGATCACACGAAGATACTGATGAAAATTCAGCTAATCTACAGCTACGATGGCTCGAAATTTCAAGGCTCGCAGACCCAGCCGCACGAAAACGGCGTAGAGGATGAGTTAGAGCGCGCCCTAGCTCACGTTGGCATTTTCGAAAGAGTGATCTCTAGCTCGCGCACCGATAAAAGCGTGCATGCAAACAACCAAAGCTCAAGCGTCGTTTGCGGCGATCACTTTAAAGATTTAAATCGCCTAAAAGATCTTATAAACCGCCACGCACATCCAAGCATTCACATAAAACGCATAAATTTGGTGGATGATAGCTTTCAAGCAAGATTTGACGCGGTCGCAAGGTCTTATAGATATGTGATAGATCACGGTAAATTTGATGTTTTTAGCTCAAACTACAAGGTATTTTTGCCTAAATTTGATATCAAAAAAGCAAATGAAATTTTGCGAAATTTTATCGGCGAGCATGATTTTAGCGCATATATGAAAACTGGGAGCGATACAAAAAGCCCAGTGCGAGAAATTTACAAAGCATTTTGCTACACACACAAAGAGCAGACTATCATCGTTTTTAAAGCAAATGGCTTTTTACGCGGCCAGGTGCGGCTCATGGTTGCAAATTTACTAAAGGCGCTAAAACAAAAAGACAGCAGCGAGCTCATCAAAGCTTCACTAAATGGACGTCCTGCTCTAACTCGCATACCAGCACCTGCTGAAGGGCTATATCTAAATAGAGTTTTTTATAAATTTAACTAAGCTCAAAAGTGGTATGAAAATAAAATTTGGGGAGAAAAGGATGGTGCGCCCGAGAGAATTCGAATCTCTGACCTTTTGAACCGCAATCAAATGCTCTATCCAGCTGAGCTACGAGCGCACATGAAAAATTAAGTTGTGATATTAACCAAACTTTCCTTAAAAAGAGATTGTATTCATTTTAAATTTATAACCTTTTTAGTAAAATCCTTTAAGCAAAAGGAGCAAAAATGAACGATTTTTTTGATAGTCTAAAAGAGATAAAAAAAGAGCTTACAAAAGAGCAAGGAGTGGCAAAAAAGCCCCAAAAAGAAACCGCTTCTCACACAAAAGAGGAGGCGATCTTACACAAAGAACAAAAGCTAAGAGATGAGTTTTTGGCATATACAAAAGATAGCAATATCAGAAAAATTTAACTTTGGAACGCTAGTTGCTTTAAATAGGGATATTTTGAATGGAGAAACCCATGAATATAACCCAAACTTTAGAATCTTTAAGCATTTTAACCGATAGCGACGCCCTTTTTTGCGAGCTTCGCGCACTGATAAGTAAAAATTTCACAAAAACACTAGCAAACAAAGACAAGATCATCTCTTTTTACGAAGAGAGCGAGATCCCACAGCGAAAATGCTTTTTAAAATTTATAAAAAAACTTTACGAAAAACAGGGCAACGAGCTTGATGTAACCTTTGCAAAATACAAAACCATAAAACTATCTCTAGTGCAAAGAAACGCTCTGACAAACATCTACAACATCGACATTGAGTTTCTTAACGACGAGATGATCTTTACACTAAATAACACTCCAAGAGCTTTTGCTAGCTACATTTTGCAAAATTTTAAAGGCAATAAGTCTACATTTGACGAGAAAAATCATAAATTTAGCCTAAAGATAAAAAAAGAAAGCGATTTTGACTTGATAGAAGAGATCATTTCAAGACGCGAACATCTAAAATTTATAGTAAATTTTAACTACAATGAAGTCAAATTTAAAGAGTTCAAGAGAAATTACAAGATCCAAAACTCGGCCAAATTTAAAAGTCGCTTTAGCGCTTTAGCAAATTTACTAGAAGAAAATTTTGAAATTTTAGGCTGCGCAAATAGCGATAGCTTCGAAACCGTAAGAGATAGCTACCTAGCCCTTGCTAAAATTTATCACCCAGATAGACACTCAAACAAAAGCGAAAGCATAAAAAACGAGTATAACGCTAAATTTAAAAAGATCCAAGCAGCCTACGAGGGGCTAAAACCATTCTTTAAAAACCAAGAGAATTTTATAAAGGTAGGCTAGTAGTTTAATGCATATATAAACCTATATATCATGAAATAATAGTTTTGCTATTTTGCTAGAAATTGCTGCATCATTATAAAATTCTTTTTATTTCTAATTTTTTGCTGTTATTTTAAAAATATCTTCGTTTAGCTTCACAACAATTATATTATATATTTCTCTTTTAGCATCTTTAGCAGTATACGCACCTGCGCCTTTAGCCAAGAAATAAAAATAGTCCTGCCATTTCGCCAGCTGTTACATCAGTTCTAACGCTCGGGTGCTTTAAATACACTCTTTTTAGCGTCAGCATCACGACCAATACCAAAGATAGCATACTCCATATCTAGCTTATGCTCTTTCGCTCTTTTAGCTGTCTCACGCTCTAGCTCTTTACCGCCATAAGTAGCCACTGCTTGCATACTTCTTGAAACGCCAACATTAGAAGTAAAAATTTGCACCGCATTTGAGGTCTTTTGCACACTTGATTTGATCTGATCATCAAAGTCAGAAATCTCTAGCTGTGCGTTTTTCTTTGAGGCAGCTAAGCTGTCAGTTAGAGAGGAGAGCTCTATACCTTTAACACTTGAAGTGCCAATTAGTTTAAGTATAGGCGTCTAGTCAGCACCTATTAAGATTATGTTTTCGTAGACTGAAGGCTTTAAGCCTTCACGTTTTGTAGCTGGGGCTTGAAACCCAGTTGTAGTTATTGCCATTTCTTTGCTCCTTTTATGCAATTTAATGGCAATTTATCATTTGTGGCTGTGCCAAATCTACCCAATTTTGGCAAAAAGAATATTTTTTTGTTTGCTTTGAAAAAAAGAGTAAGCCCTAAAAATAGGGCTTTTAATTGTTATCTGAGTTTTTAGTAGATATACAGCTAGTTTTTGCACCTTGACTAATTTTAGTTAGCCTATTTACTGCTTTAGCTTTTACTCCGTCGCTTATGTCTTTGTTTAATAAGACTTTCTTAATAAAGCCTACCTTGTCGTTACTTGTATCTATTGCATCAAGTAGCTTAAGCTTTGGGTTCTCAAATTTCATAGCCCATTTTAAAAAAATAAAAACATTGTTAAAATTTTAAAAAAATTTATATCAAATTTTATAAAGAGATATACATTGAAGCTTTAATATAAGAAATTAATCAATCATAACACTTGTTTATGGTTCAACTTTAGCCATGTATTTATTTTTTAGAAAAACCCTTAAGTCAAATTTAGTCTAAAAGATATAAAAAGAAAAGAATAAAATTAAAAAAACGAATAAACCCAATAACATAAAAACATATATAAAAAGCCTTACTACATTTAATCAATAAAAACTAATTATATAAAGTAAAAACTAATATCATATACTTAAACAGAAATAAACACTAATAAAAACTAGGATTAAATAATATAAGAATTAAAGCAGATTAACAACAAAGCCCGCAACGACCTACTTTTCCAACATCCCAGTAAGGGAGAGTATCATCAGCCAGGACGAGCTTAGCTTCTTGGTTCGAGATGGAGCAAGGCGTTTCCTCGTCTGTATAGTCACGGGCAGTGTTAAATAAAAGATATACTAGATAAATCTCTTAT
>NZ_CABPVL010000002.1:467738-579815 GCF_902460895.1 Campylobacter concisus | reverse complement strand
GCTCAATCGATCACTTGTTTAGATTTCAAAGATTGACTAATAGTTTAACAATTGTAAGTTAAAAGAACAACGATAAGAAAAAGGCTTTATTAACGTTGAAGTTAAAGGTGGTTTCTCGTTTCGTGAGCTGGAATTATATATGAGGGATGCTTAAATGCAGATTAAAAAATGGTAACTTTTTTAAAAAATAAAAACTATAAATTTTTAACTAAATTTAACTATTTTCTTTTATAGATGCAAAGCCACTTTCTTTTTCTATAGTAATGGTCGTTTGATTGCCGCGTTTATCAGTTATTGTTATACTGCAATCTTTTTTAAGAAGTCTATCATAAGGACGCTTTGCTCCACCAGAAGTAGTACTTGCTACTCTCATAGGGCGACCCATTTCATCAAAAATTATAGTTTGCATTCCACTGCAACCATCCTTAAAATCAACAGACGTTATGCCAAACCTTTTTCCTAAATTTAATTCTTTATTCCACTTTTTACAAGTAGCTTCTGTTACTATACCACTACTCCAGCCTCCACTAAGGAGTTTTCCGCTTTTATAGATATCGTTTGCAACTTCACTTTCTGAATTTATATTTCCATTTAAACTTTTATCAAAAAAGACACTATACTTCCAAGTCTTAACTCCTGGTTTATCTATAGAGCATTCCTTTAGACTAGTTTCATTAAATGTTATTCCCCATCTCAACTTAAACCATGGCTTAGACTGATTGCTAATAAAATTTTCATATTTATCATCTTGCATAGCGAGGTGTTGAGTGTATCTTATATGAGTTAGGACCTGATTTGCAGCTTCTCTTGAGGCATTTCTGTTTAGTTTTGGGATCATAATGGCAGCTAAAATTCCAACAACAACAATAACAAAAATAAGCTCTATCATCGTAAAAGCTCTTTTTTTCACAGCTTATCGTTCCTTGATATTGAAATTTGCAACTACTTTTCCCATTTTTTCTATACTAAATTTTGACTTCTCATCTAAATCGGCACTTGCTAATAAATTTTTAGAGTAGCTTTTTGTTTTTATCCCATAAAATTTAAGCCTTAGCGCAAGCCTTGTATCTTCAGTCGCTATATCTTGTACTCCAGCCTCTTTTAGCTTATCTGCCAGCTCTTTTGCTACATCAAATTTATAAGTGAGATGTTTTGTAGGATCATTTAAAAAGAGGTAAAAAATTTGATTAAAGATGATCGCTGACCAGTTAAATATCAAAAAGAGCATCACTAAGCTAGTGCAAATTTTATGACCTTTTCTAAATTTTGGCAGTCTCACGCGATATGAGTTGAAAAAAACTCTTACCATAAGTGGTGTTGCGATCACGCAAAATGGCAAAAACTGCTCAAGCTCCAACCTTTGGCGCACAGAGACTATCATACAAAAGCAAAATGAGCAAATGGCAATAAACCACAAAAGATCCTTCTTCTCCTTAACCCAAATTCTATAAATCGTATATACAAAAAAGATAAAGACAAATGGCGAAAATACAGCGGCAAATATGCCAAAAGTATCGATAAAATGCCCGCTTGGTCTGCCATTTGTTTCAAAGCCAAAAAAATAAAGCGTCAGCAAAAATAAAATGGCGCTTAGCCAAGCAAGTGGCGGCTTTCTTTTATAAAGTGCAAATATAAAAAATCCTGCATAAAATATCAAAAAATCACCATCTATGAAAAAGGCTAGGCAGAAAAAGAGGCTAAATAAAATTTTCTTTTTAATATGAAAAAGATATATGCATAAAAGCGCCAGAGTGATGCAAATTCCAGCGTTATTTATGATAAGGGCTGAAGCTAGCGTACCAGGAAGCAGCACAAAAAGTAGGACCGCTATAATCCTGTCAAACTCGAGCTTAATGTAAAATTTACTTACTTTATACATCAAAACCACGCTTGCGATGTGAAAAAAGATCATTACGCCTCGCACAGCAAGGTCATTTTGACCAAAAAAGTGGGTGCTTAGTTTTAAGATAAAGCTTAAAAGGCTGTGCTTTTGAAAGAAAATTTCAGCCTCATTGTAGCTTATACTAAGAGAATTTGCCGCATAAAGCAGAAAAACAAAATCAATCAAACATATCAAAAATACGCTAAAAGCGATGTGTCTGCTAGCAAATTCTCTAACTCTTTCTAACAAATTTATCCCTTAAATATGTATATCCCAGAAAAACTCAACCCAGTCATGAGCCTCTTTTACCTTAAATTCAGGCAAAAGCAGAGCCTTCTCTTTGTAAAATACGGTCGCTATTTTTATATCTAAATTTGGATAGCGTTTAAGCAGCTCTCTTTTTATCTCGACCATGCTCTCTCCGCTATCGATGATATCATCAACAAGCAAAATTTTAGTGTATTTGCTAAGATCTGGCACGTTAAAAATTTGTATTGTATCAAGCTTGTTTGTATCCTCGTAGTGGATAGAATTTAGGGTAAATAAATTTCTATTTTCAAGCGCAACAGCTAGTGAGTGGCCAAGCGTTAGACCACCTCTTGCCACGGCTAGTATCACCTCTGGATCAAACTCATCTTTTATATCCTTTGCCATCTTTTTGGCATCAACAGCAAATTCATCGTAGCTATAAAATATCATCTTTCATCCTTATCAATGCACTAAAAATACGATAAAACTAATGAGTGCTAGCACAACTACACCTAAATTTATATCGCTAAATTCTCTCTTTATGAGCTTAACTATGACGTATGACATAAAGCCAAATGCAAGGCCGTTTGTGATTGAGTAAGTAAGCGGGATGAGCACAACTATGAAAAATGTCGCAACGCCAATGGCCGGATCTTTGAAATTTATGCTAGCAAGCTCAGCAAACATAAGCACACCGACCATTACGAGGATCGGATAGATGGCATTGCCAGGGATAGCTTTAAAAAGTGGCAACATAAATAGTGTAAGTATGAATAAAAGTCCGCAAAATACAGCCGTTAGACCAGTCCTACCGCCCTCTTCTACGCCGCTAGCGCTCTCTACAAACGATGTGGTCGTACTTACACCTACAAGCGAGCCAGCTGCAGTAGCAACAGCGTCAGCTTCAAGAGTTTTTTCAAGTTTTACGACGCCATCTTTTTTGTTTTCGTCAAATATCCCTGCCCTCGTGCCAACTCCAGCTAGCGTGCCTATCGAGTCAAAAAGATCAGTCACAAAAAACGTGATAATAACTGGTAGTAAGGCTAGGCTAAACGCACCTTTTATGTCAAGCTCTAAAAATATCGGTGAGATAGAGGCTGGAGTTGAGAAAATTTCTGTTGGATGAGGAGCGATGCCAAGCACCCAAGCTATCACTGAAGTGACAAGCACAGCTAGGATAAATGCGCCCTTTATCTTCCATGCCCAAAAGCAGATAACCAAAAATAGCCCCAAAACGCCAAGAAGCACGTTTGGATCTTTGAAATTTCCTATGCCAACTAAAACCGCGTCGTTATTTACGATAAAGCCCATTTGCTGAAACGCGACAAAGCTGATAAATGTGCCTATGCCAGCGCTTATCGCTCTTCTTAGATCAAGTGGGATGGATCTTATTATCCACATCCTAAAATTTGTAAAAGATAAGACGACAAATATCACGCCACTTAAGAAAACAACGCCAAGAGCCGTTTGCCAAGGCACTTTCATACCGATGCAAAGACCAAATGTAAAGTAGGCGTTAAGCCCCATGCCAACGCTCATCGCAACTGGCGTGTTCGCCCAAAGACCATTTAATATCGTAGAAAATATGGTAATTAGCGCTGTTGCAGTGATTAGTGCCTCATAAGGCATGCCAGTTTTGCTCATAATGATCGCATTTACCGGCACAATATACATCATCGCTAAAAATGTCGTAAGTCCCGCCCCAAATTCCTGCTTTACACTCGTTTTGTTTTGTGCTAAGTCAAAAAATTTCACCCCAAGCTCCTTTAGTAAATTTTAAGTTCGTTATATAAGCTATCACGCTCAACCGGCGTAAAACCAGATGTTTTAATAAGATCGCAAAATGTCTTTAGTGTGACGCCATTTGCGCTATTTGCACCAGCTGCACTTTGTATGCTCTCTTTTTCTATCGTGCCATCAAGATCATCAGCACCAAATTCCTGAGCGATCATCGCTAAATTTAAGGTCGATGTAGCCCAGTATGCCTTTATGTGTGGGACATTATCAAGCACCAAGCGAGATATCGCCATAGTCTTTAAAATTTCAGCCGATCCTAGAAATTTCACATCTTTTAAGTAGTTATTTTCTCTTTGATAAACAAGCGGGATAAATGCGTTAAATCCGCCAGTTTCGTCCTGCAAGTCTCTGATCCTTAGCATGTGATCGATCCTATTTTCACGGCTTTCTATGTGTCCAAAAAGCATTGTAGCGTTACTTTGCTTGCCTTTATCGTGCCACATTTTGTGGATCTTTAGCCAGTTCTCGCTACTAACTTTGCCTTTACAAATTTTAGCCCTGATCTCTTCATAAAAAATTTCAGCCCCACCCCCTGGCATGCTATCAACGCCGTATTCAAGCATCTTTTCTATCACCTCATCGTAGCTTAAGCCGTAATGCCTTGATAAAAAATCAATCTCAGCCGCAGTCATCGCCTTTACGTGAAGCTCTGGATGAGCTGCCTTTATCTTTTTAAAAATTTCTAAATACCACTGCCAACCGCTAGTTGCGTTGTGGGCGGAGACGATGTGTATCTCTTTTACGCCGTGGCTCACGCTCTCATCAACGATCTTTAAAATTTCTTCGTGGCTCATTAGGTATGGATTTGGATTTTTTCTGTGGGCTGAAAATGCGCAAAATTTACAGATGTCAGCACAGATATTTGTTGGATTGATATGGCGATTTACGTTAAAAAAGACCTTGTTGCCGTGCAGTTTTCTGCGCTTTTTGTCGGCAAATTTAGCCAAGGTAAAAAGATCAAGCTCATAAAGCGAAAAAGCCTCTTGCTTACTTAATCTCTCGCCACTTTCTAGTTTTTGTAATAGATTCATTATTTATATCGTCCTAAAGCTGAACTTAAGGCTTCATTATAAGCAAATAAAGCTTTGTTTTTGCAAAAATTATGTAACATTTGCCAAGATATTTTTAACAATGGAAACACTAAATGCTAGCTGATAAAAGTGCCAAAAATAGCGATAATTATTCAAGGATCAAAGAGAAATTTCTTGATTTTAAGGCAAATTTGCCAAAACATTTTCAAAAAAACCAAGGCAGAAATTTCACAAATTTCTTGGCCAAAGAGTATGATGATTTTATAAAATCTTATTTAAATGAAACTATGCGAGAATTTTTTGATGAGTTTGTGCCACAAAATGACAGCTTTGCTTTTAGCGTTCTAGCCACTGGCAAATACGCTCAAACGCTGCTTAGCGCAAATAGCGAGCTTGAAATTTTACTAGTTTATAAAAATTTAAAGGGCTATAATATAAAAAATTTCTTAAAAGAATTTTCTGAAATTTTAGATAACTCTGGCATGAAATTTGTGATAAAAATTGCCGAAGTGGATGAAATTTTTGTAAATTTCAAAGATGACCTTAAATTTAAAAGCGAAACCTCGCAACTTCGCTACATCTGCGGCTCAAAAAGCCTCTACCGCCTAGTAAAAAGCGAGATCATAAAGATAAAAGAATTTGATAAAAAAGCCTTTTTAAACTACCATTTAAAGGCATTTTTGCCATTTTCTAGCATAAGCTACTTGGCACAAGAGCCAAATTTAAAAAGTGGCTTTGGCGGGATCGATGAAATTTACCACTTAAACTGCATACTAAACTGCCTTGATAGCGACGTTTCAGTTAGATCACAAGCTCTTAAAGTGATGAATGAAAAAGAGATCGCAAGTTTTAATCTAAATGTGGATTTTTTACTAAGCTTGCTAAGTGCTTTAAATTTAACGCAAAACACCGATACTTTCAGCGCTTCAAGTGTCGAGATCACGACAAATTTCATGCAGACAAAGTCCAAAAAACTACAAGACAACGAGAGCGTCATCAGCCAAAAGATGCTAAGCTCGATGAATAATGTAGCCATTTATTCAAGATTTATCGCAGCTTCGCTTTGCAGGCCATTTTTCAAAAGCGAGCTAAGCTTCGAGCAGAGAAAATTTGCTAGACTAAAAAATGGCTTTTATGAGATAAATGGCGTCATCTACGTGCCACTTCACAAAAAGCCAGCGCTCATCGAGGATCTCATAAATGAGCTTTTAGAGCTAAAAGATGTGGATTATAAATTTGATATAAGCGCGATCTTTTATATCAAGCGAGCCATCATCACAAAAGATGGCTTAGAGCGCGCTATAAGCGAGTTTAAGAAGATATTTTTAAGAGAAAATTCCTACGCCATCTTAAAATCCTTGCTCGATGCACAGATGATACAAATTTTGATAAAACCGATGGAGCACATCTCCCAGCTAGCAGAATATGACGGCTATCACGAATTTACGGTTGATGAGCATAGCATCTTAAGTGTCAAATTTCTTGAAAATATAAAAGATAAATTTATAAAAAATCTCTACGCTGAGCTTTGCTTAGAGGGCAAAACGATGCTTAAGATCGTGACGCTTATGCATGACGTTGGCAAAGGACTTGGCGGCAAAGATCACGCAAACATCGGTGCAAACATCTTTAGAGCCTACGCGAACAAGCTAAATTTAAGCCAAAAAGCTATCAACATCGGCGTCATCTTGATAAAATACCACACCCTAATGAGCAACGTCTCAAACAGAGAGGACATCTACTCACAGCGCGTTATCTTCGCTTTTATCTCGAAGCTTGGCGACAAGCAGGTTTTAAAGCTACTTTACATCCTTAGCTACTGCGTGATAAACGCCACAAACGAGAAGCTTTATAATGCCTACACAGCAAAACTTTTAAGGGAGCTTTATGAAATTTCTCTTAGCGCATTTAGCGATGAAAATTTACTTGATGAGGCGACAAGGCGGGTAAAAAAAGAGCAGTCTATAAAACGAAATAGCGAGTTTTTGGCGCTTGAGCCAAAGCTGCAAGAGAAAATTTTCAAGATCACATCAAATTTGGTCTTTACAAAATATAGCGCGAGCGAGATCATAAATTTAAGCAAAGTGGCTGATAGCTTAAACGAAACAGAAATTTTCATAAACAATAGTAAAAATTTAAGCATTCAAATTTATACAAACAAGAGCCTAAATTTAAGCGCCCTGCTCTATGAATTTGCCAAATTTGACCTTGCATATATGGAGATATTTGAGCTTTTTGAGAAGAAATTTTATATCAGGCTTGACTTTAACCAAAATGTAAAAAACCATGAGCTTGAAAACACTAAAATTTTAGCCCTAAAATCACTAAATAGCGAGGTTTTAAGAGAGCCTTTGAAACCAAATATTAACAAAGATGAGATAAACTTCGAGCTAAATCACTCAAAAGATTACGCCAAACTTAGCATCAACGCAAAAGATCAGCGCGGGCTAATGGCTTATGTGATGAGTGTTTTTGACAGGCTTCATTTTCAAGTCACGAGTGCTAGAATTCAGACGGTTAAAAATAGAACTAGAAATCTCTTTTTGATCGAGAAAAACGAGCGACTTGAGAGTAAAGGCGAAGAGATATTAAATTTATTAATAAGCGAGTAAAACATGTGTGGAATCGTAGGATACATCGGAGATAAAGAGAAAAAAGAGGTCATTTTAAGCGGGCTAAAAGAGCTTGAGTATCGTGGATACGACAGCGCTGGCATGGCTGTGATGAGTGATGGCAAGATCGACTTTTTCAAAGCTGTTGGCAAACTTGAAAATTTAGCTCTAAAGACAAAGGACTTTACATCGGAGGGCTTTGGCGTGGCGATAGGTCATACACGCTGGGCGACGCACGGCAAACCAACTGAGATAAATGCTCACCCGCACCTTGGCGAGCACTCATTTGTCGTTCACAACGGCATCATCGAAAACTACAAAGAGCTTAAAGATGAGCTTGAGGCAAAGGGTGTGAAATTTGTAAGCCAAACTGACACCGAAGTGATCGTGCACCTTTTTGAGGAAATTTTAAAAGAGAAAAAAGACCCATTTAAGGCTTATGAGGCGACTATCGCAAAGCTTAGAGGCGCTTATGCAACGCTACTTATCACTAAAACTGCCCCTGGAAAGATATTTTTCGCAAAAGACGCCGCTCCTATGGCGATAGGCAAAAGCGACAAAAAAGAGCTATATTTTGCCTCATCTGACGCGCCGCTAATTGGCAATGCAACCGAAGTTGCCTACCTTGATGATAACAACTACGGCTACGTGAGCTTAGATGAGATAGCTGTTTTCAAACACGGCAAAAAGGCTAGCATAACATTTAACGCACTCCCAAAAGATAAGAGCTATGCCCAAAAAGAGGGTTATACATTTTTTATGGAGAAAGAAATTTACGAGCAAGGCGCTGTTGTGTCTGAAACTATCATGGGCAGGGTCAAAAACCACAAAGTCACCCTTGAAAATTTAGACGATGAATACTTAAAAGGCATCGATGATGTCGTGCTTTGTGCGTGCGGTACGAGCTACCATGCAGCGCTTGTTGCAAGCTATCTTTTTGAAAGGCTTGCCAAAGTTAGAACAAAGGTTGAAGTGGCAAGCGAATTTAGATACAGAAAGCCTTATCTAAACAAAAACTCTCTCTTCATCGTCATCTCGCAAAGTGGCGAGACAGCTGATACTCTTGAGGCACTTAGGATAGCAAAAGAGGCTGGGCTAAAGACACTTGCAATCTGCAACGTCGATAACTCTTCTATCGTTAGACTAGCTGATAATACGCTTCTAACTCGCGCTGGCATCGAAAAAGGTGTGGCAAGTACAAAGGCCTTTGCTACGCAAATCATCGTGCTTTGGATGCTTGTGCTTCAAATGGCATCAGCAAAGGGATCTATCAGCAAAAAAGAGCTTGATCACGAGATCAAAACGCTTCTTCACATCCCACAAATTTTAAATATAGATAACTCTTTGCAAGAGAAGCTTCACCGCCTAAGCAAGCACTATTTGCACGGTCATGGCTTCTTCTTTATCGGTAGAGATATCTTCTATCCGCTAGCACTTGAAGGTGCGTTAAAACTTAAAGAAATTTCATATCTTCACGCCGAGGGTTATCCATCAGGCGAGATGAAGCACGGCCCTATCGCGCTTGCAGATGAGAAGCTATTTACGATCGCTTTAATGCCTCAAAACTTACTATATGAAAAGACAAAAAGTAACGTCGAAGAGCTTGCTGCAAGAGATGCATATATCCTAGCGATCAGCCCACTTGAGTTTGAACTAAGCGATGACTACGTAAAAACAAGCGTTCAAGATCACTATATGAGCGAATTTTTCGAGATGATGCTAGTACTTCAGCTACTTGCACTTGAAATTTCCGTTAGACTTGGTAACAACGTCGATATGCCAAGAAACCTCGCAAAAAGCGTAACTGTCGAATAATTTATGTGGCTGGCATCTTGCTGGCCGCTTAAATTTTACTTTTATATTTTTATTTTAAAATTTAAGTTTTCACAAAATATTATTTTCTTATAATATTTACACTTCTAATTACATTAAAAAGGATCTTCATGAAAAAGAGATTTTTAGCATCTAAGGTCTTTAGCAGCGTTGCCGCTCTTTGTTTATTTGCTGGATGCGCTAGCAGCAATAGCGGTGTAACTGGTGCCGCAGCAGGAGATACAGCCAAAAATGCCAACACGAAAATCGAGCGTTGCAGCCAAACGCTAGGAACATTGTCTTTTTACGAGGATCAAAGTAGCTCATGGTACTCATATCTAACTAGAGATTATCAGCTTGGCTCAACTGTGCCAGTGCTAAGGATCTTAGCTCAGCAAACAGGCTGCTTCGTCATCGTCGAGCGCGGCAGAAGTATGGATAATATGATGCAAGAGCGCGCGCTTGAAGCTAGTGGCGAGCTAAGAAAAGGCTCTAAATTTCACAAAGGTCAAGTCGTAGCGGCTGATTATACTATGCAGCCAGAGATCACATTTAGCAAAGAGGATACTGGCGGTATCAGCGGACTTGTAGGCGCTGTCTTTGGCAACGTTGCCGGCAAGGTAAGCGGAGGCTTTTCAAAGAGCGAAACACAAACATCTTTGCTTCTCATAGACAACCGCTCAGGCGTACAGATCGCTGGTGCAGTCGGCAGTGATAGCAACTTTGACTTCTTTGGCATGGGGTCAAATTCATTTTCACGTGTGAGCGCTGGACTTGGTGGCTACACAAAGACACCAGAGGGCAGAATGATCGTAAATGCCTTTATGGACGCGATGAACCAACTTATAGTCGCGCTAAAAGATTATAAAGTCCAAAATGTAAAAGGTGGTCTTGGCAAAGGCGGAAATATAAAAATAGGAGACTAAGATGAAATTTATAGCCATTTTGTTTTGTACATTTACGATGCTGCTAGCTGCAAACTATACTAAAAAGATAGAGATCGGGCTTTGCAAACTTATAAACGAAAGAGAAATGGCTAAATTTTATGGCGACACGAGAAACTATGACGCCCTTAGTAAAAAGATAGACGGATATAAATTTCGTTTTGGATTGAAAGATTTTGATGAGGATAGCTGCCGCATGAGTGGCTACTATCCTGTTGATCCAAACTATGCACCATATCCGCCTAACTACCGCCCATACTATCAAAATGAGTACGAAAGATTTGATAGATTTCAGCGTGGTTACCGCGGAGGCTACTATAACGATGACGACTATGATGATGGTTTTGAGCGTGGATATAGACGTGGCTACAATGACGCTAGAAGAGAGTATAGAAGACCTTATAGATAGGCACAAAAGCCATAATCTTTAAAGAAATTTGATACAAAACCTGTGGATATGGTAACATCCTAACTACCCAAATTTTTCTTTCGACAAAAGAATAATAAGCACCCTTGCAAATAAGCTAGAGCAAGAAAACGAAAATTTAAAAGAGATAATAAGCAATATTAGCGGAAACGATCTTTTAAAAGCGCAAATTAGCGCCATAGAAGATGAGATCTTTTACTCATCTCTCATAGAGGGTGAGAGACTAAAAAGATCAAGCATTCGCTCATCGGTAAAAAAGATGCTAGATGAAAATTTTGACTGGCTAGCTGACACTCATGCGACTAGACATAGCGATAATCTAGTTTCGCTAATGCTTGATGCAAATTTAAACAAAGCTCCTATGAACTTTCGAGCGACTACATGGCTGGCACAATGCCTTGTTTGAATATAGCCAAAGCAAAGCTTACAAGATAAAAAGAGCCAAATTTAGAGATGATGAGATGAGCGTCGTTTCAGGTCATCTAGAAAATAGGCAAATCCACTACAAAGCGGTGCCAGCAGAGCGCGTAGAGGATGAAATTTTTTAAATTTTATAAATAAAAGCTCCGAAAACACCTATGTAAAAAGCGCCTTAGCACACCTTTGGTTTGTGATCATCCATCCTTATGATGACGGCAACGGACGCATGGCAAGGGTTTTGGCGCATTACTGCTTGGCTAGTGAAACCATTAAGCCGTTTTCTATCTCGAGCATTATTTACGCAAATAAAAAAGTTTATTATGAAATTTTAGAGCAAACAACAAAGCTTGAAAATAATTCAAATTTTGACTTCACAGCATGGATAAAGTGGCATTTAGAGGCGGTAAATAGAGCCATAAGACAAGCTATAAGCTCATTAAAAAGATAAAATTTCTATCAAAATTTAAGAGCCAAAGCCCTTAAATTTTATCTTTAGTTAGGATTTTTGCGAGCTGCTCTTTGATCTCATCATCAAATTCACTAACACTTATCACGCCTCTGCTCTCACACATCTTGGCGTCATTTACCTCACAGTAGCCACTTAGCGCGTTTTTGTATCCGCCCCTTATGCAAGCCTCTCTATCCTCTAAAAATCCAGCCCCACCAAGGATGAGCACGCCAAGGTCAAAGCCTATCTTAAATTTCGCGCTCGCCGAGCTTTTTATCCAGCTTAAAAATATCTCATCATATCTTAGCCCAAGCGCCCCAACGCCATCTGGTACGACCAAGATATCCACGCCATAAAGACTCTCAGCGTAAATTTCAGGATGAAGTCTAACGCCAAATTCATCGACTATTTCAGGCTTTAGCGCGTATGTTTTGATGTTAAAACCTTCAAATTTATGCAAAAAATCATAAATTTTGGCAAAGCTTAACAAATTTATCTTGTCAAACATCAAAATGCCAACTTTCATGCTAGCTCCTTTTAATGAAGTGCCTCATTTAGCTTGATTGCCCTTTTGCTCGCACTTGCAGTGATCTGACCTGTTTGGCTATTTTGTCTAAAATGAAGCCCGTTTAGCCCGCCAAGCTCAAGCGCTTTGTAAATTTCAACTTCAAATTTAAAGCTAGGATTTAGCTTAGCTAGCTTTTCGCGCTCGCTTGCCGAGATATAGACCTTTGTGCCCTCAAGCACCGCTATACCAGCATCCACGATGCAGTTATCGCCAAGTGGCACACCTGTGACTGAGTTTGCACCAAGCAAGCAGTGTTTGCCTATGCTTACAGGGTTGCCGTTCGTGCCGCTTAGCACGCCAAGTATGCTAGCTCCGCCGCCAACGTCGCTGCCCTCGCCCACTACGACGGAGCTGCTAACCCTGCCTTCAACCATCACGCCGCCAGTCGTGCCTGCGTTAAAGTTGATGTAAGCAGCCCCTGGCATGACGACTGTGCCAGGATACACAGCAGCGCCCATGCGAACCTTGGCAGCGTCTAAAATTCTCGTGTTATCAGCTGGGATTATGTGACTTAAAAATCTTGGGAATTTATCCACGCTCACGATCGCTGGATACTCGCCAAACATCTTTAGAGAAATTTCATTTTCTCTTAGCCACTCAAGCTCAATCGGGATGTTTTGGCTAGTCCATGCGACATTTGGTAGCACTCCAAATGCTCCATCAAGCACGATCGTCCTAGGTGCTACCTTGCCAAGCGAGATCAAGTAAAGCTTGAGATAGACGGCCTCCACGCTAAGTGGCTTTACGTCATCAAATAAAAATACAAGCTTAAATTTATTCTCATTTAGCTCAAGATCGTCATCAAATGCCATCTTCACAGCGTGTAAATTCTCCACGTTTTTGTGCGATTTTATATCTTTTTCAAAGACGCTAAAGAGCTTGCTAGCCTTTTTTGCCACCTTTGGCGTGAGATCGGCTACGAACTCAGAAGCTCCAAAATCAACCTCAACGTCGCACTTTTGCAAGGCATAGATAAAAGCAGCCGCGCTTAAAAAGTTCTCTTTAAAATTTACAACGCCGTAGCTTGCTTGCAAAATTTTATCACTATTTTTTTGTCCGCGATCGACTCTTGCGATGCCAAAAGCAACTGGATCTTTGTAACCATCTTTTTTTCTAAATTCTTCAAAAAATTCCTTAAATTCGTTTGCGTCTTTAAACTCTTTAGACATCTATTCTCCTTTAATTTTTTTCTTAGTCTAGCCAAAAATGGCTAAAAATTTTATGATTTTAAAGCATTTGAGTTTTTGATAAATTTATAAATTATAATAATGACTAATATTATCATAAAGAAAATAGAAACAAAATGGCACAAATTTTACAAGGAGAGAAAATGTTAAATTTGGCTACCAAACCAAAATTTGCCTTAGCTGCACTGATCGGTTTAATCGCTGGCGTAGTTTCGGCTTTTGTCAAATGGGGCGCAGAAGTGCCACTTCCGCCAAAAAGCCCTATGGATATGTTTAACGCAGCTTGCGGACCAGAAAGTGCCATCAGAGCGGCTGATGCGATCGACTGCTCGAGAAATTTTCTAAATCCCCCTTATGTGTTCTTAAGAGATTATGTCGGTATCGCCGATCCAAACGCCGCTATCTACGAGTTTGCAGGGCATGCCTTTAACTACGTGATGCTAACGCACATCATATTTTCAGTAGTCTTTGCCGTTGGCTACTGCGTCGTGGCTGAGAAATTTCCAAAGATCACGATGTGGCAAGGGGTGATGGCTGGTATCTTAGCAACTATCGCAGTTCACGGCATCTCACTACCACTTCTTGGCCTCACTCCACCACTTTGGACACTTCCTTGGTATGAGTATGTTTCTGAGCTTGTAGGTCACATGGTCTGGTTTTGGTCGATAGAGATCATCCGCCACGACCTAAGAGCTAGGATCACAAAAGAAAAAGACCCTAGCGACTGCTGCAACGCTTAGCTTATAAATTTGCTGTTTTGGGCGCAAAATCTAAGACAGCAAAATTTAATCGTTTAAAAACTCTAGCGCCTCTTGATCGTAGCCAATACCTAAAAACAAAATTTTCATCATTTTTTGCAAGGCTTGAAAATCTTAACTAGCTTTTAATGCATAAATTTAAAATTTTAAGCGTTTAGCACTCACTGCTAAGCTCTAAATTTTCTAAACAAAGCGGCTTTTCATCCTCAAAGATCACCCCTATACCATAAGGCTCGCAGATATCAAGCTCGCCCTCAGCAAATCTCATCAGCCACTGCTTATCATGCGCATAAAAGGTGCATTGAGGCGAGCTAAATGGCAGTTTGCAAACTGGCACGTTAAGCAAGCTAAGCTCATCCTTGCTCAAAAAGCGCCCTCGCCTAAGCTCATCTTTTAAAAAGACAAGCGCCTCTTTTATGTATCGGTCAATATCTTGGGCAATTCGCTCTACTAGCAAAGTAGTCTCATCATCCACGTCTGCTCCATCTGTGCTAACGAGGCAAAACGCTACCTGACCAAAAATTTCACTTTTTAGCCCAGTCTCCACATACCAGATAAAGCCATCATCTGTTGCAACTTTTTCAAGCTCGCCAAATTTCAAAGTCATTTTTTATTCTCATTTTTGTGGTTTTGCTACTCTTATGAAAAAGAGCGAAATTTAAGCAAATTTGTAGTGAGCTAAAATTTATCATCTAAAATGGAGATAGCTTGTAAATTTGCCCTTTTAGCATAAAGCAAAAGCTAAATTTACAAGCAAATTTTCAGTTTTTCTCGCTACTTAGAAACAAAATTTTTCATCAGTGCCATTTTGCTTGCGCATAGCTTTAAAGTTAGCAAGATTGTCTTTATCTAAAAAGTAATCTTTCTCCTTTTTATTGCGCGCTTCTAGCTTTTCTATGCCTTTTGCAAGGGCTGCTTTTCTATCTTCGTGAGGCGAGCTAAATTCTGGTGAGAACATCGCTTCATAGGCATTTTTCTTAGTCCATTCAAGTGCTTTGTCAGCGATCTCTTGTTGCTTTTTGATATCGCAAAATGCATAAGGATTGACCACGTCGCCAACAAGCTTCATAAACGCCCCTATCGCAGCCACCACGTCAGTAAATTTCTCGCCCTCCATGTCTATAACACCTCTTAGCAAGATCGCGCGATTTTTTGCCGCATAAAACCAAAATACCGCATCATCGCGAAGTCCAAGATCATAAGCGCGAGCTGAGAGGACAAAAAGAGTTATCGGAGAGACCATTTGTGGGGCGTCTTGCACGATCTTTTCAGCCTTTTTGAAGTCCTCTTCTTTGCCACTTTTTAAAAGCTCATCTATCTTGTCATAAACCTTGACGTACTCCACCTTGCCAGCATTTGCTGAGTAGTAAGGCGTGACGTAGATGTCGATACTTCTTACTTTGCCGTCATTTGCAAAGCCACATACCGCTGTAAAAAGTAGCGCCGTAAGCAGTGATAAAATTTTCATTTTAGCTCCTTGGTTTAAAATTTTTATTATTTTAACTAAAAGCAGTTGAAAAGATTAGGATAAATTTAAGAAAAAGTCCGCAAATTTAAAGCGGACTTTGAATATTAGTTTTTAAAACTATGAATAGGCGCTGGAATTTGTCCGCCACGAGCGATGAAGTCGGCACTTGAGGCCTTATTTATCTTCATCACAGGCGCTCTTCCTAAAAGGCCGCCAAACTCGATCATATCGCCCTCACGTCCAAGAGGTATGATACGAACGGCCGTTGTCTTTTGATTTATAACGCCGATAGCCGCCTCATCAGCGATCATCGCAGCTATACTCTGGCTTGGCGTGTCCGCAGGTATAGCGATCATATCAAGTCCCACCGAGCATATCGCCGTCATCGCTTCAAGCTTTTCTAAATTTAGCGATCCCGCGCGCACCGCAGCTATCATGCCCTCATCTTCTGAGACTGGGATAAATGCACCACTTAAGCCGCCCACTTGATTGCACGCCATGACGCCACCTTTTTTGACCGCGTCATTTAGCAGGGCAAGTGCAGCAGTCGTGCCGTGCGTACCGACAGCCTCAAGCCCCATCTCCTCAAGCACACGAGCCACTGAGTCACCAACAGCTGGCGTTGGAGCAAGAGAGAGATCAACGATACCAAATTTAACCCCAAGGCGCTCGCTCGCCATTTGACCAACTAACTGACCGATACGAGTGATCTTAAATGCCGTCTTTTTCACAGTCTCAGCCACCACGTCAAAGCTCTCGCCACGCACCTTTTCAAGCGCTCTTTTTACGACACCTGGGCCTGAAACGCCGACATTTATCACCACATCAGCCTCGCCCACGCCGTGAAATGCGCCAGCCATGAAAGGATTGTCCTCGACTGCGTTTGCAAAAACCACGAGCTTCGCACAGCCCATCTCTGATGCTGCCGCCGTCTCTTTTATGATGCGTCCCATGTCACGCACCGCGCTCATATTTATGCCACTTTTTGTTGAGCCAACATTGACGCTTGAGCACACTTTTGCAGTTTGTGCTAGTGCTTGCGGGATAGAATTTATCAAAATTTCATCGCCCTTTTGATAACCCTTTTGAACTAAGGCCGAAAAACCACCTATAAAATCAATACCAACTTCAATAGCCGCCCTATCAAGCGTCTTTGCGATCATCACGTAGTCTTTTGCATCCGTGGCGGCGCCGATTATCGAGATAGGCGTCACGCTCACTCTTTTATTGACGATTGGTATGCCTAGCTCGGCAGAAATTTCATTGCCCACTCTAACTAGGTCTTTGGCTTTAGTGGTGATTTTTGCGTAAATTTTGTCGCAGGCTTTGTTGATGTCAGAGTCGATGCAATCAAGCAAACTAATGCCCATCGTGATCGTTCTGATGTCAAAATTTTGCTCCTCGATCATCGAGATAGTTTCGGTTACGTTTTTGATATCCATCTTTTGTCCTTAAATTTTGTGCATCGCATCAAAAATGGCTGAGCTTTGGATATTTATCTTTACTTTTAGGCTCTCTCCAAGCTTATCTAGCTCCGCTCTTAAGGCCGTAAAGTCCTTATTTTCATCACTTGAAACCACCGCCATCATCGTGAAAAAGTCGCTCAAAATAGTCTGTGAGATGTCGTCTATATTTAGCCCTAGCTCACTAAGCTTTGCTGAGACGCCAGCAACGATGCCAACTCTATCTTTTCCGACTACGGTTACGATCGCTTTCATCTTTTCTCCTGTTAAATTTTAAATTTATTTTTTAAAGTGCGTTTTGGCTACAAAATTTAAGCTAAGCACCAAGCAAAGCCAAATTTTGGTAGCCAAATTTAAACTGGCAAATTTTAAAATTTGCTCTAAATTTTATCTTTTACAAATTTACTTCAAGCAAGCACTCTTGCCATCATTTACTGGCTGGATCGCTGAGTTATCAGCCCCACCGCCGTTATTTATATTTTCTATTATCTCCCAAAGCCTTGCAGCTGCGCTCTCATAGCGTTTTGCAGTGACTGAGTTTGGCTCATAGAAGCTAACTGGCTTGCCGCTATCGCCACCCACTCTAACAGCTGGCTCGATAGGAATTTCAGCCAAAATTTGAGTGTTGTAAGCTTTTGCCACCTCTTCAGTCGTGCCTTTGCCAAAGATGTCATACTCTTTGCCGTTATCTGGGCAGATGAAGCCACTCATATTTTCGATGACGCCAGTGATTGGGATGTGAAGCTTTTCAAACATATCAAGCGCACGTTTGCTATCATCAAGTGCTACCACTTGAGGCGTTGTGACGCAAACACCTGCTGTTACTGGCACGCTTTGAGCAAGGGTAAGCTGCGCATCGCCCGTTCCTGGAGGCATGTCGAGAAACAAGACATCAAGCTCGCTCCAAAGCACGTCTCTTAGCAGCTGCTCAATCGCTTTCATGATCATCGAGCCACGCCAGATAAGGCTCATGCCCTCCTCCATCAAAACGCCCATACTCATCATCTCCACGCCATGGCTAAGTATCGGCTTTAGCTTGTTGCCAACGACTTGTGGCTGGGTATTTACTTCGCCAAGCATTCTTGGGATGTTTGGTCCGTAGATGTCAGCGTCTAAGATACCCACTTTTTTGCCTAGTTTTGCCATTGAGATGGCTAAATTTAGCGTCGTGGTTGATTTACCAACGCCACCTTTGCCAGAGCTTACCATTACAAAATTTTTAACTTGAGGCGCGATATTTTTGCCACTTTGAGTGTTACTTTTCTCCTCAGGCATCTTTGGCTGGATCAAATTTAGAACGTACTCATTTGAGCCCATGACACGTTTGATGTCTGTTTTTAGCTCGTTTGCCACCTCTGGGCTTGAGCTAACGATCTCGACTTCGATTAAGATTTTCTCGCCGATTTCTACATTTTTTACAAAGCCAAAGCTAACTATATCCTTCTCAAATCCTGGATATATGACGCCTCTTAGTCTGTTTAAGACCTCTTCTTTATTTAACATTTTTCTCCTTTTTCTAGATCTTTTGAAATTTTATATGCACAAAATTTTGGTCCGCACATCGAACAAAAATGAGCGCTCTTAAACGCATCTTCTGGCAAGCTCTCGTCGTGAAGCTCCTTAGCCTTTTTTGGATCAAAGCTAAGCTCAAACTGCTTGTTCCAGTCAAACGCATATCTAGCATCACTCATAGCATGGTCTTTTTCGATAGCTCCAGCCTTGCCAAGCGCGACGTCTGCGGCATGAGCTGCTATCTTGTGAGCTACGATGCCCTCTCTTACGTCATTTTCATTTGGCAAGCCAAGATGCTCTTTTTGCGTCACATAGCAAAGCATGCTAGCGCCGTGATACGCCGCCATCGTACCACCAATCGCCGAAGTGATATGATCATACCCCGCGCCGATATCGCTAACAAGCGGTCCAAGCACGTAAAATGGGGCGTCATGGCAGAGCTCTTGTTCGATTTTCATATTATACTCAATTTGACTTAATGGCACATGACCAGGGCCCTCTATCATCACCTGCACATCTTTTTGCCACGCACGAAGTGTCAGCTCTCCAAGCACTTTTAGCTCACTAAGCTGCGCCTCATCTGTCGCGTCATAAAGACAACCTGGGCGAAGTCCGTCGCCAAGCGAAAGCGAGACATCATATTTTGCGCAAATTTCTAAAATTTGATCAAAAATCTCATAAAATGGATTTTGCCTATTTAGCTTTGACATGTAGCTTGCGCTCAGGCTGCCACCGCGGCTAACTATGCCCATTTTACGCTTTTTAACAAGCGGCAAAAACTCACGCAAAAAACCAGCGTGTATCGTAAAGTAACTAACCCCTTGCCTTGCTTGCTTCTCTAGCACGCTTAAAATTAGCTCATTTGTGATATTTGTAACCTCTTTTGCCTCTTTTAAAATTTCATACATCGGCACCGTGCCAACTGGCACGCTTGAATGCTCTATGATAGCGCTTCTAATAGCATCCAAATCGCCGTCTGTGCTTAGGTCCATAACCGTATCAGCGCCAAATTCTAAGCAAATTTCAAGCTTTCTAAGCTCAGCGCAAATGTCGCTACTTAGGCTTGAGTTGCCGATATTTGCATTGACCTTTGTCTTTAGCTTTCTGCCTATGCCCATTGGTTTTAAATTTATGTGATTTACATTTGCTGGGATGATGATCCTGCCATTTGCAACCTCATCTATAAGCAAATTTTCGCCTATCCCCTCGATCTTTGCCACATAGCTCATCTCCTTTGTGAGCTCACCTCGCCTAGCATAGTACATCTGCGTCTTATCTCTCATGAGTAGCCTTTTTAAATTTATAAAAAAGCTAATTTTAGTCCTTTTTATATTTGAACTAACTAAATAAATCTAAATTTCTACTCTTTTTTAAAAAGATTTTTTCAAGTTTTAGAATGTATAATTCCGTAACAATCTTCAAAGGAGCTACCTTGCTTGATATCTCACTTATAATGCTTGGAGCCGGAAATTCCAGCCGTTTTGAGCTACCTGTAAAGAAGCAATGGCTTCGCATCGGCAGCGATCCACTTTGGCTATTTGCCACTAAAAATTTGAGTAACTTTTACACATTTAAAGAGATCATCGTCGTTAGCAAAGAGTGCAAATATATGTCTAAATTTGCTCCAAATTATAAATTTGTTGATGGCGGCGAGACAAGACAAGATAGCCTAAAAAACGCACTCGAGCTAGTTAGTAGCGAATTTGTCCTAGTTAGCGACATCGCGCGCCCTTGCATATCAAGCGAGCTCTTTCACAAGATCATCGAGGCGGCCGCTCAGGCTGACTGCGTGGTCCCTGCACTAAAGATCGCTGACACTGCCTATCTTGGCGAAAATGCAATTGATAGAGAAAAGGTAAAACTTATCCAAACGCCGCAACTCTCGCGCACAGCACTTCTTAAAAAGGCTCTTAGCGGCGCTGAAATTTACACAGATGATAGCTCGGCCATGAGAGCCATTGGCGCAAGTGTTTGGCATATTTTGGGCGATGAGATGGCTAGAAAGATCACTTTTAAAGAGGATCTTGCCAAAATTTCAGCCCTAAAAGCACCAGAAAACGAAGTCTTTGTCGGCAACGGCTTTGATGTGCATGAGTTTGAAAAGGGCCGTCCGCTTGTGCTTTGTGGCGAAAAGATCGACTATGAGTTTGGGCTAAAGGCTCACAGCGACGGCGATGTGGCACTTCATGCGCTAACAGACGCTATCTTGGGAGCTGCTGGGCTTGGCGACATAGGCGAGCTCTTTCCTGATACGGACGATAAATTTAAAGATATTAGCTCTATTTACTTGCTTGAGGAGGCCTATAAAAGAGTGCAAAGCGTGGGCTTTGTGCTAACAAACGCTGACATAACGATAATGGCGCAAAAACCAAAAATCTCAAGGCTAAAATCAAAAATGGAGGCAAACATCGCGCAGGCTTTAAATTTGAGCCAAAACCGCATAAATGTAAAGGCGACGACGACTGAGGGGCTTGGCTTTGTCGGTAGATGCGAAGGGATCGCTGTCATGGCAAGCGCTAGCCTTAAATTTTACAACTGGACACAAATATGAAAATTTTAATAGTAGAAAACGAAATTTACCTAGCTGGCTCGATGGCTAGCAAACTAGCTGACTTTGGCTACGACTGCGAGATCGCAAAGAGCGTCAAAGAGGCTTTGAAATTTGAAAATTTTGACGTAGTGTTACTTTCTACCACACTCCCAGGGCAGGACTTCTACCCAGTCATAGAGAAATTTAAAAGCTCTATCATCATCTTACTTATCGCCTACATCAACAGCGACACCGTGCTAAAGCCGATACAAGCGGGTGCGGTGGATTACATACAAAAGCCATTTATGATAGAAGAGCTTGTTAGAAAGATAAGGCATTTTGAAGAGTTTAGAGGCTTTAAAAACGAGATAAAAAACTACGAAAACTATATAAATTTCGCCCTAAAAGACTATGAGATACCTTGTTTTGAAGCCAAAAAGATCAAATTTCCACTTCTTTTAAAATCAAGCAAAAATGGCTACAGCGATAAATTTATCTTTAACTATGTAAAGGCAAACAAAACGCCATTTTTGTTTTTAGGCAAAGCCTGTTTTAGCGAGCTTGAAAAAGCACTTGCTCAAAGTGGCGACGAGCTAATATACATCACAAATCTTGAAGAGCTAAAAGATGATGAAAAAGAGAAAATTTTAGAGCTTTGCAAAAAGAAAAAAGTGGCTATCCAAACTAGCGATTTTGCGCAAAGTGCGCCATTTGAGGAGCTTGAACTCTCTATCAGAGATAAAAACTTTGACATCGGCGAGATCGTCACGATCGATGAATATATAAAATATATCATCGTTAATTATCAAGATAAATTCCCCGACACCGAGCTAAGCAAAAAGCTTGGAATTTCTAGAAAATCACTTTGGGAAAAGAGAAAGAAATATGACGTCAGCAAGAAAAAATAGTGAAATTTCTATAAACACCGAAGTTTATGGCGCCTTAGAGCTTATCAAAAACAAAATTCTCTCAAATTTTAGCGCCCTGATGGACGACGAGCAGATCAAAGAGGTGGCAAAAAAGGGCTACTTTAACGGCGAGCCGATGCCCTACTCTTTTGGCTTTGCTCCATTTGGCGAGGTCAATCAAAATATCGCTAGCAAGCTGCATGCTGGACAAAGAGTAAATTTAAATATGGACGGCAAGATCGTTGGGCACATCGACGTGGCAAAGGTCTTTAAATTTGACGAGAGCATGCGAGCTAAAAATATATTTTTAGCAAATGAGTCAAACAGCGAAATGTCACTAAATTTAGGCAAATACGGCATAAGCGGCGAGTTTGAGCTATATGATGAGAGCCTACAAATAAGCAAAGATGCGCTAAATGAGCTGATAAAAGAGAGTGGCGCCAAGAAAATAACGGCTGTCTTTTTAACGGCTGATCCATTTAACCGCGCGCATGAACTCCTAGTTAGGATGACCATCGACAAGGCCGATCTCGTGGTTGTTTTTCTCATCAGAACGCGCGAAGAGAGGCATATTGATTACGAGATAAGAAAGCAGGTGCTTGACTTTTTTAACCAAAACTATCTGCCAACAAAAAAGGTATTTGTCTTTGCGCTAAAAAACACAACCCTTTTTAGCTCGCACGCCAACCCAACGCTTGAGTGCATCGCAGCCTCAAGACTTGGCGCAAACAAGCTAGTCATCGGACAAAACCACTCTGGTATCGGCATGTTTTTTGACCACAACGAAGTTCATACGATACTTGATATCTACAAAAACGACCTAAATTTAGACGTGATCGTCCTGCCTGAGCTGGTTTATTGCAACAAGTGTAAGACGCTAGTTAGCACCAAGAGCTGCCCGCACGGACAGCACCACCAGATCAAATACCACCCAGACGTGATCAAAGAGCTGCTATTTAACGGCATCATGCCACCAGCCATACTCGTTAGACCTGAAATTTCAGCGCTCATCTTAAGCAAGCTCTATGTAAATCGCTTTAAAGATATACAAAAGCTCTGTGATGATCTTTTTGTAAATTCTGGACTGCTTGAAAACAAGACCGACCGCGACTTTTACGAAGAGCTCATGAAGCTCTATCAGACATCATCACTCACTTAAGGAAATTTATGCAAAAGCTATTTTTAACATTTTTTGGATTTGGACTTTTACCAAAGGCACCTGGCACTTGGGGCTCGGTGGCTGGAGCTGTGGTGGCTTATTTTGTGTTATATTTTTTCTCATCTACCACGCTTTTGCTAGCTAGCATTTTATTATTTTTGGTGAGCATCAGCGTCATTGATGATTTTGAAAAAAAGGTAAATTCACACGACGAGAGCTTTATCGTGATCGACGAAGTTGCTGGCGTTTGGCTTGCTATCGCCATTAGCGGAGCGACGATCTCACAGCTAGTTCTCTCACTCGTGCTTTTTAGAGTGCTTGATATCAAAAAACCATCGATCATTGGCAGGATCGACCGCAACGTAAAGGGCGGACTTGGCGTCATGGGCGATGATATGGTTGCTGGATTTTTCGCTGGCATTATTAGCGCGATGATATATGGCGTCGCTATGAAATTTGGCGTAGTTTTGCCGTAAGCTGAGCTAGCTATCTTGCTGGCTCTTTTTTAAATTTAACTCTCTCTACTATTTTCCCATTTTAAAAATTCATCCCACTCTTCTTTTGAGATTAAAACTTTGTCGCTAGATTTTTCCTCATCCCTGCCTGCAACTTTATCTTTGTCATAATTTTTTCTAAAGACGATCATATTATAAAGCGAAAATCTAAGCTTTCCAAAAAGGCTTAAATTTTTTGCATTTTCAGGGGTTATCTCATTGCCATTTTTGTCACGTCCTTTGCCACCTAAAAATAGCGAATAAACAAGCGTGGTCATGAAGTTAAATCTTAAAAGAAGCGCCCAAAAGCAGTTTAAGAAGCCGTGATTGTATTTAATGCAAACATAAAAACCAAAAATGGCGTAAATGGCTATTATAAAAAGTATAGTGTAAAAAATATAAGTTAGCCCATCATCGTTTGAAACGTCAAAATACTCGCATACCTCACAAAAGATAGCCACAAAGGTGGGAAATATTACAAGCGGAAAAATAAGATGCAGTCCAACTAGGTCAAATTTACTCACATAGACTTTGATATTTCGCCTGCCAGCAAAGATCATCAACAAAATAGCTAGCACTATCGGCGCAAATACCAAACTAGAATAGAGATCATTGATGTCCAAGTTGCGCTCCTATTTTACTTTGTAAATTTGAGTTTTGCTAACGATATTTTGTGCTCTTAAATTTAAAAATAGAGCTAAATTTACCTACGATTTTTGCGGTTTTCGATGCCGATCTTTTCACTCTCTTCTATCTCTGCAACATAGCTTGGATTTTTCTTTTTAGCCTCTTTGTCTAAAAAGCTAATAAGCTTTGCATCGGCATTTTGATGAGAGCAGATGAGGATTATAAAATTTATGTAGTGGCTAGCTTCTTTTGGAGCGATCTGATTTTTTTTCGCTGGTATTATAAATTTCTCTCCAAAAATTTGTATAAGCTCGAAAAGCTCGTTTTTGCTTAGAGTTTTATCACCAGCAAGTTCTTCAAGCTTTTCGATCGTGATCTCTTCTTCACTCTCAGGCTCTAGCCCTCTTGCCAAGGCTTGATGATCTTTGTTTTTTAGCAAAAGATAGACTAGCGCGCAAATGGCCACTATAAGCAAAAAGACAAAAAAGACTATCAAGCCTTTAAGAAGCATCTATAGCCTTGTGCAAAGAGAGCGTTTCATAAATGCAAGAACGCTCATCGCTATCATAATGGCGATGCTTATCCAGACGAAATCAGGCACTGGAAGCGGATCTCCAGCTGCGTAAGAGTGCATGCCAGCTAGATAGAAATTTACCCCAAAATAGGTCATTATGATCGCCCAATATGCGAAAAACGAAGCCACAGCAAACGCGTACTGGTTATTTAGTCTTGGTATAAATCTCATGTGAAGCACCGCCGCATAGACAAGGATCGAAACTAGCGCCCAAGTCTCCTTGCTATCCCAGCCCCAGTATCTACCCCAGCTCTCATTTGCCCAGACGCCACCCAAAAAGTTTCCAAGCGTAAGTAAGCTAAGGCCAAGTATCATCGCCATCTCATTTATACGTGTCGCTTCAGTGATATTGCGTGCGATCTCTGCATTTGGCTTTTTCTTGTTTTGCAAGATGATAAGCAGCAAAGTAAATCCACCAAGCAACGCACAAAGGCCTAAAAATCCGTAACTTGCAGTTATGATAGAGACGTGGATAGTTAGCCAGTAGCTCTGAAGCACAGGCACAAGCGTCGTGATCTGCGGATCCATCCAGCTAAGGTGCGCAACAAACAGCGTAACGCCAGCTAATATAGATGTAAGTGCAAGTGCGATCGGACTGCGTTTTGCAAAGATGATGCCAGATAGACCAAGCGCCCAAGCGATATAGACCATCGACTCGTAGGCGTTACTCCAAGGGGCGTGCTCAGCGATGTACCAGCGAAGCCCAAGGCCAGCTGTGTGCGCAAGAAAGGCTAGTAAATTTATAATATATACAGCTTTAACTATGCCATTTATCTGCACTTTTGGTGCTAGCATCTTGACAAAAACAAATAGTAAAAGTGCAAGTCCAGCCAAAAGATATATCGGTGTCAAGCGGTCAAATACTTGAAATTTATTAAATAAAATTTCTATATCTATCTTTTTCTCACTTGGCATGACAGCAGCGCCGTATTTGTGCTGATAGGCTGAAATTTTCTCAAGCGCCGCATCCGCCTTGCTCCAGTCATTATCCTTTGAGGCTGCATCAACAGCCGAGAAGTACTCTCTCATCATGCCAACTACTAGCTCAGCCTCTTTTGGCGAAAAATACATCATCGCACTAGCAGGCGAATACCAAGAATTTGACGGATCGTCTTGTTTTGGGAAAATTTTGAAAATTTCACCGATAAATATCATATAAAATACATTTAGTCTCTCGTCGATCTTTATCACATCTTTGTCAAATGTATTGCGTGAGCCTGGGTGTTTGCGGTTTGCTATCTCGGCAAATTTTGTTAGTTTATACTCGCTTCCACCATCTTTTGTCGCTTTAAAAAATTCATCAAAGCTTGCGTATCTTGCATTCTCATCGACGCCTAGCTCTTTTTTTAGCTCCTTGCTCTGACCAAGCGCGATGATCTTCTCATTTCGCCAAAAATCAGGCGTTACCATTATAGAAAGCATCGCTTGGTTTGAATTTAGACTACCTATGCTCTCGCCTCTGTGAATTTTGTTTAAAACCTCTTTGCTAAGCGTATCAAATGGCTTCATCCTACCATCTGGACTTTGCACGATGAGTCTAGCAAGCTTGTCAGCATGCTCTTTGCTGATATGTGGCAAGAAGTCCTCAGCCTTTAGCGAGCTAAAATTTAAGCCCAAAAGTAAGACTGCTATGAGCGCAGCTACTTTTTTACCGCCTTTTGTTGATTCATTATCTATTAGTTTTGCAAGCTTTCTAAAGCGGCTGTTAGGGTTTATGACATTTAACAAGAAGCCAAGTCCTAGCAAAAAGTAGCCGATATATGTCGGGATCTTACCTGGGTCTTTATTGACAGAGAGGATCGTGCCTTTCTCGTCAGTGTCGTATGAGCTTTGGAAAAATCTATATCCATCATAATCAAGCACGTGGTTCATATAAATTCTATAATCAAAGCCCGGATCATTCGTGCTGTCTTTTACTACTACCTCACTTGAGTAGCTCATAGGCGAATTTGATCCAGGATATCTTTTTAGCTCAAAGTCTTTTAGATAGAGGCTAAATGGGAGTTTTATCTGCTGAGCTCCCCACGAGGCGTTAAATTTCTGCCCAGCCACGGCGATACGTGAAGGCTCCATTAGGTTGTAAAATACATGCATCTCTTTACTCTCACCTTTGTAGTTTAGCTCAGCTATCAACGCATTAAACTCGCTATCCTTTGAGCTAACTAGCTTTCTTGTAGCGTGCGCTGAGACTAGCCTTGGAGCGAAATTTATATTTGAGATAGTATATAAGCTACCTGTGCCAAATTCATTCACACTGCCAGCTTTTAGCTCAGTTTTTGAGCTATCCGCCATAGTAAATTTTGAAAGATCAGCATTTGAAGTAACTGTGAAATTTCCATCATTTAGTCTAAAAAGAACGTATTTTTTATTTTCATCTGGTTTAGCATTAAAGATAAAGCTGATATCTCCAACCCTTGCCTCTTCTTCTTCAAGTAAAAATATCTCTTCGCTTTCACTCTCGTTTGAGACTACAAATTCAACAACAGGCTTTCCGCTATCATCATTTACAAATTTATAGCTTGCATTTGGCACAAATTCTTTAAATTTTAAACTAGCCTCACCGTCTGCTGTTTTTAGCTTTAGATCAAAGCCCTTCTTCACATCAGCAAGTCCCAAAGGCATAGCCGAGCTGATCTCTTCGCCTTTGTCGTTAAGCGCTGTTAAATTTATATACGAAACCTTTGTGCTAACGACGTTTGAAGCAGTGTTTTCGCGTATATGCATATCAGCTTCAAAGCCAAGGTATCTTGTGATGCCAGCACCGATTAAGATGACGATAAAACCTAAGTGAAAGATGAGTGATGGGAGTTTTTTAGGATCGATTAGGTTGTATCTAAAGATATTGAAGGCTAAATTTATACCAAGAAGTAGTTGGATGAGCGCAAACCAGCCAGCCCCATAAACATAGTACCAAGCTGCTTCAGTGCTGGTTTTGCTCTCTATTATTGTGGCGGCTCCACTAGCTATGGCAAAGATTATCATCAAAACGATAGCTGAGCCCATACTTAAAAATAATGTTTTTGGATTTAACATCTGCTTCCTTTTATTTATATTGTGGCAAAGCTACCGAAGTGAAATTTATCTTAAATAACTGCCTTGCTTTGTTTCGGTTGAAACTGGTTTATTTTCGTTTGTATCTTGATCTGCAAGTGCATCTTTACCTTTTAGATAAGCAAGTATTGCACCTAGATCATTGTTTGAGACGATCTTAGCTTGGTTTTGCATCACGTTTTTACCGCTACCACCAAAGCTTGAGTCGCTTCTATAAGAGATGATGCTATCTTCTATATCTTTAGCATCCATGTTTTTAAGTGGTGTTGAGCCAAATGGTCTTTTGTCTGCGCTTTCACCATGGCAGCTAGCGCATTGTTTATCATAAAGCTCTTTTCCTAAAGAGACACTATATCTACCTTTTCTATCAACGCCAAATTTTAAAATTCTATTGTCTTTATAGCGCCTTGGATCTTCATCGACATAGACATTTACTTTTTCATTTCTGTCATTAGCCTGCTTTTTTGCCATTTCGGCAAGCTCTTTACCAAACTCACCACGAGCTTCTATATAATAAACCTGAGAAGCTGCAAAGGCATTTGCCACCAAAAAACACGCCAAAAAAGAAATTTTGATATTTTTCATAAGTTTCCTTGAAATTTTGCTCTAAATTTAAAAATCCCGGATCAGATTGCTCCGACCCGGGATTATATCATAAGTTGATTAACGAGCTATGAATTAGAATGAGTATTTAGCTTCAAATCTAAATTTGTCTTCTTTTGTCTTCACATCATTAGGTAGTTTGTGAGTTTGGAAAGAGTAGAATGAGCTAAATGTTAGCTTTTTGTTGTATTGGTAAGCAAATCTTGGAACAAATTCTTCAACTTTATCTTTTACATCTGGGTTACCAGCACCAGCTGAAGTTTTTTGAGTACCTTTAACATAATCTAAACCAACTTTGAATTTATCAAATGTATATGCACTTGTTGCATAGAAGAAGTTACCTTTACCCTCTGCATATGTCCAGTCAAATACATCTTCACCAGCAGTTATTAGGCTACCTTGATCTTCAAATGTAAATGCTGATATACCTTTATCTTGAGCTTTCCAGCCGATATAACCAGCAGCTAGGTCAAAACCAAATAGTGAAGTTGAAAGTTCGCCAGCATAGAAGTTACCATCATTGTATCCAAGGATGTTTTTAGCTTCTTTATCAGCTGTGCTATTTGCATAGTTAAGTCTTGCACCTAGGGCAAAGTCATTAGTGATGTCGAATTTAGCTGAAACGTCAGCTGCAAGTACATCAGCTAGATTAGTTAATGTACCGTACCATAGTTGGAAGCTAACTGGATTAAATGAACCAGCAATACCAGCTGCATATAAGTTACCAACATCATATCTATCTAATTTATTAGTTACAGCTGCATCATATAATTTGCCATCGCTCTCGCCATTGCCTTCAAGAGCATCAAAAGCTAAAGCTGTTAGAGTAAGACCTTCAATATCTTCATTTACTACTCTTACGCCAGTACCGATTGCGTCATCAGTAAAGTATGAGTCAATAGTTTGTTTACCAGCTGTTATAGTAGTACCGCCGATCTTATAGCCAAGATAGAATTGGTGAACACCAAAAGTTCCAGTTGTGTTTGTTTTATCTGTACCAGCACCAGCATTATCACCTGAGCCATCAGTAGCATTGTATCTTAAACCAACAACGCCAAAGAAGTTATCATCGATAGCAGCTTTAAAATTTGTGATCATTTTAAAGTTATGGCCAGCCTCATTTGATTTTTTAACATTTTTTTGTGTTTTGTCATAATCATGTACATGAGTATATCTGTATCTTGCCATACCAGAAAGATCAACATTTTTTATAGCTTCTTCAAGTGGAGTAGCACTTGCTATACTTGAGAATGCGCCTAAAGCAACCAAAGCGGCTAAACTAATTTTTGTTAGTTTCATTTTTTCTCCTTTTAAGGTTTTTGTGTCGACGATTATAATCAATAAATTTTAAGATAAAGCTTAAAAAATCATAAAATTTTGCATTTTTGTTACCGATCGTTTACCGATTTTAACCAAAAAGAGGTATATTTTGATAATTTAACTTTTACAAATGAGACTTTTAAAAAAGGGATAAAAGGAAAAAGGGGCCGTTGCTTTGCCCCTTAAAAGGAGTTCTAGTTTTGATTGCTGATGAAATTATATATGCTAGCAGTAAATCAACGGTAATCTAAAAAGAAATTTTCTCCTCTTTTGGTACTTCGATATTTGTTTTTATATTTTTTCTTTTAACGACTACTTCATTTTGTGGTTTTCTTATGCCATTATATGCGCCTCTAGAGCCGCCCTCTTTTATAAGAAGCATGTCTATGAGCTTATCTGCGTAAAAAGTCGCATAGACAAGATCGCCTTTATCGTAATAATATCTGTTTGCACAAAAATTTGCTTTGTTTAGTTTGTGATTTTTCACATCGCTGGCTACTATCTCGTAGCAGTATTTCGAATCTTTATAGCTAACATCTTTTATGAAGCCTTTGATGGAGCTTTTTGCAGGTGTAGTTTTGATAGCTTGTCTTGGTTGCTTGCGGACTGGCGGATTGTCATCAAAAAATGAACATCCCAAAAAAATAGTGGCTACTGCTAGAGGAAGTAAAATTTTAGCTTTCATCTTTTCTCCTTAATATAAAGAGAAAAGTATAGCTTTTAAGATTAAATAAAATTTGCGAATTTTAAAATTTGAGTTTTGTGCTTACATTAATATACAAATTTCTTGGGAGAGACCCCAAGAAATTTAGGCTGATACGTTTAAAACATTACCGCCAAGCTCAGCGATCTTTTTATCGAGCGTCTCAAGCGTCTTTTCGATAGTCTTTTGTGAAATTTCAGGAAGCTCTCCGCCCCAAATTTTCTTTGCATCCTCAAAACCTTTTGCCACGCCCTCTCTGCCAGCTTTTAGCTTCTCTACATCATCACCTGCGCCATTTAGCACAAAGCCGGCTATCCTCTCAGCCGTATTTGCGATGCCAAAAAAGCCATTTTCACTAACTAGCTCGCTCGCCTCATCGCTACTTAGCTCTCCTAGAGCTTTGCCGTTGTAGCCGATGCCTGCTAGATCAAGGCCAGATAAGATGTCTGATAAATTTTCAGGTACATTAAAGCTTAGACCACCTTGAGCTAGTAAATTTGAGCTAGCGCTTTGAGTAATATCTTTTTGATACTGCAAAAAGTAGCTATTTGAGATCTCTTTCGCGCTTAAATTTGAAACCTCAGGCTGCTTTTTAGAAATCTCTTTTTCATCTTTATGAAGTGAAATTTCTGATTTTACATTCTCTTTTACGCTTGAAGTGTTGTATGAGCTTACGATTTGACTGATTTGCATATTTGGCTCCTATAAGTTTATAAAAACTATATCGCCAAAAGGTGGAATTTATTTAGAGTAAAGCGGGAGAGCTCCCGCTGTGATTATTTACCAAGTGTTGCGTTTAGCATCCAGATGGCTTTTTCAAATTTAGCTATTTGATCTTGTGCGTACATCTGAGTTGTTGTGTCGCCCTCTGCAAGCTCATCAAGCTTTTTAAACTCACCCAAAAGGTGCCTGTAATCAGCCAAAACGATCTCTAAAACTTCAGTTGGAGTGTAACTCTCTTTTGGCTCGTGTTTTATGTGAGCGACTTTTGCTAGCTCTTCGGCCTTGACGATAGGTCTGCCGCCAAGCATAAGAGCCCTCTCAGCTGCGTCATCAAAAATCTCGCTCATATCTTCGTAAGCTTTCTCTGTGTATTCGTGGACGCTAAAAAATTGAATACCTTTTACATTCCAGTGAAGATCATGAAATTTGATATAAAGTGCGTTTGCATCAGCCTGAATTGTGTTTAACTGTAAAATAACTTTTGACATTTTGTCTCCTTCTTTATTGTTTAAATGTGGTGAAATTATATTGACTTAGAGTTAATCACTGGTTAATCAAATAATAAAATTTATTATTTAGTATAAATTTTGACTACAAAATAAATTTATATTGTAGTCAAATGTAGAATTTAGAGATTTGTCTATTTTTTATAAGGTGTAGTTTTGTAGCCTTGCTCGAGCAAACTACTCATACCACCATCTAAATTTATAATCTTAAGATTTGAGCTATCTATCGCTGCAGCTGCTGCTGTGCTTCTTCTGCCACTTCTACAAACAAGAGCGATAGGCTTTTTGATATCAACCGCTTTTGAAAGCTCATCTAAAAATGCACTCTTATTACTTGGATCAAAAGTGATGGTCTTCGCACCAGCTATGATGCCAGTCTCTTGCCATTCAGATGGAGTTCTAATATCAACGATCTGATCATATTTTTTGATCTCATCTGGGCTTATATTAACAGTTTTAACATCAGCTGACAACATGCAACAAACGGCTCCTAAAAGTAAAATTTTTTTCATCTACTCTCCTTAAATAAATTTTTGAAATGTTAGCATGGATTATTAAATATATAAAATTTTTGTTGATAAATTTTATTGTTAATGAGATCATACAAATAATTCATTAAAAAAATAAATTTATTTATATGCCAAACACAACTACTTATAAAAATAAGAATTCTAAATATAAATGATTTAAAGCACTCTATAAAAGATTGTTATTGCATGGTATTAAAAGCAGGAGTGGTGTCCCCAGCGAGGTTCGAACTCACGACCTCAGAATTAGGAATTCTGCGCTCTATCCAGCTGAGCTATGAGGACAAATTTGCAAGTTAGTTTAAATTTTTACTCAAGTAGTTAAATTTTAAAGGGCAGATCGCTCTGCCCTATTTTGGCTAATTAGCCATTTCTCTTTTTAATAATCTCTTCACTTACGTTTTTAGGAACTTCTTCGTAGTGATCAAATTCCATAGAGTAAGTCGCACGACCTTGAGTCATTGAGCGAAGATCTGTTGAGTAGCCAAACATTTGAGCAAGTGGACAATAAGCTGCAATGATTTTTATACCATTTCTATCATCCATTGAATTTACTTGGCCACGGCGCTTATTAAGGTCACCGATAACATCACCCATATACTCTTCTGGAGTCTCAACTTCAACTTTCATCATAGGCTCAAGGATAACCGCACCTGCTTTTCTAGCGCCCTCTTTAAAGCCCATAGAAGCAGCAAGCTTAAATGCCATTTCAGATGAGTCAACTTCGTGGTAGCTACCATCAAAAAGTGTAACTTTAACATCTTCAACTGGATATCCAGCAAGAACACCGCTTTGAAGCGCTTCTTTACAACCTTTTTCAACAGCTGGGATATACTCTTTTGGAACAACACCACCTTTGATGTCGTTAACAAATTCAAATCCACTAGCAGCTGGAAGTGGCTCGATACGTAAGAATACGTGACCATATTGACCACGACCACCTGATTGTTTAGCATACTTATACTCTTGCTCAACTGCCTTACGGATAGTCTCGCGGTAAGCAACTTGTGGTTGACCAACTTCAGCGTCTACTTTAAATTCACGAAGCATACGATCAACAATGATCTCTAGGTGAAGCTCACCCATACCACTAATGATAGTTTGTCCGCTCTCTTCATCAGTGCTAACTCTAAAGCTTGGATCTTCTTGAGCTAGTTTTTGAAGAGCGATCGCCATTTTTTCTTGATCTGCTTTTGTTTTTGGCTCAACCGCAACACTAATAACTGGCTCTGGGAAGTCCATTCTCTCAAGGATAACTTTATCTTTTTCACTTGCAAGAGTATCGCCAGTTAGGGTACTTTTTAGGCCAACAACAGCGCCGATTTCACCAGCAAAAAGCTCTGTAATCTCTTCACGTTTATTTGAGTGCATTTTTAGCAAGCGGCCGATTCTCTCTTTGCAGTCTTGAACTGTGTTGTAAGCATAGCTACCACTTTCAAGGCTTCCTCTATAAACACGGATAAATGTTAGCTGTCCAACAAATGGGTCAGTCATGATCTTAAACGCAAGAGCGGCAAATTCACCATCATCTGTACTTTCAACAGTCACTTCAGTACCATCTTCGTAAACACCATTTATCGCTGCAATCTCATCTGGAGCTGGTAAATAATCAACAACAGCATCAAGTAGAGGTTGAATACCTTTGTTCTTAAACGCAGTTCCGCAAAGCATAGGCGTGATAGTCATTCTTAAGCAGCCTGCTTTTATACCTTTTTTGATCTCTTCTTCAGTTAGCTCTTCACCTGCAAAGAATTTCTCCATCAAGCTATCGTCTGTCTCAGAAACAGCTTCGATTAGTTTTGCACGGTATTCTTCAGCTTTATCTTTAACTTCAGCTGGAATTTCTTCTTCTACATAGTCAGTTGGCTTTTTCTCGTCATTCCAAACGTATGCTTTCATTCTTACAAGGTCAACCACGCCTTTAAAGTTATCCTCTGCACCGATAGGAATTTGGATAGGTACTGGATTTGCTTTTAGTCTTTCTCTAATCTGCTCTTCAACTCTAAAGAAATTTGCACCAATTCTGTCCATTTTATTAACAAAAACAATTCTTGGTACGTGATATTTATTTGCTTGTCTCCAAACAGTTTCAGACTGTGGCTGAACACCACCAACAGAACAAAATACCGCAACAGCACCGTCAAGAACACGCATAGAACGCTCAACCTCAATAGTAAAGTCAACGTGTCCCGGAGTGTCGATTAGGTTTACTTGGTAGCCCTTCCAAAACGCTGTAGTTGCAGCTGATGTAATAGTAATACCACGCTCTTTTTCTTGCTCCATCCAGTCCATAGTAGCAGCGCCATCATGAACCTCACCTATCTTATGGCTCATACCAGTGAAGAACAAAATTCTCTCACTAGTAGTTGTCTTTCCAGCATCAATGTGAGCCGCAATACCGATATTTCTTACCTTATGTAAAGGCGTTTTTCTCTCTGCCATACTAATTCTTTCTTACCAGCGGTAGTGGGCAAATGCTTTATTAGCCTCTGCCATCTTGTAAGTATCTTCCTTCTTCTTGAAAGATGCACCTTTTGAATTTGCCGCATCTAAAAGCTCATTTGCTAGTTTATCAACCATTGTTCTTTCGCTTCTTTTTCTAGCGTAAGTTATAAGCCAGCGGATAGCAAGAGCTTGTTGGCGAGCTGGGCGAACCTCAACTGGCACTTGATAAGTAGCACCACCAACACGGCGTGATTTAACTTCTAAAATAGGTTTTACATTTTCGATAGCGTCGTTAAAAACGTCGATGCCTTTAACCTCAGCATTTTTCTTTTCGATAGCTTTAATAGCACCATACATTATCTCTGTAGCGACGCTTTTTTTGCCATCATACATAAGAGAATTAATAAATTTAGTGATTATTTTATTTCCGTAAATCGGATCAGGTAAAACTTCCCTTACAGGAGCTTTTCTTCTTCTCATTTTGATTTTTCCTTCAAATTTTTATGAAATTTTACTCAAACGTTTGCAAATTTAAGCAACGTCTGCGAACCTAATTTTTTACTTTTTTGGAGCAGCAGCGCCAGCTTTAGGGCGTTTTGCACCATATTTAGAACGAGAAACTGTTCTTTTTGCAACACCAGCAGTATCAAGTGCACCACGAACGATGTGATATTTAACACCTGGTAAGTCTTTAACCCTACCGCCGCGAACTAAAACGATACTGTGTTCTTGTAGGTTGTGACCTTCACCGCCGATATAGCTGATGACTTCAAAACCGCTTGTAAGCCTAACTTTGGCAACTTTCCTCAAAGCTGAGTTTGGTTTTTTAGGAGTTGTAGTATAAACCCTAGTGCAAACTCCTCTTCTTTGAGGGCACTCTTTTAACGCTGGAGATTTTGACTTAACAGTCACTTTCTTGCGTTCATTTCTGACCAATTGATTTATGGTTGGCACAATAATTCCTTTCAACTAAATTTATTAAAAAGACCTAATTTTATTTAAAAAAAGCTTAAATAACGGTTAATAAGTTAGACTTATTCATACGTTCCTTTTTTTATAAAACCACTGTCATCTTTTAAAATTTCACCCTTTGCAACGACAAATTTAATCTCAAATTTCTCATCGATTAGCAAAATATCTGCATCGTAATTTTCTTTTATCTCGCCTTTTTTGTTTTGCAAGGCCACGCTTTTTGCCACGTTTGTCGTAAAATATGGCAACGCCTCCTCGATGCTAAAGCCATCTTTTACAAAATTTATAAACTCTTCATATAGGCTCTTAACGCTAGCGATGCCAATTTTTAGTAAATTTCCGTCGATATCGTAGCTAGAGTAGCTACCAAAGCCGTCTGAACTAATGGTTATCTTATTTGTCGGTAAATTCTCTTTTTTGATGCGCTTTACAGCATCAAGTGGCGTAAGTCCTGGCATGCAGGTAAAGTCGATATAGCCGCCATCTTTTATAAATTTAAAGCTTTGTTTAAAAAGCTCCTCGTTTCTATTTACGTGCGTTGGCTGAAATAGCGTGATTGGCATGTCATACTCGTTTAGCACTTCATAGATCAAATTTAAGCCCTTTTTGCCGTCACCCATGTGAAGCGTGGTGTGGCCTGACTTTGAGCTGATCATACCAGCCACCCTGCCAGCCGAGACTATGTGAGCGAGCTCATCTTTGCTCACGCTTGATGAGCGGTGGTCGCTTATGGCTAGCTTGGTGCCGATTATCGGATCAACAAAGACAATATCTTTTTCGATCTCGCCAGTTATGGTTGGCGTTTTAGAGCTGTATGCGCCAGTGTGAGCATAGCATGTGATGCCCTCGTCGTTTAGTGCGTGTGCTTTTGCGACTAAATTTTCAACGCTTCTTGTCGTGCTGTCAGTTCCAAGTAGTCCAACAGCCGTCGTTATACCAGCTTCTATTAAATTTGATAGCATGATCTCAGGCACTCTAGTCTTAAAGCCGCCCTCGCCGCCACCACCTGTTATATGCACATGCTTATCTATGAGACCTGGTATAGCTATGAAATTTGAAGCGTCGATCACCTTTACATTTGGTAAATTTGGCTCTAAATTTTCAGCTATGCAGACGATCTTGCCATTACATATAAATATATCTTTTTGACCAAGAAATTTTGGCGAGTAAATTTTGGCGTTTTTTATAAGTATCATTTGGCGTCCTTATTTATCTTAGCTATGCCGATGCCGGTGAGTGCTAAAATGATAGCAAAGACAACGCCCATGTAGTTTAGTATCGCCCATGGCAAGTACTCTACCGTTGGCACACCAAGTGTAGCAGTCATATATGCGCCTGCTGCTGACCAAGGGATGAGTGGGACGATCACAGTGCCAGAGTCTTCAAGCGTTCTTGAGAGGTTTTTGGCTGCTAAATTTTTCTCTTTATAAAAGTCTTTAAACATCTCGCCAGGGATGAGGATAGAAAGATATGAACTACCTGTGACAAATGCGACAGTTAGGCATGATCCGATAGTCGAGATGATGACGCCTGCTGCTGATTTGACCTTTGCCATGATAGTGTGAAGCACCTTTGTAAGCATGCCAGTTTTTGAGATGATGCCAGCAAAGCCCATAGCGCAGATGACTAGGATAGTGGTTGAATTTACCGAGCTCACACCGCCTCTATTTAGAAGCTTAGTGATATCTTTTGAAAACTCTATATTAATGCCGCTCATCGTGACGTTAAAGCCAGTCATCACTGAGATAAAGCCATTTTTAAAGCTAAAATCTTGAACTATAACACCAAGAAGCACTGAAAATAGCGAAGCTATGATCATGACAGGTATCGTTGGCCACTTTAGCACAGAGCCAGCCAAGACAAAAAGCACAGGCAAAAGTAAGATGATGTTCCAGTGAAAAATTTTATCAAGCTGACCTTGAAGCGCCAAAACCGACTCTGAAACATTCGCGCCACTACTTGCAGCCTCGCTTCCAAAAAATAGATAAGCCGCTATCGCAACGATAGTTGCTGGGATAGTTGTATAAAACATATGTCTGATGTGCTCATAAAGCTCTGAGCCAGCTGCTATCGGAGCTAGGTTTGTTGTGTCTGAAAGCGGAGAGAGCTTATCGCCAAAGTATGCTCCTGCGACTACCGCACCAGCAGTTGCTGCTAAATTTACATCAAGACCTTGAGCTATGCCCATGATGGCGACACCGACTGTGCCAGCAGAACCCCAAGATGTGCCAGTTACAGTTGAGATGATAGCTGCAATGACAAAAGCGGTTAGGACTAGATACTGCGGACTTATAAGATCCACGCCGTAGTAGATGATCATAGGGATAGTGCCTGAAAATACCCATGAGCCAATAAGCAAACCGACCGCCCAAAGTATCATAAGCGCTGGCAGTGAACTAGAAATTTTCTCTATCACTCCTTCTTGAAGCTCGCTCCAACTATATCCTAGTCTCCAAGCGATGCCACCAGCCACAAGGGCAGCTATCAAAATGATCGGCTCAACCTTTAGTTTCATATAACCAACGCCAAGCGCAAGGCCTACGATCATAACCAAGATAGGCGTAAGGGCCAGTAAAAACGAAGGCTCTTTTTTTATAGAGTTCATCATGTGTCCTTTAAATTTGAGATACTTTTGAATTTAAAGGCAATAAACTTAAAGTGTTATAAAAAAATAAACTAAATTTAAATTTTAAATAAAATGTGTGAAAATTTAGCACATTTGATATGTGCTAAATTTAGATCAGTCTTGCTTGATAGCGTATTTGCCGCTGCCAGTCGAGATAATGCAAAGTGATATAGCGATATAAAGATATATAAGCTCTGCTTTAAAGCCATTTACATTAGTTAGCTCAAGTAAATTTGATAAACCAAAATATGAATACAAAATGACAAGACTAGAGCCAAAAACTAGGAGCGCGCCAAGCCTTGAGTAAAAACCAACAGCGATCATTATAGGGGCTAAAACCTCGCTCATATAGGCAAAATATGCCAAAAAGCTAGGTAGTCCAGCATCAACTAAAATGCTCTTTACGCCGCCAACTCCGTGTAAAATTTTGCCAAAGCCATGCATAAAAAGGCAAATTCCAAGACCTAAGCGCAGGAATAAAAGTCCAAGATCGACATTTTTCATAATATCTCCGTTACATATTTTTAGTTAGGGATTTTATTTAATATTGATTAACGGCTTGTAAATTTTGAAATTTTGTAAATTTAAGTGGGGAAATTTATAAGAGGATTAAGCCCCAGATGCGGGGCTTAATATATTAGTTTTCTTTGATCTTTATCTTTTTATCTTTATAAAAACCAGTGCCAACTGGGATCATACGTCCAAGGATGACGTTCTCTTTTAGATCTTCAAGATAGTCAAATTTAGCAGCGATTGACGCTTCTGTTAAGACCTTAGTTGTCTCTTGGAATGACGCAGCAGAGATAACACTATCACTTCCGATAGCCGCTCTTGTAACACCAAGAAGGATCGGCTCAGCGATAGCTGGCTCGCCACCCATTTTCATGATGCGTTCGTTTTCTTCTTTAAATTTGTTTCTTGAAACCATGTCGCCAACGATGAAATTTGTATTTCCACTATCGACGATTTTGACTTGGCGAAGCATTTGAGAGACGATGATCTCGATGTGCTTATCAGCGATCGCAACACCTTGGCGACGATAAACTTGCTGAATTTCACTGATCAAATAGTAGTGAAGTGCCTTTTCACCAAGAATTCTTAAGATATCATGGCTTGAGATAAGTCCGTCTGTTAGTTTCTCACCAGCATGAACAAATTCGCCGTCTCTTACTTGGATCTGGCGGCTCTTCTCGATCAAATACTCAGCTGTCGTGCCATCTTCTGCTTGGATGATGATGCGCTCTTTTGAGCGAAGTGGCTTGTCAAATCTAACAACGCCGTCGATCTCAGCAACGATAGCTGTATTTTTAGGGCGTCTTGCCTCAAATAGCTCACTAACTCTTGGAAGACCACCGGTGATATCTTTTGACTTAGCAACAGCTTTTGGAGTCTTAGCCAAAATGTCAGCTTGAGCTACTTCATCGCCACTTGAAACAAAGATCGCAGTTTTTGGATCAAGCGGATACTTGATCAAATGTCCGCTCTTTGTAGTGATAATGATCGCTGGTTTTACGCCACTTGGCAAATATTCGTTGATAACAAGACGTCTTTGACCAGTTGCCTCATCAGCTTGTTCGGTCGCACTATATCCTGGCTCGACATCTTCAAAGCTAACCACACCAGCCTCTTCTGCGATAGTTGGAGTTGAGTATGGATCCCACTCAGCGATTATTAGCTTGTCATCTTTTTCAGGTAGTGAGACTACTGTCGCTCTTTCTACTGCATCATTATCTGATACTTGGATGATAGAATTTCTTGGGATGTAGTGGCGAACTGCCTCACGTCCATCTTTATCAGAAACGACAACAAAGAAGCCTTTTTCAGTTACTTTGTGACCTTTTTTTATATCTTTTAGTCTATCAAGGAAGTCACCTTTTAGTATGAAAAATTTAACCACACCATTTGCATCTGCTGTGATCTTTCTAGTTACTGGATCGCCATCTGAAATTTTAAGCTCACTAGCATAAGGGATACGATTTGGAACGTTCCAGCCCTCTTTTATTATCTCAACGATACTCTCATTCTCTTTTACCTTATCGCCATTTGCATAAGGGATATACATCTTGCCTTCGATCTTGCCGCTAACACCAGCTAGTTCATTTGGTTTAGCAAGGTCGTTTCTTCTGATTGTATATTTGATCTCTTCTTTTTTGCCTTTGATAACGATATTTACGTCTTCATGGGCATATTCGATCTCGATTTTACCATCGATTGTTGATTTTATCTTTGGCTCAACAAGTAATACAGCAGCACTTCTTCTGTTTGCAACGATTTTCTTGCCGTTGTTCTCGTATGTGCTAAGGTTGTAATATCTAATAAAGCCCTCTTTTTGAGCAATGACTTGGCGGTCTTGCTGCTCAGTAGAAGCCGTACCACCGATGTGGAACGTTCTTAGCGTTAGCTGAGTACCTGGCTCACCAATTGACTGAGCTGAGATGATACCAACAGCCTCACCTGGTTTTACAAGTTTGCCCTCACCCAAATTTAATCCGTAGCATTTTGCGCAAACGCCTTTTGGCGCCTTGCACGTGATAGGAGTTCTAATGCTTACTGATTTTATGCCAGCTTCTGTTATTGCCTTAGCTTTCTCCTCATCAAGCAATGTGCCTTCGCTAAATAAAATTTCATTTGTTATAGGATCGATCACATCATCTGCTAAAACACGGCCCAAGACTCTCTCTTCAAGGCTTTCTATTAGCTCGCCGCTCTCTGTGATATCTGTGATCTCAACGCCCTCGTGCGTACCGCAGTCGTGCATTGTGACTTTAACGTTTTGAGCAACGTCGATTAGCTTTCTTGTTAGGTAACCAGCGTTGGCAGTTTTTAGCGCGGTATCAGCAAGACCTTTTCTAGCTCCGTGGGTTGAGTTGAAGTACTCCATTATGTTTAGACCTTCACGGAAGTTTGAAATGATCGGCGTTTCGATGATCGAGCCGTCCGGTTTTGCCATAAGACCACGCATACCAGCTAGCTGGCGAATTTGCGCTGCACTACCTCTCGCACCAGAGTCTGCCATCATATAAATTGAGTTAAATCCGCCCTTGTCACTTTGGATAAGCTTCATCATCTCGCTTGCAACGCTGTTATTTGTATCTGTCCAGATATCGATGATCTTGTTGTATCTCTCACTATCTGTTAAAAGACCAGCGCCATATTGCTTTTGAATTTCACGAACTTTTTTCTTAGCTTCGTCGATATATTTTTGCTTACTATCTGGCACGATGATGTCTGCGATAGAGATAGAAATTCCCGCTTTTGTAGCATATCTAAAGCCTAAATTTTTAAGCTTATCAAGGAAGTCAGCCGTTACTTCAAGGCCGCCATTTCTATAAACATAATCAACCAAATTTGCAATGTCTTTTTTCTTCATGATCTTATTCCACATATTTTCAGGGACAAAATCAGGAAGTATCGCTCTTAAGATCAAGCGACCAGCAGTTGTAAAGATGATCTTATTATCAACCATTGTCTTAATTTTAGCGTGAAGACCAAGAGTATTAGCCTCTTCAGCGATCATTACTTCATCAACGCTTGAGAAAATTTTGTTTGCGCCTTTTTCATCGTTTCTCTCTAGGCTTAGGTAATAAATTCCTAAAACCATATCTTGTGAAGGGACTGTGATAGCCTTACCACTTGCAGGAAGCAAGATGTTCATTGAGCTAAGCATCAAAATTTTGCACTCAGCGATAGCCTCTTGAGATAGTGGCACGTGAACAGCCATTTGATCACCGTCGAAGTCAGCGTTGAACGCCGCACAAACTAGCGGGTGAAGCTGGATCGCCTTACCTTCAACAAGCACTGGGTGAAACGCCTGGATAGAGAGCTTGTGAAGTGTCGGAGCACGGTTTAGCATGACCGGATAGTCTTTAACGACCTCTTCTAGGCACTCCCAAACCTCATTTGTCTTATCTTCTATCATTTTTTTAGCTTGCTTAACGGTTGTCGCATAGCCTTTTTCTTCAAGGCGAGCAAGCAAATGTGGCTTAAATAGCTCTAAAGCCATCTTCTTTGGAAGACCGCACTGATCCATCTTTAGCTTTGGACCAACGACGATAACAGAACGTCCAGAGAAATCAACACGCTTACCTAGCAAATTCTGACGAAAGCGGCCTTGCTTACCTTTGATGATCTCACTTAGTGATTTTAGTGGGCGTTTATTTGCACCTTTTACTGCATTTGCTCTGCGGCCATTGTCAAATAGCGCATCAACAGCCTCTTGAAGCATTCTCTTTTCGTTTCTGATAATGATCTCAGGTGCGTCAAGCTCAAGTAGGCGTTTTAGACGGCTATTTCTATTTATTACACGGCGATATAGATCATTTACGTCTGAAACAGCAAATTTACCACCATCAAGATTAACAAGTGGTCTAAGATCAGGTGGAAGAACTGGTAAATTTGTTATCATCATCCACTCTGGGCGGTTACCTGAATTTAAAAAGCTCTCGATAACCTTTAAACGTTTTACGATAGTCTTTTTCTTGGCCTCAGAATTTGTAGCCTCCATCTCTTCTTGTAGCTGATTTAAAATTTGAGTTAGGTCAAGCTCAGCTAGCATATCATAGATGACCTCGCCACCCATTCTAGCACTAAAGCCAGTCTCTTCATATCTTGAAGCTAGGCTTTGATATTGCTCTTCGTTTAAAACGTCATATTTTTCAACTTTTTTAGAATTTTCATTGTCATAATAAGCCTCACCAGCGTTATCAACAATGTATGCCTCATAGTAAAGTACTCGTTCAAGGTCTTTCATCTTGATACCAAGAAGCGCACCTATACGGCTTGGCAAGAAATTTACATACCAGATATGAGCCACTGGAGTTACAAGCTCGATGTGACCCATGCGAGAACGACGAACTTTAGATGTTGTTACTTCAACGCCGCACTTTTCGCATTTGATACCTTTGTAGCGCATCTTTTTATATTTACCACAAAGACACTCATAATCACGGATCGGTCCGAAAATTTTGGCACAAAACAGACCGTCACGCTCAGGTTTTAGCGTGCGGTAGTTGATAGTTTCTGGTTTTTTAACCTCGCCATAACTCCAAGATTTTATCTTCTCAGGACTTGCTAAACGAAGTTGGAAAGCTTCAAAATCACGAGGTCTATGCTCTTCTTTTATCTCAACTGGTTTTAAATTAGTTAGTTTCATTTGTCTCATCCTCATCATATACTTCCACATCAAGAGCTAGTGATTTTAGCTCGTTTGTTAGAACAAAGAACGTCTCAGGGATACCAGTCTCAGGAACGTTTTCACCTCTTGTTAAAGCTTTGTAAGCCGAAAGTCTTCCCTCAACATCGTCTGATTTTACAGTTAGCATCTCTCTTAGTGTATGAGCAGCACCATAAGCCTCAAGTGCCCAAACCTCCATCTCACCAAACCTTTGACCCCCAAATAATGCCTTACCACCGACAGGTTGTTGTGTAACAAGGCTGTATGGTCCAGTGCTTCTTGCGTGAACTTTTTCATCAACCAAGTGGTGAAGTTTTAGCATATACATACAACCAACATTAACGCGTTCTCTTATCTTTGAGCCTGTGCGTCCGTCATATAGCTCGGTTTTACCGTCACTATCTATCTTAGCCATCTCAAATAGTTTTGCAAATTCGTCAGCTTTAACGCCTTCAAAAATCGGAGTTGCAAATCTTACGCCATTGCTCCAATCTTTTGCATATTCAAGAAGCTTCTCATCGCTCATCTTACCAAGAGCTTTTTTAGCGTCCATTAGCTTAGCAACGCTTGCGATCTCTATCATCTTAGCCCTTAGCTCTTTTATCCACTCGCCTTTTTTGGTCTCAAAAATTTCATTAATCTGCTCACCTAAGCGGTAACCAACAAGACCAAGGTGGCTCTCCAAAATTTGACCGATGTTCATACGGCTTGGAACGCCTAGTGGGTTTAGCACGATATCAACGATCTGACCGCTTGGAAGATACGGCATATCGACTTCTCTAACTATATTTGAAACGATACCTTTGTTACCGTGACGTCCAGCCATCTTATCGCCAACTTTTAGTTTGCGTTTTGTAGCTATATAAACTTTTACAAGTTTTACAACGCCACTTGGCAAAATATCATCTTTTTCTAAAATTTCTATCTTAGCGTCGTGCTCTTCTTTAAGCTTTTTCTTCTCATTTTGGAAGTAATTTTTTAGCTCGTCATATTTCTTTTGGATATCTTTTGAAAAGCTCTTTACGATAGCATTTAGAGTAAATCTATTGATATTCTCAAAGTCAGCTTTGTTGATCTTTGAGCCTTTTTTATACTCTTTTTTATTTACCTCTTGATCGCTCGCTAGTGGATTTTTAGAAAGAAGTGCTGTAACTTTTAGCATCTCTTCGCGGTCTAGCATAAGCAGTCTATCGTGATGCTCTTTTTCTAAAAGTGTCTTCTCTTCTTCGTAAGCCTTGTTTGTTCTGCTATCTTTTTCATAGCCTTTTTTGGTGAAAATTTTAACATCAACAACCACGCCTTCCATTGAAGCTGAAGCATAGAGCGATTTATTTACCACGTGACCAGCTTTTTCACCAAAGATCGCACGAAGTAATCTTTCTTCTGGAGTTGGCTTAACCTCGCCTTTTGGAGATACCTTGCCAACAAGGATCATGCCAGGCTTGATCTCTGTACCGATTTTAACTATACCGCTTTCATCAAGGTGCATAAGCTCCTCTTCTTTGACGTTTGGTATATCTTTTGTTATCTCTTCAACGCCGTCTTTTAGCTCACGAGCCTCGATCTCTTTTTCATAGATATGAACGCTTGTAAAGGCATCTTCACGTATCATTTTTTCACTAATAACGATCGCATCCTCGTAGTTGTAGCCATTCCAAGGCATAAACGCAATTAGTGCGTTTTTACCGATAGCTAGCTCGCCTTTTTCCATGCTTGGACCATCAGCTATGATTTGATTAGCCTCGATCTCGTCGCCTTTTTTAACGATAGGGTGTTGTGAAAATGTCGTATTTTGGTTTGTTCTTAAATTTTTCTCTAAAGAGTAGTGATCGATATATGGACCAGCTTCATCTTCACCAAGGATAAAGATGTTTTTATTATCAACCTTTTCAACCACGCCTCCACGTTTTGCTTTTACGCTCTCCCAAGCATCTCTTGCGATAACACTCTCCATACCTGTTCCAACGATAGGAGCAGTTGAACGAAGTAGTGGCACAGCTTGACGTTGCATGTTTGAACCCATAAGCGCACGGTTAGCGTCGTCGTGCTCTAGGAAAGGGATAAGTGAAGCTGCAACACCTGCTATCATACCAGAGCAAAGGTCAATCAAGGTAACATCTTCTCTACGAGCAAGCATCATCTCGCCCTCTTTTCTAACCTCGATCAAATCCTCAACAATATGTCCATTTTCATCAAGCTTGGTTGATGCTGGAGCGATAACATTGCCCTCTTCTTGTGTCGCTGTTAGATAGACTATCTCATCAGTCACTTTACCATCGACAACCTTTTTATAAGGCGCCTCAACAAAGCCAAGGTCATTTACTTTTGCATAAGTTGAAAGAGTGTTTATAAGACCGATATTTTGACCTTCTGGTGTTTCAACCGGGCAAATTCTGCCGTAGTGAGTTGGGTGAACGTCACGCACCTCAAATCCAGCACGCTCTTTTACTAAGCCGCCCTCGCCAAGTGCAGATAGACGGCGCTTGTGTGTAACCTCACTAAGTGGGTTTGTCTGATCCATAAACTGGCTTAGCTGACCGCCTGTGAAAAATTCCATAATTGTCGCTGTGATCATTTTCGGATTGATAAGATCATAAGGCATGATCTCGTCAGTATTGTTGCTCAGGCTTGTAAATTTATCACGGATAGCCTTTTGCATCTTAACAAAACCAAGGTGAAGCTCGCTAGCAAGTAGCTCACCAATAGATCTTATACGGCGGTTGCCAAGGTGGTCGCGGTCGTCGATGTGACCTTGTCCATTTTTAACTTTTATAAGATATTTTGCAGTTTTGATGATATCTTCGCTAGTTAGCAAAGTAACATACTCTGGCACATCAAGCGAAAGCTTGTGATTCATCTTCATACGACCAACTTTTGTTAGGTCATATCTTTCAGGGTTAAACAATATATCATTTACAAAGCTCTTTGCGGCCTCTTTAACTACTGGCTCGCCAGGTCTCATAACCTTATAAATTCTAATCGCAGCAAGGTCATTTTCATCATCAACGCCCTCGGTTTGTTTTAGAACTTTAAGCATGTCATTGTCAGCTATAAATGAATTTATGATAGCGTCGTCAACACCAGCTGCGGAGTTGTTTATGATCTCGATACTTTCATGCTCAGCTAAAATTTTTGCAAGTTTATTCTCATCAAGAGCAGATAGTGTGTCATATAAAATTTCGCCGCTTTCTGTGTTTATCACAGGGTTTGCCAAATATCTACCAATAAGTGCTTCTATTGGATACTCAACAAATTTAACACCATCTTCGATTAATTTATCGGCTTTTTTCTTTGTTAGACGCTTGCCAGCTTGGTGAAGAATCTCTCCATCTTCATTTTTTATATCATACTCAACTCTTCCTAGATAATCCTCTGGGTTAAAAAGAGTTAAAAATTTATTATTTTTAATAACTAAATTTTGTATCGAATAAAATAGCTTAATAATGTCTTGTTTTTTATATCCTAATGCCCTAAACAAGATAGTTACAGGCACTTTTCTGCGCTTATTTATCCTAACATATAAAATATCTTTTGTATCATATTCAAAGTGCAACCAAGATCCGCGATCTGGGATTATTTGAGCTGTATAGATAAGTTTATTTGCAACAGTCGCACTCTCTTCTTGTTTAAAGATAACGCCAGGACTTCTATGAAGTTGATTTACAACAACACGCTCAACACCATTTATAATAAATGAAATTCTATCTGTCATCAACGGAATTTCGCGTATAAAAATTTCTTGCTCTTTTATATCTTTAACGCCAACTTTATCACCAGTCTTATCGTCTTTTTCATGTACGATAAGGCGTATTTTCATTTTTAAATTTACAGAGTATGTAAGACCTCTTTCTATGCACTCTCTGATTGTATATTTTGGTTTTCCAATCTCTGAGCTAACATATTCTAAAGTCAAACGATTTTGCGGATCATGTATAGGGAAAATCGACTTAAAAACTTTTTCGATACCGCTTTCTGTCTGATTGTTATTTAGATTTAAAAAATTATCAAAGCTCTTTTTTTGTAGTTGTAGTAGGTTCGGAACGTCTATCTCTTTAACGACATTAGAGAAGTCAACCCTAAGACGATTTCCTGAGTATAAGCTATTTAACATTGCATCTACCTCGTGGTAATTTTGAAAGAAAAGTATAGCCTTTTACAAGGCATCTAAAATTTAAAAAAGAGAGAGCCTCTGCCCTCTCTTGAAATATTAAGCCTAAATAATAAAAAATTATTTAAGTTCAACCTTAGCACCAGCCTCTTCAAGCTCTTTTTTAGCTGCTTCAGCTTCGTCTTTGCTAACGCCTTCTTTAAGAACAGATGGAGTTCCTTCAACTGCGTCTTTAGCCTCTTTAAGACCAAGACCAGTAAGAGCTCTAACAACCTTAATAACGTTGATTTTCTTATCACCAGAATCAACAAGAACAATGTTAAATTCTGTTTTTTCTTCAGCAGCAGCCGCGCCACCAGCAGCAACTGCACCACCAGCTACCATTACAGGAGCTGCGCTAACACCAAATTTCTCTTCAAACTCTTTTACAAGTTCGCTAAGTTCAAGTACAGAAAGATTAGATATAAACTCTAATACGTCTTCTTTTGTAATTGCCATTTTTTATCCTTATTATTTTTTTAATTTAATTAAGCTGATTGTTCTTTTTTCTCTTTAAGCGCATTCAAACCAATTGTGAAATTTTGAATTGGCGCATTCCAAACTTGCAAAAGCATCGCAATAAGCTCATCACGGCTAGGCATTTTAGATAGAGCTTTAACTTTATCAACGCTTGCAACTTCGCCATCAATATAAGCTGTTTTAATTTTGAAAAGATCAGAATTTGACTCTTCAAATTTTGCGGCTACTTTAGTTACTGCTAATTGATCTTCACTCCAAAGATAGATATTTGTATCTTTGAGTTCCATTCCGACTTTATCAGAATTTTTAAGAGCAATATTTGCAAGAGTATTTTTAATAACTTGAACTTTTACATTTTGTTCTTTAGCAGAATTTCTTAAAACTTCAAGTTTTTTAACTGAAAGACCACGATAGTCACAAACTACAATAGCTTCAGCAGTTTTAAATTCACTCTCTAATTTTGCAACAACTTCAGTTTTTTCGTTACGTGTCACTTTTTCTCCTTTCCGACCGGTAATTTCAAGCAGAGCGGGTCGAATCAATTAAGCCCAATGGCCTCGGCTATCTCCAATCTAAGATATAAATTTCTTTAAATTCTTATTTTAAATCCATAACTTCTTGAGTATCAAGAGTTACAGAAGGGCTCATTGTTAAAGACAATGAAGCATTTTTTACATATCTACCTTTTGCAGTCGCAGGTTTATGTTTATTAATAGCTTTAATAAATGTTGAAATATTTTCATTTAATTGTTCTTTAGTAAAATTGACCTTACCAAGACCTGCATGTATATTTCCTTGCTTATCAACACGGAAATTTACCTGACCACTTTTTGCATTATTAACAGCTTGTGCAACATCCATTGTAACTGTTCCAGTTTTTGGATTTGGCATTAAACCTTTAGGTCCTAAAATTCTACCAACTTTACCTACAAGACCCATTAAATTTGGAGTAGCTATAAGAACATCAAAATTCATTATACCTTTTTGGATATCCTCAACTAGATCATCAGCGCCAACTATATCAGCACCAGCAGCTTTTGCCTCATCAGCTTTAGCATCTTTTGCTATAACTGCAACTCTTACAACTTTGCCTGTACCAGCTGGTAAAACAACAGAACCACGAACCATTTGATCAGCATGTCTTGGATCAACATTTAATTTTAATGCAATCTCAACTGTCTCATTAAATTTAGCAGAAGCTAGAGTTTTAACTGTATCGATAGCCTCGCTAAGGTTATAAATTTTATCTTGCTCTACTTTTTTGAGCAATTCTTGAAATCTCTTACTAGTTTTTCCCATAAATTTCTCCGCATATAAATTGCTTCCGTCTTTTGAAAATCAACCTGACGGTAAAGGTTTTAGTCTATTACTTCGACACCCATTGAACGAGCTGAACCAGCAATAATCTTAGCTGCTTGCTCTTTATCATTTGTATTTAAATCAACAAGTTTTTTCTCAACAATTTCTAAAACTTGAGCTTTTGTTAATTTACCTACTTTATTTTTTAAAGGATTATCTGTTCCCTTTGTTATACCTGCAGCCTTTTTAATAAGGTCTGTAGCAGGTGGTTGTTTTGTGATAAATGTAAAACTTTTATCAGCATAAACAGTAATAACAACTGGGATATTAAATCCAACCATATCTTTTGTTTTTTCATTAAAGGCTTTACAAAATTCCATAATATTAACGCCTTTTTGTCCTAATGCTGGACCAACTGGCGGACTAGGATTTGCTTTTGTTGCGGCAATTTGTAATTTTATTTCACCTATAACTTTTTTAGCCATTTCTTGCTCCTTAAATTATCTTCTCAACTTGTGAATACAAAATATCAACAGGGGTACTTCTACCAAAAATAGAAACATTGAGTCTAAGCTTACCATGTATCATATCGTATTCTTCAACGATACCTGTAAAGTTAGCAAAAGGACCTTCTGTTATGCGAACGCTTTCACCATCCTCAAAAAATATTTTAGGTTTTGGTGCCGCTCTTTTTTGAACTTTCTCCAAGATAGTATTTATATCTTTTTCAGTTAATGGTGTAGGCTTTTTAGCCTCACCGATAAAACGTCCAACCTTTGGCAAAGACTGAATCTTATGCCAAAGAGCTGTATCAAGATCTAAACATGCAAAAGCATATCCAGGATAAAGAGTTCTTTCATTAATTTTTTGCTTACCGTTTTTTATCTCTATTACGTCTTCTGTAGGAACGATAACTTCTTTTAGTTGATCTTCGATACCGTGATCTCTAACTAAATTTTCAATTCCTCTTTTTACTGCCATTTCGCTACCAGCGTAAGTTTGTATAGCATACCATTTGTGTGACATTATTTTTCCTTATCCTATATAACTTTAGAAAGAACAAAGGACATAATAACATCAACAAGAGCTAAAAAAAGTGAAACAACAGCGACCACGATAAAAACTGCAATAAAAGCATTTCTAATTTGTTCTTTAGTAGGAAAGATAACTTTCATTATTTCCAATTTAGATAGCTTTATATAATTTATAAATTTTTCCATAATCTTAACCTTAATTGTGGCAGGGCAAGAGGGATTCGAACCCCCAACCATTGGATTTGGAATCCAGCGCTCTACCGTTGGAGCTATTGCCCTAATAGCTACTTATTCTTAATTAGCTTTTTAACTTAACTTCTTTATGAACAGTATGTTTTTTTAATCTTGGGCAATATTTTTTGAGCTCAACCTTATCTGTAGTGGTTTTGCTGTTTTTTGTAGTAGTATAATTGATATCACCACACTCAGAGCATTTTAAACCGATTTTAATTCTCATATATATTCCTTATAGAAAGCCAAAGGGTTTCCCCTTTGGCATAATTTTATAAATTAACCAAGTATTTTTGAAACAACACCTGAACCAACAGTTCTACCACCTTCACGGATAGCAAAACGAGTACCTTCTTCAAGTGCAACTGGAGCTATAAGCTCAACAGAAATTCTTACGTTATCACCTGGCATAACCATCTCTGTGCCTTCTGGCAATGTAATAGAACCAGTAACGTCAGTTGTTCTTACGTAGAATTGTGGTCTATAGTTGTTAAAGAAAGGAGTATGACGACCGCCCTCTTCTTTAGTTAGAATATAAACCTCACCCTCAAATTTTGTATGAGGAGTAATTGATTTAGGTTTGCAAAGAACCATACCACGTTCAACGTCTTCTTTTTTAGTACCACGAAGAAGAACACCAACATTATCGCCAGCTTCACCTTGATCCATCTCTTTTCTAAACATCTCAACACCAGTAACTGTTGTTGTTTGTGTAGGTTTGATACCAACGATTTCTATTGTGTCACCAACTTTAACAACACCTTTCTCAATTCTACCTGTTACAACTGTACCACGACCTGAAATTGAGAAAACGTCTTCGATTGGCATAAGAAGATCTTTGTCTGTAGCACGAACTGGAGTTGGGATATAGCTATCAACCGCATCCATTAGTTCCATAATTTTTGCTGACCATTCGCCATCTTGTCCAGCTTTTGCCTCTTCAAGAGCTTTAAGTGCTGAGCCAGAAACTATTGGAGTATCATCACCTGGGAAGTTGTACTCGTTAAGTAGTTCGCGAATTTCCATTTCAACTAGTTCAAGCAACTCAGCGTCATCAACCATATCTGCTTTGTTCATGAAAACAACGATATAAGGAACACCAACTTGGCGAGATAGCAAGATATGCTCTCTTGTTTGTGGCATTGGGCCGTCTGCTGCAGAAACAACTAGAATAGCGCCGTCCATTTGAGCAGCACCAGTAATCATGTTTTTTACATAGTCGGCGTGGCCTGGGCAGTCAACGTGAGCATAGTGACGTTTTTCTGTCTCATACTCAATGTGTGAAGTAGCAATTGTAATACCACGCTCTTTCTCTTCTGGAGCATTATCAATATTATCATAATCTTTTAGCTCAGCAAGACCTTTGCGTGAAAGAACAGCAGATATTGCAGCTGTTAAAGTAGTTTTACCATGGTCAACGTGACCGATAGTGCCTATGTTTACGTGTGGCTTGTTGCGTGAAAATTTTTCTTTAGCCATCTTTTCCTCCGTTATGATATGTGTCTTTATCTAATTCAAATTCGTATAGTAATATAAAATCATATAAACCAGTGGAGCTCATAGCGGGACTTGAACCCGCGACCTCTTCCTTACCAAGGAAGTGCTCTACCTCTGAGCCATATGAGCGAAAAACGCTTGGCTGAGATGATTTTAATCAACATACAAACAACTAAAAATTCATGAAAATAAAGATGGAATAACTGTGTTTAGTAAAATCTAGATACAGCTCCCAGTTTACTTTCCCAAATTTTGGAGCGGGAAACGGGGCTCGAACCCGCGACCCTCAGCTTGGAAGGCTGATGCTCTAGCCAACTGAGCTACTCCCGCATAACAATGGTGGTGAGACGTGGATTCGAACCACGGAAGACATAGTCAGCAGATTTACAGTCTGCCCTCGTTGGCCGCTTGAGTATCTCACCTTAAACATTAATAAGTTATTTTGGTATTTTCTGGTCAAACACTGTTACAAAATGGAGCTGGTGAACGGACTTGAACCGCCGACCCACTGCTTACAAGGCAGTAGCTCTACCAACTGAGCTACACCAGCACCTGTTTTGTGAAGTGGCAATTATAGCCCAAAATAAAATAAAAGTCAAGAAGATTTTGAAAAATATTTTATCTAATTTTTTGCAATCATAAATCTATAAAATTTACAAAAATTTCAAAAATAGCCCATTAATCTGAGCCACTTTTACCAAAAATCAAAGATAAATTTTACATATATAAAATTTCATTTTTTATAATTTTATTTTTTTTAAAAGCTAAAATTTCTATAATTACGAAAAATTACAAAGGATTTAATATGCAATTTTTACCTTGGGCGGTGATATTACTGCTAATTTATGTGATCTACTTCTTAATGATCCGCTATGAAAAAAAGATAGCGACACTAAGCAAAATGATCGAGCAAAACAGTGATGGTATCAAAGAAAATAGAGACCTTATAGGTCAAAACAGATCACTAATCGAGAAAAATAAACACAACATTGAGAAAAATACTAAAGATATTACAACAAATGTTGAAAAAATAGACATTGACTTGGAAGATTAATTCTTCCAAAATTTCTCTTCTTTTTCCTTTTTTATCAAATTTTCATAAGTTTGCATTCTTATATTCACTGGCTCCAAATTTATGCCATCTTTTTTTATCTTAAAATATTTCCCATCCATTAAGCAATACTCTGGCACCAAGTCGTAGCGCTTCGAAAGCGGCAAAACTCTAAAGCTTAGATTATCCAGTATCAAAGGCTCTTTGTTTAAATTTTCCCAAACAGCTAGCACCATATGATATTTTTTTGTATTTTTTTCCTGAACGACTAGAAGGCATTTTTGATTATCCACGCCAAGATCTTTTAGGCTATCACGTTTTGATATCGCGTACTCTTCGCAGTCTCCACCACCTCGCCTTAAAAACTCACCCCTAGTGCTCCACACATCTACATTTGTATTGTAAAAATCATCATATCTTGGCATCAAAGAATTTAAGTATGAATTTATGAGCTCTAGCTTTCTGATAAGGCTTTCGTGTTCTATTTTTTTCATAAAATTTGCATAGTGATTTAGGATATTTTTGCAAATTTGATTTTTGCATTGAGATATATTTTTTGGAGAAATTTCAAAATTATTTGCAAAAAGAGAAGAGACAAAAAAAAGAAGCAAAATTTTACGCATGTAGCTGCTTCATCAAAAGTACAAGACCTATTCTATCTTTCACATTTAGTTTGCTATAAATCGACGTAGTGTGTGCCTTTACTGTCCTTAAAGTAATGCCTATTTGCTCTGAAATTTCATTGTTTGTTAGACCTTGGTAGATTAAGTTTGCGATCTCTTTTTCACGTGAGCTAAGCTCGCTTAGATCAGACTTTTTCTCTAAAGTTTCACTTTCATTATTTATATAAGAGCCAGTTAGCTCTCCGATCATCGCTTGGATAAATTCTGGATAAAGCCAAACTTTGCCATTTAAAATCGTCTCAAAGGCATCTTCAAAGTGAGTTTTTCTCATGTGTGAGTTTGCATATCCTTTGACACCAAGAGCCAGCAGATGTTTGCCTTCACTAAATTTTGGTTCGTTTGCAAGGATTAGACATTTTATATTTGGAAAAGTTTCATGAATGGTTTTAATATTTTCATCAAGGCTATCTTTAAAAGCGTTTGTATCGATACCGACGATATCAACCTCGTCGTTTAAATTTGCAAAAAAATCTTTTTTATTGTGAGTAAATTTCACATCTTCATCTGAAAAATACCCTCGCCAAAGATTATTAAGCGAACCATTTTGAGTAAAAAAAACCACATTCATAACCATATTTCCTTATATCACATATAGGTTTGCTCGTAAATTTTTGACTCATTTACGAATACTATCACGTAGCGCTCCTTGCCACTATTTGCCTCAAATTTATAACTAAAAGTGGATAAGAATTTCTCAACCACTTCTTTGCCCTCTTTTAAAAAGATACTCATCTCAAAACAACCATTTGATATGGCATATCTATATGGCACACTAAGAGATAGTAAATTTAGATCAAAGTCCAAGCTATCGCTGCTTTCATCGTAGCCGCTAATAGATATCTTGATGCTCTTTATAAGCTCATCTTTAATTTCTACGCCAGATAAATTTATACAATTTTCTCTTTTTAAATTTATCATCTCATCAAAGCTTTTTTCACAGTCTTTAAAGAGAAATTTAACGACCCCTCTTCCGATTAGATCGCATATTTTGCCATCATTTACAATGACAAATTCATCAGCCAACTTCGCTCTTGAAATTTGATATTCGCTAAAATTTCGCTCAAAGCTAGCTGACTTTTGCATTATCGCTCCGTTAAAGCGTTTTGTTTTGCTTTTAAGATAGGTTTTAGCAGATAGTCAAGTATCGTCTTTTTACCAGTGATGATATCAGCTGAAACTATCATACCAACCTTGATCCTAAGCGGCTTCTCTTCGCTACCAAGATAGTTTTTCTCAGTTTCTATCCTGACTAGATAGTAGCTCTCGCCTGTTTTTTCATTTGTCTCGGTATCGGCACTGATCTGCGTTACTTTACCTTTTAAGCCGCCATAAATACTAAAATCATACGCCGTAAATTTAACCATCGTATCAAGTCCAGGTCTTAAGAACGCAACATCAGCTGGCTTAACCTTTACCTCAGCGATGAGCTTATCTTCTAGTGGGACGATCTCAGCGATATTTTCACCTGGCTTGATGACGCCAGAAACTGTATGCACCATCATCTTACTAACGATACCATTTACCGGAGATCTTACGTAAGTTCTTTCAACCCTGTCGCTTAGGCTGATTTGCGACTCGTTTATCCTTGCGATCTCAGCAGAGACTTCGTTTAGCTCTTTTTTTGCATTGTTTTTAAACGCCAGCTTTGCCTCTTCTATCTTATTCTTCGCCTCTTTTATGGTTGATTCGACCCTTGGCACGGCAAGCACAGATGCGTCAAGCTCGCCCTTTAGGTCATTTACACGTCTTTGAAGCTGGATATACTCGACCTCACTAACAAGACCTTTTTTAAAGATAGGCTCCATGATCGCCTTCTCTTTTAAGACAAGATTGTAACTATTTTGAGTTTGAGAAATTTTGTTTCTAAGCTCGGTTAGCTCACTTTGGCGCTGGTGAATTTGCTCTGTTAAAATTCCTATTTGCTCATTTAAGTGATCGATGTTTGAGTTATGCAAGCTTATCTCGTATTTTATAGCCTTGCTATTGTTCGCATCTCTTGTTTCATTATAGTCAAATTCTTTATCATTAGCTTCAGCATCAAGCCTCATAAATTTAGCCTGAAGCTCATCAAGTCTTAGCTTTGACTCGCCGTAGCTACTTGTAAAGTTTTTGTTATCAAGCCTGATTAGAATTTGATCTTTTTTAACCTCATCGCCCTCTTTTACAAAAATTTGATCCACGATACCACCCTCAAGGTTTTGTATCGCTTGGTTTTTGCCTGATGGGATGATCTTGCCGCTACCTCTTGTTATCTCATCTATCTGTGCCCACGAAGCCCAAAGAAGTAGCCAAAATACAGTTATGCTAACTGCATAAAGTATCTTTTTTGAGGTTGATGGAGCTTTTGCCAAAACTGCTTCTGAGAGGCTTGACATAAATTTCAAGTCATAAGCATCGTAGTTTTTTGCTTGGATGTTTGACTTGATCCCATCTACGCTATTTAAAATTTGATCTCCAGCGCTCTCTTGATCTTTTATGTCGCTTTTTTGAACTGGCTTTTCGTCTGGCTTTAAATTTTCATTTTGTTGATTTTTTATATCTTCTTGCATAATCACTTCCCACTAAGTCTAGCTAAAACTTCGTCTCTTGGACCATCTAGTAAAATTTTGCCGTTATCCATCACTATGAGCCTATCAACAAGATCGAGCATCGATGTTCTGTGAGTTACTAAAATCATAGTTTTATTTACGGTATTTACCTTTAAATTTGCTTTTAGCTTGCTCTCAACTGTGTTGTCTAATGAATTTGTAGGCTCGTCAAGCAAGATGATAGGACTATCTAGCAAAAATGCCCTAGCCACAGCTATACTTTGACGCTGACCGCCACTAATGCCATCACCTCTTTCAAATACTGGCATATCAAAACCAAGTGGGTGAGCATTGACATATTCATCGACGCCACTTACCTTAGCAGCTTTAATGATCTGCATATCATCGACATAAGGAGCTTTTTGAACGATATTTTCTCTAACTGTTCCTTTAAATAGCACAACATCTTGTGGCACATAGCCGATATTTCTTCTAAGGTCAGCTGGGTCTATCTGGTTGATATCTATACCATCAATTAGCACTGAGCCTTCAGTCGGTGCGTAAAGACCTAGGATTATCTTTTGTAAGGTTGTCTTACCAGAGCCATTTCTGCCGATGATGCCTACTTTCTCACCTGGCTGAATGACAAAATTTATCCTATCAAGTGAGCCTTTTGTAGTATCTGGATATGTAAAGCTAACGTTTTTAAACTCTATCTTGCCATCAAAAGAATTTCTTCTAACAAATTTCTTGCCCTCAGGCCTTTCAACTGGCATCTGCATGATCTTACTAAGGCTTTGATAAGCTGTCTTTGTCTGCTCAAAATTTGCAGCTAGAGAGGCTACTTGACCCATAGGAGCGATCGCACGAGAGCTAAGCATAACAGCAGCGATCAAACCACCCATTGTAAGATGCGTATCTTGTATCATATAAACGCCAAGAACGATAATGGCGATAGTGTTTAACTGCACCAAAAATGAAGTCACGGTCGTGATTGAAGTAGTGATTATTTTTGATTTGATGCTTCTGTTTGCTATCTCGCCAGTCGCCTCTTCCCAGTTCCACTGCACGTGACCGCTAGCACCAAGAGTTTTAATGGTCTCTAAGCTGCTAAGGCTCTCTATCAAAATTCCATTTTTCATAGCTGAAGCCTCAAATGTGCTCTTGATAGCATTTTGAAGTGGGTCTTTTATAAAAAATGTGTAGCACAAAATAGCTATCATGATAACGATAGGCACAAGCACAAGATAGCTTCCTATAAAGTAGGTAACTATCAAGAAGATTAATGCAAATGGTAGATCCACAATGGCAGCAAGCGACGCAGATGAGAAGAAATTTCTAACTGTGTCAAATTCTTTCAGGTTGCTAGCAAATGAACCAACTGACTTTGGCTTATTGCTAAATTTCATATCCATTACGCGCTCAAACAAGATAGAGCTCATAATGATGTCGCTCTTCTTGCCTGCGATCTCAAGAAAATATGAACGAACAAATTTTAAAAATAGATCGATACCATAAACGACGCTCACGCCAAGCGCTAGAACCCAAAGTGTCTCAACTGCGTTATTTGGCACAACGCGGTCATAGACGTTCATCGTAAAGAGCGGGCTTGCAAGGACAAATAAGTTTATGATAAAGCTTGCTATCACGACGTCAAAGTAAATTTTCTTAGAGCGCTTTAAAGTGCCCCAAAACCAGTGATCATTGCCAGCGTCGATAAGCTTTGTCGAGCTTGTATCTTCTGGGACAAATTCACGTTTTAGGTAGTAAGCATAGCCTAGATACTCATCTTTTAGCTTGCTTGTTTCTATCGTGCTAGTGCCAGTTGAAAGATCAGGCGTGATGATGTTTGCCATCTTTTTGTCTTCGCTGAAAGATTGCAAGATGCAAGCTTTTTTGCCTCTAAGCATCAAGATACAAGGCAAAACTAAAGGTGAAATTTGATCAAGGTCTTTTCTGACAAGCGTCGATGCAAAGCCAGCACGTGAAGCTGCACGAGAGAATAAAGACTTCGAGCTCTTTAGTGAAAAAAGCTCGATCTCTTCGCCATCTTTTACAGGCAGACCGATAGTCAAAGCATCGGCACTATATGGGTTGTTGTGAAGTTTAGTAAAGATCACCAAACATTGAAGCAGTTCGTCTTTTATCTTATCGCTATGCATCTATCATCCAATATTTTTGATTTCATCTATGTAAATTCCTTGCATATTTTTAATGCCAAGCTCAATTAGCTTACTCTTTTGCTCTTCACTCTCAACACCAATCGCAATCAATATGATATCTTTTGAGCTTAAAACAACATCTAGTGATTGTTTTGTATTTGCTCCTGATTTATCACTTAAAAAGTCGATTAAGACGCTCGACTGGATCTTTACGTAGTCTGGATTAAATTCTTTTAACTTCTCAATGCCTTTTGCATTAAGATCAAAGTGGTCAAATCCAAAACCAAAGCCGAGTTCTTTTAATTTTTTAGTAAGTCTAACTATACTTTCGATACTAATATCGTCTTTGTTTGGAATTTCTATATAGTTCTTAGACTTTGAAATTTGAGCGATTTTTTTAAGCGTGGCTTCAAGTTTTGAGAAATTTTCATCCGAACTTAATATCTCTTTTCCTAAATTTATCGCCAAGCTTCCTTGAGGCAAGATATTTTCAGGCAAAATTCTAGCGATCCTATTTAGGATATGAAGATCAAGCATCGCACCTAAATTTAGCTCATTTACCATTGGCATAAAGTATGATGCCATGCGCCATTTGCCCTCACTATCAACGAGCCTTAGATAGAGTTCGTACTGCTCAAAGTTTGAGTCAAAACCAACTACTTTTTGAGCTGCAAATTTAAATTTATCCTCTTTTATAGAGTCAAAGATAAGCTCTTTGTATTTCTCTTTGCCGATGACTAGGGTGTTTTGATTTGCATTAAATTCTTTGCAAGCAAAGCAGCCAGCCAGTCTTGCACTAGCCAAAGTGACGTCAGCTGATGTAAGTAGCGTCCTCATGTCAGTGCTTGGCGAGTACTCGACAATAGCAGCATTGACTGGGCATTCGCTATCGTTTATAGAGAAATTTGCATAGAGTTTTTTAAACTCAGCCATGATCTTATCGTCTAAAGCTGAGAAATTTGATGAGTTTTTACCGTAAGAAAGCAAGATAAAATCGTTGTCATTTAGCCTTGCAACGATCGCATTTTGGTCATTTTCGGTTGATTTTTCTTGTAAAATTTGAGCTATTTTTATGATGACACTTTGCCATTTTTCAAAGCCAAGAACGCCTTTTAGCCCTGCTAGATCTTTAAAGCTAACAAGCGAAGCAACACCGCTTGAATACTCTTCACTCGCTAAATACTCACTAAATTTAGTTTGAAAAAATCTTCTATTGTAAGTGCCGCTCATAGAGTCTTTATATAAAAGCTCTTGATACTTGCTAAGTGTAGCCGCCTCTCTTTCAAAGATGTCTTGAACCTTGCTAACCATTGAGTTCATGGCGAGCACCATCTTTTTAAGGTCGGTTGTGAATGGAATTCTCTTTTGAATGATAAATTTATTATCAAGTATCGCTTCAGCTTGATCTTGCACCTTAACAAGTGGTCTAAATATCGCTTTTAGGGCGAAAAATGCCACGATAAGAGCGATGATGATCATTAAAGCTAGAAAGTTAAAAATATTTTTTGAGTTTGAGTAAAGCTCATTGTAAGCAAGTGCCGTGCTACCTTGAACATAGAGTGTGCCAAATTTTGCCCAGCCAGTCATGATCTCACTTGTTGCTACTGGTGCTTCAAATTTAGCGATCTTATAAAACCACTCAGGGATATCTTTAACAATAGTTTGTTGAGAATTTTCTATAAGCACCTTACCATCGACATCTTCAAGCTTAATGAGCTTGTATCTGCCGCTATCAAACATAGAATTTATCATCGTTTGTGCCAAAGACATATCCTCAGGATCAACAATCGGCTTTAAAGCAAGTCCAAGTGAGTTTGCTGTGTGCCTTGCGTTTTCACCGAGCTGATCGTTGATGTATCCATTTAGGCTCTTAAAATTTAAGTAGCCAACAGCCATAAAAATCACGATGCCAAAAGCTATCACAGCGATCATAATCTGTTTAAATAGCGTCATAAATCCTCTTTTCCTATCCTATCTATTAGTTCCATCCACTTAGGATTTTGTTTTTTATTTCCACCTGGTATTGCCTGACCAAGACCTTCTTGTTTTGCCAAGTATAGCGAATCACCGTTGAAACTATAAACTGGCACAAGGTCTGTTCTTTGAGTTGCGATTTTTATTTTACCATTTATGTTGTCTAAAATTAATGGAATAGACTTTGGTGTATCATAATATGCCAAAACCATATGTGCTTGGTTATATCTTAAGGCTTTAACGTATGTGAAGTATAATTTTTGAGTTGGAATTCCAAGTTGCTTTAGGGTGAAATACTTTGCGATAACGTAGTCTTCACAGTCACCCGCGCCTTTTCCTACAAATTCCATTCTGGTAGCCCAGTAATCTTTTTTATGCCAAAGTTGCATATCATCAACCCACCTAAAAGAGTTAAAAAAATCATTTACTTTTATTAATTTCTCTTGTTCGGTTGCATCTTGCAATGAAGTCATTAAAGAATTTAATGCCGATGCCCTTCTTCTTGCATCTTCTCCATAAATTTTAGCCACTTTTGCTATCGTTGTTTGTTTTACAAAATCCCCGACAGCATTTAATGCTAATAACGAAAAAAGGACGCTTAAAGTAAGCGTCCAAAATTTTGTTTTGACCCTCATGGTCATCACTTTTTAAATTTTTATCTTAAGTCGTTTTGAATACTGCAAGCGCCTTGAATATATCTCTTAGCAAAGCCTGGCTCAAAACTATCTGAAACCATACCCATGTTATCTAGCAATCTATATTTTGCATAAGATAGTGCAGTCTCAGTTGTAGCTATCTCTTTTAAAGCTGTGTTGTACTCGTTTTCTGCATCAAGTAGGTTGATAAGGTCGCGGCGACCGATTCTAAACTCATCTTGGTATGCATCAAGAGTAGCTTTTGCATATTCAACGTGTTGATTAAGATATCCCATTTTCTCTTGGTTAAGAACATAGTTTTGCCATGAGAACTCTAAAGATTCTTTAAGCTCTCTTACAAGGTTGTCCATAGTTTGTTGCTCTTGTTGAACAGCAAGTTGGCTCTTCTCTTTATCTAGCTTATCGTTACCTTTGTTGTAAAGGTTATAGTTTAGTCTTAAAAGAGCATCAAATGTTTGCTCCTCATAATCATCATATAAAACATTTGAGTGATCATAAGCACCTGACACAACAAGATCTAGTTTTGGTAAGAATGGTGCATTTTTCTCTTTTACAACAGACTCTGCCATAGCGATGTTTGATCTTTGAACTAGAAGTGTTGGGTTACAAAGAACAGCTTTGTCATAAACAGCCTCTTTAGTGCTTGGTAATGGCAGGTTAAATTCAGGCATTACTAGGTTTTTAGCAGCAACTTTTCTTCCATATAGTTTTTCAAATGTAGAAAGCGCGTCTTCATAGTTATTTTTTGCAGCTATATAGTTTGATTGAGCCAAAGTATAACGTGATCCAGCTTGTCTCTCTTCAGAAGCTACGCCGTAACCTGATCTTGCTCTATCTTTGATTTGGCTATAAATTTCTTCATGGCTTTTTACGTTTTCTTCTTCAATGTCAAGAATTCTCTTTGTTTGAAGAACTTGTAGATAAGCATTTGCAGCGCTTAGTGTTAGTCTATCTGCAGCTTGAGCTACTGTGTAAGCAGCTGAGTCAAGTCTTGCGCTTTGAGAGTTGATTCTGTTTTTATCAGCACCACCATTATAAAGGTTTTCAACTAAAGTTAAAGATGCGCCAGATACTCTGCCATCGCCTCTTCTTGTTGTAAGACCATCATCAAGACGTTTTCTCTCATATCCTACTCTAGCTGCTGCATCAAGTGTTGGATAGTAAGCATTTTTAGCTATTTTTAGGTCTTTGCCTACTTGTAAGTAGTTAAATTCTGTAGCTTTTAAGCTTGGATTTTCATTTAAAATAGTTTTTACAACTTGATCCAAAGTCAATACACTATCATCAGCTTGTGCTGTAGCTGCTGCTTTAGGTTCTGCTGATATAGTTTGCTCTATATTAGATTTTTTAGCTGACTGAGCATTTGTTACAGGTGACTTAGCTCTCATTAAAGCATCTTTATAACCTGACTCATTTTGAACTTTAGCTAACAACTCATTAGCTTCATTTTCAGAAACTGGAGTTGTATCAACATATAAAAACTTTCTTCCACCAACTTCATAAACGCCAGTAGTTAGTCTGCTATCTGATATTTTGCTGTTTACTTTGCTAACAGCACTATCGATTCTAGCAGCGCTATCATCTTGAGCGAATGAAGCTAGAAAAATCCTATAAGGGACATCTTGAGCAGACAGCAACGTTGCTGCGGCCAAAGCACTAATTGCTAACATCTTTTTCATAACTAGATCCTTTTACCTTTTTATTGTCAAGCTTTGGCTCGACTTTTAGTGCGAATTATACACCAAGAAATATTAAACGTATTTTAAATACCTTATGACAAAAAAATAATTTTTATATCGTCTTAGAAAATCGCCTTAAATTCTCTGGAATTTTCTTAAGATACTCATCAAAACACATTGCAATATTTCGTATTATCAGCGTTCCTGTCTCATTTACGCTGATTTTATCTGTCGTAACATCGACAAATTCACTTAAATTCTTTAGCTCTTCAAGCTCACTTTTGAAATGTTCAAAGAAATTTATATGAAATTCATTCTCGACTGCCTTGATATTAAGCCCAAAATTACTCATCAAACTCATGATCACACTTTTTCTAAGCAAGTCTTCATCGCTTAGATAAATTCCCTTTGCGTATGGCAACTTTCCACTATCGATCGCTTTTTCATACTCGTCCATGTCTTTATGATTTTGCGCGTAGTGTCTTTTGCACTCGCCAATACTTGTGATGCCTATGCCGATAAGATCAGCGCCACCCTTTGTCGTATATCCTTGAAAATTTCTATGCAAAGTGCCATTTGCCAAAGCGCCAAAAAGCTCATCATTTGGCTTTGCAAAGTGATCCATGCCTATCATTTTGTAGCCATTTTTAGTTAAAAACTCAGCTGTAAATTTTAAAATTTCAAGCTTTACTTCTGGATTTGGCAAGGTTGTCTCATCAAATTTACGCATCGACTTTTTTATCCACGGCACGTGAGCGTAGTTAAATACTGCAAGCCTATCAGGATCAAGTGTAAGAGCAAGCTCAAGCGTCTTTTTAAAGCTCTCCAGACTTTGATACGGCAGGCCGTAGATCAGGTCCATATTTATTGATTTTATGCCCTTTTGCCTAGCCATTTTTACGGCATTTTGAGTGATCTCATAAGGCTGAATTCTATGAATTTCTTTTTGCACTTTCTCATCAAAATCTTGCACGCCGTAGCTTATGCGGTTAAAGCCGTGAGATATGAGCACATCAAGCTGCTCATTTGTCAAAAATCTCGGATCTATCTCGCAGCTTATCTCAGCCTCTTTTGAGAAATTTTTAAATTTAGCCTTGATAAGTTTGATAATCTCATCAAGTTGAGCCGCGTTATAAAATGTCGGAGTGCCGCCACCAAAGTGCATCTGCAAGACCTCGGTGCTTGTATCTAGGTGGCGAGCCAAAATTTCAAGCTCTTTTTCTATATATCTTATATATCTCTCTTTGCGGTCCTCTTTGCTCGTGTAGATGACGTTACAGCCACAAAAATAGCAAGCACTCCTGCAAAATGGCAAGTGCAAATAAAGCGAAAGCGGCCTTTTTTTATCGCGGTTTTCAAGCTCTTTTACGTAAGCCTCATAGCTAAATTTATCACTAAACTCCGGTGCTGTCGGATAGCTCGTATATCTTGGCCCTGGCCTTGAATACTTCACATACGCACTAAAATCAATCATCTGCCCTGCTCCTTGCCATTTGGATCATCTCTTTTATATCTACAAATAAATTTGGATGCTCTTTTTTGATATTTTTTACTAGTTTTTCAAGATCTATGTTAAACTGCCTGCTCTTTTTATCGTGAGCGATCTTTTTGATCTCATCCATCGCAACCACCCAAACATCGCTAAAATCAACCGGTATATTTTGCCAGATCGTCTTTTCAAGCCTCAGGTCAAAATTCTCTTTTTGTGACTCTTTTAAGGCCTCTATCAAAGCTGAGAGCGATTGTACTGAAATGACCGTGTGTAAATTTTGATTTTCATCAATGCCAAACCACGGCTCTTTCGAGTCCCAAGAGCCACTTTTTAAATTTAAGATATGCTCGTTTGGATTTTTCGTTGAAACTATCTCAAAGACCGTCTTTTCAGGGCTACTTAGCCCAAGGTTATTACCGATCTCATCTATCTCGTCATATATACTTTTCTCTTCACTCATCTTCTTCTCTCATCTAACCAGACCATCACACCTTTTTGGGCATGAAGTCTATTTTCCGCCTCGCTAAAAATTTCATCCGCGTGCCTCTCAAAGACCGCCTCGCTCACCTCGTAGCCTCTGTAAGCTGGCAAGCAGTGCAAAAATATCGCATCTTTTTTAGCTAAACTCATCAAATTTTCATCCACGCAGTATCCAGCAAAGTCTTTTAGCCTCTTTTCTTTCTCGGCCTCTTGCCCCATCGATACCCAAGTGTCCGTAGTCACTACATCGGCACCATCTACCGCTTCTTTTATATCATTTGTGATAAAAATTTTAGCCCCTGAAATTTTTGCGTTTTCATTAGCCATTTTTAAAATTTCAGCGTCCGCCTCATAGCCTTTTGGCGTAGCCACTCTTAGCTCAAGGCCTAGTTTGCTTGCTAGCATGAGCCACGAGTGGGTCATGTTGTTGCCGTCTCCTACGTATGCGACCTTCTCTCCTGTGCTAAATTCAAGCATGGTTAGATAATCCGCCATGAGCTGCACTGGATGAAATTTATCACTTAAGCCATTTATCACTGGCACACTTGAAAATTTAGCAAATTCTTCTAGTGTCTCGTGACGATCAACCCTAAGCATCGCCATGTCACACATCCTGCTTATCACTCTAGCGGTGTCACGGATTGGCTCGCCGCGGCCTATTTGTATATCATTTTTGCTTAAAAATAGCGCGTATCCACCAAGCTCATGCATACCTACATCAAAGCTCACTCTAGTTCTGGTTGAGCTTTTTTCAAATATCATCGCAAGCTTTTGATCTTTAAGATATGGCTTAAATTCTCTAGCCTTCGCCTCTTTTTTGATTTTGCGAGCTAAATTTATCATCTGCTCGATTTCATCTTTGCTAAAGTCATTTAGCGTCAAAAAGTGCCTCATCTTAGCCCCTTAAAATTTTAGCCGCTTCTTTTGCGTGATAGGTGATGATTAAATTTGCCCCTGCTCTTTTAAAGCCGATCAAGGTCTCCATCATAACGCGCTCATAGTCGATGATGCCAGCTTTTGCGCCAGCTTTTAGCAGTGCGTACTCGCCGCTTACGTTATAGACGCAAAGTGGCAGAAGTGTTAAATTTCTTAGCTCTCTAACGACGTCAAGATAGGCAAGCGCTGGCTTTACCATCAAGATATCTGCACCCTGTGCCTCGTCCTGCAAGCTCTCATTTATAGCTTCAAGGCGGTTTGCGCTGTCCATTTGGTAGCTCTTTCTATCGCCAAAGCTTGGTGCGCTTTGCGCTACGTCACGAAATGGTCCATAGTAAGCTGAAGCAAATTTAGTTGAGTAAGCCATCACTGGTAAATTCTCAAAGCCATTGCTATCAAGTGTTTCTCTTAGCGTTGCGATGATACCATCCATCATACCGCTTGGTGCGATCATGTCGGCGCCATTTTGAGCGTGTATCAAAGCTTGTTTAGCTGAAATTTCAAGCGTTGCGTCGTTGTCGATCGTGTTATGCACGTGGTCGATTATGCCGCAGTGGCCGTGGTCTGTGTATTCGCAAAAGCAAAGATCGGTGACGACTACTAAATTTGGAAATTTATCTTTTATAGCTCTAAGCGCAGTTGCGATGATGCCGTCGCTACTTAGTGCGTCGCTGCCAACGCTATCTTTTAGGCTTGGTATGCCAAATAAAATGATCGATTTTATGCCTAAATTTACTATCTCTTCGCACTCTTTTAAAATTTCATCGATACTCATTTGATAGACGCCTGGCATCGAAGCGATCTCGTTTTTAACGCCTTTGCCCTCGACAACAAAGAGCGGATAGATGAAGTCATTTACGCTAAGGCTAGTCTCTCTTACCATCTCTCTTAAAGCTGGATTTATTCTTAATCTTCTAAAACGTTTAAACATATTTTTGCCTTTTCTTTGTTAAAATGCGTGATTTTTAGCTAGTTTAGCACAGTTGGAGTAAATTTAAAATGAAAATAGAAATTTCAAACGCCGCAAATCTACCCTCAAGATTTGGCACTTATAAGGTTCAAGCCTTCAAAGAAGGGGCAAAAGAGCACCTTGTGATCTACAAAGAGCCTCTAAGCGAAGTAGTAAATCTTAGAATTCACTCCGAATGCCTAACTGGCGATGCGATCGGGAGCCTAAAGTGCGACTGTCGCGACCAGCTTGAAGCGAGCCTAAAATATATCGAAGAAAATGGCGGCATGGTCATCTACCTGCGTCAAGAGGGCAGAAATATCGGGCTTTTAAACAAGATAAACGCTTATAGCCTCCAAGACAAGGGCTTTGACACCATTGAGGCTAATCACCAGCTAGGTTTTAAGGCCGATGAGAGGACATACGAAGTGGTTGATTTTATCCTAAATCACTACGGCATAAAAGAGGTAAATTTACTCACAAATAACCCTTTAAAACTTCACGGACTAAGCTCAGTAAAGATCGTAAAACGCGTGCCTATCGTCATCAAACCAAATAAATTTAACGAAGGCTACTTAAAGGTCAAAAAAGAGCAAATGGGGCACATCTTGTGATGAAAAATGAGCTTTGCTTGCCAGCAGAATTTGACGAAAAAGTAAAGGCTTACGCTCAAATTTTTGCTAAATTTAACAAGGTTCATAGCTTAAGCAACTATAAAGATATAAGCGAGCAGGTGCTTGATAGCATAAAGCCACTTGAGATTTTTGACCTAAGCGCCAAAACGGCGATCGATGTTGGCAGTGGAGCTGGCTTTCCAGCGATATTTTTAGCCCTTGCGATGCCACGCACTAAGTGGCACCTTTTTGAGCCGATAGCCAAAAAGTCATCATTTCTAAGCTACGCTAAGATCGAGCTTGGCTTGCAAAATTTAGAAGTTCATAGCCAAAAGATCGAGCTTGCAGATAAATTTACAGTTGATCTCATCACCTCAAGGGCGCTTAGTAAGACAAAAGAGCTTATAAAAATTTGTGAGGGATTTTATGATGAAAATACTAAATTTCTCATCTATAAGGGCTCAAGCGTCATGGATGAAATTTCAGACATAGACGCGCAAATTTACAATGAAAAAAATAGAAACTACATATATTTTAATCTCAAAAACCAAGGGGAGATACGTTGAAATACTTGCTTTTTGTAGCGATTTTGGTTGCGATTTACATCATATTTTTTAAAAATAGAAAAAAAAGCGACAAGATAAGCACCAGTAACTTCGAAGAGTGCAGCAAATGCGGCGTCTTTAGCGACATCGACCAAATGGTGCTAAGGGACGGAAAATACATCTGTAAAGAGTGCATAAAGGGTGAGAGATGAAAATTTTGGGTGATGAGCTTATCAAATTTGAACCGCTGTTTCTTTGCAAAAGCGAAGATGAAATTTCAAGCGGCAGGCAAAATCTCTTTAAATTTGATAGAAATTTGATAAAAAAAGCGTTAGAGGCTGGAGCAAGCTTTAGCATCATCGCAAATGACATCAACGAAGCTATCATCGCAAACGCCGCTGGAGCAAAATTTATTATTGCCGATATTACGCTAGCAAAAGATCTGGCAAAAGTTGCGCAAAACTACCTATTTGACGCGCTTATCGCTGTTTTGATAGAAAGTGAAACAAGCCTTTGCGAGCTTGCGAAATTTGAGATCGATGCAGCGATCCTGCCAAATGCTATAAAAGAATAAGGACAAAAATGGAAATTTTCAAAACCGCTTTTTTAATGGTTGCTTTAATGCTAGTTTTCATCGCTGTTGGCGGTTACGTGGGCGGCGAACAAGGCATGATGATCGCCTTTTTGATGGCAGCTGGCATGAACCTATTTTCTTATTTTTTCAGCGACAAGCTCGTGCTAAAAAGATATAACGCCATCCCAGTCGATGAGAGCAACGCTCACGGCCTTTACGAGATCGTCTCACGCCTCACACAAAAGGCGAATTTGCCGATGCCAAAAATTTACATCATCCCAGAAGAGGTACCAAATGCCTTTGCCACAGGTCGCAACCCAAGTCACGCAGCCGTTGCAGTAACCGAGGGGCTTTTAAAAATTTTAAATGAAAACGAGATCGAGGGCGTGCTAGCTCACGAGCTAAGCCACGTAAGGCACTACGACATCCTAACTGGCTCAGTCGCAGCCATACTAGCTGGTGCTATCGCGATGGTCGCAAATTTCGCCAAGATAGGCACCGTGGCAGGGCAAAATCAAAACTCGCAGCGAAACGCCAACCCAGTAATTATGCTAATCATCGCCGTTGTGATGCCTCTAGCTGCTACGGTCATCCAAATGGCGATCTCAAGGGAGCGCGAGTATAAGGCGGACAAAGGCGCAGCCTATCTAACAGGGCACCCAGAGTGGCTAGCCAGCGCACTAAGAAAGCTTGAAAGCTACTCAAATTCTTACGTTATGCAAAACGCAAGCGAGCAAAGCGCGCATATGTTTATCGTAAATCCATTTGGCTCGCTAACTAGCAAGCTTGGCGTGCTTTTTAGAACGCATCCTAGCACTAGCGACAGGATCGCCGAGCTTCAAAGACTAGAGCAAGAAATAAAAAGAGGCATGTAAAATTTTAGCCCTTAGTAAATTTGGGCTAAATTTTTTGTTTTTTGGTTTAAATTTTAAAATTTCATGAGCGAATAATTTTGGCTCTAAAATTTGAACTAAGCGTTAATCGAAGCCAAATTTTAGTAGCCAATTCTTGTGAGTGAATGGAATTTTAAAATTTGTAAAGACTGCTTGATTAAATCTTTAAATTTCTTTTTATTTAAAAGGGAGACAAGGGGACTTGATTTTTGCTTCGCAGGCTCGCAACTGCAGGGCAGACATGAAGTCCGTCCCCTTATCCCCCTTTTTAAATCCCCTAAACCCCTCGCACGTTAGAGGGGCATGCAATTGTGCTTCGCACTGCATGCGTTTTGTGCAATAGAAAGTCAGACAAATTTTAAAATTTCATGAACGAGTAATTTCGTCTCTGATTTTAGTGGAGAGCTTTGCGAAACCTAAAATCAGTAGTCAATTCTTGCGAGTGAATGAAGTTTTAAAATTTGTAAAAATTCATATCACGGCTCCAAATTTAGTGATTTATTAAAGCAAACAAGCAGGATTTAAAATTTGCAAAAAGTCAAATTTAAAACCCAAAAACTGAAATTTAACCACAAATTTCACTGAAGTCTCTTGCAGTCTTCATCTTTTATAGTGTATTCAAAGATTAGTTCGCCGTTTTCTGAGTAGAAAATTTCATCCAGGCTAACTCCAATGCTTAGCATATTTAAAATTTCTTTGTCCTTGCAAGCAGTTCTTAAATTCTCTTTTTTTATAGCCTCGATAAATTCCAAAAGCTCTTTTTCTTCAAGCCTTTTGATCTCTTGTTTTCTTGCGTGTTTAACGGCGTATCTATAGATGAGCGTGTCGCCAACGTTTAAGATATCATTAAGCGTTAGCGTCGGCGTGCAGATAAATGGGAGCTTTTTTTTGTAGTATGTTGCGTGATTTTTAGCGGCCATGTCTGGCGTAAGAGCCAGAGCAAGCGAGCAAAAAACCAGAGCAAAAAGGGCTACTCGCAACTACTCTTATCCAGCTTCAAATCAAAAAGATGCCTGCCCTCAAAGCCGTAGCTACCACTTAGCGTGATGCCGCGATTTAGCGCAGCTCTTGCCATGCCTGAATTGCAAAGCGCCTCTTTTCCGTTTTGATAAAACTCATCCTTTAAAGCCGAAATTTGAGCCTTGTTATAGCCTTTTAGTTTCTTTGTCTTGGTCTCATTTAAGACAAACTCACCATGTATGTTTAGCCCGTCGCTGCTTACATCTTTTAGCGTGATCATCTCATCGACCCTGCTTGGCAAATTTGGCTTTGCGGTTTGGACGACAAAGGCTGGGATCTGCTTTGTATCAAGCTGATTTAGTATCTGCTCATAAACTTTAAACTCACTCTCTTGCACACCAAAAGCAAGGCTTACAAGAGCTAATAAAACGATCTTTTTCACATATTACCTTTATATAAATTTTCTAGTGATATTTAGCGAGAGTTTGACCAAGATGTCGTAGTTTATCGTGTCAAAAAAGTTAGCCCAGACATTTGCGTCCTCAAAGACACAGACCCACTCGCCACTATCTTTGCAGCTAAAGCTATCCATCGAAATTTTGCCAAGTATCAGCTCGCCGCTTGCAAGCCTTAGCTCACCAAGTCCATTGTATCTTAGCAGTCCGTCGCCATATCCAAGATCGTAAGTAGCGACGTTTATATCATCTTTTGCTATAAATTTAGCCCCATATCCCACGCTTTGACCACTTTTTAAGACCCGCCTGCTAACGCGCTTTGCCCAAAGTGAAAGCACTGGCTTTAAATTTAAAGAGCCATTAAACTGAGCATATCCATACTGAGCGATGCCTACGCGCACCATCTCATCTTTTATCTCACTCGCTCTTTCAAGGGCGGCTGAGTTGTGAGAGTGAAAGATCGGTTTTTTTATACCAAACTCATCGCAAAGAGCTAAAATTTTCGCTTTTGCAGCGTTAAAATTCTCTCTTTGCACGAAATAATCAGCATTTAGCTCATCACTTGCGCGAAAGTGCGTATAAGCGCCAAGAAGCTCTAAATTTCTTCTGGCTAAAATTTCAAATGCATAATCAAGCTCGCTTATATCAAGCCCATTTCTATGCATGCCAGTGTCGATGGCGAGGTTGATTTTTGTATTTTCTTTTATCTTTAAAAGTGCCTCTATGTCGTTTATGGCGTAGGTAAATTTAGCGCTCTCATCGCCTGTTGGGATGTGCGAGAGGATCAAGATATTTTCAAAGATATCAGCGATCTCATTTGCTTCACACTCGCTCTTTACAGCGCAGTTTTTTATGCCAAATTTCTTAGCCTCACTAGCTATGAGCCTTGCGCCGTGCCCATAAGCGTTATCTTTTAGCACGACGATCACTTTTTCTTTTCCGCCAGCTTTGTCACAAATTTTAGTTAGATTGTGGATATAGGCTGCTTTGTTTAAGCGTATCTCAGACATTGAAATTCACATTATAAGCTTTATAAACGTCAGGCAAGAGCTTTCTTACGTTGTAGTCAAATGCGTAAAATTTAGCGTAAATTTCTTTTAGATCAGCCTCTTTGACCTTGCTAAAGTCAAAGACGTCAGTGCCATTTTTCTTTGGCACTTGGCGGTCTAGCTCAGCAAAAAATGCAGACCTCGCCTCTAAAATTTTCTCTATCTTCTCTTTTACTTCTTGAGATTTTTCCACTTCTACTCCTCTATAAAAATTTTCATCTCATCGCCATAAAGCTTGACATAAAGGGTCTTTTGACCTGCAAATTTATGCGTATCAGCAGCATAATCCTCATAAAAACTCACGCGAAAGAGCTTGTCGTTTTTAAGGTTTGGATAAGGCGTGATGAGAAAATTTGAAAAAGCGATATGTTTTTTCTCTTTTTTAGAAAAGATTGCTCGTTTCATATTTTTAAAATTTTCTAAACTCATGCCGTCATATCGCTCAAAGTCTTTATCATAAAATTTCAAATAGTTATCAATGTCACTCTCGCTCCAAGTCTTCTTCCAGTTAAGAATTCCAGAGATGATCACCGCTATATCGTTCGCGCTTGCTTCTGGACGCTTGTCCTCGTAGATAAATGCGAGCGTTTTTTTGTGGTCAATAACTTCGTCAAATTTCATCAAAATGTCATTTTGCATAGCCACGCAGCCTTTTGTCTTTAGCTCATCTGTCCTTTGACCATCGAGCGGATAGCCATGTATCCAGATGCCGCTGCCATTACGTTTTGCAAGTTTATCAAGTAAATTTGGATATGAAAGAGAAAAAGCAAGAGGTCCAAGATATCTGTCATTTGGCGTAAATCTACGTGTGAGCTGATAGACGCCAACTGGCGTTTTTAGGTCACCCTCAAGCAGTTTGTCGCCATTTTTGCCAACGATGACGCTTGAGCTAAAGAGTTTTTTTGTAACTCCGTCTTTATAAGAGATGACCTCAAGCTCTTTGTCAGTCTTATCAACCACGCTTAGAAGTATCTCGTTGTCGTAATATCCGTATCTAACGTCCTTGTCTTTGAGCTTGTTTAGCCAGTAGTCCTTACTTAAAATGTTCTTTTCGATGGCTTCTATAACGGCAGATGGGCCATTTTTTAAGTAAATTTCTTCGTAATTTTGGGCAAAAAGACAAGGCGCTAACGCGATGAAGAAAAATAGTATCTTTTTCAAGTGAAGTGTCCCAAAAAGTAAAATTTAGTGCGTAATTATAACCTAAAAAATTTCAATTTTTAAATTTTAAAGGGAATTTTAGTTTCTTTATATGTATAATCTGAAAACCATTATTAATTTACCATAAAGGAAAAAATATGAAAAAACTTGTTTTTGGTGCATTGCTTGCGGCTTCTACACTAATGGCGGCTGACATCAGCTTAGATCATGTCAGAGCAAGAGACACAAAGCCTGGCACAAACAACAGCGCTATTTTCATGGATATCAAAAATGCTTCAAATACCGATGTAAAGCTAGTTGGCGTTCATTCAAGTGTTTGCAAAAGCACTGAAATTCACACCCACAAGATGGAAAATGGCATGATGGCTATGGTTCAGGTTGAGGACGCTGTTATCCCAAAAAATGGCGAGACAAAGCTAGCACCTGGCGGTCTTCACATCATGCTTATGGATCTAAATAAGCCCATAAAAGATGGCGATAAGGTTGATCTGGAGCTAAAATTTAGCAACGGCGAGAGCATCAAGCTTGATAATATCGGAGTAACCAAAAACTTCAAATAATGAAAAAAATTCTAATCATTTTTTCACTCATCTTTATCGTAGCAGGCGCTTTTTGGATGGGTCATAAATTTATGGTCAGCAAAGAGGATCCGCCTGAATTTGCCGATGTAAATACATCGCTTGATCCTTTAAAATGTGATCTAAACAAAGATGCTTGCGAGGTGAAATTTAATGGCGTTAAGCTAAAGATAGACATCTCGCCAAGACCAATCTTTGCGATGAGACCGTTTAGCTTTAAGATCATTAATGGCAAAAATTTAGGACTAAAAGATCCAAATCTTGTAATCGATGGCATAAATATGAACATGGGTTCTATAAAGGCAAGGCTTGATCAAAGGGGCGATAGCCTAATAGCCCAAGTCGTGCTAAGTGCTTGTGTGGTCGATCTTATGAGGTATAGATTTAAGCTGCTTGATGGCGAAAAAGATACTGGATTTTTTGTCGATCTCGATCTAAAAATGTAAGGGCAAATGATGAAAAAGACACTTTGGGGCTTAATAATAATCTTAATATGTGCTGGTCTTGCGATGCTTTTTATAAAGCCAAACAAGTATGATTTTAAGGCGCTTTCAGAGCATGGCGAAGTGAGCCTTAAAAACTATAACGGCAAATATAAAGCGATATATTTTGGTTATCTTTACTGCCCCGATGTCTGCCCTACTACGCTCTCTCTTGTGGGCGATGAGCTAAATAAGCTAAAAAGAGACGACTTTGAGCTACTCTTCATCACCCTTGATCCTGAGCGTGACACGCCTGAAAATTTAACCCTAATGGCAAAAAATTTCTACAAAGATGCAGACGGACTAAAGATGAACGATCTGCCAAAAGTAGCTAAAAACTACGGCGTAAAATACCAAAAAATGCACCTTAAAAACTCTGCTATGGGCTACTCTGTCGCTCACAGCTCCGCTATCTATCTGCTAGATAAAGAGGGAAATTTCTACGGCGAAATTTCAAATTTAACTAACGAAAATATCAGAGAAAATCTTTTAAATTTAATAAAAGATAGACCATAAATTTATCTTGTAGATCAAAAATTTTTATTTTTAAAGAAAAATTTCTTAAACAGCTATACAATTCTTTTTAAACTAGCCGATATTGCGACAATGTAAATCATATGTAAAGGAATTCGTGTGAAGTCAATCACCAATAAAATAGCACTAATGCTAATAGTTGCTCTATGTATCTCGTTTGTGGCTATGTCGGCCGCTAGTTACTATACTGCTCAGAGTAAAACCATCGAGCTAGTCATCCAATCTCAACGTCAAATTTTAAAAGATGTAAAAAACGCTATGAATACATTTTTTGACGAGAATACACATGCCGCAAATGGCATCGCCCAAAGGCTAGAAAAGCTAGAGGATAGAAGCCAGATAAATGAAATTTTAAGCACGACAAAGCTAATCGTATCGCCTGAGATAGAGAGAATTTTTGTTGGATATGAGAGTGATGGAGCGATGTACCGCTCAAATGGTAAGAATGAGATGCCAAGCGACAAAGGCTACGACCCAAGAACAAGAGACTGGTATAAGATCGCAAAAGGCGCAAAAGCAACTTTTTCTGATCCTTATAAATCATCAAGCTCAAATGCCATGATGATAGCATTTTCAGCACCTATCGGTGATAAAGGTGTCGCTGCCATGAATGCCGATATTTCAAGTCTCAGTGAAGAGATTATGAGTATCAGCAAGACTGATTATAGTTATGCTTACGTAGTAGATAAAGATGGCAAGATCATCATCCACCCTGACAAAGAGTTAGTTGGCAAAGACAATCCAACTACGATAGGTCTAATTAATAGATATAAAAATAAAGAATTTAATGAAAACGGTCTAATTGCTTATAAAAACACAAAGGGCGAGGATAGATATGCTGACTTCATAGAGCTAAACGATCGTGGCTGGCTGGCTATAACTGCCATGCAAAAAGATGTATTTACGTCAAATACTATGCCACTCCTAAAGATCCAGCTAATCCTAGCAGTGCTATTTATCGTTATCCTCTCAGCATTTGTCTATTTCTTGCTTAAAAAGTCTCTTAACCCTATAAAAATCATCCAGTCTAAGCTTGATGATGTATTTAAATTTGTAACTTACGAAGCAAAAGCACCAAGCAAGCTAGAGGTAAGATCAAATGACGAATTTGGTGAGATGAGCAAGGCGATAAATGAGAACATCGACAAAGTCATAGCTGGCATCAAAAAAGATAGCACTATGATAGATGAGCTAAATAAGGTAGCAAATTTAATGATCAAAGGAAACCTTGGAGCAAAGATAGGCTCAACTCCAAACAACCCATCGCTAAATGAACTAAAAGAGCTACTAAATAAATTCTTTACATCTATCTCGGCAAATTTAAAGGGCATAACAAATGTTCTTAGCTCATATACTAAAAATGACTTTACAGCAAAGGTTGAGATAAATGAAGAGCTAGAGGCTGACCTAAAGGCTATGATACTTGGAGTATCAAATATGGGAGAGGTAATTTGCACTATGCTAAACTCAAATTTAAACCAAGCTCAAGTACTAGAAGAAAAAGCTAAACTTCTAGCTAGCTCAGTATCTAAAGTAGCAAGCTCAGCAAATACTCAAGCAAATAGCCTACAAGAAAGTGCAGCTGCAGTTGAGCAAATGTCTAGCTCAATGAATGCCATCTCTCAAAAGACAGCTGATGTTATAAGACAAAGTGATGAGATTAAAAACATCATAACTATCATTAGAGATATAGCAGATCAAACAAACCTTCTAGCTCTTAATGCTGCAATAGAAGCAGCTAGAGCTGGAGAGCATGGTAGAGGATTTGCAGTTGTTGCTGATGAAGTTAGAAAACTAGCTGAAAGAACTCAAAAATCTCTAGGTGAGATAGAAGCAAATACAAATGTCCTAGCTCAATCAATAAATGAGATGAGTGAATCAATAAAAGAGCAAAGTGAAGGCATAAATATGATAAATCAATCAGTTGCTCAAATAGATCACCTAACAAAAGAGAATGTGGTAATTGCCAATAAAGCCAATGAAGTAACAAGCGATGTTGATAACATGGCAAAGACAATAGTAAGCGAAGTAAGAAAGAATAAATTTTAATCAAACTACTTCATCAATCTTCATAAATTCCAACCTGGTTTAAGCTGGGTTGGAATTTAGTCCTTTTAAATTCTAAACTTTAAATTTAATATTCAAGAATTATCTATCAAATTTTAAAATTTATGAACGAGCATATCACGCTTCTAAATTTAGTGGCGAATGGCTATGAGCCCTAAATTTAGTAAGTTGCTAAGGCGAGTGTAAAATTTGTAAATTTGCCTTGTGAAGTCAGATAAGCGTCAAGTAAATTTTAAAATTTCATGAACGAGTAATTTCGGCTCTAAAATTTGAGCTAAGCGGTAAGCGAAGCCAAATTTTAGTAGTCAATTCTTGCGAGTGAATGAAAGTTTAAAATTTGCTTTTAGATATAAATTTGTCAAAAAGGGAGACAAGGGCTTAAATTTAATAAGTTGCTAGAGCGACCGAGTAAAATTTAAAAAACCTATCAACATATTGATTAAATTTCAAACCAAAACGGAGTTAAATTTACCTCACCTTATAGTGTACGCTACCACCATATGCGATATCTTCGGCTTTTACGTCATCACTTGTTAAGATTTCGCTTATCTTGCCGTTTGCTTCAAGCCTTTCTCTATTCTCCTGAGCGTCTTCTTGGTAGCTATAAACCATCGCAACGCTCACCACGCCGCTAATGCCCTCTATCATCTTAAAAACTCTGATCTCATCTTCGATACTCTCTGAGCTAACGACCACCACGATCCTATCTTCTGCGTCAGTGATGATCTCGCACTCTTTTAGCTTGCCTATCTCGCTTTTTACGCTCTCGTTTTTGTTATCCGTATAGACTATCAGGCTTGAAATATTCATCTAACTCTCCAAAATAAAATTTTCTTCTCATAAGCAGAGGTCACGACCTCGTTGTCGCTTATGAAAACTATGCTATTTATCGTGCTTTGCCCAGTTTTTAGCATCGCGATATTTTCCAGACTAGCACTATCAACTAAATTTACATCGCTCATCTCATCGCTCATATATGCAGCGATCTTGCCGTCACTACTAAGCCCCACGCCATAAACCAAAAAGCCAGTATTTATCTTTTTTAGCGTTCCAGCTGAGAAGATGCCAACGATCCTGTCGGTGCCTCCGCTGATCATGACGCCATTTTTGTAGGCTATGTCGTAGATATTATCAGTGTGGATATCTAAAATTTTGTCCATTTTTTTAGTGCGAACATTGTAAAAATAGACCTTACCACTCTCGCAAGCGATCGCTAGCGTGCCTCTATCCTCGCTTATCTCCATGTCTGAGAGCATTGCGATTGATATTTTAAAATTATCATAAATTTCGCCACTTTTTAGGTTTAAAAAGTAAATTTCATTGCTGATTGAGGCAAGTGCTATATGCTCATCATCTAAAAATAGAGCCTTTTTTATCGCTTGATTAGCCATTTTTATGCTTCTCATCTGCCCATTTTCTCTTAGATAAAGCACCTTTGTAGCGTAGTCACCCTCGCTTAGGATGAGGATCTTCCCACCAAGCTCATCTATGCTTAAAATTTTTGGCCTCTCATGGTCGCTTACGTATGTTTTTATATCATCCATTTTGATGATCTCTTCAAATTTACTCTGCTTTGGATCGTAAATTTCAACCGTGCCGCCGTCAGTTGCGATAAAAAGTTTGCCATTTATCAGCGTAGTATTAAGCACATTTGCACTAGCTTCTATCTCTTTAATAGGCGTTGTGATCTCATTTGCAAAGATAAAATTTAACAAGCAAAAAAGAAAAAATAAAACTCTCATAAAGCCTCCATCTCAAGCGAATTTTTAAAACAAACATCAAAGCACTCGCCGCAGCTCACGCAATTTTGATTGATTATAGGGCGAAAAACACCAAGAAACTCAACCGCTTTAAATTTACAAGCATCAAGGCAGTTATAACAAATCGTGTCATTCCACGCTAGGCAGCTAGCGACGTTGATGCTAACCTTTGCGTTTATGCTCTTTGGCGAGTTTAAGCTTAATGCCATGTGGCCGCTACTTTGGCAAGCTTTTGCGCACTCTTCGCAAAAGTCGCAGCCTAGCTTTTTAACTTTAAAAATAACTCTTTCATTTTCAAAGCTAAGAAGCTCTTTTTCACAGGCACTTACGCAGCTAGCATCGCATCCTGCGCAGTCAAATTCACCGCTAAAAAATGGCGGATTTATAAATTTGGGAGCAGGTTTTGCCCCCAAAATTTTACTAATTAGCTCTCGCCTGCTTTGCATTACTTAACGCCGTCATTTAAAACGTCAAGTAAATTTGACTTGTGTGAGCCATTTTTATCTCTAAAGTCAGGCTTAAATTTATTGCCAACAAGCTGAGTTACGCCATTTTGTTGCTCGACGTGGCAAGTTGTGCAGTTATATCTCTCATCATCAAGCTTGCCCGCAAGATCTTTTTTGTTTCTGATGTCATAAAAGTGAGAAGCTGGGATAGGAGTGGCTCCGCTATCTTTTGCAAACTCAGGCATGTGGCAGGTTACGCACATATTTGAATCTTTTGTGATCGGCACCAAGCCCTCAGTGTCGTGTGGGATAAATGGAGGTGCATTTTCAAAAGATCTGTCAAATCTCTTTGCCATACCCGCTGGCTCTTTTGTGTAGTTGATGTCTTTTAAAACAACGTCTTTATCATCTAACAAATCGACATTTCTAAGGCCGATTTGCGAATCGCTAATGCTTGGATTATTCAATGCACATGCCGCTAAAAAGGCAGCGCATAGTGCTCCAAGCGCCATTATTTTCATTTTCATTTTTCTCTCCTTAAATTTCTAATACTAAAATTTAACGCCCCATCACCGCAAACGTCGATACATCTACCGCAGCTTATGCACTCGCTTGAGCTAACTGCGCGGCTCTCTTTGCCGATCATGTCTAGCACTTGCACCTCTGGGCAGATGAGCTTGCACTTCATACATTTTGTACAGGCATTTGCGTCGTGTTTTACTCTAATAAGAGCAAATTTTGATATCACCGCGTAAAATGCACCAAGCGGGCAGACGTGTGAGCAAATTCCACGCTTTAGCACGAACATATCAAAGGCCACTATGCCAAGGGCGATGCCAATGGCGCTAACTGAGCCGTAGATAATGCCACGCTGGATGATACCTATAAAGCTAATGCTCTCAAATGCTGGCACTGACAGAGCTAGGCTTAAGATAAGAGCAAGCGCTAGCAAGTAATAGCGCAAATTTTTACTTGCGTTTAAAATTTTCTCGCCCTTAAAGCCAAATTTCTCTCTTAGCTTGTAAGCAATGTCGGTTAGTAAATTTACTGGGCAAACCCACGAGCAAAATGCTCTAGAAGCGATGAGCGCGTAAAATGCAAAGACGATGATCGCACCGATTACTGCATTTATGCCTACGCTAAAGCTTGCTAGTAAAATTTGAAGCACCGCAAATGGATCGCTTAGTGGAATTTGTCCAAAAAGCGTAGATGAGCTTAAATTTCCGCTAAGTATCTTAACTCCATAAACATTTCCTAGGATAAATAGCACTAGGATAGAAATTTGAGTTATTCGTCTTAAGATTAAAAATTTCATAGCTCACCGCCATTTAGATAGTCAGTCGCCTTTTTGATGTCGAGCTTTATCTTGCTGTTGGCATCATCCACGCGTCTTTCATCTTCTTTTATCCAGCCTTTGACGTAGTTATCGCCAACTTTACCAAGCACAACCTCGCGGTTTAGCACGGTAATGGCTGCTTTTTCGGTGATACAGGCTCGCTCGCACACGCCACAACCCGTGCAGATATCGCTATCAACTACTGGGAGCAAAAATGCATGCTTTTGCGTCCTTTCGTTGCGGCGATACTCGAGATACAAGGCCTTATCTATGAGCGGACAAGATCTGTAACAAGCGTCGCACTGTATGCCCCAGTATGCCACGCAGTTTTTCATATCGACCACTGCAACGCCCATTTTGGCTTTGTTTATGTCTAGTTTGCCAGCTGTGCTAACTAAATTTGCGTCTAGTGCCCCAGTCGGACAGACTGGCACGCAAGGGATATGCTCGCACATATGACAAGGAATTTTTCTAGGCTCAAAATAAGGCGTACCGACACTTATACCATCTTCAAGAGTAGCAAGTTTTAGCGTATCAAATGGACAGGCCTCTACGCAAAGCCCGCATCTAATACAGCTTTTCAAAAACTGCTTCTCCGCTTTCGCACCAGGCGGTCTAAGAAGTATAAGCGGTGAGGCTTTGGCACTAAGTGACCATATAAAGCCTCCGCCAAGAGCTAAGATCGCTGCCTTAGCTCCAAATTTCAAAGCTTCACGCCTACTTGAAAATTCCATATCAGCCACTTTTACGCCTTGTAAATTTTAACCGCGCACTTTTTATAGTCAGTCTCTTTTGAGATAGGGCAAGTAGCGTCAAGGCAGACTTTATTTATAAATACGTTTTCATCAAAGAAAGGCACATAAACAAGACCTACTGGTGGCTTGTTTCTACCTTTTAGATCTACTCTTGCTTTTACCTTGCCACGGCGTGACTCGACCCAAACGATTTCATTTTGAAGCACGCCAAGCTTTTTAGCGTCATCTTCGTGCATGTAGCAAAGCGCCTCTGGGACGGCTCTATAAAGCTCAGGAACACGCATAGTCATCGTGCCTGTATGCCAGTGCTCTAGAACACGGCCAGTACATAGCCAGAATGGATAATCCTTGCTTGGCATCTCGCATGGATCCATGTAAGGGCGGAAGAAAATTTTTGCTTTGTTTGCAAGAGGAGTTTTCTCTTGATTTTTCACACCTTTTAGATCGCCTGTTGGAAGGGCTGCGTTTTTGTTGCCGTAGAATGCAAATTTATCATTTGGAGCGGCTTTTTTCGCGTATGGGTCAAATTTGGTGTTAAATCTCCACTGAGTCTCTTTACCATCGACAACTGGCCATCTAAGACCTCTTACTCTGTGGTAAGTGTCAAAGTCAGCTAGGTCGTGACCGTGTCCAACGCCAAATTTTCTATACTCTTCCCAAAGATATTTGTGGATGAAAAATCCATATCCTTTAAATTCTTTACCATCTGAGCCGATCACTTTTCTGCTGTCGCCAAAGACTTCTGTGTTGTCATAGTTTTCCATGATCGGATCGTTTGCGCTAAATTTCTTAGCATCTTCGTTTGCAAAAAGCACGTCAAATAGCGTATCTTCTTCGCTATATCCCATAGCTTTTGCAGCTTCAAGCACGCTTGGAAGTGTCACTTTGTCATTTAGCTTTTTCTCGCCCCAAACATCTTTTAGCTTAAAGCGCTTACTAAACTCAAGCATCTGCCAGATATCAGGCATCGCTTCGCCAACAGGGAGTACTTGCTGCCTCCAGTGCTGTGTCCTTCTCTCAGCATTACCGTATGCGCCCCATTTTTCATAGATCATCGCAGTTGGGAGGATAAGGTCAGCTACTTTTGCAGAAATTCCTGGATAAGGGTCACTTACGACGATGAAGTTGTCCATTTCGCGAGCTGCTTTGATCCAGTGGTTTGCGTTTGCAGTGTTTTGCCATGGGTTATTTACTTGAACCCAGATAAATTTAACCTTGCCATCTTCAAGATCACGCATCATTTTTACGTAGTGTGAGCCTGGTACGGCATTTAGTGTGCCAGCAGGTAGTTTCCAAAGTTTTTCAGTGATCTCTCTATGCTTTGGATTGCCGACAACCATGTCAGCTGGCAAGCGGTGAACGAATGTTCCAACCTCTCTTGCTGTTCCGCACGCACTTGGTTGGCCAGTTAGAGAAAAGGCACCTGAGCCTGGAAGTGCTTGCTTGCCAAGTAAGAAATGCACCATATAAGCTTGCTCATTTACCCATGTGCCGCGTTGGTGTTGGTTAAAGCCCATAGTCCAGAAGCTCACGACTTTGCGATTTTTCTCGATGTAAAGATCAGCAAGTGCTTTTAATTTTTTCTTAAATTCATTGATATCTTCGTTTGGATCGCCTTTTGCTACCTTAGCTGTAAAGTCAAGTGTGTAAGGCTCAAGAGCTTTTTTGAACTCCTCAAATGTTATTTGCCAGTGATCGCCAGCTTTTGCAGCATTTTTATTTTCTAGCGTATCGCCAGCTTTTAGGCCAAGGTAAGAAAGCGTAACGCCCTCAGCCTCGCTTAACACCTTTGACTTCTCAGTCGCAGCTGTGTCTAGCTCGCTTGGAGCATATTTTTTGTGGTGGATGTCTGGACGAAGACCATATCCGATATCAACTGGGCCAGCTGTGAAGACGCAGTGTTTTTTAACAAATTCTTCATCTATCATCTCTGGGTGATTATAGACTATCTCGCGAGCGATGTAGTTCCAGATCGCAAGATCAGATGACGGAGCAAAAATGATCTCAATATCGGCTAAATTTGATGTTCTAGTTGAGTAGGTGCTTAAATTTACGACCTTTACTCTATCAGGATCACTAAGCTTTCTATCGCTCACGCGCGCCCAAAGGATCGGGTGCATCTCAGCCATATTTGCACCCCAAGCTATGATAGTATCTGTTAGCTCGATGTCATCAAAGCAGCCTGATGGCTCATCGATACCAAAAACTTGCATAAAACCAAGAACCGCACTTGCCATACAGTGTCTTGCGTTTGGATCTATGCTGTTGCTTCTAAATCCACCTTTCATAAGCTTAACAGCTGTATAACCCTCTGGGATAGTGTATTGACCAGAGCCAAGCACGCCAACGCCGTGAGGTCCAAGCTCATCATAAGTCTTTCTAAACTGAGCCTCCATCACGTCAAATGCTTGCTTCCAGCTTACTTGCTTAAATTTACCTTTTTTGTCAAATTCGCCCTTTTCATTTACACGTAAAAGTGGATGAGTGATCCTATCTTCGCCGTACATGATCTTAGCGTTAAAGTAGCCTTTGATACAGTTTAGACCGCGGTTTACTGGTGCTTCTGGATCGCCTTTTACAGCTACTATCTTGCCCTCTTTTGTAGCAACCATGATGCCACATCCAGTTCCACAAAATCTACAGGCAGCCTTATCCCAACGCCAGCCTTTTTCAGCTTCGTTTGCCGCACTTAGCGAGCTTGGCACAGCAATGCCAGCACTAGCACAAGCAGCACTAGCTGCAGCACTTTTGATGAAATCTCGTCGATTCATTTTTTCTCCTTAAAAGATTTAAACAAATTTAATAGATATTATCCTCATTAAACTTATTTACCCCTGATTTACATAGATAAATTTTTTAATAAACTTAAAACATAAAATTACATATTAGTTTAAGAAAATTTATATAAATAGCCCTTTATAAAAGAGATGATGCGATAGTTTAAAGCAATTTTTCTACATATTTATAGGGATTTTACAAGTAAATCTTAAAAAAATAAATTATAAATTTATTTAAATAGCTGAGTAGAAATGTAACACATATAATAGGATAAAATTATGTTTTATTTGGTAAATGAAGTAAATTTTATTAAATATCTTAATTATTTTTATAGATTAAATTTAAAGTATCCCTCAAGCATAAACTTGAGGGATTGGTTGTTCAAAAAAAGTGATTAAAATTTATTCTTTCTTACTTCACTTACTATAGTCTTTGCCATGTTATCAACATCACTTGTTACTTCATTTGCTTGGTTTGCAATTACCACATTCTCTTTTGTTAAGTGATCTATTTGAGCAACTGATTGATTTATCATATTTATGCCTTCACTTTGCTCTTTGATTGATTCACTCATCTCATTTATTGATTGAGCTAGGACATTTGTATTTGCTTCTATCTCTCCTAGAGATTTTTGAGTTCTTTCTGCTAGTTTTCTTACTTCATCAGCAACAACAGCAAATCCTCTACCATGTTCTCCTGCACGTGCAGCTTCTATTGCAGCATTAAGTGCTAGTAGGTTTGTTTGATCTGCTATATCTCTAATGATAGTTATGATGTTTTTAATTTCATCTGATTGTCTTATAACATCAGCTGTCTTTTGAGAGATGGCATTCATTGAGCTAGACATTTGCTCAACTGCAGCTGCGCTTTCTTGTAAGCTATTTGCTTGAGTGTTTGCTGAGCTAGCTACTTTAGATACTGAGCTAGCTAGAAGTTTTGCTTTTTCTTCTAGTACTTGTGCTTGGTTTAGATTGTCATTTAGCATTTTAGATATCTCAATGCCAAGAGAGTTTATACCACTTGCTATCTTACCATCATCATCAAGTCTTTTTGTGAAGTCTTGGTTTTTATATGTGTTTAGTAGATCAAGTACATCTTTACCATTACTTGATATTGCTTCTTTAAGAGCTACTTGAAGATCTTTAAATGTATTTTTTAGTTGATTTAGAGCTGGGTTATTAGTATCAGCTTCTAGGCTTGCTTCATAGTTACCATCTTTTATCTCATTTACAAAGGTGTTGGCTTTTTGGATGAAGGTATTCTCTTTTTCTTTAGATGTTTGGATCTTTTGGATGTTTTCGTTTATAAGAGAAGACATAACGCAAATTTCATCTTTGCCTTTTAAGCTTAGAAGTTTGGCAGAATTTGTCTTGTTGTTAAGATATAAGAAAAACTCGCTTAGTCCATTTTTAACGCTATCGATGCCTGAGATGATATTTTTACCAACAACAAGCGAGATAAAGACGAGTGCGACGATAAAACAGGTAAGCATTATAGCCATAAATAGCACAAGGTTGCTGGTCTCGTCTTTGTCGTGAGTGGCTAGCTCTTTCATATCATTTAGCAAGTAAAGCTCGTAGTTTCTGAGACTATCGATCAAATTTGTGATGCTTTTAAACCAGCTAGCCGCCTCGATCTTTCTGACTGTCTCATCTGGAGTGGCGATAGCATCTTTGATGATCTCGTCTATTTGCTTAAATTCATTGCTTTGCAAGATATCTTTTTGCAGGCTGTCTGCGTATTTGCCGCTATTAAATTTGACATAGTCGTTTAAAAACTTTTTGATGTTTGCGTCGTGAGAGATCAAATTTACATAAGTGTTTTTGTCGATCTCGTCTTTGATAAAGGCGACGTTCATTATCGCTCTTGTGATGCCGTAGTACTCTTTGATCTTTGAAATGCTAAAAATCCTAGCCACATCATCTTTTATAGCTGGCTTGGCGTCTTTTGAGAGAGAATTTAAAAAGACAAGCGTGTTTTCTATCATACCGCTATATTCGCCAAGGAGATTAAATTTCTCTTTTTTATCGACCTTTGCCCTTATACCACCAAGCACCCTTAGCACCTCATCTTTGTTTGAGAGTTCTTTCACGATCCCATCAACCTTTGCTCTTTGCTCTTTTAAATTTTTCTCAGAGTCTTTGCCGTTTGCCATGAAAGCTGCGCTATAACCGCGCTCTTTTTGAAGTTCATGGATAAATTCACCCTGTTTTATGATATCTTCGCTCATTGAAAGGTTTGAAATGGCTTCGCTTCTGCTGTTTAAAACGCCTTTTAAGATGTAAACACTAGTTGCGCTTAGACAAAGCAAACTCACAAAAACGATGAGTAATATTTTAGATTTTATACTTAGATTATTCATTTTATTTTTCTCTCCCTCGATCAAAAACCACTATCCAGTGGCATTTTTTGGTATTTTGGGGCGGATTGTATAATTTTTATTATTAAATAAAACTTGAAACTAGAAATTACCTTTAAGCAATATTTAATAAATTTTGGCTTGCAAATGCCATATTTTAGGGATTTCATATGATCATTAATTACATATAAATAATAAAAGTTAATAAATTTTCTTTAAAATTTTTTCGCAAATTTATAGAATTTTTCAAAAAAGCAGGAGATCACTCCCCTGCTTTGAAATTATTTAGAAAATTTTGGCTCAGAAAACGCTGTAAGTTTTGGTGCTTCATCGCCTTGATATTTTCTGATATTTACAAGAGCTGTGTGGCTGATGTTGCCGTTTGCTAGCTTACTTGTTGGGATATCTATGGTTAGCACGTTTGCAGAGCCGTTTTTGCAGATGCCACTATCAAAGCCGTCATACCAAGCGCCCTCAGCTAGTTTTACAACACCCTCTTTGATGTTTTTAGTGACATGAGCACCAGCTAGTACCTCGCCACGAGCGTTAAATACACACACTAAATCGCCTGTTTTTACGCCAAGCTCTTTTGCGTCATTTTCATTTATCCACACTGGCTCGCGGTTAGCGATAGCGTACTTCTCACGAAGTGAAGTTTGGCTTAGCTGTGAGTGCAAGCGGTCAGTTGGGTGAGCGCTTATCATGTGGTATTTTGCAGGTTTATCTTTCATGCCTAGCCACTCGATCGGCTCAAACCAAGTTGGATGCGCTTTGCAGTCATCATAGCCCATTTTCTCGATCGTATCTGAGTAAATTTCGATAAGACCGCTAGGCGTTCCAAGAGCGTTTAGCACAGGATCTTCTCTAAATTCGCCAAGTCTTACCCAATTATCACTATCTTGAGATGAGGCAAAAGTGACTGGTTTGTTTTCATTCCAAAACTCTTCAAATGGCTTCATATCGCTTGCAAGCTCAGGGACGGCCTTTACTTGAGCGTAGGCTGCGTCGTAGTACTCTTTGATCCAGTCAAACTCGTCTTTGCCGTTATCTGTGTAGGCAACGACTAAATTTTTAGCATAAGCCTTGCAAAGGTCAGTGAAAATTTGATAGTCATCTTTTGCTTCGCGGTATTTTTCAACGACTTGTTTCATCGGCACGATGTTCATGTTTGAGTAGTCCCCAGTCATCGTGATATCGTTTCTCTCATACTCTGTTGTGACTGGAAAGACGATATCAGCCATCTTTGCTGTCGGTGTCCAGTATGCTTCGTGAACGACAACCGTTCTTGGCTTTCTCCACGCTTTTAAATTTGTATTAGTATCTTGGTGATGCACAAGCGGGTTGCCGCCGACCCAGTAGATAAAGTCGATGTCTGGGTAAGTGATCTTTTTGCCGTCGTGATCTATCACTTTGCCAGGGTGAAGCAACGCATCAGCGATACGAGCTACTGGGAAAGCGTAGTTGGTTGCTTTTTGTAGCCAGCTTTGACCTGTGCCTGCTACTGCGGCTGCTTTTGCGACGAAGCGACCGTGTTTGTCAAATTCGCCCGTATCAGTGCCGATAAACTCGCCTTTTTCATTAAATTTACCCACACTTGCGCTATTTACGCCACCGATGACTGCGCCTTTGCATGTTGGTGCGCCGCCGTTTGAGTAGTGGTAGCTTAAGCCAAATCCCCCACCTGGTAGGCCTATCTGACCGATCATAGAAGCTAGTGTCACCATCGCCCAGTGTGGTTGCTCGCCGTGGTGAGCGCGCTGCATACCCCAACCACTCATTAGCATCGTGCGGTTGCTTACAAATGTATCAGCTAGCTCTTTTAAAGTATCTTTGTCGATACCACAAATTTTGCTCGCCCACTCTAAATTTTTAGGAGTGTTGTCTGTCTCACCAAGTAGATATGGGAGGAATTTATCAAAGCCATAAGTGTAGTTTTCGATAAATTCTTTATCGTATTTGCCGCTTTCATATAGGTAGTGCATCATGCCTAGCATCATCGCCGTGTCGGTGTTTGGCACTGGAGCGATCCACTGAGCTTTGTCGAAGTATTGTGCTGTTTCAGACCTGATAGGATCGATCACGATCACTTTGATATCTTTTTTGTTTTTTAGCTCTTCAAAGTATTTAAAGCCTTGCTCATCAGTCGCTGTCCAAGCTATGCGAAGTGTCGCAAGTGGGTTTGCACCCCAGATGACTACGACTTTTGAGTTTTCTAGCACGACTGGCCAGCTAGTTTGCTGCTCATAAACCTCGATACTACCTACAACGTGAGGCATGATGATCTGACTAGCGCCTGTTGAGTAGTCGCCTAGCGAGCCAACAAAGCCGCCACTAAGGTTCATAAATCTATGAAGCAAAATTATTGAGTTATGCACATTGCCGCTTGATTTCCAGCCGTAGCTACCTGCAAAAACGCTCTCTAAACCTTTTTGAGCTCTTGTCTTTTTAAGCTCCTTAGCAACTAGCTTGATCGCCTCTTCGTAAGGCACCTCGACCCACTCATCAATGCCACGAAGCTCTGGTTTTGGGCTATCTGGGTTTTCAAGGTAGCTCTTTCTTACCATTGTGTGTTTGATACGACTTTTATAGATCATATCTGGCGTGTAGTGCTGAAGTGGGTTGTAAATTTCACTTGTCTTTTGGATAGGCTCTGACTTTACAGCGATGCCGTTTTTAGTTGTCACTTTTAGCATGCCCCAGTGAGCAGCTGTAAGAGTTTCGCCATTTTTTACAACGCCCTTTTTAACCTCATCAGCAAACAAATTTGAAGCTGTTACGCCTGAAAGCAAAGGTGTAGCTGCGATTGCTGTTGCACCTTTTTTTAGAAAATCTCGTCTGTTCTCGTTCATTTTTTCTCCTTTTATTATCTTTAACTTCTCGCTTGAGCAAGCCCAAGCTGCGACAAACCCCATCGGTTTGATCCCGCACTAAAGACTAAGATCGCAATTAAGCGATCTAAATTTTGGTTTTATCCTAGAGTAGCTACCCATCGCTCGCATCGCTAGCGATATGCTCCGCTCACTCTTACAAATTTACAGTCCGATCAGACTGAAAATTTTGGCTCTTTAAAGGCGCTAAGCTCTGGTGCTTCGCCTTTAAATTTCTTGATATTAACAAGCGTTGTATGCGAGATATTTGCATTTGAGAGCTTGCTAGCTGGGATGTCGTTTGTTAAGACGTTTATGCAGCCATTTTTGCAAACGCCCTTCTCATCTGGGTCGTACCATGCGCCCTCGCAAAGTCTTGCTACGTTGTAGCTCACATCATCGCTCACCACAGCGCCTGCTAAAATTTCACCTCTCTTGTTATAAACACGCACGATATCGCCTGTTTTGATGCCAAGCTTTTTAGCATTTTTAGTGTTTATCAAGATCGGCTCACGATCAGCCACCGCGTACGTATCTCTAAGCGACGTTATGCCTAGCTGAGAGTGCAAGCGCACGCTTGGGTGTGGGTTTAGCAGGTGAATGCTGGCTGATTTTTTCTTCGCACCCAGCCACTCAGCAGGCTCCATCCACATAGCATGACCCTTGCAGTCGTCGTAGTTCATATTTGCTATCGTCTCTGAGTAAATTTCTATAAGACCACTTGGCGTGCCAAGAGCGTTTAGGATAGGGTCTTCTCTAAACTCAGCGTGTCTTACCCAAGCCTCGTTCTCTGCGGTTGAGTCAAATTTAGTAGGCTCGTTTTTCTCCCACCACTCGCTAAATTTAGGCATTTTTACGCCAAGAGCTTTGTTTTCATTGATGACTTTAGCGGCGCTATCGTAGTATGACTTGATGAAATCAAGCGGCTCTTTTGCCCCATCAGTGTAAATTTCAGCTACGCCGTCAGCATAAGCCTTACTTAGATCAGAGAAAATTTGATAGTCGTCTTTTGCCTCGTTTTGTTTGGCTACGACTTGCTTCATCGGCATGATGTATTGGTTAGAGTAGTCGCCAACCATAGAGATATCATCTCTTTCATAAAGAGTCGTCACTGGAAATACAATATCAGCCATCTTCGCTGTTGGCGTCCAGTAAATTTCATTTACGACAACCGTTCTTGGCTTTTGCCATGCACGTTTTAGCTTATTTAAATTTTGCTGGTGACCAAATGGATTGCCCCCTGCCCAGTAGATGAAGTCGATGTCTGGATAGGTGATCTTCTTGCCGTTATGATCTATCGTCTTGCCAGGGTTTAAAAGCACATCAGCTATACGAGCCACTGGGAAAGAGGCTGCTTGCATCTCTTCTATCTCCGCTTTTAACCTCTCATCAGCCACGTCTTTTGCATAACCTTTAAATTTACCATCTTTGATGACGCCGATATCTGCTGGGTTGATACCGCCAACGACCGTTGCCGTGCTAGTTGGCACGCCGCCACCGCTGTAGTGATAGCTAAAGCCAAAGCCTCCACCTGGTAGGCCTATCTGACCTAGCATCGCAGCTAAAGTGACTAGCATCCAGTAAGGCTGCTCGCCGTGGTGAGCACGCTGCATAGCCCAGCCGCCCATTATCATCGTGCGGTTTTTGTACATTTTAACAGCAAGCTCTTTTATCACCTTTTCGCTGACGCCACAAATTTTGCTCGCCCATTTTGGTGTTTTTGGCTTGCCATCTTTTTTTCCAAGCAGATACGGCAAGAATTTATCAAAGCCAACTGTGTAGCTCTCTAAAAACTCTTTGTCGTAGTTTTTGGTCTTATATAGATGATACGCCATGCCAAGCATCATCGCTGTATCGGTGTTTGGCACTGGAGCGATCCATTTTGCCTTGCCGTCAAAGTAGTTACCCGTTAGGCTCTTGATAGGGTCGATTATAATGATCTCTTTATCGCTATTTTTTAGATCTTCTAGGTATTTATATCCTAGCTCATCAGTCGCCGTCCAACCAACTCTTAGCGTAGCTACTGGGTCACTTCCCCAGATCACCACTACCTTTGAGTTTTCAAGTACCACCGGCCATGTAGTTTGCTGCTCATAGACCTCTATGCCGCCCATAACGTGAGGCATGATGACCTGCCCTGCACCTGTCGAGTAGTCGCCAAGACCGCCGACAAAACCGCCAGTTAGGTTCATAAATCTAGCCAAAAGCGTAGTTGAGCTGTTGAAATTTCCGCTTGATTTCCACGCTGGAGACTTCGCATAAACGCTAGCAAGGCCTCTTTGAGCTCTTGTCTTTTTTAGCTCTCTTGCAACTAGCTTGATCGCGTCTTCATACTTTACCTGTACCCACTCATCTTGACCGCGAAGCTCTGGCTTTGGGCTATCTGGGTTTTCAAGATAGCTCTTTCTCACCATAGGATGCTTGATGCGGCACTTGTAGATCATATCTGCAGTGTAGCCTCTTAATGGATTTGGTATACTGCTTAAGACGCTAAGTGGCTTTGAGCCAGTCACAACGCCGTCTTTTACGCTAACATCCATCATACCCCAATATGCAGAGGTTCTAACGCTGCCATTTTGTACTAAGCTTGGTTTTACACTGCCATTTCCACTAAAAGCGCAACCGCCTAGAAATGGTGTAGCAGCTAAAGCCAAACTACCTTTTAAAAATTTTCGTCTTTGCATTAATAAATACCTTTTTTACTTCTCGCCTAGGCAAAGCCTGGGCTGCGAGCAGTCACCCATCGCTCGCATCGCTAGCGATATGCTTCGCTCACTCTCTCCCGCACAGATACCAAGCAGTTGGTATCCTCTAAAGGCGGTCGTTCACCCACCTAAAGTTACTTGTCCGACCACGCGGACTAAATTTGGTTTTCTCTCTAAGTAAAACCTTTAAATTTAAGCCCTTTGCCTTGCTAAATTTGATTAAATTTAGCCCTGCTAGGTTTTACTTATTTGCCTAAATTTACGTCAGATGAGTGTTTTTGTAGATATTCGATAACTAGCCACTCGTCTTTTTTCTCTATTGCGGTTCTGCCGATCATTGATTTTAGAAGTGACGGCCATTGATTTGCGTTAAAGTGCGTAGTTTGAGGCAACGCATGGCAAACGCCACAGCTCTCTTTATACATCTTATCAGCTTTTGCAAACATCGCATTTACATCGGTGCTAAAGCCATCTTTTTGAACGAAAACTGTCGTTTCTACCTCGTTCCATTTGCCATTTTTGCCCTCTTTTATCACTTTGATATCAAAAGGTGCAGTTTTTGCAAATGCTACTGAGATGATCCTCGCGCCATCAGCAAAATAAACTACGTTGCTAACGGCTGGGTTTTGATAGCCTTTTACTTTGATCTGCGCTCTGTCGCCACTTGTTTGTAAAATTTCAACTGCGTTGGTTGGTAGCAGTCTGCCTATACTCTTAGCTGAGTTTGCGTCAGCATATACGTCCTTTACGACATCTGTGTAGTTCATACCTGCACCAAATGCAGCACAAGCTACGATGGCTGATAGAATAATTTTTTTCATATTTCTCCCTTCAAAATGAAATTGTCAAATTCTAGGGGCTTTTTGATTAATTACAAATTAAAATTAAAAATATACTTTAAGAATAATGCAGAAAATTTTATTTAAAAATGAGTAGAAACACGCCAGATACAATAAGACAGACGGCTAAAATTTCTTTTAAATTTAGCCTCTCGCCAAGAAATATGACAGCCAAAACGATAGCCAGCACAACGCTAAATTTATCAACCAGCGCTACCTGATAGACCTTGCCTGCTTGCATAGCTTTAAAATACATGAGCCACGAAAGACCAGTCGCCATGCCGCTTAGTATGAGAAAGAGCCAGTTTTTTGGACTTAGCGAGCTTAGCGGTTGCCATTTTTTAGCCACACTTAAAAGCAAAACAAGCATAAAAACGACAACGACCGTTCTTATAAATGTCGCAAAATCGCTATCGATGTCCTTTACGCCTAGCTTTGCAAAGATCGCTGTAAGTGCAGCAAAAACAGCTGAAAGAGCTGCGTAGATAAACCACTCTGGCATCTTTATCCTTATAAATTTAAAGGGGCAAATTTACTTCACCCCAAGCTAAATTTATCCCTCGTAGTCACCAAGCATATCAAGTGTAGGGGCAAAATACAAAGCCCCAGTTACTGGCGTGCTAAAGTCAAGTAGCCTATCTGAGTTGCCTTTTGGCTCACCGATAAACATCTTTTTAAGCATAAGCTCAACCGTTGAAAATGTGCTCGCATAAGCGATAAAGTAAGTGCCTGTTTTGCTACCTTCAGTAAATGGCATATTGCCGCGCACAACCTTTTTATCATCTCCTACATTTGCGGCAGCTGAGTGTGAGTTACTAGGCTTTTCATCCTCGCTCATCTCGATGTCATACTCTTTTGAGCGACCTATCACCTTTTCTTGCTCGCTCACGCTTGTGGCGTTCCACTCTTTCATTTTGTGGAAGTATTTTTGAACAAAAACGTAGCTACCGCCTTTAAATTTAGCGTCATCTTTGCCGACTTTTGCAAAAAGGTCCCTATCTTCGCCATCAGGGTTTTCAGTGCCATCTACAAAGCCGATGATCGCCCTGCCGTCGTGATACTTAAAGCCTTGAGTCTCATCTGTAAGCTCTGCAAATTTAAACAAAACTTCTTTGATATTTTGCGCCATGTCAAAGCAGTCAGCCGCATTTAGCGCGCGGATGTGGATGTGGATATCGCCCTTTGTGCTAACGGCTTCATGTTTATCGCCTTTGATAGCTTTAAAATTTACAAGCTCTTTTGGCAATTCTTTTGAAATTTCAAGCTTTTTCCAAGCATCATGACCCACGCCAAGGACGCAGTTTACATTTTCATTTGCACCAAATCTAACTTTAGCAGTTTTGTTTAAATTTACAACCAAAGCACAAAGCTTAGCAAAGCCCTCTTTACATGCTTTTTTGTCGCCTTTTAAGACCCATGTTTGAAAGACTGTGTTGTTGCCTGGTGCTTGTGTGACCTCTTGTGAATTTACACTCATTTTTTCTCCTTTAAATTTTGTTTTTATGCGATATTTTCTAAATTTAGTTGCTCATTTATCTGCTCGTCGCTATCGTCAAAGACAAACTCGACCTTATTTGCGCCAAAGCTCTTAGCTATCGCTTCAAGCGTGTCGCGAGCTGATTTGTGAATTTTACTTTGAAGCTGCGAGATAAGGCGAACGCTCATCTTTTTGACTTCGTTTCTAGCCTCTTCGATTAGTCTATTTTTATCTTCTTCTGTAAAAGTGCTACCAAAAAAGCCATTTAGCGAGTCAGGCAGCAAAAATGGTATAAATTTGCCATTTTTTTCATCGTAAAATTTCATATCTGCGATTGAAAATTTATACTTACATGGAGGCATTTTTATCTTGTAGCTAGAGTTTGCGATCTGTGTGATCTCGAGCTTTGGGCTAGTTAGATCGTAGATGAAATTTATCTCAAACTCAAATATCATTGAAAGCTTCTTCTCGCTTACTAGCCACCTTAGATACTCTTTGCCAAAATTTCCAAACGCATGATCTGTCTTTGTGACGATCTCTTTGCTATAGACCTGAAAGACAGATAGCTCACCGATGCTTTTAAGCTGCGAAATTTCAGTGCTGACTGAGACATTTTCGCTATCGTCTTTTGCCTTTTTTAGCGCCTTGTTTGACCTATAAAATGCAAATGCCAAAATAGCTAGCAAGATAGCTAATATCAAATTTGCGTATTCGCTCATATTTTCTCCTTTAAAGCCCGCATTTTATCCTAAATTTGTAAAGCAAAAGAAATTTACTCACTCAGGCAAGGTGATGGGGCTCTTATAAGGCATGTGAGCGCCTACTATCTTTGTAGTCTCGTCCTCCAAGCCATCAAGCACCTTTTCTCTTGTTTTGGCAGCTTGGGCTGGATCTATATCATAAGTGATAGATATGCTTGGCTCGACCTCTTGCACTGCTAGGACGTGAAGAAGGTCAGCTATAAAGATGATCTTGTCGTTATCTGTCTCAAAGCTTATCATGTTGTGCCCTGGAGTGTGGCCGTAGGCTGGGATAGCCATGATCTTTAGAGCCCCGTTAAATAGCGGCTTTTTATGGTCAAAAAAGCTCTTATCATCCTTATAAAGCGATAAAATTTCTTTTGTCCTCTCATCTTTGCCCTTCATCCAGTAGTCCCACTCCTTTTCATCTATAAAAAGTTTGGCGTTTTTAAATGTCTTTTTGCCGCCATCTATGAGCCCACCTATGTGATCAGGATGAGCGTGCGTGATGATGACGTAGGTTAGATCCTCTGGCTTTATATTGCCAAAAGTTTGCAGATCATACTTTAAAATTTCCAAGCTATCTTCATAGCCGCTATCTATGAGCGCTGTGTAGTCCTCGCACTTTGCAAACATTACGTTGTGTTTGTTTGGTAAATTTTTAGTATTTGCCACAAGCTCTTTTTGCGCCTCATCTTTGGCTATTAGCTTATCTACTGGCGCATCAGTCGTCTTTAGTGAAAATACATAAAGCTTGCATCCGCCCATAGCTCCTATCCATACTTGATCATTTTCTTTGCCAACCACCTCATCATCGGCACAAAAAGCTAAAGTGCAAAACAACGCAAGGCTTAATAAACTCTTTTTCATATCTCATCCTTGAATAAATTTGCGAAATTTTAGTCCTGTAAATTTAATGAAAGTTAATGCTCGCTACTTTAAAAGGTAGCGAGCTTATAAATTTAGAAGAGTTGAGTGAAAGAAAAGCCGTTTTTATTAAGTGTATCTTTGATCTTTTCTTGATGCTCAAGACCCTTTGTCTCAAGCGTGATAGTGATGCTTGCATCGCCGTAGTCAAGCTTAGTAGAGAAGCGGTCATAGTCGATCTTGACGATGTTTGCATTTGCTGATTTAAGACTATCAGTTAGGCTCATTAGCGCTCCTGGCTTATCTACAAGTGTGATTTGCAAGGTCATCTTGCGGTGAGACTTAATAAGACCCTTTTCGATGATGATAGAAAGCACTTGAACATCGATATTTCCGCCACTTAGCACCACGCCTATCTTTGCGCCTTTTTTAAATTTGATCTTATCATGCATAAGTGCTGCCACGCCAGCTGCGCCAGCTCCCTCAACCACGATCTTTTGCGTCTCTAGCAAAAATAAAATCGCAGTTGCGATCTCCTCATCATCGACCTGCACAAACTCATCAACGCACTCAACGATATTTTTAAGCGTTATCTCGCTCGCATCACGCACAGCGATGCCATCAGCTATGGTGCGAACTGACTTTGAGTTTATGCTCTTTTTAGCGCCGTAGCTGTTAAACATCGCTGGAGCGCCCTTTGCGCCGACGCAAACGACTTTAGTTTTTGGATTTACTTGTTTTATACAGCTTGCCACGCCGCTAGCTAAACCGCCGCCGCCAACTGGCACTACAACCATATCAAGGTCGCTTATCTCATCAAGCATCTCAAGACCCACAGTACCCTGCCCTGCCATGACGTACTCATCGTTAAATGGATGAACAAAGGTCATATCTTTTTCTTTGGCGTAATTTACTGCAAATTCATACGCCTCATCAAAGTTATCACCTTTTAAGATCACTTCAGCGCCAAGATCCTTTGTGCCAGCTACCTTTAGAAGTGGGGTTGATTCTGGCATGACGATGCAAGCATGCACGCCAAATTCTTTTGCACTTATCGCCACACCTTGAGCGTGATTGCCAGCGCTTGCAGCCACGACGCCACGTTTTCGCTCCTCCTCGCTTAGGCTAGCTATTTTATTGTAAGCGCCTCTTATCTTATAAGCTCCGGTTCGTTGTAAATTTTCCTCTTTCAGATAGACATTTGCGCCTAAAATTTTGCTAAGTTTTGCACTTAGCGCAAACGGAGTTTTATTTACAAAGTGACCGATCGTTATCTTTGCTTGGATGATTTTGTTTAATGAAACCATTTTTCAACTTTCCTTTTAAAATTTATCTTTTGCCTCTAGTAGCACGCCACACTCGATGTGATGAGTGTTAGCAAACTGATCAAAGAGCGCAAATTTTATCACTTTATGGCTTTTAGTAAGCTCATTTAGATTTTCTTTTAATGTCTCTGGGTTGCACGAGATGTAGATGATGTTTTTGAAATTTCTAATGAAATTTATGACGCTTTCACTAAGTCCTGCGCGTGGCGGATCTACAAGGACATGAGAGAAGTTAAAGTCGTTTAAGCTTATATCTTTTAGCCTATTAAACTCCCTAACGCCAGCAAATGCGCTCATCAGCTCATCAGCGTCCATGCGTAAAAATTTGATATTTTCTGCCCCATTTAGCTCGCAGTTTTTAAGGGCATTTGCGATCGAGCTTTTTGAAATTTCAGTGGCAAGGACGTTTTTAAATTTAAACGAAAGCGGGATGGTAAAATTCCCATGTCCGCAGTAAAGCTCCAGTAGGTCAGCGCCACCTTGCACGCACTCTTTTGCCCAAGCTATCATCTTCTCATTTACCGCTTTATTTGGCTGGATAAAGGCATTTTCACTTAGGCTAAATTTATAAATTTGCCCATCAACATTTAGCTCATCAACTAAATTTAGCTCACCGCTTAGCAGCTTTTGGCCGCGAGATCTAGCTAGGATCATCACATCAAGCTTGCTAGCTAGAATTTTCATCGCCGCTTCAAACTCACTATCTAGCTTTTTGTGATAAAGAAGCGTGACTAAGGTGCCGCTTTTACAGGCGATAAACTCCACTCCAAAGAGCTTTGTGCGTAAAATTTCATCATCTTGCAAGCTCTCAAGTAGCCTTGGCATGAGATGTGAAATTTGCTCGCAAACCTTTGGGCACTCATCTATGAAGACCTTTTTGCCTTTTTCGCTTGCGTGCATCGTATAGCTAAGCTTGCTGCCCTCGTGCCAGATGCCAAACTCAGACCTCGTGCGGTAGTGCTTTGGGCTTGAGCTAAAAAGATCAAATTTGCCCTCATAAAAGTGGGAGAAATTTTGCTTGATAAGATCAGTTTTAAATGAAATTTGCTCACTATAAGGGGTAAAAAGAGTGCATGATCCGCACTCTTTTAGGTATTTGCAGTCCAAATTTATGCCGCTTTCTCTTCGACTTTTTTACCGGCAAATCTAACCAAAGCCCAGATCGCTAAAAATCCGCAAGGAAGTGCGATCCAAACGCTTAGACCAAGTGCTACTGGCAAGTAGCCAACAAGCACACAAACCGCACAAACGCTAAGTGCGTAGATCATCTGCGTTGAGACGTGATCGATGTGGCTACATCCTGCACCCATTGATGAAAGTATCGTAGTGTCTGATATCGGCGAGCAGTGATCACCAAAGATAGCGCCAGTTAGAACGCTTGAGATATTTACGATCATATAAGCATGCATCGCATCGCCATCTAAGCCGTAGTTTTTACCCACTGCATAAGCTAGCGGGATAGCAAGAGGCATCAAAATGCCCATTGTGCCGTAGCTGGTGCCAGTTGAGAAACTGATAAATGAGCCAAGGATGAAAACAGCCACTGGCAAGATAAATTTAGGCGTTGAATCACTTAGCAAATCAACCAAATATCTTGAAGTGCCAAGCTCTTTTATAACCGCGCTAAGGCTCCAAGCAAGAAGCAAGATAACAACCGTGATGATCATAGTTTTCCAGCCCTTTACCCATGTACTAATAGCCTCTTTTACATCAAAAATTTTGCGCCAAACACCCATCGTGATAGCTACTATGCTAGCGAGCAATGCTGCTTGAAATAGCGATGTAGCAGAGTCAGCTGCGCCAAAAGTATCTTTAAATGTTGAAAATGAAAGCGGATTTGCAAGTGCATTTTTAAGAGTATCGCCCTCAAGTGCAGCAAGACCGCTAAAATAAAAGCTAGTAAATGCGCCGATAACTAGCACAAGAAGCGGCACGATAGCATTTGAAGCGCTTAGTTTTACGCCCTCTTTTGGCTCAAGAGTCTTGTCCTCAAGGTCTTGAATTTGAGTTTTACCTGAGTGAAGTTCGCCTCTTCTAGCGCGTCTTTCGGCTGCTAGCATAGGGCCATACTCGCGTTGCATCAAGGCTGTGCAGACGATGAAAAACAAGATAAAGAGGTTGTAAAATCTATATGGAATGGTCTCGATAAATATAGAATAAGCGTTTATACCAGTCTCGCCGATAAGCTCGTAGCCCTTTTCGATGAGCGAAACCTCAAGTCCGACCCATGTAGAGATGATAGCAATACCTGCGATCGGTGCTGCAGTGGCGTCGATGATGAAGGCTAGCTTTTCGCGGCTGATTTTAAATTTATCGCTTATTGGTCTCATGATAGGACCAACGATTAGGGCGTTTGCGTAGTCATCGAAAAATACAAAAATACCCATAAGCCATGTTGAAATTTGAGCTGAAACGCCAGTTTTTGCCTTTTTGCTAAGCCAAAGAGCGACCGCTTTTGTACCGCCCATCTTTGTGATGAGTGCGACCACGCCGCCTATACAAAGCACTTGAAGCAAGATGCCAGCATCGGTGCTATCAGCCATCGACTCAACCACTCTTGAAACGATGCCAGTAAAGCCTTTGATGATGCCCATAAAGACATTTTCATTAACGATATTTATAAGAAAAGTCCCGCTAAAAACACCGATAAATAGCGACAAGATGACATCTTTTGTGATAAAAGCAAGCGCTATGGCCACAACTGGCGGTATAAGCGTGAAAACGCCGTAAATTTGTGCGTTTCTTTTGGCGACTTCTGGATCAACGCCAAAAAGAACGGCACTAAAAAATAGTAACAATAAAATTTGTCTCACATAAACTCCTTAAAATTTTTCTATCGCAAGTCCAGCCCAAGTCTGCGTATTTGCCATGACTTCGACCCTATTTATATTTACACTCCCAGGCATATTTAGGCAGTTAAGCAAAATAGTCGCTATATCTTCAGCGGTGATAAAATTTGTATGCTCGTAGATGCTATCAGCCTTTGCCTTATCGCCCTTAAATCTAACCTCGCTAAATTCAGTCTTACAAAGACCTGGCTCGATGTTTGTCACCCTGATATTTGTGCCAACTAGATCGTTTCTTAAATTTAGACTAAACTGCTTTACAAAGGCCTTTGTAGCGCCATAAACGTTACTGCCAGGATATGGCCACGAGCCAGCTGTCGAGCCAAGATTAAAGATATAGCCCTTTTCTTGCTTGTAAAGTAGCGGCAAAATGGCCTTTGTAGAGTAGATGAGACCCTTTACATTTGTATCTATCATCGTCTCAAAGTCCTCAACCTTCGCATCTATCGTCTTTTCTTGTCCCAAGGCAAGTCCAGCGTTATTTACAAGCACTTCGATATCTTTAAATTTATCAGGCAAGCTATCAACTGCATCAAAAACAGCCTTTTTATCACGTATGTCAGCTACGATGATGTGTGTATCGCCAAGCTCGCTAGCAAGCTTCTTTAGCCTATCTTCGCGCCTTGCAAGAGCGACTATCTTGTAGCCCTCTTGTGAGAGTCTTCTAGCGATCGCCTCGCCAAAGCCAGATGTTGCACCTGTCACAAAAGCTGTCTTTTTCATATCTCTTCCTAATTAAAATTTGGCTTTAAACCAAGCTCTTCTAAAAATTTAATATTTTTTTCATTTTTATCTTTAATCGCATAATCAAGCGCGTTAAATCCCGCATCATCAGTGGCGTTCATATCGGCACCGTTATCTATCAAAAGCTTTAAAATTTCAGGCGTCGCGTGAGCTGCTGCATGCATGAAAACGCTTCTATTTGTATGCTCTAGGCCACACGTATCCTCTACTTGCATCATGCCTAAATTTATCATATTCATCTTAGACTGCTCGTCGATGTAGCTCTCGTTCGCATTGGCTCCACTCTTTAGCAAAAGCTCGCAAAGAGGCGCATCTTCAAACTGCACAGCATAAAAAAGCGCACTTTTGCCAAAGAAATTTTTGTGATTTACATCGGCTCTATTTTTAAGCAAAATTTTTACATTTTCTAAATTTTTAAGAGCAAAAAAGAGCGGCGTCTCATCGCCTAAATTTACATCAGCCCCGCGCCTTATGATCTCTTCTATCATCTCGCTACTTTTGTCATTTAGCAGTGCGATATCAAGTAAATTTGTAAGCTCAGCGGTGGTGAAATTTTTCGAGTAGAGTAAATTTGCAAGCTCGTCAAAGCTCATCTTTTGAGCCATCATCTTTTGCTCTGTGGTTAAAATTTTAGCTTTATTTACATTTTTGCCGACACTAAAGCTTAAAAACTCATTTATCACGCTAGTTGCGTAGTAGGCAGCACTTGCACTATCAACGCCTAAAGCCTCGTAAAATTTAACCAGCGGAGTTTGTGCGTTTTTATAAGCTTCGCTGAATTTTTTATATTTTAAAAAGTTAAACAAGCTCTCATTCGCCCAGTATCTAAAATACTCCATCTGAGCATCTTTTTGAGCCTCGGCCGCTTCTGGCTTTGCAAGCTCTTTTTGATAGATTTCAGGTGCAAACGAAGCTTTTAGCAAGATCCATCTAAATTTATTTAAATTTTCTCTATAAACGCCCTCTCCAACGCAACTTTGAGACTCACTTCTCACGGCCACACTCGCGTCAAAAAGCTCTTTTACCTCTTTTAAATTTAAAAGCGAGCCATCACAAAAAAATAGCCCCTCATTCGCGTAAGCAAGCTCGTTTGGAGTAGTTTTAAAGATCTCTTTTTTAGCTAGGTCGCCACACTCTAATGCGTGTAAATTTACAAAAAGAAAACTGCTAAAAAAGAGAAAAAAAGCTACTTTTTTCATCAAAGCTCCTTAAAATTTCGCGATATTGTAACAAATTTATATACTAAACTCGCTTATTTCATTAAAATTTAGGTATTTATAAATTTGATCTTTGTTTAAACTAAGACTATCTCTTACTATTTTTTTATACTCACTAACGCTTGGCAAACGCCCTAGCAGCGCGCACACAGCGGCTAGCTCGGCACTTCCTAGATAGACCTTTGCGCCCATGCCCATTCTGTTGTCAAAATTTCTTGTCGAGGTCGAAAAGACAACGGCATTATCATTTACTCTTGCTTGATTACCCATGCAAAGCGAGCAGCCTGGCACCTCTGTCCTAGCATTTAACCTTTTAAAAATTTCATAAACGCCCTCATCTTCAAGCGTCTTTTTATCCATTTTTGTTGGCGGCGCGATCCAAAGCCTAGTTGTAAGCTTGCTCTCACGCTCTAATATCCTAGCAAGCGCCCTGTAATGCCCGATATTTGTCATACAGCTACCCACAAAGACCTCGTCGATATCGTGCGCTCTTTTGCTATCAGCTAAAATTTCACTTAGCGTTGCTACGTCGTCTGGGTCGTTTGGACAGGCAAGGATCGGCTCATCTATATGCGATAAATCAATCTCTAAAATTTCAGCGTATTTTGCGTCCTTATCGGCTCTTAAAAGAGTTGGGTTTTCTAGCCATTTTTGCATCTTCTCTTTTCGCCTAGCAAGCGTTTCACGGCTCTCGTACCCTGCTTTTATCATCGCTTCAATTAGCGCAACGTTTGAGCGAACGTACTCCGCGACGCTAGCCTCGCTTAAATTTACCACGCAAGCAGCCGCCGAGCGCTCAGCCGAAGCATCACTTAGCTCAAATGCCTGCTCCACTTTTAGACTCTCTAATCCCTCGATCTCTAAAATTTTACCTGCAAAAATGTTCTTTTTATTTTTCTTTTCAACGCTTAAAAGCCCTTTTTTGATAGCAAAATAAGGTATCGCATTGACAAGATCACGAAGCGTCACGCCCTCTTTTAGCTCGCCTTTAAATTTGATCAAAACCGACTCTGGCATATTTAGCGGCATCATACCAAGCACCGCCGCAAACGCCACTAGGCCGCTGCCTGCTGGAAAGCTAATGCCAATAGGAAATCTCGTGTGACTATCGCCGCCAGTGCCCACCGTATCAGGCAAGACCATGCGGTTTAGCCACGAGTGGATGACGCCATCACCTGGTTTTAGGCTCACGCCGCCACGTAAATTTATAAATTTAGGCAAGCTCTCGTGCATCACAAGGTCGCTTGGCTTTGGATAAGCAGCCGTGTGGCAAAAGCTTTGCAAGACAAAGTCCGCCCCAAAACTAAGGCTAGCAAGCTCTTTTATCTCATCTCTAGTCATCGGCCCTGTGGTATCTTGCGAGCCAACGGTCAAAATTTCAGGCTCCACGTATGCCCCAGCTCTCACGCCAGCCTTGCCACAAGCCTTGCCGACCATCTTTTGAGCGAGCGTATAGCCACCGCCTAGCTCTTTTGGCTGCTCTGGCTTTATTAAAATTTGCTCCTCGCCAAGCCCCAAGACCTCTCTGGCCTTTTTGGTGACCTGCCTACCTATCATCAGCGGTATCCTGCCCCCTGCTCTTATCTCGTCGCTTAGGGTGTTTGGGCTAAGTTTAAAATTTGCCACGAGCTTTTTTTCATTGCCTGCAAGCTTGTAAATTTCGCCTTTAAATGGCCAAATTTCTATCTCATCGCCCATTTCTAGCTCATTTACGTTTGCAACTATCGGCAATGCACCGCTATCTTCGGCGGTGTTAAAAAATATCGGAGCTATGGTCGTACCAATCACGATACCGCCTGTTTTTTTGTTTGGCACGCCCTCTATCTCATCGCCGAGGTGCCACTGGATAGAGTTTATACCGCTCTTTCTGCTGCTGCCAGTGCCGACCACGTCGCCAACATACGCCACACTCTTACCGCGACTTTTTAGCTCTTTTAGGATTTCTAGCCCCTCAGGCATCTTTTTAACCAGCATCGCCTTTGCGTGAAGCGGTATATCAGCCCTTGTATAGGCCTCACTAGCAGGGCTTAGATCATCTGTATTTGTCTCGCCAGGCACTTTAAAAACGACTGCCTTTATGCACTCATCAAGTGGCTTTTTATGCGTAAACCACTCGGCATTTGCCCAAGAAACAAGCACCTCTTTTGCAAATTTATTACTACTTGCTAGCTTTGCGATCTCGTCAAAGTGTTCATGCACCAAAATGATGTTTTTTAGCTCATTTGCCGCAGCTTGTGCGATAACATCATCGCTATTTTTTAGCGCTCGCACCAAAATTTCTACGTTGTATCCGCCAAGCATCTTGCCTAAAATTTTAATGGCACGGACTGCGTCAAGTCCGTCTATTTTAAGTCCTTCTATCACCTCGCCAAGAAATTCTGCCTTTATCTTTGCCGCGTCATCAACGCCAGGATTTACGCGATTTGTGAGCAAATTTATAAGAAATTTTAGCTCGTTTTGCGCCTTTTCATCGCCACTAGAGTTGCCAGCAAGTCTCATTAGCTCGCAAATTTCGCTTGTTTGCTTGGCATTTAGCGCAAGTGGTGGCACGCCCTCTTTTTCTCGCTCACTCACGTGTTTTTCGTAGTCGGTAAAAAAGCTCATAAATTTCCTTTGTGATTTTTGCTCGTTTTTAGTCTAAAATCGCTGATTTTGCTTGCATTTTATCAAAAAGCAAAGCAATCTAAAGTAAAATTTGCCCAAAATTTCAAATTTCAAGGAGCAAATGTGTCAAAAGCCTACCTAAAATCGCCCATTGGAATTTTAGAGATCGTTTCTAGTGAAAATGGAATTTGTGAGATAAATTTTGTAGATAAATTTGAAAAAGTTGCGGTAAAAGATGAAAATTTAAAGCTTTGTTTGGATGAGCTAGAAGCCTATTTTAAGGGTGAGCTTAAAAAATTTAGCGTTAGACTTGATGTAAAAACGACCAAATTTAGAGCTAAAATTTATGATGTTTTGCAAAAAGTACCATACGGCGAGACGACCACATACGCTGCTCTTGCACTTGCTGCAGGCCACAAAAACGCTTACCGAGCAGCGGGCTCAGCAAATGCCAAAAACCCAGTGCCTATTATCATCCCCTGCCACAGGGTGCTATCCAGCAGTGGCCTTGGTGGCTACTCAGGTGGCGAGGGTCTGCCTACTAAAATTTGGCTACTAGAGCACGAAGCAAAGCATAAATAAGCCAAATGCAATATAAATTTGCTTAAAAGCGCCTCTTAAACCGACGAGCCAACCTCTTTAAATTTATCAACAAAATGCGATATCTCATCGATGACTTTTTGCCTTATTAAAGGATAGTCTTTATTTAAAGGGCTGATCTTAGGCAGTATCTCGCCTATTTGCGTTCCACTTTGACTGACAAAGCCGTTCTTTAACGACGAACTTATAAATCTTCTTGCGCCAGCCTCATCTAAATTTAAAGAAGCGATAAGCTCGTCCGCCTCTTTTTTCATCACACCTTTTGCAAATTTAAAAAACTCTTCTATCACGCTGGCTCGGTCTTTAAATTTATCCAAGTCGCTTTGGTTTATAAAATCAACTATCAACCCCTCTTTTGAACGGTTTTCCAAGCTTGAGCGGATGATGCGACGCACCTCATCAGTAAGAGCTACTTTATCTTTTATCTTTTTATTATGCTCAAATATCAAACCCAAAATATAGTCTAAATTTATCTCCTGAGACTTTAGCAGATCAACCTCAAATACCACATCATCCCAGTTTATCCTCTCTTTTTCCTTCTCTTCGCCAGCCTTTTCTTTTCTTAGCCACTCTCTTATATCATTATACGTTCCGCGGTAGTCTTGCAAGACCCTTGCATTTGGCACTTTTATGCTTTGCATCTCTTTGATTTGTTCATCGCTTAAGCCAAATTTATCCCTAAACTCACAAACTGCTTTTTCATCGTCTAAATCTACCTCTTGCAAAGCCCTTAGAGCCACGAACTCATCGTAGTTTTGCAAAGCATTTTCCACCCTTAGATACTCTCCAAAAAGCTTTACAAATTCTTTCTTATCTTTTTGTGTCTCTATCTTAGTAGGATCAGGAAATTTCGCCTCTAGCTCGCTTACTACATCTACAAAGCCCCTTCTTGCCTCGCCAGATACCGCATCCGTAAAGCCATCCATATACTCTTTATAGCTTTTTTCGAGTATGACGCTTTTGGTGCTCCCTTTACCAAAAAGAGTTATGGCATCTTCTGTCGCTTTTTCTAGGTCTCTAAATGTCACGATATTGCCAAAAGTTTTTGTGGCACCATAAATTCTATTTGTCCTAGAGTATGCTTGTATGAGCCCGTGATAGCGTAAATTTTTATCCACAAATAGCGTGTTTAGACAAGGCGCGTCAAATCCTGTCAAAAACATGCCAACAACTAGGAGTAGATCGATCTCTTGCTTCTTTGTACGCTCGCTTAGATCTCGGTAGTAGTCTTGAAACGACCCGCCATCAACGCTAAAATTTGTCTTAAAGTAGGCATTGTAGTCTTTTATCGCGCTGTTTAAAAACTCTTTTGAGCTAACGTCCATCGACTCTGGCTCAAAGCCCTCATCAGCTATCTCACCAACCATATCTTGCTCTTCATTTTGTGAAAAAGAGAAGATGGTCGCTATCTTTAAAGCTCGCTCTTTGTTACTTTGTAAATTTTTAAACGCTTCATAATAAAGCTTCGCTGCATCTACCGAGCTTACTGCAAACATAGCGTTAAAGCCCTTGCCACTTGCATTTAAGCGGTGAGTTTTTTGATGAAATTTCTCTAGCACATACTCTGAAATTTCTTTGATACGCTCAGGGTGCAAAAATGCACTTTTGTTTTCAGCCGCACTTAGCTTTAGCTCGTCTTTTTCTGTCTCTATGCTCTTAAATTTAGGCACGACGTTGTTATAATCAACCTTAAATTTAAGCACCTTCTCATCTCTAATTGCATCAACTATCACATATTCATGAAGCGAGCTTCCAAAGACACTTTGCGTAGTCTCTGCTCCGATGGCATTTTGAGGAAATATCGGCGTTCCAGTAAAGCCAAACTGATAAAATTTCTTAAATTTCTTCTTTAAATTTTTCTGCGCTTCGCCAAACTGAGACCTGTGGCACTCGTCAAATATAAAAACAACCTCTTTTTGATATATACTTAGATCATCTTCGTTTTTCATCAGATTGTTTAGCTTTTGTATAGTTGTTACGATGATCTTTCCGTCATCTTTTTGAGTGTTTCGCTTTAGCTCCGCTGAGCTAGCTGAGCCATTTACGCTATCTTTTGAAAATTTTTGATACTCCTTCATAGTCTGATAGTCAAGGTCTTTTCTATCCACCACGAAAAAGACTTTATCTATAAATTCAAGCTGCGTAGCAAGTCTAGCTGCTTTAAAGCTAGTTAGCGTCTTGCCAGAGCCTGTCGTATGCCATATAAAGCCGCCACCCTCTGGCTTTGCGTAGCATTTGGCATTGTGCGAGCTATTTATCTTCCAAAGTATGCGCTCAGTCGCTGCTATCTGATAAGGACGCATTATGAGCAAGGTGTTATTTGTATCAAAGATGCAGTATTTGCTCAGTATGCTAAGAAGTGTATTTTTCGCCAAAAATGTAGCTGTAAAGTCCTTTATGTCTTTTATGGCTTCGTTTTTTGAATTTGCCCAGTTTATAGTAAAGTCAAAGCTGGTTTTATCTCGCTTGGTTGTGTTTGCAAAGTATCTTGTATCTGTGCCATTTGAGATGATAAAAATTTGCAAATATTTAAAGAGAGAATTTGATGAGTTAAAGCTCTCTTTGGAATAGCGGTGAATTTGATTAAAGGCTTCTCTTATCGCCACGCCTCGCTTTTTAAGCTCTATTTGCACAAGCGGCAAGCCATTAACAAGTATAGTGACATCATATCTGTTGTGCGATGAGCCAGTTTGCTCAAACTGATTTATCACCTGCAAGCTGTTTTTAGCGATATCTTTTTTATCGATAAGGCAGATATTTTGTATGTGCCCATCTTCAAAAGTAAAATCATATATGTGATCATCTTGTATCTTGCGTGTCTTTTCCACTATGCCATCATTTGGCTTATCGATATACTCTTCAACTAGCCTTTTCCACTCTGACGGGCTAAATTTAACGTTATTTAGCCTCTCTAACTGCTCTTTTAAATTTAGTAAAAGTGCTGTTTGAGAATTTATATCTTTTTTATACTCATAGCCTTGTTTTACAAGGTCGGCTATAAGTTCATCCTCCATATCCGCTTCGCTTTGATAGCTTGAAGACTGAGGCAACCTCTCATATTTATCTAAAACGATGAAATTTTCTGACTCAAGTATAGTTTTACTCTCTATCATTTTTACGCCTTTATGCTCTCATTTTTGGTTTGAAATTTAAAAGTAGCTCTCTGTAATGCTCATACTGCTTACGCCTTAGCTCTATCTCTCGTGGTAAGCCCTCAGTTATAGAATTTACAAGCGTATCAAATTTGTCTAATATCTCAACGACTTTTTGCTGTGTTTGAAGTGAGGGGATAGGAAATTTTACTTTTTTAAGTTTAGCCATATCAACTGATGGAAAAGAACTAGAATTTGTATTTTGTTTGCACCATTCACAAATTTTAAAGAAATAATAAAAGACAAACTTGGTATCAAGTTTGTCTTTTAGCAATTCACGTATTGTAAAAGACGTGAATCGCTGATTCATTAAAAATGAATCAGCGATTGCGAGCGCGTGCTCGCCAATAGTCGCGGTAGTCGCGACAATAATTGAATTTTTAGGGATCAATTTACCTCCCTTAATAGCTTGAGGTGTTATTTTTTGTATAGACTCAGATAAAATTCTACCATTTTCACGTATATCCTCCATTCTATACCAAGATATAGTTCCATTTTCCCAAAAATCTTTATTTGCTTTTGAAGGTGTATAGCCATTTTTCATAATAAAAATATTGTCTATAATGTCCCACTTAATTTCATTTTGATCTTCGTCAAAGCTTAAAAGAAAGTCGCGGTAAAATTCATACTGCTTTTTTCTAGCTGTAAGCTCTGCTGTAAGAAGCGTGAAAGAGTCCAAGATACGGACTATTTCACGCTGCACTTCCATCGGAGGCACAGGGAGTTTAATCTCGCTCAGTAATTTTTGTGGCAAATGAGCAGGAATAGCATTTGTCCTTAATGAATATATGAATTCTTGATTTTTCATCAAGCAATACAATAAAAATTTATTAGATATTTCTTTTTTCGGAAAAATACAATAACAAACATCATTAGCCCAAAATTTTTCCTCAATAAAGTTGATATATCCAGCAGTTCCATATTGTGCAACAGTTATTGTATTAGCTTCACGATTAAATTTATTCAAAAATCCAAGCGGCTTTATACCTCCACTTACAACAGGATATTTGCCATCATTTTGCAGTTCCGCTTTTGTAACCCTTTGACCTCTAACAATATCCGCAATCTCCCCAAGCTCTCTAAACTCCACTCCTTCAGGGCAAAGCTCATTTATCAGATCAAAAATTTTACTCATCTCTCGCCATCCAGCTCTATCTGAGCGATGATCTCATCTATCTGCAAGCGCAAATTTGAGATCTTAGCCACGGTCTCTTTTATCTGTAAATTTAGCTCATTTATATCTATCTTCTCGCGTGTATCTTTTGGCTCGACATAGGAGCTTACTGCTAGGTTGTAGTCATTTTGGGCGATAGTGTCATTATCCACCGATGTAGCCACGTGAGCGATCTCTTCTTTGCTAGCAAAAATTTCTACTATCTTTTTAATCTGCTCATTTGTTAAAACGTTATTGTTTGTTCTTTTTTCAAAAAACTCACTAGCGTCGATAAACTGCGTTTTGTTTTCACTTTTGTGCTTTGAGAGCACAAGGATATTTACAGCGATCGATGTGCCGTAGAAGAGATTTGGCGCTAGGGCGATGATGGTTTCGACGAAATTTTCTTTTACAAGATACTCACGTATCTTCTTTTCTGCGCCACCTCTATAAAAAATGCCAGGAAAGCTAACGATAGCAGCTCGCCCCTTTGCAGAAAGGTAGCTAAGAGCATGCATGATAAAGGCAAAGTCTGCCTTGCTTTTAGGCGCTAGCACGCCAGCTGGAGCAAATCTAGCATCATTTATAAGTGTGGGATCATCGCTGCCGATCCAGTTTATAGAGTAAGGAGGGTTTGAGACGATGGCGTCAAACGGCTTGTCGTCCTGAAGCTTTGGGTCTAAAAGCGTATCGCCAAGCTCGATGTGAAATTTAGAGTAGTTTATATTGTGTAAAAACATATTCATGCGAGCAAGGTTAAATGTCGTGTGATTGATCTCTTGTCCAAAAAAGCCCTGCTCTACCTCATGCTTGTCAAATCTCTTTTTAGCTTGCAAAAGTAGCGAACCAGAGCCACAAGCTGGATCGTAAATTTTATTTACACTTTCTTGTCCGTGCATGGCTAGCTCAGAGATGAGCTTTGAGACATTTTGCGGAGTGAAAAACTCGCCGCCTGACTTACCGGCATTTGCAGCGTAGTTTGAGATGAGAAACTCATAAGCATCGCCAAAAAGATCGATATGGTTATCTTTAAAGTCACCAAAATCAAGCCCAGCAACTCCGTTTAAAACAGCAGCAAGCCTTCTGTTTTTATCTGCGACGCTATTGCCAAGTCTGTTGCTAGTCGTATCAAAGTCGGCAAAAAGACCTTTGATGTCTTGCTCCGACTCAAACCCAGCGGCTGAGCCTTCGATACTTTTAAAAATTTGATCTAGATCGGTATTTAAATTTTCATTATTCGAGGCATTTTTTACGACATTTTTAAAAAGCTGGCTAGGATGGATGAAGTAGCCCTTTTCTTCTATAATGACCCTTTTTTGCTCGTCATCTATCTCATCATCGCCCATGCTAGCGTAGTCAATGCTATCATCTCCAGCCTCTATGTAGTCAGTAAAATTTTCGCTGATAAATCTATAAAACAAAGTTCCGAGGACATACTGCTTAAAGTCCCAGCCATCAACAGCACCCCTTACTTCATTTGCGATGCTCCAAATTTGATTTTGTAAGGCTCTGCGTTGTGCCTCTTCGCTCATTTTATCTCCTTTAAATTTCCTTATAACCGACTATATTTAGCCCAAAACCGGCTAAGCTTACAAATTCTTTATTTTTATTTGAGCTTAGAAGCTCGATATCCTTTACACCAAAGTGATTTAAAATTTGCGCTCCGATGCCGTAGTCTTTGCTAGTGTTTGAGTTGTCGCTATCTAAAAAGATCAAAATTCCGCCATTTTGGCTTAGAAATTTGATAGTTTTTAAAAGCTCGTCGTATTTTGGACTGCTTAAAAGCTCGTGATCGGAGAGGATCTTTTGAAATTTGACATTTCCCTTGCTCTTTGGCTCGCCAAAAAGATAAGCTGAGTGGATTTTGCCTTTGTGATCGGTAATGTCGTATCTTATAGCCGCGCAGTCTGCGATCATCACGCTGCTTTTTTCGCCAACTCTTATGAGGCTTTCATGACTTAGCCTATACTCAACAAGATCAGAAACGCTGATCATATTTAGCCCAAATTTCTCGCAAAACTCCTCCAGGTAGTCGCGTCTTGCCATTGTGCCATCTTCTTTTACGATCTCACATATAGACGCCATTGGAGTGACGCCAGCGAGCTTGCAAAGATCGACCGAGCCCTCGGTGTGGCCTGTGCGAACAAGCACGCCACCATTTTTGGCGATAAGTGGGAAAATGTGTCCTGGGCGCACGAAGTCTTCAGGCTTTGAGCTGGCCTCTGCTGCAAGCCTGATCGTCATATCTCGCTCATATGCGCTAACGCCCGTTGTTGCGTCTTTTGCGTCGATCGTAACCGTAAAAGCTGTCTCGTGGCTTGATGTGTTTTTAGCTACCATTAGCGGCAGGTCAAGCCTTTTTGCATTTGCCTCATCCATCGCAAGACAAAGCACGCCCTTTGCGTGAGTGATAGCGAAATTTACCTTTTGCATGTCGCTACTAGCTGCTGAAAAGACTAGATCGCCCTCGTTTTCGCGGTCCTCATCATCGACCATAACGACCATTTTTCCATTTTTTATATCTTCAATCGCTCTTAATACATTTTCAAGTGCCATAATTGTCCTTTTATAAATTTTTACGATTATATTGATATTTTGATAACTAAGAGATAAAAATAATATTTTTTCTTTGCCTGTAATCGCTTTTGAGAAAAAATAGAATTTACACAAAAATTTAAGCTTTTGAGACTAAATTTAACTATTTAGTAGGATAAATTTATCTCACAAAAGCATAAAATTTAAATGCATATTTCGTGATAAAACAAATTTTGACTTTAAATTTTAAAATATGCCTTAAA
>NZ_CABPVL010000002.1:456491-461800 GCF_902460895.1 Campylobacter concisus | reverse complement strand
AAATTTTTCTAAAAAATAGCAAAATTTAGATCTATAAAAATTTAACAATATTTTTGTGACATATATTAGAAATAGAAAAATAGACATTTTAATCTGAAAGGATAGGTAATGAATAAACATTTATTTGCACTTTTGGCTTTGGCAGCATTTAGTAGCCACTCTTTAGCTCACGAATTTTGGCTTTTTGGAAGCAGCAAGGACGTAACTAGCGTTGATATCGGCTACGCAGACGACTTCCCAACTGTTGAAAAGATACCAGATAATAGGATCGCTCTATTTGAAGCCCCATACGTTATAAACAAAAATGGCGAAAAACTGAGCTTAAAACAAAGCGGTGAAAACTACCACTATGAAAGAGCCAAACTAGAAGACGGCTCATACCTTATAGCTGGCGAGTATAAGCCTACGTTTTGGACAAAAGCGAGCGATGGCACATGGCACATGGGCAAAACCAAAGAGGATATCAAGGACGCCAAATACTGCAAAAAAGCGAGCATGAGCGCAAAAGGCGTCATAAACAAAAACGCCAAGGACGACTCTGTGACAAAGCCTTCACAGCAGCGCTTAGAGATAGTCCCACTTGACAATCCAGAAAATTTCAAAGTTGGTGTGCCATTTAAAGTGAAAATTCTATTTGAGGGCAAACCTTTAGAAAATGCTACGCTTGATGGAACATTTGATGGATTTTTAAAAGAAAAAAGCGCATTTCACGGTCAAACTGAGCCAGATGGTACGATAGAGGTGCTTGCACTTAAACCTGGAAAATGGCTACTACAAACAGTGCATAAAATGCCGTTTGCCAACTCAAAAATTTGCGACGATGAGACGATCGCAGCAACACTTGCATTTGAGCTAAAATAGTAAATTTAGCAGTGGGCGTATCGGCTTGATACGCTCTTTTTTGTATTATTTTGTTGCATTTGAGACTATTAGGGTATAAATAAAATTATCTCCATTGTTTTTATAATAATTATTTATATATTCACTTGCTTTTTCAAAAGATTTTATAAAGTTGCTCCCAGAAAAGCTCCAGCTATCATATGTAATGATGATTTCACCACCATTTAACTCATAAACATCTCCACCAAGCACCATCATCTCTTTTTCTTTGATAATGTCTAAAACTTTTATAACATCATCAAATTTCCAGCCGATCTCATAAACACCGATTTTTTCTCTTAGAAAAATCCCCGTACTTAATAGTGATTGAGGTAAAATATTTATAAAGTCTAAATCTATAATCATAAATTTTCCATCATATCCGTCCAAAACGGCACATTTTTATATTCACTTATATATTTTGGAATATAAACACCACAAAATTCATGCAACAAATACTCTTGCAAATTTCTACCATAATAGACTATATCATCGTAATAAATTGATAAGACTGGCGGATCGTTATCATCATTCATCTCTGGCATAAATCTATGAGAACAGACTGGTATGATCTTTGGTGCATTTTTATATAGTTCAGCCACAATTTCAACTCTTTGCTCTCTTGATATCTTGCACCATTGATCTGGTGAATAAGCGTTATTTGGTATATATTCTTCAAAAGAGGCGCTTTTCACAAATTCATAAAAATGTTGCATCATATTTTTTATTTTCGTGACATTTCCACTTGAAAAATCACGCCAATTATAAAACCCATCCGAAACTGGCAAAGCTGTAGCCAAAAACGACTTTAAAGAAAGAGGAAATTTAATCTTATAAATTTCATATATTTTTTCAAGCTCGTTTTGAGTAAGACCGGCGTCAAATTTAATACCACTATCTTTCAGAAGTTTAATAATTTCTAAATACACTATTCAATCCCTATAAAACTTTTATAATGATTTAAATAAATTTCAAAATCTAAAATTACTCCTACTAAAGTTGATATTTTAGAACCACAGTAATCATTCTCTAAAGTATTTAATATATTTGTATAGAAGTATAGATATTACGACTTATAACAAAATACAAATAATTGAAACTTACAAGAAAATACAATTTTTATTTAAGAATTTAAAAAATGGTGACCCATACGAGACTCGAACTCGTGTTACCAACGTGAGAGGCTGGTGTCCTAACCGCTAGACGAATGGGCCAAAAGATGGTGCCCCGTGTAGGTCTCGAACCTACGACCCCATCATTAAGAGTGATATGCTCTACCAACTGAGCTAACGAGGCAAGATTAAGTATCAATAACAAATCATAAAGTGTTATCTTAAAACTTATAATCTTAAAATTTAATTTGATCACTCAAAAAAACATAGAATCAAGAACCTTAACCTAAGGTTTAGTAGATGGCGCAGCGGACGGGGCTCGAACCCGCGACCTCCGCCGTGACAGGGCGGCATTCTAACCAACTGAACTACCGCTGCACCTAAAGTAATGGTGGTCGCTATAAGACTCGAACTTATGACATCCACCTTGTAAGGGTGGCGCTCTACCAACTGAGCTAAGCGACCTAAAATTTAAAATATCTGGCGACCCTTAGAGGATTTGAACCTCTGTTTCTACACAGAGAAAGTAGAGTCCTGAGCCACTAGACGAAAGGGTCATAAACCCAAAAATGGTGTCCTGCGTTGGATTCGAACCAACGGCCCCCTCATTAAAAGTGAGATGCTCTACCGACTGAGCTAGCAAGACATTTGTTTAAAAAAGAATTGAGATTATACAAAAAACATTATTATATGTCAAGAAAAAAGAAATCCTCCTATACACGGTCGTCTTGAGATGTTAAGCAAAATTACTATACAATTACAACCAACTTAGTAGATAAAGGATGTTCTCTTTATGAAAAAATTTTTTATAAAATTTATACTTGGTATCATTGCATTATTTATCGTAATGCAAGTATTCTTTTTAAGGATATACTTTGTTCCCACAAGATCAATGGAGCCAACATACAAGATTGATTCTGTTATAGTTGCAACTCTTTTTGACTACGGTATATTAAACCCATATAGTCCTTTCTCGCAAACGCCTCTTATCTCATCAAAAGCCGATAGTGGGCACATATTAGTTTCTACTGCCCGTCCGGAGCGTGGAGATGTGATAGTTTTTAGAAATCCACTAAGTCCAAAAACTCACATTATGAAACGCGTTTTTGCTGTTGGTGGTGATGAGGTTCAATTCACTTGTGACGGTCTTTATTTAAAACGTCCGCAAGACAAAGAATTTATTTTTGATCCGTATAAAGAACAATTTGCAGGTATACACTATGATGAAGACAGTGCAATGATGTTTAATGCCTTAGAACATGAGTATCAAAAAAGGACTAGAAGAAACTCTTAACAATAAAGACACTTCAGAGATGGCTTCATCTAAATCAAATTTAGATACTCCGGATTGTCAAAATGTTTTTATATGGAAGTTAGAAAAAGATACATTTTTCATGGTTGGCGATAACCGCAATCACTCTTTTGATAGTAGTTTTTTCGGTGTAATTCCATACAAATTTTTAGTTGGTAAAGTTAAATGGCAGGTATTTTGACACAAATTAGTAAAACACCTTGGCCAAAGATGAAAATTAAGCAAATTATCGGATCAATGAAATTTAAAGAAGGTTATAATACTTTTTGTCAATTATAATTAAAACAAAAAATATATGAATTTATAAAACCCACTTGTAAAGACAAGCAGGTTTAAAATGTTTTATTTCTCTAGTTTTTCTTTAAGTTTTTCTTTTTTAGATTTAGCTTTTGAAGCAGCTTTTTCTTTCTTTTCTTTTACTTTGTCAACAACTTTGTCTTTTTCATCTTTTGCTTTTTCACTCATGCCAGTTTCATCTTCTTTACTAGAAGTTAGCTCTTCTTTAGTTTTAGAAGCTTTCTTTTTAAATTTATCTTTTTTGTCAGAGATTTTTTCTTTCATCTCGTCTTTTGCCTCATCCATTTTCTTCTTACCAGCTTTTGCTTTTTCGCTTATTTCGCTCTTGCCAGTAGTAGAAATTTCACCTTTTAGGTTATCAAAAGTTTTATCACCGATACCATTTACATTTTTGAGATCGTCGATTGAATTAAATTTATTTGCTTTTCTATACTCAATGATCGCATCTGCTTTTGCACTGCCAATACCATCAAGACTCATAAGTTCCTCTTTTGTAGCTGTGTTTAGATTGATTGCTGCCATAGCCAAAGACGCAATAGCTGCAAGTGAAATCAAAATCTTTTTCATTTTTATTCCTTAAAAGTAAATTTGAAGTAAAATTCTAGCAAAGAGTGATTAATGAAGTATAAATATGAAGTAATATAAAAATAATTTTAAGTATAGTTTATAGGAGAAAATCCCTGAAAATTTCAGGGAAAAAGTTTTATTTTCTAAGTTCGCGGATCTTAGCTGCTTTACCGCGTAGTTCGCGTAGATAGAATAGTTTAGCTCTTCTAACACGACCTTTTCTAAGAACCTTTATCTCTTCGATAGAATCGCTAAATATTGGGAAAATTCTCTCAACACCAACGCTGTTAGCGCCGATTTTTCTGATGATAAATGTTTCACCAGTACCGCTACCACGTCTAGCTATACAAATGCCTTCAAAATTTTGAATTCTCGTTTTGTCTCCCTCGTGAATACGAGTAGCCACACGCAATGTATCTCCTGCACGGAAGTCAGGGATATTCTTACCAGCAATTTGATCATTTTCAAACGCTTCAATGTATTTATTTCTCATGTTTTTCCTTATTTATGTGGCTTTAGCTTTTGATATAAATCAGGGCGAAAGTACCTTGTTTTGCAGTGAGCCATCTTATTTTTTAAATTGTGGATTTTAGCATGATTACCCTTTAAAAACTCTGAAACAACAAAAAGGGATTTAAAATTATCAGGTTTTGTAAAAGATGGAGCTTCAAGCAGGTTATCCTCAAAGCTCTCTACTTCAAGGCTCATGTCGTTTCCCAAAACACCAGGCACATTTCTTGATATCGCATCACTCATACAAAGTGCTGGAAGCTCTCCGCCAGTTAAAATAAAATCACCTATGCAAAAAACTTCGTCCGCCCAAACCTCAACAACTCTCTCATCAAGACCTTCATATCTACCGCAGACAAAACAAATATGGTCTTTTTTAGAGAGCCTTTTCGCGTCATTTTGACTAAATTTTTTACCGGCTGGTGTCAAAAAAATAATATGGGCATTTTTATCTTTTTCTTTTAGAAATTTGATCGACTCATCTAAAGGCTGTGGAAACATCAAAAGCCCTGCTCCACCTCCGATCATATAGTCATCAACTTTATTATACTTATCATTGGTAAAATTTCTTGGATTTATAAAATCAATTTCTATAAATTTATTACTAATCGCACGTTTTAAAATAGAATCAC
>NZ_CABPVL010000002.1:342585-456392 GCF_902460895.1 Campylobacter concisus | reverse complement strand
TGTAAATTTCATGAATTTTCTAAGATGTCTCTAGCACCTTTTACCAAAATCTCTCTACTATCCAAATTTACAGTTTCGATAAAATGCCCCAAATATGGAATGTAGAAATTCTTTGGTTTACCAGCCGCAATAAGCACTTCATCAGTTTTTATGTATAAAAGTGAGTTTGCAAAATTATCTTGAATATCTTCTACAATACCCAAAATTTCACCATTTTCTACGACTTTTAATCCAATGATATCAAACTGAAAAAATTCATCTTTTTTTAGTTTGCAGTTTTTTCTAGTAAGCTCTTTTGTGGTATAGATAGTTCTATTTACGAGTGTTTTAGCAAGGTCTAAGTCATCAAAATTTTCAAACAAAACCAGCTCTTTTTGCCTCTTATAGTCTTTTATAATGAGCTGATCATCGTTTTTATCAAAAAAGGTTGCGCCTTTTTTAAATTGTTCTGGAAAGTCGCTCTTGTTGTGAAGCTTTAAATAGCCTTTTAAACCAACACATCTCCCGATGGTAGCGACTTCAACAATATCACTATTCAATAGCTTTTACCGTTACTCTATAACTTGTATTGTCTTTGGCTTTACAGCCAATAATAACGGTCTTTATAGCATTTATCATTTTGCCGTCTTTACCGATAAGTTTTCCAGTATCAACCTTATCGGCACTTATGATGATCTCGACAAAATTTTCACCAAGCTCTTGACGTTCGATAGTTACCTTTTCAGGAAAATCAGCTATCAGCTTGGCGTATTCGTATAAAAAATTTTCAACCATTATTTTGTAATTTGCGCAACTCTGTCGCTAAGTTTAGCACCGACGCTTTTCCAGTAATCCAATCTCTCTTTGTTGAAATTTATAACATTTGGCTCAACCATAGGGTTGTAATAACCAATGCTCTCTATCCAACCGCTATCGCGTCTTTTTCTGCTATCTGTAACAACTATACGATAAAAAGGTCTTTTTTTACGTCCCATTCTTGTTAGTCTTACTACTGTTGCCATATTATATTCTCCTCTTGTTTTAAATAAAGCTTAAATTTAGATAACAAATATCCAAATTTAAACCCTTTTATCAAACAGGTCTTTTTAAATTTGCTTGTGAAAGCATATTTGCAAGTCCTTTTGCTCCGCCTTTTCCCGAAAATTTCTTAGCAAGCTTTGAGGCATTTTCAAACTGCTTCAAAAAGCGATTTACCTCTACTTGAGATAGTCCAGAGCCAGCTGCTAAACGCCTTTTTCTGCTATTATTTAAAAGGTCTGGATTTTCACGCTCTTTTTGCGTCATAGAATTTATCATAGCCTTAATATGCAAAATTTCTTTTGAATTATCAAGGTCTATATCTTTTATCTGATTTGCAAGACCTGAAAGTCCAGGTATCATCCCCATCAAAGACTTCATGCTACCAAGCTTTTTAACGCTTTCCATTTGATCTAAAAAGTCATTAAAGTTAAACTGACCCTTTTTTATCTTTTGATTTAGACGTTTTGCCTCTTTTTCATCTATAATAGTCGATGTTTTCTCAACCAAAGTGGCTAAGTCACCCTCGCCCATTATACGGCTTACGATGCGGTCTGGTATAAAGCTCTCGATATCAGCTACTTTCTCGCCAGTACCGACAAATCTAAGTGGGATATTTAGCTGTTTTGCGATACTAATAGCTATGCCGCCCTTTGAATCAGAGTCAAATTTAGAAAGAATAACTCCAGAAATTCCCAAAATTTCATTAAAGCTTGTAGCTGTCTTTACAGCATCTTGTCCGCTCATAGCGTCAGCTACGTAGAAAATTTCATGTGGATTTATCGCATTTTTTACATCTTTTATCTCTTGCATCAACTTCTCATCGATCGCAAGACGACCAGCGGTATCCACTAAAAGTACATCATAAAGGCCACTTTTTGCCTTTTCTAATGCCTCTTTTGCTACTTTTATAGGGTTGTTTTCATTTTCTATATAAAAAAGATCTATCTCATTTGCAACACAGAGCTGTCTTAGTTGCTCAACCGCTGCTAATCTTTGCAAGTCGCAGGCCGCAACTAAAACTTTTTTCTTTCTTAGTTTTAGATAGTTTGCAAGCTTGATAGTTGTCGTTGTTTTACCACTACCTTGCAAACCAGCCATCAAAACAATAGTCGGTGCAACTGGCGCATAGACAAAGCCTTGGTTGCCAGGAGCTGTTAAGATAGTCGTTAAATTTGACTTGATCGCATCTAAGAAATTCTTTTGACCAACGCCAGTTTGCTTTAGTTCGCTTTCGATAGACGCGAGTAGATCTTTAGTGACTTTGTGATGAACATCAGCTTTTAAAAGAGTTTTTTTGAGCACGTCAAGTGCGTTTTTTAGAGCTTTTTCGTCATCTACAAAACGTATCTTACTAACGGCTAATCTAAAAGACTCGCTAATTTGTTCGAACACTAATCACCTTTCTAAGTTGTTATTAAAGGGCGTATATTACTAAATAATTTCTTTATTGCTCTTTAAATTTCAAATTTATTAGATATCTCAAATCCAAGAGAGTTAAATTCTTTTGGGATCGGCGCTTTAAATTTATAGTCTAAAAGCGCGATAGAATAAGCATGTAAAAACATTCTATTTGCTCTATTTTTGCCGTATTTCTCATCGCCAACGATAGGTAAATTTAAACTAGCCAAATGCACTCTTATCTGGTGCGTTCTGCCTGTTTTTATGGCAACTTTTACCAGCGTTTTTTTGCCAACAACCATGAGCGGCGAAATTTCACTGATCGCCTCTTTGCCATCTTTTGAGATCTTTGAAAAGGCGCCATTTTTATTTTTTATCGTTAAGATCGGCTCATTTACGACCACTTCTTCGCTCATGATACCTCTAACTGCGGCCACGTAAATTTTCTCAACCTGCATCTTTTTAAACTCATTTATGGCAAGGCTTGCAAATTCATCATTTTTTACAAGAAGTAGCACGCCGCTTGTATCCTTATCAAGTCTATGAAGAAGCGGGAATTTATACATTTGGCTGATTTTTTCACTAGTTACGGCGGCTGGTTTATTAATTGCTATTAAATTTTCATCTTCAAAGATAACGCTTGGCTTTGGCATATCTTCGACACTAAATTTAGTGTTTTCACTCATCAAAGCACGAGCGATCATCACCTTTTGCCCCTTGGCATAGACTAGCCCGCTGTCGATTAGCTCCTTTGCCTCGTTGTTTGAGATATTTTTTTGCTTGGCTAAAATTTTATACGCTTTTTCTTCACTCATAAAGTGCTCCTTATATCTTCTATGATCGCATCAGCGCTTGCTTGCACGGCGATCTTGCTCTTTTTGGCGTCACTACCCATTATGCCGCCGATCTCGCTAGCCTTTGCGATGTAGATGTTTTCAACTAGGCTAAATAACGCCTTTTGATTAAATATAAACTCGCCGCTAATTATCACTGGGTTAAATTGTGCGCACTCGATTGGATTATGCCCGCCGATATTTGGCACAAAACTGCCGCCAAGTACGACTACATCGCTAATAGCATAGATATTTACAAGCTCGCCTAAAGCATCAAGCAAATTTACTTTAGCTTCAAATTTATGACTTTGGCTAAATTTAGCAAAGCTAAAATCATGCTTTTTAGCATACTCGCCTGCAATCTTTTCAACCTCTGCAAATCTCTCAGGGTGGCGTGGCGCGATGATTAAAAGATAGTTTTCTTTTAAATTTAAATTATCTAAAATCATCTCTTCTTCGCCCGCATGTGTGCTTGCTAGCACGATCACTCTAGCTTTTGGCTTTTCATAAACTCTACTCACACTTGGCAAAAACGCAGCTTTTATGTTGCCAACGACCTCTATCTCACCTGCTCCTAGCGTTTTTAGCCGCTCTTTATCAAGCTCGCTTTGGGCGTAAATTTTATCTATAAATTTAAAAAGATATCTATAAAAAAAGCCAAATTTTAAGTAGCTTTTATAGCTTCTATCTGAAATTCTAGCGTTTATGAGGATCACGCGGCTGCCTTTTAGCTTTGCCATGAAAACTAGCATGAGCCAGAGCTCTGCCTCAAAAATGACTAAAATTTTGCTCTTTTTTAGCCAAAATGGCAAGAAAATTTCAAATGGTAAAAATCTCGTGTTAGCACAAATTTTGCTTGCCGCTTCAAAGCCCGTATTTGTCACAACGCTTATGGCTTTGCTGTCAAATTTTTGCATCAAAGGCTTAAGCGCTTGCACCTCGCCAAATGAGCAAGCGTGAAAATGCACATCTGCATCTTTAAATTTAGGATTATCAAAGAGAAAAAAACGTGCCGGGATCGATCTATGATATTTTTTTTTGAAACTTAATAAAAGTAGAAAAATAGCCCCAAAAAAATAGAGTATTGAGGCTAAAAAATAATATATTATTATCACGAAATATGTTATTGCTCTTGTTTATATAAAATTCTGCCACAATGCGGGCAAGTAACGATGTCTTCGCCTTTTACAACCGCAGAGAAAGTTTTATCATTTATCTGCATAAAGCAGCCATAACAAGCTTGTTTTTTAACTGGCACAACTGCTGTGTTGTGAGCCCATTTTCTGATCTTTTCGTAAAATGCTAGGATTTTTTGGTTCATCGCAGCGACAAGTTTATCTTTTTTAGCATAAACCTCTTTGCGCTCTTTTTCGATCTTTTCAAGCTCAGATGAAACCTCACTTTTTATCTTTTCTAAATTTCCTTCAAGTTCTGTTTTTTTAGCGTTTAGCTCATCTTTTTGAGCATTTTTATTGTCTATTAGTTTTTCAAGTCTAGCGATCTCTTCGTTTGCTGCTTCAAGTTGCTCTTTTGCGATATCTTCTTCAAGACCTAGCGCTTTTATCTCTTTTTCGCTTTTTGCGCTTGAGCTTTTTTTAGCCACGTCTTTGATCTTTGCGCTAAATTCTGCGATGTGAGCGTTTGTGCCTGATTTTTGTGATTTTAGATCATTTACCTCTTCGTCAAGTCTTTCTACATTAACCGCTATGGTTTCACACTCTTCTTCTATACTTTTATAGGCTTTTTCTACTTCTTGTATGCGCGGAGTGAAACCATCTATTTGTTTGTCAAGATCAGATAATTCAACTAATTGTTGCAAATATTTATTCATAATGTTTCCTTTTTTTTGTTAGCAATATGTAAATGGGTTTTTAGAATTGCTTATTATAACTTCAATTTTTAGATTTTGCAAATATTTTGCTAAAAAATCACTAAAATAACGCTCGCTTTCATAGTGGTTTATATCGATCAAATTTAGTCCATTTTCCTTTGCGTAAAGGGCTTGGTGATACTTTAGATCGCCCGTTAAAAAGGCGTCTGCTTTGACATCTTGCATAAGATCTGCACCACTTCCAGTGCAGATGCAAATTTTAGAAATTTCATCTTTTGCATAAACTGCTCTTAAATTTTCTAACCCAAGTTTTTCTTTTACAAATTTGCAAAGCTCGTTAAATTTCATCTTCACATCAGCGTAGATCAAAAAGCCCTCTTTGCTTGAAATTTCAAGCCCCAAAACCTGCGTTACAAATTTTTCATTTAAAAATGCAAGATCAGCGTTTGTATGAAGTGAGATGAGCGAGATATTTTTTATCATCATCTCTCTTATGAGCGAGCTTGGATAGAGGCTGTAGTCTAGGCTCTTTAGCCCTTTAAAAATGAGCGGATGGTGGGTGATGATGAGCGAGTTTGGCAAGACATTTTGCAAAAGCTCGCTATCAATATCAAGGCTTAGATAAATTCGCTCAAATTCGCTATCAAATGAGCCGACTTGCAGGCCACTATTGTCCCAAGACTCTTGGCTCGCAAATGGGCAAATTTCATCCAAGATTTTATAAATTTCAGCTATTTTCATCAAATTTTACTTTTACTCTAAGCTCTCTTTATATGTTAGCGCGCACTCTTTTGCAAGCTCGCGAATTTTTAAGATGTAGTCTTGCCTTTGCGTAACGCTGATCGCTCCGCGCGCATCAAGGACGTTAAATGTATGAGCTGCAAGCATACAGTAGTCGTAAGCTGGCAGTGAAATTTTAGCCTCCAAGCAGCGTTTGCACTCGTTAAATGCATTTTCAAACTGGTTAAAAAGCATATCAACATTTGCCACTTCAAAGTTATATTTACTCCACTCATACTCGCCTTGCTTATGCACATCGGCGTAGGTTACGATGTTGCCATTAGAGTCGTCCCAAACGATGTCATAGACGCTATTTACATCTTGTAGATACATAGCTAAGCGCTCAAGACCGTATGTTATTTCGCCAGATATGAGCTCGCATGCGATGCCGCCAACTTGTTGAAAATAGGTAAATTGCGTCACTTCCATGCCATCTAGCCAGACCTCCCAGCCAAGTCCCCAAGCGCCAAGTGTAGGGCTCTCCCAGTTGTCTTCGACAAAGCGGATGTCGTGATTTTTTAAATTTAGACCAAGTCTTTCAAGGCTTTTTAGATAAAGCTCTTGGATGTTTTCTGGACTTGGTTTTATGAGTACTTGAAACTGATAGTAAGCACCTAAGCGGTTTGGGTTTTCGCCGTATCTGCCATCAGTCGGACGGCGACTTGGAGCTACGTATGCTGTCGCCCATGGCTTTGGTCCAAGGCTTCTTAAAAATGTCGCTTGATGATATGTGCCCGCACCTGCTGGCATGTCGTATGGCTGAAGTATGACGCAGCCTTGCTCTTGCCAATAGTTTTGAAGCGTTAGTATTATTTGTGAAAATGTCATTTTTTGCCTTTTATTTTATTGATATATAAATTTCTATTTTGTCTTTTAGGTATTTTTCAAAGTCTGTTTTATAGGTTCTTTTTAGCTCACTATTTTCAAAATATCTCCAAATTTCACCCCAAAATTTTGCAACATTTTGCGGCTCATTTGCAAAGCTAAAAAGAGCGTATTTTCCGCTTTGTATATCTAAATTTTCATCACCCTTTTGGCGTGATCTTGTGCCGATAAAGTTATCGTAATGTCCATTAAAATCGCTTTCGTAATTGCAGTAAACGCTATAAATTTCGCTCTTGCCATCATAGTATTCACTCATAAATTTGGACCATAAAGCTGGAATTTTGCCGTTGCCGTCCATTTCATCTTCATTTTTAGTGCGAGTTTTTACTCCGTAAATTTCAAAGCTATCATCTAAATTTATAATCTTCATAAACTACTTTTGTCCGTTAAAATTTTCAACCGCTTGGTTCCACATGAGCTTGTATTTTCGTTTTAAAAATTCAACTTCATCTTGTGAAATTTTAAGCTGTTTTGTAAGCGTTTCGACCGTTTTTCTATCCTCGTCATAGAGCTCTTGCATCGAAATGAGCGCCTCTTTTAAAAATTTATTCTCATTTCTTAAGGTTTCAAGCGTCTCATCTTTTGCGTCAAGCACCTTTTCGTGTAAATTTAGTATCGTGCCAATCGTCTTTTCCACAAAGCTAAAACCATCTTGGCTTTGTGGCTGCAAGGATAAATTTTGCGAAACACTAGGCACCACGCTCATCGTTCCCTCGCTCGCTTCTATCAAAATTTCTCCGTTTTCCTCTTTGGTTTTTAAAACGCCACGATTTATCATATCCTCGATAACTTCGCGCTCCAAGTGCACAAGTTTGCAAAATTCATCAACTCCAAGATAGGTCTGCACCGCTTCTCCTTTTATAGTATCACTTCAACCTTTGAAGAGTCTTCCTCTAAAGCCTTTATCTTTGCCTCTCTGTCGGCCTTTAGCGCGCTTGCTAGCCCCTCATCTTCAAGGGCTAAAATTTGCACCGCAAGATAGGCTGCATTTATTGCGCCAGCCTTGCCGATAGCTAGGGTCGCCACTGGCATGCCACTTGGCATTTGCACAGTTGAGTAAAGTGCATCAACGCCGCTTAAAGCCGATCCTGCCATTGGTATGCCGATCACTGGCTTTGTTGTGTTTGCAGCGATCGCTCCAGCTAGGTGAGCCGCCATACCAGCAGCTGCGATAAAGACTTTTGCGCCCTTTTTCTCGGCATTTGCGACGTATTCGCTAGTTCTTTTTGGGCTTCTGTGGGCTGAGCTGATTATCAGTTCATATTTTACGCCAAATTTCTCCAGAGTCTTTGCTGCCTCGCTAACGATCTCATAGTCACTTTTACTTCCCATTATAATAGAAACAAATTTCATATTTTCTCCCTTAAAAAACTAAATTTTGGCAGCTTAACGCCAAGGTTTATCTCATTTTCATTGCCGCTGTGAATTTCGCTCATGACCTTGCCTTTTTTGGTGATGAGTTGCTTAAATTTGATAAATTTCTTGCCATCTTGCGAATAGACCTTAGAAATTTCATTTTCACTATCAACTATGTGTGAGCCAGTTGGCGCCACGATCTCGTAGCTCTTATCTGGGAAAATTTTATATTTACATTTAAAAAACTCACCATCTTCACTTATGGCATTTACCTGATGAGTGCCCTCTTCTAGGCTGCTCGTGTGATTTTGCGTATCGGTTCGCTCATAAGGTCTATGCACCAAGTAGCCGTCCGTAAAGCCACGATTTTTCAGCGTATTTATCTCATTTTCATAAATTTGCGCGTCAAATTTATCATCCATAGCATCATCTATCGCCATTTTATAGGCTCTTGCCGTGCAGGCTGCGTAGTACTCGCTCTTTGTGCGACCCTCTATCTTAAAGCTATCAATGACACCGCTATCAACGATCTCTTTGATGTGTGAGATGAGGCAAAGATCTTTTGAGTTCATGATGTGAGTGCCGTTTTCGTCCTCTTCTAAGCGGAAAAGCACGCCGCTCTCTTCGTTTTTGGCGTAGAGTTCATACTTAAATCTGCAGTCATTTGCGCAGCTGCCGCGGTTTGACATACGTCCGCTTTGCACTGAGCTTACTAGGCACCTGCCAGAGTAGGCAAAGCACATCGAGCCATGGACGAAAATTTCAATGTCAAGAGTTGGAATTTCCTCTTTTATCTTTATAACATCTTTTAAATTCATCTCGCGTGCCACGACGATGCGTTTTGCGCCCATGTCGTGATAAATTTTGGCGTCTAGCACGTTCATAACGTTTGCCTGAGTTGAGAGATGTATCTCGATATCTGGAGCGATCTCTTTTGCTAGGCTCATTACGCCTGGCGTTGCGATGATAAAGGCATCTGGCTTCATCGCTGAGATAGTTTGTAAGTGCCTTTTTAGCGGCTCTATCTGAGAGTTAAAAGGAAAGGCATTTATGGTCGCATAAAATTTCTTTCCCTTTTCGTGTGTGTAGTCTATCGCCTCTTTAAATGTTTCAAGGTTAAACTCCCTTGCCGATCTAGTCCTTAGTGAAAAGCTAGCCACCGAGCCATAAACAGCGTCGGCTCCGTATTCAAGGGCGATTTTAAGTTTTGTTAAATTTCCAGCTGGAGATAAAAGCTCAGGCCTTTTTAGCACTATTTTTTACCTAGACTTTCTATCAAGGCTTCGATGTCGTCGTTGCTGACAAGGTTTTCAGTCGTTGTATCACCAGCGATATGAACAGCTGAACCAACACGCTTATCATCATCGATACGACCTTCAAACAATGTATTCATATATTTGCTAAGCGCCCTCATAACGTTGATAACACGTTCGATCTTTTGTCTGTGGATGTCTTGATACTGCATCATATCCATAGCCATCATGATCTCATCTTGTCCCATTTGTAAATTTGAGATGATATTATCGATCGTGCCAAGAAGTGCGTTGTTTTTCTCCAAAGCCTCGCTAAATGCGGCAATATTTGGAAATTTCTCACTTAGTGTCGTAAATAGTTCAACGTTTGAGTTTATCGCATCTTTTAGGCTGTTTGAGTCGCTCTCAGCGTCCATAAAAAAGTTATTTATCGTCTCAAGCTTGTCAAACATCTGAGTAGCTTTCTCTTCGCTATCTCTTGTTACATCGTCAAGTTGATGCACCATTTTATGGTCTTCAGTCGGTGGTGGTGGTGGCCAAACGCCGTCTGCGCTCACTCTGTAGTTTTCGCTCTGTTTTGAGCTACTCTCTGACTTTACTTGTGGCTCATCTGCTTTAGCACTCATTGCCTTTGCAACTTCTGCTACCTCGTCTGTTTCCTCTTTGACGTCCGCGATCTCTTGGCTGGCATCTTTAGTATCACCTAAATCATCCTCTAATCCGCCCGCCATAAGCGCGTCAAGTTCCTCTTGGGTCATAAAAGCTCCTAATAAAATTTGCCTTGATTATATAGGATTTAAATAAAAAGAAAGTTTAAAAAGTATGCGTTTATCTTTAAATTTATCAAATTTTAGGTAGCATTTTTGAAAAATAAACGACTTTAAAAGGCTAAAAATGACAGTCGATCTTCACAACCACACACCTCTTTGCAACCACGCAGTTGGCGAGCCACGAGAGTATGTAAAAGCCGCCATAAGTGCTGGTACAAAATACTTTGGCTTTAGCGACCACGCTCCGATGAAATTTGACGAGGCTTACAGGATGAAATTTGAAGAGATGCAAAGCTACGAAGACGAAATTTTACGTTTAAGAGATGAATTTAGCGGCGAGATAGAAATTTTACTTGGTTATGAGATGGACTTTTTAGATGGCTTTATGGACGAGCGAGTTTTTGCTAGAAAGGTTGATTATCTAATAGGCTCTGTGCATTTTTTTAACGGCTGGGCGTTTGACAACCCTGAATTTATCGGCGGCTACGAGGGCAAAGACTTGGATCAAATTTGGCAAGAGTATTTTGACCACATAGAAAGATCAGCTAAGCTTGGTAAATTTGACATCATGGGACACATCGATCTTTTAAAACTCTTTAAATTTTTACCCAAAAAAGATGTCAGAATCCTAGCCAAAAACGCTATAAAAGCGATAAAAGAGGCAAATTTGGTAGTCGAGATAAACACAGCTGGCTTTAGAAAGCCTATCGGAGAGCAATATCCAAGCGTAAATTTACTTGAGCTAATCGCCGAAAATGACATCACTATCACCTTTGGCTCAGATGCTCATGCCAAAGAAGATATCGGTAAAAACGGCGAAATTTGCGAGCAGATAGCTAGAAATTTGGGATATTCAAAGTGTGCGATATTTAAAAACAGAGATAGAGAATTAGTAAAATTTTAGTTTGGGGTCAAATAAAATATAAAAATAATCTTAAATATAAAATTTTGTGATACAATACGAAAATTAAAAACCAGAAGGAGATAAAAAATGGGAAAATTTGTCCAAAACATCGATCATTTTTTTGATTTTTGCAAAGAAAATGAAGTTAAATTTGTAGATTTTAGATTTACAGATCTAAACGGCGCTTGGCACAGCATAAGCTACAACATAAAAGCTGTTACAAAAGAGAATTTCACAAACGGCATCCCGATGGACGCTAGCTCGATGAACGGCTGGCAACCAATCGACAAGAGCGATATGATAATGAAGCCAGAAGCGACATCTGCGTTTTTGGACCCATTTACCTCAGATATCACGATCGTCGTTTTCTGTGACATTTTCGACATCTACAAAGGTCAAATTTATGAAAAATGCCCTCGCTCGATCGCAAAAAGAGCGATGCAATATGTAAAAGATAGCGGACTTGGCGACGAGGCGTATTTTGGCCCTGAGAATGAATTTTTTGTATTTGACAACGTTAAAATCATCGATAGCCCAAACTGCGCGATGTATCAAGTAGATAGTGAAGAAGGCGAGTGGAACGACGCTGCAGACTTTAAAGATAGCTACAACACAGGTCACCGCCCACGCAGAAAAGGCGGCTACTTGATGACTCAGCCAATCGATAGCATGGTCGATCTAAGAGCTGAAATGATGCAAGTTTTAGAGCAAGTTGGCCTTGAAGTATTTTTAGGACACCACGAAGTCGCTCAAGGTCAAGGTGAGATCGGCGTGAAATTTGGCAACTTAGTCGAGGCTGCTGACAACGTTCAAATTTACAAATACGTCGTTCGCATGGTCGCTCACCTAAACGGCAAGACAGTTACATTTATGCCAAAACCGCTTTATGGCGACAACGGCAGCGGCATGCACGTGCATCAATCAGTCTGGAAAGACGGCAAAAATTTATTCTACAAAGAGGGCAACTACGCAAATTTAAGTGACTTTGCTAGACACTACATCGGCGGCGTTTTAAAACACGCAAGAAGCGTTGCAGCCTTTACAAACCCTAGCACAAACAGCTACAAACGCCTAATCCCAGGCTTTGAAGCGCCATCTATCCTCACCTACTCGAGCCAAAACCGCTCAGCGAGCATCCGCATACCTTACGGAGCTGGCGAGAAGTCAGTTAGGGCTGAGATGAGATTTCCAGATAGCACAGCAAACCCTTATCTAGCCTTCTCAGCGATGCTAATGGCGGGTCTTGACGGCGTTAAAAACAAATACGAGCCAGTTGGTCCGATGGATGAAAATTTATTTAAACTTCACCTAGATGAGATCAGAGAACGCGGCATCGAGCAGCTACCACACACGCTTCGTGGCAGCCTTGAAGCGCTTATCCGCGATAACGAATACCTAAAACCGATAATGAGCGATCTTTTCATCGACACTTATCAACACATGAAATTTGAAACTCAGGTTTGGCCTTACGAAGCGCGCCCAACTGCTTATGAGTTTAAGACCTGCTTCTCTTGCTAAAACGCGATCTCCAAGCTCATTTTGGGCTTGGAGACTTTTTTAATCAAATTTAAAATATAAAATCCTGCGATTATTAAATTTAGAGCTAAATCCAATAAGCATTATCGCTTAGAAATTTTTTAAACACAACAGATAAATTTTTTAAAAATATAAAATCTATATAGTTAAATTTTGAGCTAAATTTGGCTTTACGCACAAGAATAAATTTTAAATTTAATAAGCCAAAACTCATGCAAATTTAGAAATTTAAGCTCATGCACAAAAATAGTCATAGCAGATAAATTTGAAACTTCAAATTTAATATGGTGGTTAAAATTTGAACAAAATTTGATTTTGCAAACAGGGGACAAATTTACCAGAGTTTTAAATTTATCTGCATCACTAAAAGTTCAAATTTAATAAGCCATAACTCTTTTAAATTTGTAATATAAATTTGAGATTTCATTTAGTTAGGATAGCAGCAGATAATTTTATTAAAAGCTAAATTTGACCACTTTTATTTAAAAATTTACAAAAAAGCCAAATCCCTAGCTATTTTGCACTTCAGGCTGTCCAAAGAGCCTATTTGCCTCTTTTATCACACCCTCTTCTCTTTGCTTTTTAAGCTCCTCTGGGCTTTTGCTCTGACTTAGCGACATCAGCTCTTTTGCAAAGTCATTTTGTGGCTGAGCTAGCGCATTTACCCTAGTTTCAGGCGCAGCAGGCTCGCTTACTGGCTCATCTTTTTGCTCATTTTGCTGCCTAGCCTTTATCTTAGCGATCTCCTCGTCAAGGTAGCTATATTTATCCTTTGGCTCTTGTGGCGGAGTTTGAGGCTCTGGCTTTGCGGCTGAAATCTGTGTCTTAGCATTTACGATCTTTATTTTTTTACCAAAAATTGTATGTAAAATTTCATGCATTACGCCCCAGCTTTTTTTAAAAAATGCCAGCTCATCGCCAGTTGCATTGACGACTAAGCCAAGCTCATTTTCATTTAAAAAGCTAAAACTTATGTGATTTTTAAAAATTTCTCCAAGCTCAAAGCTTCTATCATAAATTTTTGCCACAAACTGCTCGTATGGCGTCTTTGGTGCCTCTTTTATGGCTAAAATTTGCTCACTCACGCCAGCTTTTGGCTCGATCACAGCCACGCTAGGCTCGCTCTTAGCAAGTTTTATAGCTTCATTGATATCTTGCAGATTTAGCGCTTCTATCATCATAAAAAGCATAAGCATGAGCACAAAGCCATTATCGCTTGATACGCTTAGCATCGACTTTGCCTGCGCCAAAATCCTAAAAAATCTCTCATATATAAGAAGTGAAAATTTTGGATCATTGTCTAAAAATCTCTGCTTTAAATTTGCCAAAATTTCATCTATGATCATATCTGGCTCATAGGTCTCAAGCTCGGTCACAAGCACTCTAATGGCATTTTTATCGGCATTCGCGACGTGCTCGATGATCTGCTCGATCCTACTTGGATCAAGAAGTCCGAGCATCGCTGCCACGCTTGATTTTGTGATATTGCCAGCGCCATAAATGATAGCTTGATCAAGCAGCGTTAGCGTATCTCTTAGCGAGCCGCCGCCACTTCTAGCTAGTATCTCAAGCGCCTCCCTCTCGTAGCTCACGCCCTCTTTGCTAAGGATAAATTCAAGATGTTTTACGATCTCATATCTGCTTATTTGCTTAAATCTAAAATGCTGCGTCCTTGAAAGCACAGTCGTTGGTAGCTTGAGCGGGTCAGTGGTCGCTAGGATAAATTTAACGTAGCTTGGCGGCTCTTCGAGCGTTTTAAGAAGGGCATTAAATGCCTCTTTTGTTAGCATATGCACTTCGTCGATGATAAAAATTTTATATCTAGCAGCCGTAGGAGCGTATTTTGTCTGCTCGATGAGCTCTCTTATGTCGTCGATCTTTCTGTGGCTGGCTGCGTCCATCTCGATGATATCCATATGGCGCGACTCGTTTGCCATCACGCACTGCGCGCAGACCTCGCAAGGCCTAGAAGTTGGCCCTTTCTCGCAGACCAAAGCCTTTGCAAATATCCTAGCGCTCGATGTCTTGCCGCTTCCCCTAAGGCCTGAAAACAAATAGGCATGGCTCACTCTGTTTTCGTCAAGTGCGTGGGTTAGGCTCTTGCTTACGGCTTCTTGTCCGATGAGCTCGTCAAAATTTTTTGGTCGATATTTTAGGGCTAGTGCTTGCAACTGCTTTCCTTTTTGCAATTTTAATTTGCTGATTTTATAAAAAAAGGCATAAATTTATGGTTATGATAAAGTTAAATTTTGCTAAATTTAAGCTAAACTTTAGCGAGAAGGATAGATTTGCAAGCGTTTATATCTGGATTTTTCACCTCTTTATCGCTTATTTTAGCCATTGGCGCGCAAAACGCATTTGTGCTAAAACAGGGCATCAAAAGAGAAAATATCTTTATCATCTGCCTCATTTGCGCTATTAGCGACGCTGTCTTGATCTTTGCAGGGGTTTTTGGGCTTGGCAGCCTCGTGCAAAACTTCTCCATCATCAAGCAAATCGCCCTATATGGCGGCTTTTTATTTTTACTTTTTTACTCGCTAAAGAGCTTTCACACGTGCTTTTTAAGGACCTTAGCATAGATACCAGCAGCGATTATGCCAGATCAAATTTAAAGAAAAATATCCTTTTAACGCTCGCATTTACTTGGCTAAATCCTCACGTCTATCTTGACACGATGATCCTAATAGGCTCGGTTTCGACTAAATTTAAAGATGAAAATTTGATATTTGGCGTGGGAGCTAGTCTTGCCTCGTTTTGTTTTTTCTTCGCACTTGGCTATCTAGCTAGGTTTTTAGCGCCCATTTTTGCAAGGCCCATCTCTTGGAAAATTTTAGAGTTTTTTGTCGGCCTCATCATGCTCGCCCTTGCCTTCATGCTTATTTTTGCTAGCTTCTAGCCTCTTTTTTAGCGCCTCTTTTTTGCGAAGTTCGAGTGCGTAGGCTTCATTTAGCGCGTCTTCATCATCTAAATTTGCTCCGTCTAAAAATTTGCGGTAGTCTTCAAACTGCCTATTTTTTATCCCCCAAAGCACGCCAAAAAGCAGGGCCGCCCCCATCAAAACCGAGATAAAAACAAGCATCGCAAGAGTCGTTGTATCCACTATTTGTCCTTAAATTTTCTAACTATAAAAAGCGAGTTTAGTATGACGCTTAGCGAGCTTGCCGACATGAAAAGCGCGGCAAAAAGCGGCATGACGTAGCCACACACGGCAAATGGCAGGCTAAGAGCGTTATAAAGCAGGCAAAAGAGCAAATTTTGCTTTATCGTTTTATAAGTAAATTTTGAAATTTTCACCGCTTTTGCAAGGCTTTGAAGGCTATCATCAAGTAGCACCACGTCGCTTTTTTCTAAGCTAACCGCAGCGCCACTTCCCATGCAAATAGCCACGTGAGCGAGGCTAAGCGCGGCTGCGTCGTTTATGCCGTCCCCCACCATCAGCACCTTTTTGCCCTGCTGCTTAAGACCAGCTATAAATTTAGCCTTTTCATCAGGCAGCATCCCTGCTCTAAACTCGCTCACACCAAGCTCATCTGCCACATTTTTTACCACATTTTGCACGTCGCCACTTAGGATACACACCTTCATACCAGCGCTCTTTAGCTCGTCTATCAAAGCCTTTGCCTCGGGCTTTACGCTATCTTTTAGATAAAATTTAGCCACCAGCTCGCCCTGCTTGCCCACAAAAAAGCTAACATTTTCTTCGCTCTCATCAAATTTCACCCCATTTTCAGCCAAAAAGCGCCTGCTTCCAGCCACAAAACGCTCACCCATAATATCAGCGCTAACTCCCTTTGCCGCGCTTAAATTTGCATTTTCAAGCTCAACTTTTTTTGCGCCCTTTTGCTTTAAAAAATCAGCCACCGCCACGCTTATTTGGTGGTTTGAGATGAGGCAAAGCGAGTAAATTTTATCAATACTCACGCTCTCTTTTATAAAAAACTCGCTCACTTCAAATTTAGCCTTTGTGAGCGTCCCAGTCTTGTCAAATACCGCTACGTCGCACTTTGCAAGGCTTTCAAAAAATTTAGCCTCCTTAAAAAGCACCTTGTTTTTAAAAGCAACCCCAAGGGCGCAAACGCTGCTAACTGGCGTGGCAAGGGCTAGCGCGCAAGGACAAGCGATGACGATGACGCTCACAGCTGTCACTACCGCTTCTGAAAAGCTAAATTTAAAGTACCAAAACCAAAATGTAAAAAATGCCAGAGTTAGCACGCTAAGAGAGAATTTCGAGGCGATTTTATTGACTGCTAGCTCGATATTTAGCTTTTTTAGCTCTGCGTTTTGGAGCAAATTTATAAGCTTATTAAGATATGAGTTTTTAAAAATCTGCCTTGCCTCATAGACGATCTGCCCGTTTAAGCAGACAACGCCACTTTTGACCTCGCTGCTAGAGCTTAGCAAAAGTGGCAAGCTTTCGCCTGTTAAGCTTGAGCTATCCACGCTTGCTTCACCGCTAAGCACCACCCCATCAAGCAGCGCTCTCTCGCCTGATCTTAGCACGATCTTTTCGCCTAAATTTACATCCTTTGGCTCTTTTAAAATGTCCTTGCCGTCCTCTAAAACGCACACCTTTGCAAGCAGCATATCACTTAAGAAATTTGAAGTCTCAAGAGCCTTTTTCTTGCCTAAAATTTCTAAAAATTTACCGATAAAAACAAAGGTTATAATCATCGCGACCGAGTCAAAATAGCTCTCGCCGCTTCTTGTAAGCATTGCAAAGATCGAGTAGATGTATGTTACGCTAGCCCCAGTGATAACGAGCAAGTCCATATTTGGCGAGGCATTTTTAATGGCGATCTTTGCCCCCTTAAAAAACTCGCTACCAGTGTAGAAAAGCACAGGCGTTGCCAGCACAAACTGCGCGAAGCTTAGCAGGTCCTTCACGTCGCTTCTGATACCGCTAAAGTAACCGCCATACTGCGCGATCGCTAGCCACATGATATTCATCGTGGCAAAGACGCCAACAAGCGCTTTTGAGTAGAAATTTCGCCTTTTTTTGACTAGCTCGTCCTCTTTTTGGCTCGCCGCGTAGGCCTTTGGAGTGTAGCCAACGGCGTAAATTTTCTCAATTATCTGCTCCACCAAAAGCTCTTGCTCATCGTAAACGATGACTGCTTTTTGGCTAAGCGAGTTGATATTTACCTCCAAGATACCAGGCAGGCTAAAAAGCGCCTTTTCAAGTAGCCAGATGCACGCCGAGCAGGTTATGCCGTCAATGAGAAGCGAAATTTTAGAAAACTCGCCCTCTTTTGTCACTAGCTCGCTAAAATTTGCCGCTAAATTTTTGACATTTGCACCGCTACTTGCAGGATTTAGCGTGTTTTTGCCAAGTCGTTCATAAAACTCGCCAAGGCCACTTTCATTTAAAATTTCATAGACGCCTTTGCAGCCAACACAGCAAAACTTAAGCCCGCCTTTCGCCTCTATCATCGCGCTTTCGTCAAAGCTTTGCTTGCAGTGAGCGCACCTACACTTCACGGACGCTTCTTTTTAAGCTGGTCTAAATAGCCATATATCGTGATCTTTGAGACGTTTAGCTTGGCTGCCACAACCTCGATAGCGCCCTTGATGTTAAAAATGCCCTTTTCGTTCATAAAGCCAACGAGTTCTAGCTTTTGCTCTTTTTTAAGCTTCTTTCCCTCGTTTTTGGCGATGATCTTGTCGATCAAGCCTAAGACGATCTTTGTCACATCGTCATTTTGCTCGCCATCTGGCTCATTTTCACTCGTTTTTAAGAAATTTCTAGCCATTTCAAAAAGGCTCTTTGCCACGCTCGCATCGACATTTACGCATATCGCCCCTATGATCTCGCCGTGCTCATCTCTGATAAAGGCGGTTGAAGACTTCACCAGCTTTTCATCCTTTGTAAAAAAGTAGTTCGCCACGTAGTCGTCTTTGAAATTTTGGCTGTTTAAAACCTCGCTTACAAGGTGATCAAAGCTTTGTCCGACCTTTCTGCCAGTGACGTCGCCAGCTACGTATACGACTGAGCGCTGCGGGTGTGAAAGGTCGTGCAAAACGACTTCGCAGGCAAATGGCGAGCTTTTTTGTATGAGATTTGCCGTTGGGATAAATGCCTTTAATATAGGATGCATAAGGCGCCTTTTGTTTTTGTTTAAGTTTAGCCAAAATATTTTTAAATTTTCGATAAGAAAAATATAATTTTTTATGAAAATTTGTAAAATTTAAGTGAAAACAATAAATTTTTATCTATAATCTTTTAAATTTTTAAGGAGAAAATATGAAAATTTATGAGACCGAAATTTCAAAAAAGAAAAAGGCTCACTACTCTTTAGCGACCGAGCACAACGGCATCCTCTATATCTCAGGCCAGCTTAGCATGGACCCTGAGACTAGGCAGATCCCAGAGGGGCTAAAGGCGCAAACAAGGCAGGCTTTAAAAAACCTTGATAACGTGCTAAAGCTGGCAAATGCGACAAGAAATGACATCTTGATGTGCCGCATCTATACGCCAGATATCGACTTTTGGGACGAGATAGATGACGAGTATGCACTATTTTTTGGCGAGCACAAGCCAGCTCGCGTCGTAGTGCCGACAAATAAGCTTCACTTTGGCTGCCTACTAGAGATCGAAGCTACAGCGATACTTGATAGAAAAATTTAAAAGGAGCGAAAATGCCTAAATTTATCTGCTCAAGGTGCGGCAAGAGCGCAGATTTTGAGACGCCTATATTTGCGTGCGAGTGCGGTGGGCTTTATGATCTGGAGTTTAAACCGGCCAAATTTGATCTAAATTTGATCGACCAGCGCGAGTTTAGCCTATTTAGATACCGCAAATTTTTCCCTATCAAAAATGATCTTTGGCGCGATATCAGCCTTGGCGAAGGGCTAACAAAGAGCGTGAAATTTGATGATTCGCTCTACCTTAAAATGGACTATGCGATGCCAACGCTTTCGTTTAAAGATAGAGGCGCGGTGATGCTTATTTGGTTTTGTAAAACTCATGGCATTAAAAAGATATTGCAAGATAGCAGCGAAAACGCTGGTAACTCGGTCGCTGCATACGCTGCTAGAGCTGGCATAGAGTGTGAAATTTACGTCCCAAAAGGCACAAGCGAGAAAAAGATAAAGATGCTTGAGTACTACGGTGCAAAGGCGGTTGTCTTTGACGGCACGCGCGACGAGACGGCAGATGCTTGCAGAAAAAGGGCAAAAGATGAGGGCATATTTTACGCAAACCACGTATTTAACCCGCTTTTTTACCAAGGCACCAAAACATATATATATGAAATTTACGAGCAGCTTGGCTTTGTCCCTGAAAATCTCTTTTTGCCAGTTGGCAACGGCACCTTGCTAATTGGCTGCGAGATCGCGCTAAACGAGCTATATGAGGCTGGAGTGATCAAAAAACTACCTAAAATTTTCATCGTTCAAAGTGAAAAGTGCGCGCCATTTTTAGGGGCAACAAGCGAGCCACTTGCGATCAAGCCAGAGCTAACTTTGGCTGAGGGCATAGCTATAGCAAAACCTGCTCGTGGCGCTGAGATATTAACTAGCAGTTACGCAGGAGAGCGCGAAGTGATCACGATAAAAGAAGATGATATTGAGCCAGCTAGAAATTTCCTAGCAAGCCGAGGTTTTTACGTCGAGCACACCACAGCAGCGATCTACGCGGCATACGCAAGCTACGTAAAATCGCACAAGATAGAGGGCAGAAGCATCATCTCGATGTGCGGCGCTGGGCTAAAAAGCGAGCATTAAGATAAATTTGCAGGTCATTTTGCCTGCAAATTTGCCTATTTTAGCGACTTTGGCTGTGGCATTTCTTGACAACAAAGTTTTATTTTTATAAAATGCCAAAACTTTCAAAAAACTTTTGAAGCCCAGAATTCTGCAATCTTATCCCCGCATTTAAAGAGGAAAAATGGAAAACAACAACCAAACCGAGCAAAGTGCTGCTCAAAACACAAAAACTACAAAAAAACATCAAGCATCAAGAACTCACGTACCAGTCGACGGACACAAGATCGAAGAGCTAAGAACGCTTAGTTTAGACGAGCTAGTGCAGATCGCAAATGGCGTTGGCGTCGAAAATCCACGCGAATTTCGCAGGCAAGATTTGATATTTGAGATACTAAAAACCCAGACAAAACAAGGTGGCTTTATACTATTTACTGGAATTTTAGAGATCACAAACGAGGGCTACGGCTTTTTAAGGGCTGTTGATGCGAATTTAAGCGACAGCTCAAACGACGCTTATGTTTCAAACTCACAGATACGCAAATTTGCACTTCGTGTGGGCGACATCATTACTGGTCAAGTAAGAGAGCCAAAAGATCAAGAAAAATACTACGCCCTTTTAAAGATCGAAGCGGTAAACTACATGCCTCTAGCAGATGCAAAAGAGAGGCCACTCTTTGACAACCTAACCCCACTTTTCCCAACCGAAAAGCTAAATTTAGAGTATGATCCGATGAAGCTAACGGGCCGTGTGCTTGATCTTTTCACGCCTATTGGCAAGGGTCAGCGTGGCCTCATCGTCGCACCTCCAAGAAGTGGTAAAACTGAGCTTATGAAAGAGCTAGCTCACGGCATCGCCAAAAACCATCCAGAAGCGCAGCTCATGGTGCTTCTAGTAGATGAGAGACCAGAAGAAGTTACCGATATGCAGCGCTGCGTAAAAGGTGAGGTATTTAGCTCGACATTTGACCTGCCAGCGCTTAACCACGTCCGCGTAGCAGAGCTAGTCATCGAAAAGGCAAAACGTCTAGTTGAGATGGGCAAAGATGTCATCATCTTGCTTGACAGCATAACCCGTCTGGCACGTGCCTATAACACAGTGACCCCACCAAGCGGTAAGGTGCTAACAGGCGGTGTGGACGCAAACGCACTTCACAAGCCAAAACGCTTCTTTGGCGCAGCTAGAAACATCGAGCACGGCGGCTCACTAACCATCATCGCAACAGCACTTATCGACACTGGCTCACGCATGGATGAAGTTATATTTGAAGAGTTTAAAGGCACTGGAAACAGCGAGATCGTGCTTGACCGCAACATCTCAGACCGCAGAATTTACCCAGCTATCAACGTGCTAAAATCAGGCACCAGAAAAGAAGAGCTACTTCAAAAACCTGATGAGCTTCAAAAAATTTGGGCTATCCGCTCTGCGATAGCTACAATGGACGATGTCGAAGCACTTAAATTCTTATACGCAAAAATGCTAAAAACAAAAGATAACAAAGAGCTTCTCTCTATCCTAAACGAGTAAATTTAACTGAGCTTGAAGCGCTTGCTTTGAGCTCAAATTTTTTCACTTAAAATATAAGCTCCGGCTTTTCTAGCCAAAAGTATATTAGAAATTTTGAATTTTCAAGCACTTGCAATTATAAAAGAGATTACGATTTTTAAACGATTATTTACTAAATTTTTCTATGTCTTGATTGATTAAATTTTCATATTCACAAAGCTCGTTGCAAGTCTTTTTACTCTGTTCGATAAGCTCATCAAATTTAAATCCAAGCATCACGATACGATAAAGGTTTGGTTTGTGTTTTCGCCAGTTGTAAAGCGTTGCGACATCAACGTCTAAATGATAAGCCATATCACGTTTTGTCATCTTAGCCACTTTACACTCCTTCTTTTTGAGTGATTTTATAAATTTTATTCTGATAAGAAAACAATTGAATTATTTTATGTTTTTTATTAATTTCATTGAATATTTAAACTTTATTTAATATAAGAAAATTTAAAATAGCTGCGTAACATTTTTTAAATAAGGAGTAAAAATGAAAAATGTAGTTTTAAAAGTTGCTTTAGGTTTAAGCCTAGCTAGTGCCGCTGCTTTAGCGCAAGGAGCGTTTGTTGGGGTTGAAGGAGATTATTCTTTTAATTCAAATTTAACAGCAAAAAGCGACAATGGCAAATCAAAAGCTAAAAAAGCACAACCCGGTCTTGGCATAAAAGCTGGTTATGACTTTGACGTAGCTAGAGTTTATGGAGCTTACATATATGACTTTCAAGCCAAAAAGTCACTTGGTGACGAAGATGGCACAATAATAAAATGGAAAACTCATAAATTTATAGTTGGAGCTGACTATACTCCGAGCGTAGCAAAAGATATTAAGTTAGTTCTTGGCGGTTACACTGGTTTTTCAAAGCTTAAAATGGATGTATTTGACACACATGATGGCTCTGAAAAAGGCAACGCAACTGGCTGGATACTAGGTGCAAGAGTTGGCGCAGAATACTCTATAAATGAAAACAATGCAGTTGAGTTTGGTTTAAAAGCTGATAGAACAAAATATCGCTCTATAACAAAATATGATAATGCAAAAATAAAAGAGACAAACGTCGGTCTTTATATGGGATATACATATAAATTTTAATCGCTCGCAAGCTCAAATTTCAAAGCAAATTTGAGCTTTACTAGAAACTATAAATTTACCAGCTTTTCTAAATTTTCGCCGTCTAAGCGGTAGGTTCTCCACTCAAGAGATTGATTTTTAGCGCCCATGCTTTCATAAAATTTAATACTTGGCTCATTCCAGTTTAGGCAGCACCACTCAAGCCTTTTTAAATTTTCATCCTTACAAATTTGAGCTAGAAATTTAAAAAAAGCCTTGCCGATACCTTGATTTCTAAACTCTTTTTTGACGTAGATGTCTTCAAGATACATTCCGCCAAGCCCCAAAAATGTAGAGAATGTATAAAAATAGATAGCGTAGCCAATAGCCCTGCCCTCGCTTTCGCAAACAAGGGCTTTTGCATGATTTTTGTTAAAGATGGAGTCTGCGAAAATTTCATTTGTAAAAGTGACTTGATCACTCATCTTTTCATAGCTCGCAAGCTCTCTTACAAGCTCGCAAATCACGTCTACATCGCCCTCAGTCGCTTTTCTTATTTGAAATTTCATTAGTTATCTCCAAAGAGTGCTTTTAGATCTTTAACCATTTCGCCATTTTCGCTGCTGCTGCTAGTTTTTGAGCCAAGCTCATTTAGCTCGATCTCATAGCCAGTTAGCATGCTTGCAAGGCGGATATTTATGCCATTTTTGCCGATCGCCTTGCTCTTTTGCTCGCTCGCAAGTGTCACGATCGCCTTGTTTTCTTCGATCTTTACAGATGTGATGATCGCAGGTGCCATAGCGCGAGCTACCAAGATCGCTGGCTCGGTGGTGTATTCGATCGCATCGATGCTCTCACCATGAAGCTCTTTGCTTACGGCATTTATCCTAACGCCCTTTGTGCCGACAGTTGCGCCGACTGGATCGATGTTTGGAGTGGTTGAGATGAGTGCTACTTTAGCCCTTTCGCCAGGGATCCTCGCACTTCCTTGGATAATGATGCCGCCATCTTTTATCTCAGGGACTTCTGAAGTTAGCAGCGCTTCAAGAAATTTAGGTGAAGTCCTTGAAAGCTCGACCTTTATGCCTAAATTTTTATCTGTGAAAACTTTTCTAATGACCGCTTTTACCACGTCGCCCACTTTAAATTTCTCGCCTTTTATGCGGTTTTTGCGCGGTAAAACGGCGCGAAGCTCATCTATCTCGATAAAGGTGTTTTCATCGTTATCAACCCTAACAACCGGACCAAATACCATGTGACCGCTCATCTCATTATATTTTTGTAAAATTTTCTCTTCGACTAGGCGTTGGATGTGATACTCAAGCTCCTTGTGAAGCGTTTGGGCGGCTGTTCTGCCGAGATTATCAAGGCTTAGTTCGTAAGTGAGCTCATCTCCGATCTCTACGCCACTATCTATCTTTTTAGCCTCTTTTAAGCTTAAAAAGTGCTCATTGTCTTCAGCAAGCCTCTCGTCGTCGTTTGCTACGATTGAAATTTTTTGATAAAGCTTTAAATTTTTATTTGCATCGATGCTCACGTCATATTCATAATTTTCGCCATAAACCCTTTTAGCAGTGTTTATCAAGGCTCTTATGACACGCTCTTTTACATCTTCTATCTCTAAATTTTTCTCATTTGCAATTGACTCTATAATGTCTGATATTCTTTCCATTTTTTCTCCATTGTGACGATAAATTTCGGGGATTTTTCGTGAAGTTTTGAAATTATACATAAGCCATACTTTTAATAACTTTAAGCTTGTTATTAACTTTTATTTAATCCTTTTTTTATGATGATTTGGGTATATTGACCGATTAAAATTTAAGATTTTGAAAGGATTAAAAATGGAGCTAAAACTTGCAAGAGCCGAATTAGACGCAAAACCAAAAACGATTTCACTAGAAAAGATAGAGGCAGCTGTCGAAAAAGAGGGTCAGAAAATTTTCTATTTTGATAAAGAAAACACGCACAAACAACTAATCGCCTTAGTCGAGCACTTTGAAGAAAAAGGGCTAAGCGTTTATCACAGAACCGTGAAATACGGCCTTGATGATAGCGATTATATGTATGAAGTGCATATACTTTAATGAGTAAAAAACTCTTTATCCAAACTCTAGGTTGTGCTATGAATGTTCGTGACAGCGAGCATATCATAGCCGAGCTCTCACAAAAAGAAGACTACTCCTTAACACAAAACATCGAAGAAGCTGATTTAATCCTTATAAATACCTGTTCAGTTCGTGAAAAGCCGGTGCATAAGCTCTTTAGCGAGGTTGGAGCCTTTGAAAAAGCCAAAAAAAGAGGTGCAAAGATAGGCGTTTGCGGCTGCACTGCAAGCCATTTGGGTAGTGAAATTTTTAAGCGCGCACCTTATGTTGATTTTGTCCTTGGCGCAAGAAATGTTAGCAAGATCACAAAGGCGGTAAATACGCCTAAATTTATCTCAACCGATATCAACCACGACGAGAGCGAATACGCATTTGGTGAGTTTAGAGGCTCGCCATATAAAAGCCACATCAACATCTCGATCGGCTGCGATAAAAAATGCACCTACTGCATCGTCCCACACACCAGAGGCGATGAAATTTCCATCCCTTCAAGCCTCATCTTAAAAGAGGTAGAAAAGGCCGCAAAAAGCGGCGCAAAAGAGATATTTTTACTAGGGCAAAATGTCAATAACTACGGCAAAAGATTTTCAGGCGCGCAAGAAAATATCGATTTTAGCGACCTGTTAGTGAAGATAAGCGAGATAGAGGGCGTTGAGAGGATAAGATTTACAAGTCCGCACCCGCTTCACATGGATGATAAATTTCTTGAAATTTTCACTAATAACCCAAAAATTTGCAAGTCTATGCACATGCCACTTCAAAGCGGAAACACCAAAGTTTTGCACGAGATGAAGCGCGGATACACAAAAGAGTGGTTTTTAGACCGCGCGCTAAGACTTAGAAAGATGTGTCCAGATGTAAGCATCTCAACTGATATCATCGTCGCATTTCCAGGCGAGAGCGAAAGCGAATTTGAAGATACGATGGACGTGCTTGAGCAAGTTAGATTTGAACAAATTTTTAGCTTTAAGTATTCACCTCGTCCGCTTACAAAGGCAGCTACTTTTACAAATCAAATAGACGATAAAACCGCATCAGAAAGGCTAACGCGCCTGCAAAATCGCCACAGCGAAATTTTAGACGAGATCGTAGCAACACAAAAAGATAAAATTTTTGATGTATATTTTGAAGAACTAAGAGCAAATGGCGGCGTTGCTGGGCGAAGTTTTAACAACTTTTTAGTTCAAGTTGATGGCAGCGAAGAGCTTCTTGGCACTACGCAAAAAGTAAAGATCACAAATCCAAAACGAATGGTTTTGTATGGCGAGCTGCAAATTTAAAAACGCCCTTGAAAAGCTCGCCCTAAGTGTTGGCGTCTTTTTCATCTACATTTTGATGTGGCTCATTTTTCTAACCTGCAAAAAGAGCTACACTCCAAATTTCTTGCCACAAAATGGCTGCGTCGTCGTCTTTTGGCACGGCAGACTTAGCTTTATGAGCTTTGCTTACAGGCGCTGGTGGAGCAGCCAAAACAGAAAACAAGGCAAGGTAATAATCAGCGACCACAAAGATGGCGAGCTAATCACCAGAATAATCAATTTTTTTGGCATCGGCACCATTAGAGGCAGCAGCTCAAAAGGCGGCGCAAGGGCGCTCATAGAAGCCCTAAGAGAGATAAAGCAAGGCCACGACGTCATCATCACACCAGATGGCCCACGCGGTCCAAGACACAGCGTAGCAGACGGAGCTGCGGTGATCGCGCAAAAGTCATCTTGCGAAATTTATGCTCTAAATTTCGAAGCAAACTCGTTTTGGGAATTTAAAAGCTGGGATAAGATGATACTTCCAAAGCCATTTTCAACTATAAATTTTAGCCTCTCAGCACCTTTTAGCGTGACAAATTTAGAGCAAAAAAAGGCAAAAGAAAAAATACAAAACGAGCTTTGGCAGGCCTCACAAAATGACGGCGGCAAGAGTGCAAAGCAAAACAAAGAGGATTTTAGATCAAATTTAAAAATTTGGTGGAAAAAATATGCGCATAAAAATCCGCAAATAAGCGATGAGATAAGAGAAATTTTGGACGAAATTTATGAAAAATAAAATTTCTATCTTTATAGCCATTTTTATAATAGCTTTGTTTGGGCTCTTTTTTTACAGCGACAACTCCTACAAGCTCGCTCTTGAAGCGAAATTTTACTACGAGAGTAAAGAGTATGAAAAGGCTATAAATTTAAGCCAAAAAGCCCTTGATCTTGACGCCTACAACAAAATGGCCGCCACCACGCTTAATCAAAGCAAGTCAGCGATAAAATTTAGCTCATACATAAAAAACGGCAAAGAGTATCTTGAGCGCATCAAAAAAATGAGCCAAAATGGCGTCAGTAAGGCTGATAATGAGCGCATCAAAATGATGTGTGATGTGATGATAGAGGATTTTGAAAGCTTAAGAAATTCTGCACTGCTTGATGATGAGCTAAAAAGCGAAGCTCTGAAGATGAAAGAGGCGTTTGCAAAACTAAAAAACGAGCTGTTTTAAACTTATTTAATCCCTTTTTAGCTAACATATCAAAAATAATGCACTAAATTTAGGAGAGTTATGTCTTTTAGCATCAAAAAGCTTTTTTCAAACCTTTTCTTAAGCGCCGTGATCGAGGGCAATGAGTGCGTTTTTTACGGTCAGGTCTTTAGAAATGGCAAGCTTATAAAAACCATAAATGCTAAATTTACAGACATAAGCATCGATAGTGTCGATGAAAAAGTTTTAAAATACATAGAGGAGCAAGAAAAGACCTATTTTGGCGTCTATGTTTCGCTCTTTTTTAACGACGACTCACAAGGTGCGCTGCCTACTGCTAACTTTGACGAGTACAAAAAATTTAACATCAACACGCAAAATTTAACCAGCCTTGTAATGCAAGATAGCTGGAGCATATATGCAAATTTAAATGCTATAAGAAGATATAAAAACCTCTTTGGGCAAGGTAGTGTCGATCTTATCTACTCGCCTATCGCCCTGCTCTTTCACGAGCTTTTAAAGCGTGGAATTTCGCCAAAAACCACGCTATATCTCTACATCCACTCGCACTCTTTTGCACTTGCGATATTTAAAGATAAGCAGATGAAGCTCTCTACATTTTTAAATATGAACGACGCTGAAGAGGGCAACGAAGAGATCGAAAGCCTAAAAGAAGAGGACATAACAGACATCGACAATCTCATCGTCAAAGAAGAAGATGGCGCAACGGCGCTTGATGATTTCAAGAGTTTGGATGATTTCTTAAGCGACGATAAGCCAAAAGAATTTGAAGATCTAAACTACGAGCTAAACATGCCAACTTCGACCAATGTCGAGAAGTCAGTGGCGATCTTTGGGCGCGATATGAAGATGTTTGACTACATCGCAAAGGCTATGAAAGAATTTTATGAAAATCCAATCTACGGCGGCGATTTTATCGAGCAGATCATCGTTTTTGAAAACACAAAGACAAGCGCAACCTTTTTACAATACCTACAATCTGAGCTATTTGTGGAGACATCAAGCTATCCGATCAACACAAATCACATCATGAACGAGATCATGCAAGAAGAGATAACACTATGAAATTTAGCTTCATCACCCCAGAACCAAGACCGCTTCTTTCTATCTTTAGCAAGCTTTGGCTAACGCTCATAGGCTTTGCTTTTGTGGTGCTTTTGGTGGCAAATTTCTTTATCGTTTATAAAAACTACTCAACCAAGAAAAATATAGAATTTCTAGCAAACGAGCAAAAAGAGCTTAGTCAAAAGATAGTCACCACGGATGAAATTTCAGCCAAACTTGCCGTGCAGATAGACTCGGCAAACGATATCTTTACGTCAAATTCTATCCTAAAGCAAAGCTTGCACAACCTTTTTGACCTTGTGCCTGATAGCATCACGCTTGAAGAGGTCTTTATGGATAAAAACTCGCTCATCATCCGCGGCATAACGCCAACAAAAGATGTCTTTAACCAGCTCTTAGCATCACCACTAAGGTCGATTTTCACCACGTCAAATACTAGCTTTTATCAGAGCAAAAACGGCTGGTACGGCTTTATAAGCACAAACAAGATTGATAATTCTGAGGGATATAATGAGTAAAAAAGATACAAGCTTAGAAAAAATCGATCCTGTAAAGCTTTTACTTTTTATATTTGCTTTTATCATAGTTTGCTTCATAATGATATTTGGCTTTATCGTGCCAAATATAAAAGAATTTAAAAGCCTCTCAAGACAAAACTACTCGCAAACCTCATCATACACGAAGGTGAAAAACGAATTTGAAGCTAAATTTAAAGCACTTGAAGCGACAAGACAAAAAGATGGCACTATCATCTTGGCCTATGATACAGCTTTTGATAAGGATAAATTTATAAATTTCGCATCGCAATTTTTTAGCGAGGTAAGCCTTAGCAAGATAGAAGAAGGCGAAAATAACGCAACAGAGAAGTTCTTTAGATACCGCCTAAATGTCACCAGCTCACTTAAAACTCCTCAGAAATTTTATGACTTTCTAGATGCACTTAGCAGCTACGATAGCATCATAAAAGCCGAATTTCCTATCGTAATGAAGGGCGAAAACGACAAAATCCACACAACTTTTAATATAAAAGTTTTTGGATTGAAGTAACCAAGTTTAATAAATTTCTCTGCATTAAATTTAAAATTGCTGTGCCGTTATGGATATAAAAACCAGCTAGAGCCACACCACTGTTGCAAGGTGCCAAACAAAGTTCTTACACGCAGGCGCTGGCACACAAAGCGAGGTTGCAAAACTATGTAAAGAGCTTCAAACCAAGATCATAATAGCGACAAAAGATATTTTTGAAAGCAGGATCAAATTTAAAGAAATTTACGAATACGATATGAAGAGTAAGCAGCTTTTTAAAAATGGCGAAGAGGTGCAGATGCCAAAAAATGAGGCAAAACTCTTCTTTCTGCTCGTGAGTAATATAGAAAAAGTGGTGAGTTACGAAGTGATAGAAAACTACGTCTGGAGCGAGAAGTCGATGAGTAACGAAGCGCTTAGAATGACTATCAAAAAGATAAGGGCAAAAACCGACACCGACCTCATCAAAAACATCTCAGGCGTGGGATATAGACTTAGCTGATCAAACTAAATTTAACTTTGTGTAGCTTTTATAAATTTAAGCTACACAAATTCTTACCTTTTATCCACACATTTGCCAAGTTGGCAGGCTCTTTTGTAAAGTGCGTCTGCCTTTGTTTCATCGCCACTTAGCTTTGCAAGCAAAAAGCATGACTGAGCATACTCAAGTTCACAGCTCTTTGCCAAAAGCTTTAAAACTCTAGCCTCGGCCTTAGTTCTATCTATCTTATGAGTTTTTAAATTTTCGCTTTCGATGTAGGACTTTAGCCCCATTGCCTCGTTGTAGCAGCCAACACCGTCGCCACTATCGCAAGCTAGTTTATAAAGCTTTAGAGCCTTTTCGATATCTTTTTGCTCATCAACTAGCCCTTGCTCATAAATTTGTCCTAAATTTGAGCAAGCAGTCGCAAGCCCAGCATTGCAAGCCTTTTCGTAGTAGCCCTTTGCCTTTACGAAGTCCTTTTCGTTGCTAAAATTTACAGCTAGGTTGTTACAGTCGATGCTATTTCCGCTCTCGCAGTTTTGCACCATCTTCTCTTTTTCAAGCTCAAGACGCTCCGCCCTAGCCTCCTCATCACTTTGCCAAAAGCCAAAGCTCACCATCTTTTGCCACGACCAGCAGCCACTTAGCATAAAGCTAGCAGCTACGATAAGCCCGAAATTTAAAACTTTTTTCACTTATTTTCCTACTTACATGCCAAGCTTTGCGCCAAGTCTTTTCATCTGTGGGCATGCCTTGTTTAGACCACGAAAGCAAGCGACTTTGTAAATCCCATAAGCTCTCTTTTCGTCCTTGTTCATACCAAGACCTAGCTCATACATCGCACCGATATTTGCGCAGCTTGGCAGATCCCCAGCGTTGCAAGCGTTTGTGTAGGCTTCCATCGCTAGATAGTAGTCTTGTTTTACGATCTCGCCCTTGCGGTAGGCGTTGCCTAGATGATAGCAAGCTTGCACGCCGCCACTGTTGCAGCTATCTTTGTAAATTTCGACCGCTTTTTTTGGATCTTTTTTCACGCCAAGGCCGTTTTCATAGAGCGTGCCAAGATTTGAGCAAGCAAGCTGCACCTTCGCATCGCAAGCCTTTTTGTAGTTTGTGTAGGCATTGTCATACTCTTTCATAAGCTCAAAATTTACACCCAAGTCATTGCAAGCTTCAGCATCGCCGCTCTCGCACTTTGGTGTTAAAAGATCGATGGCATTTTTTGAAATTTGCTCTTTGTTTTGCACCACTTTTTCGTCCTTTGGTTGCTGCCACGAGTCATCTTGCTTTGGCGTATCCCCGATGCCGATGACATTTAAGCAGCCTGTGAAAAATAGAGCAGTTAAAAGTAGTAGATATTTTTTCATTTTTGTCCTTTTAGTATTGTCCAAACAAGTCATTTAGGGCTTCGCTGATGCTTGGGTGAGTGAAAATTTGGTTTTTAAAGAAATTTGCATCTGCTTTTAAATTCATCGCAATCGCAATCTCGTTTATGATCTCATTTGCGTAGATGCAGTGAAAGCTAGCCCCTAAAATTTCGCCACTACTAGCTTCAACGATCGCTTTAAGCATGCCCACATCGTGATTTAGCACCTTTGCTCCTGGCACTGCTGCCATGCTAAGCTTTAGTTCTTTGAAATTTAGCCCAAGCTTGCTAGCTTCTTTTGCATTTACGCCAACTCTTGCTAGTGGAGTGTCGGTAAATAGCACATTTGCGTGGATGCTTCTGTTTTGTGTGGTGCGTTTTTTATCGCCAAAAATTTGCGAGAAAACTATCCTAAAATCATCCAAGCTAGTGTAGGTAAAAAGCTCTCCGCCGCGCACGTCGCCCACCGCGTAGATATTTGGCACATTTGTTTGAAGGCGCTCATTTGTCTTTATAAAGCCTTTTTCATTTAGCTCTACACCAGCTGCTTTTAAATTTAGATCATCTAAATTTGCCACTCTGCCAAGCGCTACTAAAAACGCATCAGCCTTGATGATCCTATCTTCATTATCTTGTTTGAAATTTAGCGCATTATCTTTTAGGCTCTCTATCTCGCAGCCCTCTAAAATTTCGATGCCCTGCACGTTTAGCGCATCTTTTACGCTTTTAGTTATATCTTCATCTTCGTTTTTTAGAAGTGGTGAGCGTCCGACGATGGTCACTTTTGAGCCAAAATTTGCAAACATCGATGCAAACTCGATGCCGATAAAGCCGCTGCCAATGATGACAAGATGCTTTGGCATAGTTTTTAGATCAAGCAAGGTTTTACTTGAAAAGACGTTTGAGTTTGTTATCTCAAATGGCGCATACGCCTCTTTTGAGCCGGTATTTATGATGATAAACTCGCCTTCAACGACTTTTTGCTCGCCATTTGATGTCGTAACTAGGACGCTATTTTTATCTTTAAACGAGCCAACACCATCGATCACGTCGATATTTTCTTTATCATTTAGCATCGCATAGTTTTTAGAATTTAAAGCTGAGATTAGCTTATTTTTGTTTTCGATGCTAAGCGTGTAATACTCGTTTTCAACGCTATTGTCTGCATATATCGCCTCTTTTGCAGCTGTGATTAGACGTTTTGTCGGTATGCAGCCTACGTTTATGCAAGTGCCTCCATACATCTTTGGCGATCTCTCGATTAGCGCGACCTTTTTGCCAAGCGCAGCAGCCTTTACAGCTAGCGTCTTGCCAGCCTTACCAAATCCAATAATAACAATGTCATATTTCATTTAATTTTTCCTATTATGTAGTATGTAGTTTCGTTTATCTTTTTGATATCCATTTTGTATTTATTTGCCCAGCTTTTGATGATCTCATCAACACGCTCTTTTATCTCTTTGACGGTCGCAACGTTTTTTATCTTTAGCCTATCCTCACTCCCGCTCATCGCTACAAAGCAAAGGTGTGGCTTTAGATGATCGTTTAGCTCGATCACACTCTTTGGCAAAAGGCCGTCAGTGTTATTTAAAATTCTACGCATATGCTCAGTGGTCGTTTCATCTATGTTGTAGCCAAGCTGTGTCAAAAGTGCGTTATGATCCATATCGTTCCTTTTTGCTTAAATTTGCGATCATTATAAGATAAAATTCGATAAAATCGCCTAAATTTTCAAGGACAAATATGAAAAAATTTATCATTTTTCTATTTAGCATTTTGCTATTTTGGGGCTGTTCTGCAGATCAAATTTCGCAAAATTTAGGTCTTAGCGAGCCACCACTTGATCCTGAAGTCGAGCAGATAGCAGACGCCATCTATCTATATAACGAAGGCAACTACCAAAAAGCTTGCAAGAGATTTTATGACTACGCAAAAGATGGCAACGTCCTAGCCATGCAGCAAACTGGCGTTTGTTTTCGTGACGGCAAAGGCTTTAGCAAGGATATCTTAAGGGCGCTTTTTTGGTTTGAGACAGCTGGCAGATACGGCAACATAGACGGACTAAGAAGCGCTGGATATATTTACGAATACGGCCTTGGGGTCAATAAAAATTTAGAAAAAGCGATATATTTTTATGAAAAAGCCACTAGTCTTGGCTCAAGCGAGGCCAGCTACGATCTAGGGCTTATCTATCTTGGCAAAAACGACTATAAAAAAGCTAGAATTTATCTTGATGAGGCTTGCTACCATGGCAAAGAAGAAGCCTGCACGAAGCTAAAAGAGATGAAATTTTAGCTCTCATCTCTTTTAAATTTACTACGCCTCAGCCTTTTGAGCGATCAAAACGCCCTCTATCATCTTTTTGATATCACCATCAAGTATCGCGTCAGTTTGTGAGTATGCCTCGCCGCTGCGGTTGTCTTTTACCTGCTGGTATGGAAAAAGTACATACGATCTTATCTGATGACCCCAGCCGATCTCGCTCTTTTCGACGCTGTTGCTCGCCTCTTGCTGTTTCATCAGCTCAAGCTCGTAAAGGCGCGATTTTAGCATCTTCATCGCTGTGGCTCTGTTTTTGTGCTGACTGCGGTCATTTTGGCACTGCACGACGATGCCAGTTGGTATGTGCGTGATGCGGATGGCTGATTCAGTCTTATTTACATGCTGACCGCCTGCACCACTGGCTCTATAAGTGTCTATCTTTAGATCTTTCTCTTCGATCTCGATCTCTATATCATCATCTACTTCGGGGCTTACCATGACGCTAGAAAAGCTCGTGTGGCGGCGTCCTGCGCTATCAAATGGACTTGTGCGAACGAGCCTGTGGATGCCATTTTCTGCCTTGAAATATCCATAGGCATTTTCGCCCTTTACGATAAAGCTCACGTCCTTTAATCCTGCCTCATCGCCCTCTTGAAAGTCCAGAGTCTCGACCTTAAAGCCCTCACGCTCGCAAAATCTAAGATACATCCTATAAAGCATACTCGCCCAGTCGTTACTCTCAGTGCCGCCAGCTCCTGGGTGGATCGATACGATCGCATTTTTGCCGTCATCTTCGCCACTTAAAAGCATAGAAATTTCTAAATTTACTATCTTTTCATCTAAATTTTTAGCATCTTCAAAGAGAGAATTTATAGTCTCCTCGTCATTTTCAGAATTTGCTAGCTCAAAAAGCTCCTTTGCATCGCTAACTGCTTGGTGAGCGTCACTAAATTTAGCAAGCATATTTGAAATTTTTGTCTTTTCTTTATTTAGCGCTCCAGCTTTAGCGATATCTTGCCAAAAGTCAGGGTCTTGCTCTATAGCCTCGATCTCTTTTAGCCTAGCCTTTATCTCGTCAGGCTTTACGATAGAGCCTATGTTTTCAACTTTTGTTTGTAGCTTCTTTAAAAGCTCGTTGTATTCGTAACTATCCAAGTTTTTCTCCATAAATTTTTGCCGATTTTAGCCAAAAGTTGCTTACATTTTTAAATTTACGCCCTTTTAATCCTTTTTTGTTACAATGCCAAGTTAAAATTTAGATAAAAAGAGTCAAATATGCAGATCATAAGAACTATAAACGAACTTGAAAATTTTGTCCAAAATGCAAGCGGCAAGATCGGTTTTGTCCCGACTATGGGCGCACTTCACAACGGACACGTTAGTCTTATAAAAAAATGTGTGAGCGAAAATGAGATAAGCATCGTCTCAACTTTTGTAAATCCAACTCAGTTTTTACCAGGTGAAGATCTGGACAAATACCCAAGAAAAGAGCAAAGCGACATCCAAATTTGCGAGCAAAATGGCGTTAGCGCTATTTTTATACCAGACGAAAAAGAGCTTTACTTTGAAGATGAGCCGCTCATAGTCGCTCCAAAGAAGCTTTCAGCCATCTTAGAGGGCAAAACTAGGCCTGGGCACTTTGATGGCGTCTTAAGAGTGCTAAACAAGCTATTTCGCCTAACTCGTGCAAATAGCGTCTATATGGGTAAAAAAGACACTCAACAACTAATCATCGTGCAAAATATGATAAAGACATTTTTCCTAAACATCGAGCTAGTTGCCTGCGATATCGTTAGAGAGCCAGACGGCCTAGCACTTTCAAGCAGAAATGTCTATATCTGCGACGAAGATAAGTGCAACGCACTAAGGCTTTCAAGATCGCTAAATAAAGCACAAAATTTGATCCAAAATGGCGAAGAAGACGCAAGCGAGATCAAAGCAAGCATGCTTGAGGTACTTGAGCCACTAAAAGTTGATTACGTCGCGGTTACGGATAGAAATTTAAATGAAATTTCAAAGGTAGAAAAAGGCAACACCATCATCTTAGTAGCCGCCTTTGTAGGCAAAACTAGGCTAATAGACAACATCTGGATCTAAAAATGCCAAAACTTCATCTAATCTCGCTTGGTTGTAATAAAAATTTAGTTGATTCTGAGATCATGCTTGGACGCTTGCAAAACTACGATATCACGGACGATATCACGGACGCAGACGTCATTATCGTAAATACTTGCGGCTTTATCAAATCCGCCAAAGAAGAGAGCATCCAAACCATACTTGAGATGCACGAAGCTCGTAAAAATGGCTCTTTGCTGGTAGTGACTGGCTGTCTTATGCAGCGTTACAAAGATGAGCTCATAAAAGAACTGCCAGAGGTCGATCTCTTTACCGGCGTGGCGGACTACGACAAGATCGACGAGATCATCTTAAAAAAGCAAAATTTATTTAGTCCAGAAACTTATCTGCAAGCAAACGAAGAGCGTGTGATAACTGGCTCAAACTACCACGCCTACATCAAAATTTCAGAGGGCTGTAACCAAAAATGCAGCTTTTGCGCGATACCGACATTTAAGGGCAAGCTAAAATCACGCTCGCTTGAAAATATCGTAAATGAGGTCAAAAATCTAGTCAAAAAAGGCTACTACGACTTTAGCTTTTTATCACAAGACTCAAGCTCATATATGCGCGATCACGGCGTTAGCGACGGGCTAATAAATTTAATAGACGAGATAGAAAAGATAAAAGGCGTAAGGAGTGCTAGGATACTTTATCTTTATCCAAGCACGACCAGCAAAGAACTAATAGAGCGTATCATCGCCTCGCCCATCTTTCACAACTACTTTGACATGCCGATCCAGCACATCAGCGAAAATATGCTAAAGATAATGAAGCGTGGAAGTGGCGCTAAAAAGATAAAAGAGCTTTTAAATTTGATGAGAAATGCCAAAAATTCATTCTTGCGAACTGGAGTCATCGTGGGACACCCAGGCGAGAGCGAGGAGGATTTTGAGGAGCTTTGCGAGTTTTTAGAAGAGTTTAAATTTGATAGAATTTCAGCCTTTGCCTACTCAAAAGAAGAAGACACAGCCTCTTTTGAAATGGAGCAAATCCCAGCCAAGATTATCTCAAAAAGGCTAAGCAAGATAGAAAAGATCACCAAAAAAGCGATAAATGAGAGCTTGCAAAAAGAGCTTGGCAAGCAAATTTACGCATCACTTGAGGGCATTAGCAGCGAGGGCGAGATGTTTTACGCTGCCAAAAAAGATATCTGGGACAAAGATATAGACGGCGAAATTTTGATAAACGAAAGCGACGTAAAAGAGCTTGAGATCGGCTCACTCTACCTTTGCGAGGTTGGCGATGTGGTTGATCAAAAACTAGTCGCTACCATCGTCAAAAAAGCAAAATGATAAGCCAAAATGTGCTTGATAGGCTAAGCTTGGGCGCAAACCTGCTTGCCTTCTCGCACGGCATCGATAGCACTGCACTTTTTTACATTTTAGAAGAAGCTGGGGTCAAATTTGATCTAGCCATAGTCGATCACAACGTTAGAGAGCAGAGTAAATTTGAAGTTGAGAGCGCCAAAGAGCTTGCCAGCAAATTTGGCAAAAAAATCTACATAAAAAGCGTAAATTTAGGTAAGTCAAATTTTGAAAAAAAAGCGCGTGAGGCGAGGTATGAGTTTTTTGGTGAAATTTGCCAAAAATATGGCTATGAAAATTTGATCCTAGCGCATCAATTTGACGATAAATTTGAGTGGTTTTTGATGCAGCTTGGCAAGGGCGCTGGGCTAAAAGAGCTCTTTGGCATGAGCGAGCTTGAGAGGAGAGAGCACTTTTGGTTAGTTAGGCCGCTTTTAAATTTACGCAAAAAAGAGCTTCAAAACTACCTTGACGAGCGAGGTTTGCGCTATTTTGTCGATGAGACAAATTTAGATGGCAAGCTTAAAAGAAGCTTTGTTAGGCTAAATTTTAGCGAGCCATTTTTGGACGAGTATTTTAGCGGCGTGAAAAGAAGCTTTGAGTTTTTGGAGGCTGATAGGCAAATTTTGCTGCCAAATATCACAAAGATAGATGATGAAATTTTCATTATAAAAAATGATAGTAACGTGGTTCGAGGCATCGATATGGCGGCAAAAGAGCTAAATGTGCTCTTAAGCAAGGCTCAAAAAGATGAACTAAGCGCAAATTTAGCAAAGCAAACAAGCGTGGTGCTAAGTGGCAAGATCGCCGTTGGCTACGCTAATGGATACATCCTAGTAACGCCATTTTGCAAAGCCGTAATGCCAAAAATATTTAAAGAAAAGGCTAGAATTTTAAAGCTACCAGCGATAAATAGAGGCTATTTATTTGCAAATGGCGTTCAATTAGAAAACCTTTCTAAATTTTTTAGTAGATAGAGCGTTTTAGGCTATAAATTTGATCTACTAAAGGCTAATTTAAAACTAAATTTTGCTCTAACTCTTAAGCTAAAGCGCCCACAAACATTAATAATTAGAGTAAAAACCGTGAATTTGATTTTAGTTATTTTATCTCTGAGATAAACTGCTTTTGCATTTAATTTTAGAGTATAAAGGCTATAAATTTAATCCACAAAAGAGCAAATTTAAAATTTCTAGTGCTAAATTTTACCCTTACGGTATTAACACTAAGGCGACAAGTGTGCAAATTTGAAATTTTATCAGCAAATTTACTCCAGCTCTTTTTGCTTTGTCGTAGCTGCTTTTAAAGTTAAATTTGGAGTGGCAAAAACTAGAAATTTAAAGTCAAATTTATAGCTCTAGCCTTAGCAAAATATGGCACTAAAGCTGCAAATTTGGTCACATCGCCTACAAGCCATTAAACAAAATTATAAAAGCTTAAATTTGATATACGAGATAGTGAAATTTGTTGCTTATTAAATTTAGCCCATCTACAATATCAAATTTAATAAACGCGTCCAACAAGTCAAATTTATAAACCAGCGCCGATCACAGCAAAAAAGCTAGCCCATAAATTTTAAACAAGCCAGCAGTTTAAATTTACCTCATCAAAGCCATTTGCATAAAATAATACGTAAAATTTTATAAATTTTATTACGCACTAGGCGAGGATTTTTTCTATCAGCTCTCTTTTTAGCACAAAGTCATAGCTAAAAGCATCCACAACGACACCAGCATAACTACTCTCTTTTAGCATCGCTAGATACTCTTTTAGCCCTATCTCTATACTCTCTTGCTCGCTGTCGTTTCGCCAAAGTTTCATCGCCTCTTTGCTAGTAAATGCCGGAAAATAGCTAAGCTTTTCGCTCTCATCTTCAAGGAGGATAAATTTGATATTTGAGCCCTCTTCTTCATAAACAACGCCGCCATCAGGCTTTGCAAGTGCTTGGTTTAAAAGCACCGGAGCAAAAAATGTGGCCTTTTTTAAAGCCGATATCAAATTTATCTCATTTTGCTCGTTAGGCTCATTTAAAAATTTATCCATCGCTTCTTGCATTTTAGCTCCTAAAAGCCTCATCTACGGCCTGACAGATCGTGTGTATGAAAAAGATGTGTGACTCTTGGATCCTTGCAGTATCGCTTGAACTAACGACTAAATTTAGATCACATCCTTCATTCATCGCGCCACCGCCTTTACCGCTAAGTCCGAGCACTGCAACGCCCATTTTTTTAGCACTTTTTATCGCTTCAAGGACGTTTTTACTATTGCCACTTGTCGAGATCGCCACGAGCAAGTCGCCCTCCTGCGCCAAAGCCTCAAACTGGCGTGAAAAGACGTAGTCAAAGCCGTAGTCGTTGCCAATGGCCGTAAGCGCTGAAGTATCGGTAGTTAGCGCGATGCCTGGTAGTGCTTGACGCTCGCTTTTATATCTGCCAGTTAGCTCGGCTGCAAAATGCTGTGCGTCCGCCGCAGAGCCGCCGTTGCCACATATTAGCACCTTTTTGCCGTTTTTTAGCGTATCAGCTACCATCTGGCAAGCACGCTCTAGGCTACCCAGCAAATTTACATGCTCGATAAATGTCTTTTGGTGAGCTTCGAGCTCATTTTTTATCATCGTTTTTAGCATCTTTTATCCTTTTTATTATACCTGTTGTGCTTTTGCCCTCGACAAAGTCGATCAGCCTGACCTCTTTTACGATCTCGCTGCCAACGACCTCTTTGCCCTTATAATCAGCCCCCTTTACAAGCACGTCTGGCTTTATTTTGGTGATCAAATTTAAAGGCGTATCCTCATCAAAAATCACGACATAATCAACAAATCCAAGCCCACTTAGTACGCAGGCTCTATCATCTTGCGAATTTATAGGACGCTCATCGCCTTTTAGTCTCTTAACTGAAGCGTCCGAGTTTAGCCCGACAACCAAAAGATCGCCAAGCTCCCTTGCTCGGGCTAGGTATTTTACGTGCCCAGCGTGCAAGATATCAAAGCAGCCATTTGTGAAAACGACCTTTTTCTTGCCCTTTTGGCTCAAAATTTCCTCTAGCTCCTCAACACTTTTAAGTTTATGCTCAAAATTTGCCCCAAACGAGCTATTTAGCAGCTGCTCGATCTCGCTAAAGCTAGCCGTTGCGCTGCCGATCTTTGCCACGACAACGGCTGCTGCTAGGTTTGCTATCTTTATTGCCTCTTTTATGTCAGCTCCAGTTGCTAGCATGTAGCCAAGTGTAGCAAGCACCGTATCTCCAGCGCCAGTGACGTCGAAGACCTCTTTTGCCTTGGCAGCAAAGATGTGTAGCCTGTCATCATATAGCGCGATGCCCTCTTCTGAGATCGTGATGATCGAATAGGTCAAATTTAGCTCGTCTTTTAGCTGTTTTATCGCCTTTTCAAGCTCGGCCTTGTCTTTTATCTTTAAATTTGTAGCCTCGCTCGCCTCTTTTTTATTTGGCGTGAGCAGGGTCGCGTTTTTGTATTTTGAGTAGTCACTGCCTTTTGGGTCTATGAGCACTGGGATATTTAGCCTCACGCACTCATTTATGGTCTCTTGGCAGACTTTTTCGCTAAGCACGCCTTTGCCGTAGTCACTTAGCAAGACGGCCTTAAAATTTGCAAGGTTTTCTTTGACTTTTAAGACAAGCTCATCTTCTAAATTTATCTTGACAACGCTCTCTTTATCGATCCTGACAACTTGCTGATGAGATGCCATAATGCGGCTTTTTATCGAGCTTTCGCGCCCTTTTTCAGTAAGGATCAGCTCATCTTTTACATTTAGCTCAGCAAGCTTCTCTTTTATCTTTTTACCAGCCTCGTCATCTCCTAAGACGCTAGCCACGCTCACATTTGCACCAAGGGAGAGTAAATTTCTCACCACGTTACCAGCGCCACCAAGCGTGTAGGTTTCGTTATTTATCTTTACAACTTGCACCGGTGCCTCAGGCGAGATGCGCTCGCAGCTACCCCAGATATAGTGATCTAGCATGAGATCGCCGACGACTAAAATTTTAACTCTCTTAGCCATTTAGTTCTTCCTTATAAATTCTCTTTATCTCTGGCAAGTAGTCTTTTATCGCCTCTTCTAAGCTCCAAGTCGCACTAAAGCCAAATGCCTCGCGAGCTGGGGCTACGTCGGCCTCTGTGTGAAACTGATATGAGCCGATAAATGGGTTTTTGATATATTCGTTGCCTAAATTTACGCCGATCTCACGCTGCAAGATGTCAGCGATATCTTGAAAGCTTCTAGCCTTGCCAGTGGCTGCGTTATAGACGCCACTTGGCGCGTCAAGCGCTTTTATATTTGCGTCAATGATATCTTTTATATAGACAAAGTCGCGCTTGATCTGGTCGCTGCCCTCAAAGAGCCTTGGAGTCTTGCCGGCTAAAATTTGAAGTCCAAACTGAAGCACCATCGAGGCGGTTTTATTTTTGAAAAACTCGCCCTTGCCAAAGACGTTAAAATACCTCAGTCCAACCACGCTCACGCCGCGCTTTGCGTAAATTTTATTGATATTATCCATGCTTAGTTTGCTAAAGCCGTAAACGTTATTTGGCGCTTCGCACTCGCCAACTGTTTGCGGGCTCTTTGCGTTACCATAAGTCGCCCCTGAGCTAGCGTAGATCATCTTTGCGCCCAAACTCTCGCAGATATCAAGCAAATTTACAAAGGCATTTACATTTGTTTTTATTAGCTCGTCTTGCTCTTTTACGGTCGTGTCTGAGATCGCTGCTTCGTGGTAGATGACGTCTGGGCGAAAGCTTTTTATCTTCTCAAGCGTGCTAAGATCATTAATGTCGCCAGCGTAAATTTCACCTTTAAAGCCAAGTAAATTTTTAAAATGACCAAAGCTTTTTAGGTTGCCGTTGCTAAATGTCTCGTCGTTTCTAAATTTATCCACGACAAGCACGTGAGCATCTTTAAAATTTTCATCAAAATAGTGCGCCAAAGCTGAGCCGATAAAGCCAGCGCCGCCAGTTATAACTATCTTTTTTCCGTTTAAATTCATAGTGATTTTTCCTTTTTTAGCTTATTTAAAACATCTCTTACATCTTTAAAATTTACGCCATCAAGCAAGAAATTTCTACCAACACCTGCTCTTTTGCCAGCCTCGACGTCGCTTGGCTTATCGCCTATCATGAGCGAGTTTTCAAGGTCAATGTTAAACTCTTTGCAAGCATCAAGTATCATTTTTGGATTTGGCTTTCTGCAGGTGCATTTTTGCTCTGGAGCGTGCGGACAAAAATAGACTTTGGTGATAAAAATTTGCTCTTTTTTAAAGCTTTCTAGCATAAATTTGTTTAGAGCGTCAAACTGCTCCTGCGTGTAGTAGCCCCTGCCGATGCCTGATTGATTTGTCACGACAAAAAGCTTGTAGCCAGCCCCAGCAAATTCCCTCAACGCATCAAAAATGCCATCAACAAATTTGAAGTCTTTGATCTCACAAACATATCCAGCGTCTTCATTTATGACACCGTCTCGGTCTAAAAAAAGTGCTTTTTTGGCTGTTTCTTTTATCATTTGGTGATTATAGCCAAAATATTTTAACCCGCCCCTTGCAAATTTACATTTTTGTATTATAATGCCAGCACGTTTTTAAAAAAGGATGACAAATGAAAAAACTACTAATCGTTTCAAGTGTTGCAGCACTACTTTCAACTGCTGCTTTCGCTGCAGATGGCGCTACTATCTATAAAAAATGCGTTGCCTGTCATGGCGCTAAAGCTGAAAAAGTTTTCAATAACAAAGTTCCAGCTTTAACATCACTTGATGCAGCAGCTATCGAAGCAGCTCTAAAAGGCTACAAAACAGGAGCAAATAATTTTGGTCTTGGTGCTATGATGAAACCTATCGCTACTCCAATGAGCGATGAAGATGCAAAAGCAGTAGCTGAATACATCCAAACTTTAAAATAATCACAGGGGCGCTCGCCCCTTTTTTCTACAAATTTAAACTCACACCAAATTTTAAAAGCTCTCTTGGCAGATAGTCATCTAAGTTGCTGATCGTGCTATTATCTATCTCTATTAAATTTAGACCATATTTTTTATAAAGCTCTATCTTTTGCTCTTTTCTTTTTAGATATGCCTCATTATCTTCTAAGCCCCAAAATTCAACATAGACCTTGCCTTTTGGTATGTAAAAATCACAATAGATATCTTCTTCTACTGGCACTCTTTTTTCATAGGCATAGGCTATGCCCTCAGCAAAAAGCCAGTTTGCGATGACTAGCTCGGCCCTGCTTCTTACGTAGTGGCCACCGCTTGTTCGGTATTCAGCCTTAAATTTCTCTCTAAAATCTTCTTTTTGCTCTTCTCTGGCTACTTTTGCGCCAATTTTTACTATCTCGTTTATGAAATTTTCATTACAAAGTAGCCTCTCATCCCACCTAACACTTGCTTTGCCCATGTAGAAATTTTGCTTGCCGCCATAGTATTTGCCAATATCTGTTACATTGTAGCCATTGTCACATTTTTTTATAAAGCCCAAATTTAGCAAAGCCAAATTTACATCTTTTGCATTTTTTGCCAAATTTCTTTGCTATCTCTTTTGCACTAAATGTATCAGCTATATTTCTTTGATTAAATTTCACATAAGTTTTTTGGCGCAGTTTTCGTTTTATAAATTTCATCATCAAATTTACTAGCACGACAAATATTATTATTAGGTAGCGCAAAGCTAAAAAATGCCGGCAACATAATGGATAGTAAATTTGCCGTATCAAAAATTTGCATTTTAGCTTTCCTTGCTGCATGGGGAGATCAAATTTTGCTTTTAGATGATAAATTCTGGTTCAAATTTTGTCCCATTTACTCTGACAATCCTTGCTGGTATGCCAACTACGGTTGCGTTTGCTGGGACGTTTTTTAGCACAACTGAGTTTGCGCCGATCTTGGCATTTTCGCCGATCGTTATAGCCCCAAGTATCTTTGAGCCAGCGGCGATAGTCACGCCATTTTTAATGGTCGGATGGCGCTTGCCACACTCTTTGCCAGTGCCTCCAAGTGTCACTTGATGATACATCATTACATCATCACCAACCTCGGCCGTCTCACCGATAACCACGCCCATGCCGTGATCTATGAAAAATCTCCTACCGATCTTAGCGCCCGGGTGGATCTCGATGCCTGTTAGAAATCTTGCTATTTGCGAGATGAGTCTAGCTAGAAAAAACCACTTTTTCTCATATAAAAAATGAGAAATTTTGTGAAATAAAACCGCATGGATGCCAGGAGTGTTTATAAGTATCGCCAAAAAGCAACAACTATGCACCGATGGGTCTTTTTCACGGACAGTTTGAACTAGCTCTTTTAGACTCTCCCACATAATTTTACGCTCCGTAAAGCTCTGTACTTAGGTATCTCTCGCCGTTATCTGGAGCTATGAAAAGCACTTTTTTGCCAGCGCCAAGTCTTTTAGCCACTCTTTTTGCAGCCACGTAAGAAGCGCCGCCACTTATGCCTATCATTAAGCCATCGCTCTTTGCGATCGCTCTAGCTGCGTTTAGTGCGTCATCGTTGCTTACTTTTTCTACTTCGCTAACTAGGCTCATATCCATTGTATTTGGTAAAAATCCAGCTCCGATGCCTTGAATTTTATGTGGTCCTGGATTGCCGCCACTTAAAACCGGTGATGCCTCAGGCTCTACTGCGATGATCTTAGTGTCATAGCCTTTTTCTTTTAGAACCTTTGCCACGCCGCTTATCGTGCCACCTGTGCCAACGCCTGCTACAAAGGCATCAAGCTTGCTAAAATCAGCCACGATCTCAGCAGCTGTTGTTAGCTCGTGAGCTTGTGGATTGTACTTGTTTTCAAACTGGCTTAGCATTACGTGATTTGGCTGAGAAGCTAGCTCAGTAGCTTTTGCGATCGCCGCTTTCATACCGCCAGCTGCAGGAGTTAGCTCAAGATGAGCACCATAAGCTGCAACGATCTTGCGTCTTTCGATACTCATACTCTCAGGCATGCAAAGAATCACTTTAAAGCCAAGTGCAGCACCGCACATAGCTACGCCGATACCTGTATTACCGCTTGTTGGCTCAACGATAGTGTCGCCATGTTTTAGCGTGCCATCAGCTAGCATTTTAGTGATCATATTAAACGCGATCCTATCTTTTACAGAGCCGCCTGGGTTAAAAAACTCTAATTTTACGTAAATTTCAGCCTCATCAGCACCTGTTTTAACCTTTACGATAGGTGTATTACCGATCGTTTTTACGATGTTATCGTAGATCATCAATCCTCCTAAAATAAATTTCTTGTAAATTTAGCATAGAATTTAAAATAAAACATAAAAAGTCCTAATTTGCGCTAAATTTAAAATAAAAATTTAGTTTTTAGTGCCATCAAGCACCTCTTGTCCGCTTTGGCTTAAAATTTTACCTTTAAAATTTTCCTTGCAAAACTCCAAAATAAGCGCGTGATAAAGCTTTAAAACCTCACTCTCGTCAAATTTCTCGCTATCAAGAAATTTATAAATTTCATCATAATCAAGCGAACTAAACCACTCAGCCGCCTCGTCGTAGCTCTCAAAAATGTAGTCAAAATATGCCATTATCCTAAGCGCATAAGCATCAACGACCATGTAAGGCTTGCCGCAGGCGTATGCCAGTATCGCGTCGCAAGTCTCAGCGCCAACGCCTTTTACGCTTATAAGCCACTCGCGGCCTACGTTTTCTTTGAAATTTTCAAAGCTCTCAAATTCATTTTTTATAGCTAGGCAAAGCGTCTTTAGCCGTTTTGCCTTTGTGTTGTAAAAGCCACTTGGCTTTATGAGCGTGGCAAGCTCGCTGTTTTCAAGCGTGCAAATGCCTTGCAAGCTATCTTTGCTGGCATTTTTTAGATTATTTAGAGCTTTTTCTACATTTTTCCAGTTGGTATTTTGCACTAAAATAGCACCCAAAATAACCTCAAAAGTGCCCTCGCCTGGCCATTTTAGCTCGTCTAAATTTCTACTTTTGTGATTTAGCAGAGCTAAAAATAGATCAGTTGATCTCATTTTAAATTTTCTTTAAATGTTAGATAAAACTGCTTTGCAGTCCTGCCACTTCTGCTAGCCCTAAGAGTGGCGAAATTTTTAGCAAGCGTGTGAAGCTCGTCTTTGTTGCCAGTGTAGTCTTTAAAATAAAAATCAACCATTTTTAGATACTCGTCGTAGTTGCCTTGATAAAAGCTGACCCAAAGACCAAAGCGGTCTGAGAGAGAAATTTTCTCCTGAGTGGCGTCGCTGTAGTGAATTTCTCCATCTATTAGCTCTGAGTTTTCATTTTCACTCTTAAACTCGCTTATTAGGTGGCGGCGGTTTGATGTGGCGTATAAAAGGACGTTTTTAGGCGGCTTTTGGATAGAGCCGTCCATAATAGGCTTTAGAAATTTATACTCATTACTGCCATTTTCAAAGCTTAGATCATCGCAGAAAATGATAAATTTAAACTCGCTCTTTCTGATCTCATCGATGATGTCGCCAAGATATTTTAGATCCTCGCAACCGATCTCTACGATACGAAGTCCCATCTTATAAAACTGCGTAAACACCGCCCTCACAAGGCTTGACTTGCCACATCCTCTCTCACCCCAAAGAAGCACGTGATTTGCCTCGTCGCCAGCTATAAAATTTCTAGTATTTTTTAGCAAAATTTCTTTTTGTTTCTCTAGCCCATAAAGTGAGTCGATATCGACAAAATCGATATCCTCAACTGGTTTTAACATCCCTTTTGTACTTCTATATATCGCTGCGTACTTCACGCCCCAATCTATCATCTCTTATCCTTTCTTAGATAGACCAAAATTTCAGCCAAAACATCGTCGTCGTCCTTGCTACGTGACTTTAGCCTGATCTTCTCGTTGTCATTTTTTGTTATTAGTATATTTTGCTCGCTGTTTGAGATAGTCTTTATGCCAGCTTTTAGGGCTAAAATTTTGATGATGATAAGGTCTAAAAACTGCTTTGTAAAGGTATCTATCTTGCCAAATCTATCCTCAAGCTCGCTTTGTATCTCATAGACCTCAGCGACCTCTTTGCACTTGCTAAGGCGTCTGTAAATTTCAAGCCTGAGCCTATCTTCTCTTATAAATTCTTGATTTAAAAAGGCGCTTACGCTAAGCTTTAGATCGATCTTATCAAGCTTTGCGGAGTCTTGATTAAGAAGCTTGTTTATCTCATCTTCTAGCATCTTTAGATATAGCGAGTAGCCGATAGCCTCGATGTGACCGCTTTGCGCCTCGCCGATGATGTTACCACCACCCCTTATCTCAAGGTCGTGATAGGCCAGCACCGAGCCAGCGCCCAAAAATGAGTTGCCCTCAAGTGCAACAAGTCGTTTTAGCGCGTCTTTGCTAATGGCGTTTTTATCTTCCACCAAAAAGTAGCAGTAAGCCTGCTTGTCGCTTCTACCCACGCGACCGCGCAGCTGATGCAAGTCAGCCATGCCAAATTTATTAGCATTTTCTACGATTATAGTGTTTGCATTTGGCAAGTGGATGCCGCTTTCAACGATGCTGGTGCAAAGTAGCAAGTCATACTCACCCCGCTCAAATTTCATCATCTCATCTTCAGCGACTTTTGCATTTATCTTTGAGTGAAGTATCAAAATTCTAAGCTTTGGCAAAATTTTTCTTAGCTCATTTGCTGTCTGCTCGATGTCTGCGATGTGGTTATGGATGTAAAAGGTCTGCCCGCCGCGTCTTAGCTCACGCATGATAGCCTCTTTGACGACCTTCTCGTCCCACTCTCTCACGCTTGTTCTCACATCGAGCCTCGAGCTTGGCGGAGTGGCTAAAATGCTATATGTTTTTATCTTGCTAAGTGCCATATTTAGGCTTCTTGGTATCGGCGTGGCGCTCATACTTAGGATGTGTGAGTGCTGAGAAATTTCTTTTAGCTGCTCTTTTTGCTTAACGCCAAATTTATGCTCTTCATCAACGACGATAAGCCCTAAATTTTCAGCCTTTACACCAAGAAGTGCATGCGTACCCACGCAAACTATAGGCTCATTTTCTTTTAGCGCTTTTTGCAAGCTTGATTTTTCTTTGGCGCTTGAGAAGCGGTCTAACCTAAAGACCTTTATGCCAAATTTGCTAAATCTCTGGCTTAACGTCTTGTAGTGCTGCGAGCTAAGAAGCGTCGTTGGCACAAAGAAAAATGCACTAAAGCCTGATTTTATGCAGGTAAATATGGCATTCATCGCGACTTCAGTCTTGCCAAAGCCAACATCTCCGCTAAGCAGCCTATCCATCACCTTGCCGCTTTTTAGCTCATCTTTTATATCATTTACCGCCTTTTGCTGATCATTTGTGTATGAAAAGCCAGCGTCTTGGACGAAATTTAGATAAGAGATATCCTCTTTTTGTAAAATTTTGCCTGCAATTAGCTCCCTTTTTGCCGCCATCGCCACGATCTTTGAAGCGATCGCGAAGAGTTTTTCTCTAACCTTCTCTTTTATCTTGGCAAAATTTGCCTTACCCAAGCGATCAAGCACCGCCATAGAGCCATTTTGCGCGATGTAGCGATCTATCAAATTTAGATGCTCGACTGGCAAAAGAAGCTTATCGTCATTTTGGTAGGCAATTACTACAAATTCTTTCGTCGCGCCCAAAACCTTGATCTTTTCAAGCCCCAAAAATCTGCCTATACCATAATCTTCATGCACGACATAGTCATTTACTTTTAGCTCATCGACCACGAGGCTTGAGCGTTTTACTCGCCTTTTTTTCTCAAATTTATTTAGTGATACTACGATCTTGTCATTTGAGGTTAAATTTACTACAAGGGGCGAAATTTCAAGCTTTACGTTGGCAAAGCCATCAAGCTCATAACCCTTAAAAAGCCCCTCATTTCTTGAAAGAACGGTTATACTTTTGCTCTTGTTTAGCTCAAAAAAGTCAAAATTTAAAGTAACTTCTAAATCTTTATAGACCTTTGGCTCAGGCAAAATTTCAATGCCCTTAAATTTCTCCTCAGGCGCGTCATAAATTTCAAAATCGATCTTCTTAACCAGCTTTGAGTCAAAATCTTTTAAGTAGTCGCTAAAGCTATCTATCGCCCAAAATCCAAGCGAATTTAGATCGCTCACTATGGCGTCACTCTGCATATCCTCGATCTTTTGGCTAACTTTTTCAAACTCATCTTTGCTCAAATTTGCGATAAATGGCACAATCTCAGCTTCGCTTAGCTCATTTTTGTTGCTAATTTGCGTGGCGGTGTTGTAGTTTCTGATGCTCTCCACCTCATCGCCAAAGAGTAAAATTCTAACAGGATCGTCCATATTTACGCCGTAAATGTCGATCACTTCGCCGCGTATGCTAAACTCACCAACGCTCTCAACGATATCGACGCACTCGTAGCCAAATCGTATGAGCAAGTCGGCAAATTCGCTTAAATTTAGATTATCTTTTAGCTTGATCGTTGAGCTTTCTAAGTTTTTTTGCGTTGGAAGTGGGTTTAAAAGCGTGCTAAATGGGCTTATGATGATCTTTTTGCCATCAAATTTATAGTATTTGCTAAGAACGGATGAAATTTCAAAAAGCTCTTCGTTAAAGCTTCTTAGATCATCGCCCTTTTTAGCTCTAAAATCAGGTAGTTTAAATGCGCTAAAGCCAGCAAAACTGGCCGCGTCAGCGCAGAGTGCCGCCTCTTTGTCATCTTCGCAGATGAGAATTTGTGGGGTGTGTGTTAAAAGATACTCATAGACCTTTGCTTGCATAGTACTCTTTTAAAAAGGCTTCGACCAAGTGAAACGAGCCAAATGCTAGGTAAATTTTGCCGTTTTTTGCCTCTTTTATATCGTTCATATCGCTTGGCTCAAACTCTCTATGCGAAATTTCAAGCTCGTTTAGCGCTTTATTTATAAGCTCTCCGCCAAGCTCCCTGCCCTCGCAGTGGTAGTGATAAAGTAGCACGTCCTCAATGGCTGGCTTTAGAGCTGCCAAAACTGCCTTGAAATCTTTATCTAAAAACGAGTTATAAACTAGTGTTAGTTTTTTGCCGCTAAACTCTTCTTGGCTAAATTTCTTAGCCACAGCCTTTGCACCAAGCTCGTTGTGACCGACATCCACGTATAAATTTGAAGCGATCTTTTCGCATCTGCCTCGAAGCGATAAAGCGCCAAGCCTTTTGATATCTATGCTGCTATCTAAAATTTTAGCCGCGGCGTAGGCTAGAGTTAAATTTGAGCGTAAAAACTCTGGTAGGTTAAATTTATCTGCGTAGTTTGCGATCTCGTTTAAATTCTCTTTGGTCAAAATTTCTCTTGGAAAGCTCAGAGTTGCGCCTTTTTCGCTTGCGATCTCTTTTGCGATAGCCACACTTATCTCGTTCATCTCATCATTTAAAATAGCTCTTTTGCCCATGGCTTCAAATTTCGTGCGTGAAATTTCTTCTATGCTATTTCCCAGTATCGCCGTGTGGTCAAAGCCGATCGGAGTAAAGATGCTTAGCTCTTTTTCAAAGACATTTGTCGCATCCAGCACGCCGCCCATGCCAGCCTCGCAGACAAAGTAGTCACAACCCTCAAAAAGCACCGCAGAAAGCAGAGTCATATACTCAAAATAGCTCGTTTTTATCTTGTATTCATCACTCAAGAGAGCTTGCAAACGCTCGTGAGCTACCTCTAAAATTTCATCGCTAGCAACCTCGCCATTTAGCCAAAATCGCTCGTTAAATTTAAATATATGTGGGCTCGTGTAGTGGCCTACTTTTGCGCCATTTTGGCTTAAAATTTGCGCTAAAAAGCGGCCCGTGCTACCTTTGCCATTTGTGCCGATGATGTGGATTATCTTAAAAGGCTTTAGATGGCCTTTGATCGTATCATAAGCCCTTATGATCCTACCATAGTCGATCTCTTTGTAGTAAAGTGGCTTGCCATCAAGAAATTTCGCTAGGCTCATTTTTCCTCGATTATCTTTGGCATGACTTGGTTTCTGCCGCCCTCTTTTGAAAGATAGAGCATCTTATCAGCACCCTCAAGCGTCATCGTGTCACTTAAATTTGCACTTCTTGTCGCCACACCAGAGCTAATGGTAACTTTGATGCGCTCGTTTTTATAGATAAATTTGAAATTTTCGATCATACTTCTTAGCTTATCGCCAAATCTAACACCATCTTTTAGGCTCGTACTTGGTAGCAAAATGACAAATTCTTCGCCACCATATCTACCGACAAAATCAACCTTTCTAGCATTTTTCTTAAGCACTTGAGCCACGGCTGAAAGGATCACGTCGCCAGCTTCGTGTCCGTAGGTGTCATTTATCTTTTTAAAGAAGTCAATATCAACAAAGCAGATCGAATAGTCCGTGCCGTAACGTTTATAAGCCTCTTCGATACGCTGAATTTCACTCATCAAAGCGCGCTTTGTAGCAACTTTTGTTAAAAAGTCCTCTTTGCTCTCAAGCTTAGCAGCTTCAAGCTCTTTTTCTAGGCTTGTGACCCTGTTTTGAAGCTCAGAAATGGTAGCTTGCTTGCTGTTCATCTCAAGACCAAGCTCCTTACTCTCGATCTCCAAGGCACCTGCGATCTCGATAAGCATGCTCTTTACATGATCGATGCTATTTGCATTTAAATTTACATTTTTAAGATCATTTTTGATGCTTTGCACCTTAGCTGAGCTACTTTGAGAGCTAGCTGCGATATCTGAAATCCTCTCGCCTATGCTTTGTAAGATGTTGTTTAAAGAGCCAACCTTTTCGATGATCTCGGTTCTATCTTCTTCGATCCTGCGATCAACAAAACCCTTTATCTTATCTTGAAATTCTTTGCTATTTAGGCTTTGTGGATTTTGCTTTAAAACACTTCTAATGGTGCTAAGCTCTTCGCCAAGCTCCTTTGTGATAGAAGGCTCAAGCGCAAAATTTAAAAGCTCAACTAAAGCGTTTTCTTCTGCATTTTCATTTTTTTGAGATAAAAATTTCTCAAGCTCAGCGCTCATAGTCTTTAGATCGTCAAAGTCTCTCACGCCGTAATATTTCAAAAAGTCCAAAAATTCAGTATCGTAAGAGCTTACAAAGTCAAACCATTTAAGGCACATCTCTTCAAGATTTTTCTCATCATATCTTCTAGCAAGTAGCTGCATGCCTTGCTCTGCTAAAGCTTTTGCATCTTTGTTGTGAAGCATAGAGATGGCTTGGAGAATTCTTCTTGCAAAGGCATTTAGTGACTTTAACTTTTTATCATCAACCACTTGTGCTGTGCCATTTTTAGCACCATGAGAGAGCCTAGCGGTCATAAAAGCTACAAACTCATCAACCGTTTTTATATGAAGACTTATAGCTTGCGCCTTGTAGTCATCAGCGAGCCTTGAGATATATTTTTCTATCTTTTTGCTCTCTTCGGTTGTAAATCCATATTTTTTAGAAATTTCATTATAAACTTCGGTGTAGTTTTCTGGCGTTAGCATCAAATGGCGATCTTTTATCTCGCTCAAGGCTTCCTTGACTATTTGACTAACGGTTATTGCTGCCATTTTTATATCCTTTTACAGCTAAATTTGCGATGTACTCATCAAAAGCCTCTTTTGAAGCCTCTTTTATGGCTTCATATTTTTGAGTATCGCTAATAACACTATCTGCGTATCTTACGCTCTTTTGACGTCTTGCCACACTAAAATCATACTCGCCAGTAGCAGGTATATCTACGACACGACCATCTTTAAATTTGGTTTTATAGTTTAAAATCAAAAGAGCTTTATAAGATGTGATATAGCCATATTCATCATAGATGATTGCCTCATAATTTAAGCTTTTCACCGAAACTATTATCGAAGTATCAGCGCTATCTTTGCTTGATAGTGATTTATGTAGTCTTGCGACCATGCCCTCTTTTACGGCGTCTTTTATCCAGACACTATTTTTTGGCTCTTCTTTGCTGATGATAACATCAACATAAACTCTATCTCCAACCAAATCCTGCGAGATCTTTGAAACTGGTTTATAGCCACATCCGCATATAAATATCGCAATAAAAAACGCTAAAAAATATCTCAAAATTTATCCTTTAATGACAAAATTTACCAATTTGCCTTTTATATAAATCTCTTTTAAAATTTCTTTTCCTTCAAGCCATTTAGCCACATTTTGCTTAGCTTGTTTTAAAATTTCACTCTCGCTCTGGCTCGCTGCCACTTCAAACTCGGCCCTTTTTTTGCCATTTACTGTAACTGCAAGAGCGATGCTATCTTTTACAAAGACCTCTTCTTTTACAGCTATCTTTGTGAAATTTTTTCTGCCAAAAAGTTCTTCGCTAAGCTCATTTGCGATATGTGGCACGATAGGCTCTAGTAAATTTAAGATAATGAAAAAGCCCTCAGCATTTACGTTCTCATTATCCTGCGCATTTATAGCGTTTAGCGCCTCCATACAAGCAGCGATTAAAGTGTTAAAAGCAAATGTATCACCAAAAACCTCGGTTGATTTTTTAAGCGCTTCATAAATTTTTAGCCTTGCAAATTTCTCATCTTTATTTAAACTTTCGTGATCTATCTCAGGCAGCTTGTCTATCTTTTTGATAGTTTGTGCCTTCTCCCAAAGCCTATTTAAAAACCTAAATGCTCCCTCAACTGCGCTGTCGTTCCACTCAAGCTCTTTTTGAGGAGGAGCAGCAAAAAGGATAAATAGCCTTGCCGTATCGGCGCCGTATCTATTTATGATATCATCAGGATCTACGACGTTGCCCTTGCTTTTACTCATCTTTTTGCCATCTTTTAAGACCATGCCTTGAGTTAGTAAATTTTCAAACGGCTCATCGTCTCTTAGATAGCCAAGATCTCTTAAGACCTTTTGGAAAAATCTAGCGTATAAAAGGTGCAAGATCGCATGCTCGATACCGCCGATATACTGATCTACGTTCATCCAATAATTCACACTTTTTTCATCAAGCGCTTTTTGCTCCCAACTCTTCTCATCGCTTGCAAATCTAGCAAAATACCAGCTGCTCTCCACAAATGTATCCATCGTATCAGTCTCTCTGATCGCATCTTGGCCGCATTTTGGACACTTTGTAAATTTCCAAGTTGGATGTTTATCAAGTGGGTTGCCCTCGCCTGTGATCTTGACATCTTCAGGCAGTGCGATAGGTAAATTTTCCTCTTTTTCAGGCACTACGCCGCAGCATTTGCAGTGCACTACAGGTATTGGCGCACCCCAGTATCTTTGGCGAGAAATTCCCCAGTCTCTTAGTTTGTAGTTTGTGATCCTTTTGCCAAGGCCATCTTTTTCAAATTTCTCTATTATAAAGCTTTTGGCATCCTCTGAACTAAGACCATTTATCAGCTCAGAATTTATAGCAACTCCGTATTCTGAATACGCCTTAGAGCCGTCACTCTCACCTTCAAGCGGCTTTACGACTGGTTTTATAGGTAGGTTAAATTTACTTGCAAACTCGAAGTCTCTTTGATCATGAGCAGGAACAGCCATGATAGCGCCACTGCCATAGTCAGCTAGGATGAAATTTGCAACCCAAACTGGGATCTTTTCATTTGTGAGCGGATGAACGACGTAAATTCCCAAAAATTCTCCATCTTTATCACTTGCTTGACGCTCTCTTGGGCTTTGATTAAGTATTGCTTTTATCTTTGCTTTTTTGCTTTCATCAAATTTATCACTTTCAAGAAGCGCTTTTACGATAGGATGCTCTGGTGCAAGAGCTGTGTAGCTAACGCCATAAATCGTATCAGGTCTTGTCGTAAATACCTCAAAGCCATCAAATTTACCGCCTAAAGTCTCTTTTGAAGCCTCATCAAGGCTAAATTTAAACTCCAAGCCGTAGCTTCTGCCGATCCAGTTTTCTTGCATTGTGATGACTTGATTTGGCCATTTGCCCTCAAGAAGTTTTAGATCTTCAAGCAGCTCGCTAGCGTATTTTGTGATGTTGAAGTAATATCCTGGAAGCTCTTTTTGAACAACATCATTACCGCATCTCCAGCATTTTCCGTCTTCAACCTGCTCGTTTGCAAGCACAGTTTGATCATACTCACACCAGTTTACGATGGCATTTTTTCTATAAACAAGCCCTTTTTCAAACATCTTTATAAAAAAGCTTTGCTCCCACTTTGTGTAAAGTGGGTCAGATGTAGCTAAAATTCTCTTTTTAGAAAACGAAAAGCCAAGGCTTGCAAGCTCCTTTTTCATATAGTCGATGTTTTCGTAAGTCCAAATTTTAGGGTGAATTTTATGTTTTATGGCTGCATTTTCAGCTGGCATACCAAAGCTATCAAAGCCGATAGGATGAAGCACGTTAAAACCGCTTTTTCTATATGATCTAGCCAGCGCATCGCCGATAGAGTAGTTTCTCACATGCCCCATGTGTATGCGTCCGCTTGGATATGGAAACATACTTAGGATATATTTTTTTGGCAAGCTTAGATCGTCTTTTGGTTCAAATTCTTCATTTTTATCCCAAATTTCCTGCCACTTTTTTTCTATCTTTAAAGGCTCATATTTTCTCTTCTCAGCCATTTTTTCTCCTAAAATTCTTCTTGTGATTTGCTTGATTCTATTAGTACCAAGGCTAGTGAAAAGATATTTGCAATAACCGCTCCAATAGCTAATGAATAGCTAAGCGTTGCATTTTCAGATACTTGCAAAATAACAAAAGCTGGTATAAGGTGCAAATCAGCAACCAGCGAGCTAGCAAAAAGCTCAGCTGATAGTAAATTTTTAACACCGATCTTAAGTAAAGTTGAAACCAAATTTATACTAGCTGCCACAAAAAGGGCGATCTCGTTTTTATCATATAAAAACTCCGCCGTAGTCGTAAGACTCATCAGCGCAAAAAATATGTAGATAACTTTTCCCCAGTTCATTATCCCTCCTTACACAACGCCTTTTTCAAACATGGCACGCTCTTTATCACGCTCTTTTTTGATCCTTTGCTTCTCAGCCTCTCTAGCTCTAAAATGCTCGATGCTAAATTTAAACCAGATAAGAAATGGTGATGAGATGTAGATCGAGCTGATCGTTCCTATAACTATACCAACGATAAGAATAAATGAAAATCCATGTATCATATCTCCGCCAAACAAAAATAGCACAACAACAGTCATCATCGTAGTGGCTGAAGTTAGGATGGTTCTTGAAAGTGTGGCTGAAACTGACTCGTTGATAACGCCCTCGATATCAGTCCTCTTGCTCTCTTTTATGCCTTCTCTGATCCTATCAAAAATGATGATCGTATCATTTAACGAGTAGCCAAGCACCGTTAAAACAGCAGCTAGTGTGTCTAAATTTACATCAATATCAAATAGCGAAATAGCGCCAACAGTTATGACTATATCGTGAATTTCAGTTGCGATCGCAGCTAGCGCAAATCTCCACTCAAATCTAAATGTGATATAAAGAAGCACGCCAATTAGTGAAATTCCAAGAGCCATCAAGCCCTTTTGCCTAAGCTCGTCACCAACCTTTGGGCCAACGATATCAACACGTCTTACTTCAAAATTTCCAGTATCTTTTAAAATTTGCTTTATCTCAGTGCCGATGTCACCAGTTAAATTTGAGCTTGATCCAGAAAATCTAATAACAGCCTCATCTTCGCTTCCAAACTCAGTAACAGAGGCGTTTTTAAGCACTTCATTTGTGCCAAAAGCGTCGCGAATTTTATCAAGTGGCGCTTTGGTGTCATATTTTAACTGGATAAGCGTACCACCAGAGAAGTCGATGCCGTAGTTTAGACCCTTTGTTGCAAGCAAAAAGATCGAACCAACAAATAAAAATATAGAAAGTGCCAATGAAGCAAATCTAAACCGCATAAAATCATAAACTTTTGCCTTAGTAAAAATTTGCATCCCTAGCTCCTTTTATAACCAAACCAAAGTCTGGTATTTCCGCTTTTTTCTATCTTGTCCATGACTGCATCAAACATGCCATGTGTGCCTAAAATGGCCGTTAGCATCGAAGCCATGATACCTATCGCCATTGTCACAGCAAAGCCCTTAACTGGACCAGTGCCATAAGCATAAAGCACAGCAACTGTGATGATAGTAGTCAAGTTTGAGTCGATGATCGCACTCATAGCGTGCTCATATCCCTTTTGAACAGCTGTTCTTATCGCCACGCCTTCACGCAAAAGCTCGCGGATACGCTCATTTATGATGACGTTTGCATCAACAGCCATACCGATAGTTAGCACGATACCAGCCATACCTGGCAAGGTAAGCGTCGCTCCAAAAAGTGCCATGACAGCTACTAATATAACGACATCCGCAACTAGTGCGATATTTGCAAAAATTCCAGAAATTCCATAATAAACTAGCATAAATAGCACGACTAAAATAGATCCAGCAGCAAGAGCAACCATGCTTTGATTGATGCTCTCTTGGCCTAAAGATGGACCAACGCTTCTTTTTTCTAGCATCTTCACAGGTGCTAAAAGTGCGCCACTTCTAAGTGCGATCGCTACGTCGTGAGCTTCATCAAGGGTAAAACCACCGCTGATCTGGCCGCTGCCGCCACCTATTCTTTCGTTTATAACTGGAGCTGAATAGACCTTGCCGTCAAGCACGATAGCAAGCCTTTTACCCACATTTGCGCCAGTAAAATCGCCAAAAATTCTAGCGCCTTCTGAATTTAGTGTAAAATTTATGATCGGTAAGTTGTTTTGCTGAGAGAATGCGACCTTTGCATCAGTTAGCATTGAGCCATCAAGCACTGGGATATTTTTAACGACGTATTTTACGCGGTCATTTTTAGCATCTTTAAAGATCACATCACCATAGCTTTCGGCCTCAGCCTCGCTCATGGTATTAGCCTGGTCTTGTCTTTTGTCATCAACTGCCATAAGCTGCAAGTGAGCAGCCTTTGCGATAAGATCTCTCGCTCTTTGCTCGTCCTCTTCGGTTTTTATACCAGGAAGCTCGACTAGGATATTATCTTTGCCTTGTCTAGCGACTGTTGGCTCAGCTAGACCAAACTGATCAAGTCTGTTTCTAATGGTCTCAACAGCTTGAGAGATCGCATACTCGATCGTATCAAGCCTCTCTTGTTCTGTTAGAGTGATGTGATAGTTTAGACCATCTTTTTTGATATCAAGCCCTTTTATCTCAGCAAGTGCCTTATCAACTTTTGGAGCCTCGTCACTATCAAGCAGCGCAAACTCAACACTATCTTCTTTTATCTTAAATTTATCAATAAGCACATCTTCTTTTTTAGCATAATAATTTATGCTTCCAGCGATTGACTTGATCTTAGAGTGGATGGCTTCGTTAGTTTCAACACCAAGAAGCATATGAAGACCGCCTTGAAGGTCAAGTCCTAATGAAATTTTAGCTCCACTTTGAGTCTGAAAAAAAGATGGCACCGAAAAGCCAAAACCAAAAATCAAGGCTAATATTAAGATAATCAGCCTATATGTAACTCTTGCGTTACGCATTATTTATCTTCGATCTTTTTAGCTACAAACTCGCGTGCTATACGAACGATTACATCATCGTTAAGTTTAACTTTGATAAAATCATTTTCGGCTTTAATCACTTCGCATATAAGTCCGCCATTAGTTACTATCTTATCGCCTTTGTCAAGAGCTGCAAGCATTGCTGCGTGGGCTTTTTGTTGTTTTTGTTGAGGTCTGATAACCAAAAAGTAAAATATGGCGAAAAGCACAACAAGAGGTAGTAATGATGTTAAAAAATCAGCGTTTTGCATGGATTTCCTTATTTGTAAGATTTTTAAACGGACATTTTAGCACTAAAATTATAATAAAAGCCTTTGTCGGTGCTTTTTTGCTTTCTAATTTCATTTTTTTAGCTATGGCAGAAAATCAAATTTTAAATTTCATCTCACCATTTCTCACGCTAGCTGGAATTTACGTCATCATAAATTTAAGCAGAGCTGGCTTTTTTTCGGCTGGCTTTTTCACTGGAATTTTGTGGTTTTACTGGATCGGCTTTAGTTTTATCTACTATGAGCTTGTCTGGCTTATCCCATTTGTCATCCTCTTTATAGCCCTTGTTTATGGACTTTTATTTTGGATAGCCTCTTTTCCAAGCTTTGTAGCACTAAGAGCTGTTTTGTTATTTTTAGTAAGCTACGTACATCCATTTGGCTTTAACTGGTTTAACCTTGAAGCAACGCTTGTTTTAGGGGCTTTTGAGCCAAATACTAGAGGACTTATATTTATATTTTTAGCAGCCATTTCTTTGAGTTTAAAAGGCAAAATTTTAAAATTTATCCTAGCTTTTATCTGCCTGATCGCCGCTTTGCAGTTTAAAAGTAGCGAGGCAAAAACTCTGCCATTTGACGTGGAGCTAATAAACACCGATGTCGCTCAAAGAGTGCGCTGGGATAAAAGCTTGCGCATGAAATTTACAAATGAAAATTTAGACTTGATAAGTAACGCCATAGCCGAGCAAAAACGCCTCATCGTGCTTCCAGAGAGTGCGTTTCCACTATTTATGACAAATGAGCCACTGCTTGTTGATGAGCTAAAAGAGCTTTCAAAAAAGATAACCATCGTAGCTGGCGCACTTGCCTATGAAAATAAGCAAATTTATAACTCTGCATTTTTGTTTCAAGATAGCACTCTAAGGCGAATGGATAAGAAATTTTTAGTGCCATTTGGAGAAGAAATTCCTTTGCCAAAATTTATGCAAGATGCGGTAAATAAGCTATTTTTTGGCGGAGCTAGCGACTTTAAAAAGGCTGAAAATTTTAGCGACTATGAGATAGACGGAGTTAAGATCAGAAACGCCATCTGCTACGAGGCAACAAGGGAGGAGCTTTATAGGGGCGAATTTGACGTTGTTGTGGCTATTACAAATAACGGCTGGTTTGTGCCAAGTAGCGAACCTGTGCTTCAAAGAGTGCTTATAAAACACCTTGCTACAAAATATAATAAAGCGGTCTATCACAGCGTAAATGGCTCAAAAAGCGAGATCATAAAGCCTAAAAAAGCATTTTGGGATGAGTTTTAAAAGAAATTTAAAGTGGCTTTTTTAGATAAAGCCACTTTTTTGATTATTTTTTTAATAAAGCCTTGAAAGTATCAACCGCATCAAGCTTTTCCCAAGGATATTTTGCATTTCCCACTTGACCTTTTGCAGCTACTTTTGCATATAAAAATGTCTCTTTGCTTGGTTTATCAAGACCAAATTTATTTGTTATCCAGCGAGGTGTCAGAGAGAAATGCTCGCTTACAAAATTTGAAAGCATGTCGTCATTTACGCCGTTTGCGTGAGTTCCCATAGTATCAACGCTAACTGAAGTTGGCTTTGCAACGCCTATTGCGTAGCTTATCTGAACGATACATTTTTTTGCAAGGCCGGCTGCGACTATGTTTTTAGCTATCCAGCGCGCTGCGTAAAGACCGCTGCGATCAACCTTTGTGTAGTCCTTACTTGACTGGGCGCCACCGCCTATTGGGCTATATCCACCAAAGCTATCAACGATTAGTTTTCTGCCTGTTAGACCACTATCGTGAAGTGAGCTGTGATTTACATATCTGCCTGTTGGATTTATATAGATGATCGTCTTTTCTTTATTATATAGCTCTTTTGGAAGGCCAGTTTCGTCTATTAAATTTTGTATTAATGCGCGAAGCTCTTCTATCTTCATGCTCTCCACGCAAGGAGCAGATACGACGATAGTGTGGATGCTTTGAGGTTTGCAGTTTTCAAAGTTGTCTTTACTGCCGTAATCAATCGTAACTTGAGTTTTTATATCAACACCAAGTTTATCAGGGTTTGCTTTGGCAAATTTATATACTTTTTCACAAAGCATTCTTGCGTAAGTTATAGCTGCTGGCATAAATTCTTTCGCTTCGCAGCTTGCAAAGCCAAACATGATGCCTTGATCACCTGCTCCGATCTCGCCGTCACTTTGATCAACGCCTTGATTTATATCTGGACTTTGTTGATTTAGGCATACTTTGACCTCGATATCATCTGGGTGCAAGCACTGCTCTTTTGTAAAGTTACTCTTTCCGTCATATCCAATATGCGCAAGAGCGTCTTTTACGATCTTTTCGTAGTCTTTATAAGAGAGTTTTACCTTTGAGTTTATCTCTCCGCCTATTACTATATTTTTTCCAGCTACAAAAACTTCGCTTGCGACGCGTCCATTTGGATCTTGCGTTAAAATAGTATCAACAATGCTATCAGCGATGATATCAGCGCATTTGTCTGGGTGACCTGGACTTACAACTTCAGAAGTAAATAGATACATTTTCGTCCTTTTCCTTGGTTAAATTTTCGTGCAATTGTAACAAATACATATAAAAAGCGAATTAATCTTTTTAAATTTCTTTATATTTAAAAATCATTTAGCTAAAATCAACAAAAAACTAATTTATTAAGGTGTCAAATGAATATGTTTAAAAACATTGCAAGAAGATACGCCGACGGAAATTTGATCGTTCAAATTTTAGTTGGTATCATCCTAGGTGCCCTAGTTGGCTTTTACACACACTATCAGGCAGCCCCTTACAACCAAATCTCAGCTAAAATTCAAACCATCCAAAAAGAGAGTGGCCTAAGCGTAGATGAAGTCATAAAAACTCGCCTTAGCCAAGATGAAGCAAAACAGCTTGACGAAGCCAAAGAAAAGGCTAGTTCGGCTGATTCTATCGCTGCTTCAGCCTCAGTTTTAGGAGATTTGTTTAAAGGCGCTCTAAAAGCGATCGCACCTATTCTTGTATTTGTTTTAGTTGCAACCTCTATCATTTTAAAAGATTTTGGCCACACAAAAGGCATGCAAAAGATCATCACACTCTACCTTGTTGGCACCTTTTTAGCAGCTGTTGTGGCGGTTATTGCTAGCTTTTTATTTCCTATCGAGATACCGCTAAAAGGTCTGCAAAGCGCTGATATGTCAGCACCTCAAGGCATCACAAACGTGCTAAAAGATCTTATCTATAAAATGGTCGAAAATCCGATAACCGCCCTAGCAAACGGCAACTACATAGGCATCATCACTTGGGCGATTGGTGGTGGCATCGCTATGAGATATGCTACACCTGAGACCAAAAAAGTATTTAAAGATATAAGCGACGGTGTAACTCATATCGTTAAATTTATCATCAGACTAGCTCCATTTGGCATCTTTGGCATGGTTGCTATTAGCATTCATGACACTGGATTTGAGGCACTTGCAGGATATCTAAAACTGATCTTAGTTCTTGTTGGAGCGATGCTTGTGGTGGCATTTATCGTCTATCCAGCGATGGTTTTTGCACTAACTAGGAAAAATCCCTATCCACTTGTGATGATCTGCTTAAAAGAGAGCGCGATCTCAGCGTTTTTCACAAGAAGCTCCGCTGCAAACATCCCTGTAAATATGGCGCTTTGCAAAAAGCTTGGACTAAAAGAGGAGCTCTACTCGATCTCTATCCCACTAGGAGCCACCATAAACATGGGCGGTGCGGCAGTTACCATTAGTATCCTAGCGCTTACTGCGGTAAATTCTATCCCATCTATCACAGTTACATTTGGCGATGCGCTTCTTCTTTGCTTTATCTCAGCCCTTGGTGCGTGCGGCGCATCTGGCGTGGCTGGCGGCTCACTGCTTCTAGTGCCATTAGCGTGCGGACTTTTTGGTATCGGCAATGACATCGCTATGCAATTTGTCACAGTTGGCTTTACGATAGGCGTCATCCAAGACTCAGTTGAAACTGCGCTAAATAGCTCATCAGACGTGCTTTTTACAGCCGTAGCCTCAGAGACTTCAAACTAACATTCATAAAATTTCAGCTAAATTTTGGCTGAAATTTTACTTTTATCCATTTTTTTGTAAAATGTCCCAAAAATTTAAAGGATAAATATGCAAATTTGGGATCTAAAAGCACTTTTTGCAAATGAAAAAGAGTGCGAACAAAACGCACTAAATTTACAAAAAGAGTGCGAGAAATTTAAAGATAAATACCTTGAAATTTATGAAAATTTAAAAACAGACGAGTTTTTAAAGGCATTTGGCGAATATGAAAGCTTGATAGCTAAAATTTCAAAGGTAATGACTTACGCTTTTTTAAATTTTGCCAAAGATACAAGCAAGGGTGCATTTTACGCAAAGATCGATGAGATAGCGACAAAAGCAAATGAAAATTTGATATTTTTTGAGATCAAATTTAATGAGTTTAGCCCTAAAAAACAAGAAGAGATCATCAAAAGCTCTAAAAAATATGGCTACTACCTAAGCAACCTCGCCAAAGCAAAACCACATCAACTAAGCGTTGCAGAAGAAAGGGTGCTACTTCGCACGGCAAGCACTGGAGCTGAGGGCTTTTCAAGGCTTTTTGATGAGAGCATGAGCAAGATGAGGTTTAAATTTAAAGGCGAGCTTTTAAATGAAGAAGAGATTTTAGCCAAGCTTCATGAGAGCGACCAAAGCGTGCGAAAACTAGCCGCCAAAAGCCTTTCAAACGAGCTTAGCAAGCACCAGCATCTTCTTGGTTACATATATAATATGATAAAAACTGATCTAAAAACGAGCTGCGAGCTGCGAAATTTCAAGCTTCCTGAAGAGCCAAGACACCTTGAAAATCAAATCAGTAAAAAAAGCGTTGATTCACTCATCGCTGTAACTGAGAAAAATTTTGATTTAGTTTCTAAATTTTACGAGCGCAAAAGAGAAATTTTAGGCCTTAAAAAGCTTTATGACTACGATAGATACGCGCCTCTTATCAGCGAGAGCGAGTATAAATTTGATGATTGCAAAAAGATAGTTTTAAAAGCATTTGGGACATTTTCACCTAAATTTGGCGAGATCGCCAAAAGTGCCTTTAGTGACGGCTGGATCGACGTTTATCCAGCACCAAATAAGCGAGGTGGAGCATTTTCTCACTCAGGATCAAGCGACACGCACCCTTATGTTTTGCTAAATCACACAAACCAGCGAAGAGACCTTTTTACGCTAGCTCACGAGCTTGGTCACGCCGTGCATCAAAAGCTCTCTTATAGCGTAAGCTACCTAAACTCAGACACTCCGCTAACCACGGCTGAGACGGCTTCAGTCTTTTGCGAGATGCTAGTTTTTGACCACGTAAAAGACGGCCTTAGCAAAAAAGAGAAAATTTCACTGCTTGCTGGCAAGATAGAGGATATATTTGCCACGCTTTACCGCCAGATAAATTTCACCACCTTTGAAAGGGCCGTGCACGCGCACGAGGGCGAGATCAGCCTAGATGAGCTAAATAAAATTTGGCTAAAAGAGAGCAAAAAGATGTTTGGCAAAAGTGTCATACTAAATGACTACTACAAAATTTGGTGGAGCTACATCCCGCACTTCATTCACACGCCATTTTACTGCTACGCCTACTCTTACGCGCAGCTTCTTGTGCTTGCACTTTTTGGGCTTTATAAAAGCGGCAAATGCGAAAATTTCGTTGAAATTTACACCGAGTTTTTGAGCCTTGGCGGGAGTCTTAGCCCAAGGGAGCTTGTGGGTAAATTTGGCTTTGATATAGATGATAAAAATTTCTGGCAGATAGGCATAAACGAGGTTAAAAAACTAGTAGATGAGTTTTTAGAAATTTCAAAGGATTAAGATGTTAGACGAAATTTTAGACGATGAGAAATTTGCGCTTTTGATGAAGATGCACGTCTATGAGTGCATTGATTTTTTGCTTGAAAAGGGGGTAAATTTCTCAGTTATGGCAAATTTGCCGCTAGTTAGCTTTGAGCCTAGCTTGCCAGATGAGATAAGCAGTGGCTTTAGCATGCCAGTCATTATGTTTTCACTTGGTGGCTACACGCTTGAGAGTGCGAGGCTAACGCAAGATGAGCTTAGCTTTGAGGCTGGCTTTGGTAGTGAAAATTTTGCCTCAGTGGTATCATTTCCACTTGGGGCGGTGGTTCAAATTTTGGTTGAAAATAGCCCGATCCTTGTAAATTTCTCCATTTATAAGCCAAAAGAGAAGCAAGTCGATCACGCTAAAAAATCAGCCTCAGTCTTTTTGCAAAACCCAAAAAATAAAGATATATTTAAGAAAAAATAGTAATTTTAAGCATTTTTGGCTAAAATCAAAAGAAAATTTAAAAAGCGAAAAATGGAAAATTTACTATCAAATTTAAACGAAGCCCAGCGCGAAGCAGCCACTCACATAGACGGTGCGATGCTCATACTAGCAGGTGCTGGCAGTGGCAAGACAAAGACTATCACGACTAGGCTTGCCTATCTCATCGGCGAGGTCGGCATAGACGCGGCAAACACACTAACTCTTACTTTTACAAACAAAGCCGCCAACGAGATGCGTAGCAGAGCCATGGCGATGCTAAGCCAAAGCGGCAAAAACTACTCGCCGCTTCTTTGCACATTTCACAAATTTGGACTTTTATTTTTAAAGCTCTATATAGAAAAGCTTGGCAGAAAAAACAACTTCGTCATCATCGACACAGACGATAAAAAGCGCATCATCAAAAGCTTTGAAAGTCCAGTCGCCACGGCGATTTTGTCAAGTGAAATTTCAAACTATAAAAACTCACTTTTAAGCGTCGAACAGGTCTATAAAAATGCAAATTTCTCTTCATTTGACAAGAGCAAAGACAACTTTTACAAACAAGCAGCGCAAATTTATGAAAAATATGAGGACTATTTAAAGGCGAACAACCTTGTTGATTTTGACGATTTGCTAGGGCTTACATATAAAATTTTAGACGAAAACGAAGATCTTGCTAGAGAAATTTCAAACCGCTACAAATACATAATGGTCGATGAGTATCAAGATACAAACGACCTTCAGTATAAGCTCCTAAAAAAACTCTGTCTATGCCACGAAAACATCTGCGTAGTGGGCGATGATGACCAGAGTATTTATGGCTGGCGAGGTGCAAAGATCGATAATATCTTAAATTTCAAGGATCAGTTTAGCAACGTAAAGATCATAAGGCTTGAGCACAACTACCGCTCGAGTGAAGCGATACTAAAGGCTGCAAACGAACTGATAGACCACAACCGCAACCGCCTTGGCAAGAAGCTTGTGGGCACAAAAGGCGAAGGTGAAGCTGTAAATTTGATAGAGAGTTTTGATGAAAATTTAGAGGCTGGCAAGATCGCAAAAAACATAAAAGAGCTTTTAAGCAAAGGCGTGCAAGCAAAAGATATCGCGATCTTATACCGCATAAACGCGCTCTCTCGCTCACTTGAAGATGGGCTAAACAAAGAGCAGATCGCCTATAAAATGGTTGGTGGCGTAAAATTTTATGAAAGAGCCGAGATCAAAGATATCATAAGCTACCTAAGGCTGATAAACAATCCAAATGATGATTTTTCAATAAGACGCATAATAAACCGACCAAAGCGCGGCCTTGGTAAAGTGAGCCTTGATAAGCTCGAAAAGATGGCTTTTGAGGGCAAAATTTCCATTTTCGAGGCGATCTCAAACATCTCTGATAACGACGAAGCCTTTAGTAAAAAGGTAAAATCAGCCCTTCTTGAGTTTGCAAACAATCTAAAAGAGCTTCAAGAAAGTAGCTCAGTTTTTGACCTCATAGATAAATTTGAAGCTAAATTTGGCGTGAAAAAATACTACGAGAGCTTGCCAGATGGCGCTGAAAGAGCGGCAAACATCGACGAGTTTTACGCTGTTTTAAAAGATCAGATCAAGCAAAATCCAAGCTTTGATCTGGAGGAGTTTTTAAACGAGATCACGCTAACAAGCGAGCAAGACGGCATTAGCGACGAGGCTATTAGTATCATGAGCGTGCATGCGAGCAAGGGACTTGAGTTTGAGCACCTTTTTGTGATCGGTCTTGAAGAGGGATTTTTCCCGTTAATTGGCGATGGTAGCGACATCGAAGAGGAGCGCAGGCTCGCTTACGTGGCGATAACAAGAGCTAAAAAGACACTTAGCCTAAGCTTTGCAAATTCGCGCTTTTACAAAGGTCAGCGCACGAGGCTAAATAAGAGTAGATTTTTAAGCGAGAGCGGTATCACGCATGGCTCGCTAGTTATCGAACAGAGCAATGAATTTAAAAAAGGCGACCTTGTTAAACATAAAATTTTTGGTATCGGCAGGGTGAGCGCGGTTAGCAAGATCAAAAAAGAGTTTAAACTGACTATAAATTTTGGTGGCAATGTAAGAGAGATCATGTCAAGCTTCGTGGAAAAGGCCGTATGAACGCCATTTTCGTGGCAAACAAGCCTGCTGGCATGAGCTCAAACCACTTTTTAGGACGACTAAAGAGAAAATACGGCGTCAAAAAGGCTGGATTTTCAGGCACGCTTGATCCATTTGCGAGTGGCTGTTTGATAGTCGCTTTTGGCTCGTATACGAAATTTTTTAGATTTTTAGACAAAAGCCCAAAGGTCTATGAGGCGACGATCTGGCTTGGGGCAAGCAGTCCAAGCATGGATAATGAAAATATCACTGAAATTTTAAATGTAAAAGAGCTAAATTTAGAAAAACTTGAAGCCATTAGAGATGAGCTAACTGGCAAGATAAGCTATGTCCCGCCAAAATTTAGCGCCAAACATGTAAATGGCACAAGGGCTTACAAGTTAGCAAGAAACGGTGAAGAATTTGAGCTAAAGCCAGAGATAATGGAAATTTATGAGAGTGAAATTTTGAATTATTCACACCCTTTTTTGACACTTCGTTTAAGCGTAAGTGAGGGAAGCTACATCCGCTCTTATGCAGAAATTTTTGGGCAAAAAGTTGGTTATAATGTAACTTTAAGCTCATTAAAGAGGGTAAGCGAGGGTAAATTTCGCTATGAAAATGAAAAATTTTTAAATATTTGCAATTTTTTAAATATTAAGCAAAACACGTATTTTGGGGATATTGAGAACATACTTAACGGCAAGAAATTAAAAATTAACGATTTTGAAACACAAACACAAGGAATTTATTTGCTAAATTATGATAAATTTATGAGCGTAATCCAAATCATGGATGATACTATAAATTACACTTTAAACAAGGTAGAAAAATGTTAATCTTAGCAAGAAAAGAAAACGAAGAAATTTTACTAGGTAACGACATAAAAGTCGTCGTAGTAAGTATCTCAAAAAGCACCGTTAAGCTTGGTATCGAGGCTCCGCGCAACACAATGATACTAAGAAGCGAGCTGGCAAACGATATCAAAAACGAAAATATCCACGCCACCAAAAAAGCAAGCGAAGCCGATATCCACGAGCTTGCGAAAAAAATCGAGAAATGAAAAGCTTTGCAAAGATCAACGTATTTTTGAAGGTAGTTGGCACCAGAGGCAACTATCACGAAATTTTGTCACGTTTTGTTCTTTGCGAGCAGCTTTTTGATGAAATTTATTTTGAAAGGTCAAATTCTTTTGCTATCGAATGCGACAACAAAGAGATAAAAGATAACATCATACAAAAAGCGATAGATGAGCTAAAAAAAGCTGGCTTTTCAAATGAGCTAGATGAGTTTTTTAGCTCTCACAAAATCATCATCAACAAACAAATCCCAATAGGTGCTGGTCTAGGAGGAGGCAGTTCAAACGCTGCCACATTTTTACTTATGGTAAATGACGAGCTAAATTTAAATATAAAACGCGAAAATTTGATGCAAATAGCCTCTAAAATCGGCGCAGACGTGGCCTTTTTTGTAAGCGGATATAGGGCAGCAAATGTAAGCGGCATAGGCGAGATCATAGAAGAATTTGACGATGAAGTGCCAAATTTAAATATCTTCACGCCAAATGTTTTTTGCTCCACACCGATGGTTTATCAAGAATTTAGAAGCAATTTCTTACAATACATAGACGTTAATGCTGCAAAAAAGATGCAAAATTTAAAGAGCAAAGAGCTACTTGAAATTTATAAAAACGAGGAGCTAAACGATCTTTTTGCCCCATGCTTTAAGCTCTATCCACAGATGAACGAGTTTAGGGATAAATTTCTAAGCGGCAGCGGCAGTAGCGTATTTAGCGTAAAATAAAAGGTAAAATTTTGATAAAAGATCTAGCAAAAAACAAGAAAGCTTTGCACGACTTTAGCATACTTGAGACCTTTGAGGCTGGCATCGTTTTAAAAGGTAGCGAGGTCAAGGCTCTAAGGGCTGGCAGAGCAAATTTAAAAGATAGCTTTGTGCGCGTCATAAAGGGTGAGCTTTTCTTACTAAACGCCCATATCAGCTATCTTGAGACTACACACAGCGCATTTCGTCCAAACGAGCGAGCAGCCAGAAAACTTTTGATGCACAGAAAGCAGATCGATAAAATTTTCGGTCAAGTCTCACAAGATGGGCTTACTTTGGTTGTTTTGGCACTTTATCTAAGTGATAAAAACATCGTAAAAGCAAGGCTAGCCCTTGCAAAAGGTAAAAATTTACACGACAAGCGCGAGACTTTAAAAAGACGCGAGGCAGACAAAGAGGCAAGAGCTGCCATTAAAAGATATGTTTAAGGGATAAGATGAAGAATTTACTTGTTTTAATAATCGCTTTATTTGCTTTTTTTGGTTGTGGTGAAGAAGAAAGCAGCAGTGCAAATTTTAAAGAATTTAGCCCAAATGAAGAGGTCAAACTTGTAGATGTGAGCGGCAAGGAGCTTACTTTAGTTAGAAAAGATCACGGCTTTGCTATCAAAAATGATGAAAATAAGGTTTTAATGATCGACATTTTTGGCACATTTTGCCCACCTTGTCAAAAAGAGGCAGCCGAGCTTACAAAATATCAGCTTGAAAACAAAGATAAATTTACGCTAATTGGGCTAACTCACTTTGAAAATGTCACAAATGAGTATGTTTTGCATGAATTTATGCAAAAATTTAACGCCTACTACTTCATAACAAACGATCAAAAGATAAATGACAGGCTTGCCGAGCAGATCGTAAGAGACATCGAATACAAACACGAGATCGCACTACCTTTTAAAGTGGTGATAAAAAACGGCGAATATCAAATTTTAACAGACGTAGATAGCGGACAATACGGAGTTAAATACTATCTTGGCGGCATAAAAGTCACAAAAATGAAAGAAGATTTGGCAAAAATCTATGAAACAAAATAAATTTGCCTTACATTTGGAACATCATTTGCTTATAAATGTGTGAAATTTTAGAAGGACTTTAAATGTTTGTTTTAGATAGATCAAAATCTAGCCCACTCGTCGAATCAGCCCTTGCAGGCAGAGAGCTACGCCAAAAGCTCATCTCTGGCAACCTTGCAAATGTTGATACGCCATTTTACAAGGCTAGAGACGTAAGATTTGAAGATATTTTAAGAGAAAAAGCAAATGAAATTTATAACATTTCAGAGAGCAAAAAACTAAATTTAGCTAAGACAAACGAAGCGCACATGGCTGCGGTTGATTTTCCAAAAAGCGATACAGCTCAATTTTTCTTGCGCGATGGTCACATGGCTAGAAACGATGCAAACACAGTCGATCTTGATGTTGAGACAACAGAAATGGGCAAAAATACAGTTATGATAAACGCCCTTGATAGTGCCTACAAAGCTCAGGGAAATATCTTTAAAAGCGTAATAGACGCAAGTGCTAAGAACTAGGAGAGATGATGTCATACTTAAATGATTTTGATATTAGCGGATACGGACTAAGTGCGCAACGCTTCAGGATGAACGTCATCAGCTCAAACATAGCAAACGCTCAAACCACAAGAACGGCTGAGGGCGGCCCTTACAGAAGACAAGAGGTCATCTTTAAAGAGATGAACTTTGATAAAATTTTAAACGATCAGCTTAAAAACTCACAAAGTTTGCTTGATTACGAAAATCCGCTCGATGATCCAAGCTCACCTAAAAACGCTCACCCTACCCTAACTAGCGTGATCGTAGATAAGGTGGTGCGCGATGATAAGGACTTTCAGCTAAAATACGACCCAAGCCACCCAGACGCAAATGCAAATGGCTACGTCGCATTTCCAAATATAAACCCAGTCATCGAGATGGCTGACTTGCTTGAGGCGACAAGAGCCTATCAAGCAAATGTAGCGTCATTTCAAAACGCAAAGACAATAGCACAAAGTGCGATATCACTCATTTCAGGACAAGCATAATGATCAATAGTATAAATTTAGATAAGTTAAACAAAAACGAAAATTCAAACAAAATAGCAAAAGCGGGCGAAGAAGGCGGCTTTGAAAACGCACTAAACGACTCTTTAAAAGAGCTAAACAAGGTTCAAATAAACGCCGATAAAGCCATAGCTGATCTCGCAACTGGCGAGGTAAAAGACTTGCACCAAGCAGCTATCGCCATAGGCAAAGCAGAGACTAGCATGAAGCTTATGCTAGAAATTCGCAACAAAGCGCTAAGCGCATACAAAGAAATTTCAAGAACGCAAATTTAAGCCATTGAATGAATTCCAGAAAATCAAAAATAACCATACTTTTTTTATTAATTACTTTTGGAATTTCAATCTTTGTGCTCGTTATATTTTATAGAGCAAGCATCGAGCGAAAGCTTCCTAAGCTTCAAACAAGCGACGTAAATACCGCAATCCGAGGTAACATCGTCACAAAAGACGGCTTTAGCATCTCATCAAGCCAAAAACTCTACAAAGTGATGCTTGACACCAGAAACATCGATCCAAACAAAAAAGAGATGTTCATTAAGCTCTACTCGCTTTATAGCGGCGACGATCCAAACAAAGTAAGAAAGATCATAAACGGCACAAAAGGCCTTGTCACGCTCTCTTACAGCATCGACGCAAAGGGCGCTACCTACCTTCAAGAGCTTTCAAGAAAGCTAAACCGTAAGGGCATTTTAATCTCGTATCTTGACCCAAAAACTGGCCTTGCCTCATTTCAAGGCATGCGCGTGATGGAAAGCGGTCAAAACCGTAAATTTATGTCAAAAGATGCTCTAACACCAGCTATTGGCTACGTGAGCAAAACAGAGAGTGACGCACTTACCAAAAGCAAAGGCGTAAAAGGGCTTGAGAGATACTACGAGGACTACTTAGCTCCGATACAAAATGCCAAAATCCTTGGCCCACGTGATATCGGCAACAATATAATCTTAACCAGTGATTCAAATTTAGCAACAAGAGTTGATGGCTACAACGCAGTGCTTTCTGTACCGCTTAAATTTCAAACCAAGTTAGAGCAAATTTTAGATGAAAAACGTGAATTTCTAGATGCAAAAGAGCTAATCATCTGCATAATGAATAGCAAAAATGGAGAAATTCTAGCCCTAGCTTCTAGCTCAAGATACGATCCCTCAAACATAAGAAAGCAAGATTACAGTGCGCTAAATTCGAGCGCAAGCGAGTATGCATACGAGGTTGGATCGGTTTTTAAGCCATTTATCTTCTCCATACTACTTCAAGAAAAAAAGGTAAATCCTTTTGAGCTTGTAAATACCTATAACGGTCGCTATCAGCTAGGCAAAAGGATCATCAAAGATACCCACCCAGAGCCTTTTATGAGCGCTGAAGACATCATCGTGCACAGCTCAAACATCGGCATGATCCAGCTAGTAGAACGCCTAAATGGTCCGCAAATTTATCAAGGGCTTTTAAATTTTGGCTTTTCAAGAAAGACTGGCATCGACCTGCCATACGAGCAAGTAGGTATGATGCCAACAGTTACTAAACTAAACTCATCGACCTATAAAGCGACAGTTAGCTACGGATACGGCCTTCAAGCGACATTTATGCAGCTTTTAAAAGCCTATAACACCTTTAATAACAAAGGCATCGAGGTGACGCCACACATGGTGGCATATCTGGAGCGAAACGGCAAGCGCTACGATCTGCCAAAAGCAGAGCCAGCGCAGGTCATCTCGCAAGAGACTGCAAAGATAATGAAGAGAATTTTGATAAAAACAGTTGAAAAAGGTACTGGTCTAAAAGCATTTACACCAGGTCTTGAGATAGGCGGTAAAACTGGCACCGCACACATCGCTTCTGGCAAAGGCGGATATAGCAACACCTACAATGGCTCCTTTTTTGGCTTCGTAAACGACACAAGAGGCAACAGCTACACCATAGGTGTTTTAGCAAGAGATCCTAAAAAGCCTTACTACTACTTTGGTGCGCAAAGTGCGTTGCCGACATTTAAAAAGGCCGTTGATCTAATGGTTGAAGATGGCTATTTATTCCCAGATCCTAATGTCATAGCCGAGTTTGAAGCTAAAAAAGATAAGCTCAAAAACGACAAAGCAAAACAAAAACCGGCTTTAGATTAAATTTAACTTCTAAGATAAAAATATTAAATTTCAAATTTAGGGTTTAAAGTAGAAATTTGGATCTAGGCAAGTGGCCTAAATCCAGAATTTATGCAAGTCCAAGTTCATTTAAGACAGAGCTTAAATTTACAGAATTATTTGTATTTTTGCCAAGGCTATTTTGCTTCTCAAGCAGTGTTTGGCTCGTAAGTGCCATGTTTAGCTCTTTGCGGTAGTCACTTAAAATTTTATCCATGATTTTAAGTAGCTCATTTTTTTGATCCTGCGTTTTGGTCGGATCATTTATGCTTAAAAGCTCAGTTAGCTCCTCTTTTTTCTGAGCTATTTTCTCTTCTATCTTGTTTGAATTTAGCTCATTCATAAAGCCAGCAGCACCGATTTCTGTAAGCCTTTTCTTAAACTGCTCAAGCTTGTCTGAAACCTTTGCCTCGCTTGTGATCTTATCAAGCGTTAGACTTAAAATTTCATCAAAACTATTTTTTTTATCTTTAGCTTTGCTTGAGCCTGACTGCAACAAATAATCGATAATATCGTTATTTTGAACCTTCATACATCTCCTTTTAAATTTGAGATGCTTTTTATAAGCAAGATTTATTCCTAAAGGCTAAATTCTCTAGCACTTTTTGATTTTTCTAGGATAAAACTAGCAAATTCATCGCTAAAATTTGGACACTCTACCACTTTATAAAAACTAAAGCTTAGCTCTTTTGCAAGCTTAGCGTACTCGATAACTAGCTCAAAAATGGTCTCAGAGTTGTCTATGCAAAAAGATAGCGGATAGATAAGCGCTTTTTTATTTTCGTACTTTGCCAAAGCCTCATTTAGCGATGGTTCTAGCCATTTAACTGGTCCAAGACGCGACTGATAAGCAAGGCTCACATCTTTAAAATTTAGCCCCTGCTCTTTTAGCATTTTGCTTAAAATTTGCACATGTTCGTTTATGTGTTTTTCGTAGATATCGCCCTTTTCTATGATCTTGCGAGGTAAAGAGTGGGCTGAAAAAATGAGGCTAATATCGCTTATATCGATATCTTTTATCGCTTCACGGATATGAGAGATAATGATCTTGTTGTAAGCGTCATCATCATAAAATGGCTCACAAAGTAAAATTTTAGCTTTTAGTTTAAGCTCCTCTTTTGCCTTTTTAAAATCAGCTAAGCTTGAAGTTATCGTAGTTTGTGAGTGGTGAGGGTAGAGCGGCAAAAGAACTATCTCATCAAATTTCTCATACTTTTTAAGCACATCTTTTACAAATGGCGAAGTGTAGTTCATCGCAAAATCAACCGCGTCAAATTCGCTTTTAAGGCTTGAAATTTTCTCACAAAGCTTAGCTGTAAGCTCGCAAAGTGGCGACTTTCCGCCTATTTGCTCGTAGTTGTGCTTCGCGGTTTTTAGCCTGCCTTTTGTGATCATGAAAGCTACAAATTTTCTTAAAAATTTATTTTTTATACCCAAAATATATGGGTCATTAAACATATTTGTTAAGAAAATTTCGACATCATCTAGGCTATTTGCACCGCCCATATTTAAAAGCAAAAGAGCTTTTTTCATTAAAATAGTTCTCTTATTTTTATAGCGTCATCGATGTTTGAAAGTTCGCTGCTCTCGCCACTTTGGCAAAGATCGTAAAAGGCCTCGTATTGCGCTTTTAGCTCGCTATTATTTGTATCTATCTTTAAATTCATCTGTCCATTTTCGCTCACTTGATGAAGCTTGTGATCGATGAGATCGCCAAAATAGACGCCATTTTTCGCATTTACCTCTATCTTAAAGCGCTCTAGTGAGCCACAAAATGAGTCGGTGATATGCACTAGAATTTGATTTTTACTTTTAAAACTTATCGCCACATTATCGGCACTTTTGGCATTTGTCTTGTTTGTTTGAGTGTAGTAAAAGTCGCTGACTTCAGAATTTATGATATTTTTTGCTAGGTCGATGTCAGAAACTGAGAGCTCATTTATGATGTTTCCATCGCAAAGTGGCTTAAAATGAGCGATCGAGATGCTATAAATTTCCTCTTCTTTTAAAAGTGCCTTTTTAAGTGACAAGATAGTTGGATTAAAACGCTCAGAAATGCCTGTGCAAACCCTAGTTTTGTTTGTTTTGGCGGCATATTTTATCTCTTTAAGATCTGCGATACTTTTAAAAACTGGGCGTGAAATGAGGATATTTTGGCAATATTTTGCACACTGGCAAAATGCCTCCACCATCTCATCTCTTGGTGAGCAAAGCACGACTGCTTGAGGCTGGGCAACCTCTATAAATTCTTTAAAATCAGTATAAAAATCAGCTCTGCAAAACTCATCAACATTGTCTTTGTCAAAAATGCCACAAATTTCAAACTCGTTTGAGCGTCTAAGCTCTAAATAATGTTTTTTACCTGTGCTGCAATAGCCGATAATGCCGATTTTTAGCTTCACATTCACCCTTTAAAACTTTAGAAATTTTTAATTATTTTATTTACAAATCGCTTTTAAATAGATAAAACAAGAGATAGTTTTCAAAATATCACTATTTTTTCTCTTTTTAGAATTTCGCAAACGAATTTTGGCTAAAATCAAGCAAAATTTTAAAACTAACGAGGATAAAAATGCAAAATTTAGATATAAGAAAGGCATATCTTGATTTTTTTAAATCAAAAGGTCACGAAGTCGTAGCTTCTGCACCACTCGTGCCAAACGATGCAACACTACTTTTTACAAATGCTGGCATGGTACCATTTAAGAGCATTTTCACAGGCGAAGTGCCACGCCCAACACCACCTATTCGCACTAGCTGTCAGACCTGCATAAGAGCTGGCGGTAAGCACAATGACCTTGATAACGTCGGTTACACAGCGCGCCACCACACATTTTTTGAGATGCTTGGCAACTTTAGCTTTGGCGAATACTTCAAAAAAGAGGCGATCTCTTACGCTTGGGAATTTGTCACAGAGGTGCTAAAACTACCAAAAGATAAGCTTTATGTAACCGTTCACGAAAGCGACGATGAGGCGTTTGAAATTTGGAGCACTCACATCGCAAAAGAGAGAATTTACCGCTTTGGCGACCATGATAACTTCTGGCAAATGGGCGATACTGGACCATGCGGCCCTTGCAGTGAAATTTTTTACGATCAAGGCGCTGAACACTTTAACACACCTGAAGACTACATGGGTGGCGATGGCGATAGATTTTTAGAGATCTGGAACCTTGTTTTCATGCAGTATGAAAGAAGCGCGGATGGCAAACTAAGTCCACTACCAAAGCCAAGCATCGATACTGGCATGGGGCTAGAGCGTGTTACTGCTATCTTGCAGGGTAAATTTAGCAACTACGACAGCACACTTTTTATGCCGCTAATTAGCGAAGTGGCAAAGCTTTGCGGCAAGCCATACGTCTATGAAAGTGGCGCTAGCTACCGCGTCATAAGCGATCACATCCGCTCGGTTACATTTTTGCTAGCTCAAGGCACGACATTTGACAAAGAAGGCCGTGGCTACGTGCTTCGCCGTATCTTACGCCGTGCGATACGCCATGGATACTTGCTAGGCATAAAAGAGCCATTTATGTATAAGCTTGTCGATAAAGTTTGTGAGCTTATGGGCGGACACTACACCTATCTAAACGATAAAAAAGCAGCTGTAAAAGAGCAGATCAAACTTGAAGAAGAGAGATTTTTAGCGACTATCGCAAGTGGGCTTGAACTATTTGAGAGTGAGCTTAAAAATACAAAAGAAATTTTTAGTGGAGAGGCTGCATTTAAGCTCTATGACACATTTGGCTTCCCACTTGATCTAACGGCTGATATGCTTAGAGAAAAGGGCTTAAAGGTCGATGAGGCAAGGTTTGATGAGCTTATGAGCGAGCAAAAAGCACGTGCAAAAGCTGCTTGGAAAGGTAGTGGCGACAAGAGTGCGAAGGGCGACTTTAAAGAGCTACTTGAGAAATTTGGCGAGAATAAATTTATAGGCTACGAAGAGCTTAAGAGTAAAAGTAAAATTCTAGCCCTACTTGATGAAGAATTTAAAAATGTAGATAGCCTAGATGCTGGCAAAGAGGGTTGGGTGATGTTTGATATCACTCCATTTTACGCTCAAAGTGGCGGTCAGTGCGGCGATAGCGGTAAGATAGTAGGCAAAGCAAATGTGCTTGATACGCAAAAATTCCACGGGCTAAATTTATCTTTAGTAAAAACTAGCGCGGCACTAAAAGTTGGCGACGAAGTAGAGCTTGAAGTGGGCAGCGATAGAGCGGAGACTGCACGTCATCACAGCGCTACACACTTGCTTCACGCAGCCCTTAGAAGCGTGCTTGGCACACACATCGCTCAAGCTGGCTCAAACGTCGAGGCAGATAGGCTAAGGTTTGACTTCTCTCATCCAAAGGCGCTTACTAGCGAAGAAATTTCAAAGGTTGAGAACCTTGTAAATGAGTGGATCTTAGACGGTGCAAATGCAAAAACGCAGGTTATGGAGCTTGAAGAGGCCAAAAAAAGCGGAGCGATCGCGCTATTTAACGAAAAATATGCCGACAAAGTAAGAGTTGTGAGCTTTGGCGATGTCAGTAAAGAGCTTTGCGGCGGCACACACGTAAAAAATATAGATGAGATCGGATCGTTTTTCATCACAAAAGAGAGTGGTGTAAGTGCTGGTGTTAGGCGTATAGAGGCTGTTTGCTCAAGAGCTGCGCTAAATTTAGCAAGGTCATTTAGAGCTGAGCTTGAAGAGCTAAAAGATGAGCTAAAAAGCACAGAGCCATTAAATGCCGTTAAAAAGCTAAAGGGCGAGATAAAAACGCTAAAAGATAAGCTAAAAAACGCTAAAAGCTCTGGGGAGCTAGCCTTTTTAAACGTAAATGAGACCAAGCTTTGCGTAGCAAGCATCGATGGTGGCGATATAAAAACGATGATAGATGAGTTTAAAAACGAGCATGAAAGCGCTGCGATCTTGCTGGTTCAAGTCGATGAAGAGGGCAAAATTTCTCTTGCAGCTGGCGTGAAAAATGCTCCTATAAAAGCTGGTGCTTGGGTTAAATTTGCAGCGCAAATTCTAGGTGGCAATGGCGGCGGAAAAGACGACTTTGCAACAGCTGGCGGCAAAAACGCTCTAGCCATCGAAGACGCCATAAAAAGCTCACTTGAGTATGCAAGGCAAGCTTTAGAAAAATGATTCATCAAGAGATCGCTTTTTTTAAATTTGATCAACTAATCATCTTCTTGCACATTAGTTTCGTAGCTCTTTTTATAGGGCTACAAGCTGGTTTGGTGCTTGCTGGAAGCTATTTTATAAAAAATAAATTTGAAGATAAAGAGCGCTATCACATCTTGCTTCACATCATAAGACGCTTTGGACTAGCTATCTTTGCGCTAGTTCTTTGCATCGCACTAACTAGTTTAATAATGATCTTTTGCTTTGATGATGGCAAAATGCAAAATCCGATGGCAAGTGCGATAGTAGCGACCAAATGGGCGATAGAGCTATTTTTACTCTTAAATTTAAGCTACATCTTTTATAGATACAAAAAGGCTTTAAAAACTCTAAGATCACACGAGATGATCGAGCTAAACGAAAGTCTAATCGTCATCATCTACTACTTCACGCCGCTAAATTTACTAGCCTCGCTTGCGGCTGTCTATCTTGGCGTGAGCTATATGGGCTTTTTATGATCACACTTGCTTCTAGCTCGCCAACAAGGGCAAATTTACTAAAAAATGCTGGGATAGAATTTAAACAAATTTCTTGCAGCTTTGATGAGAGTATGATAGCAAAGAGCCTAAAACCAGAAATTTACGTCCAAAACGTCGTAAAAACTAAAAAAGAGCAGTTTTTAAAGGCAAATGGAAAGCTTACAAATTTACTCTTTGCAGATAGCTGCGTGGCTTGTGGGGATAAAATTTTAGGCAAGGCAAAGGATGAAAACGAGGCACTTGCTATGCTAAATTTACAAAGTGGCAATGAATGTAGCGTCTATACAGCGATGATATTTTTAGGCAAATTTGAGCTTATAAATGTAAGCAAGACTACATATAAATTTGCTAAATTTAGCGAGCAAGATCTAAAAAGCTACCTAGAAAGTGGCGAGTGGCGAGGCAAAGCTGGAGCCATGACGATAGAAAATTTTAATAAAAAATACATCACCTCCCAGCACGGCGAAACAAGCACGGCAATGGGGTTAAATTTAAAAATATTAAAGGCATTTTTATGAAATATATCTTGGCATTTATCTTTGTAGTTGCCATCGCACTTGGTGGAGCGTTTTTATACTTTTATTCGCAGGTGAGATTTGACGCTTATACCATCATCGACTACAAGCCAAAGCTTGCGACACAAATTTTTGATAGAAACAACGAGCTTATCGCAAATATCTTTGAAGAAAATAGAATTTACGTCAAATATAACGACATCCCGCCACGTGTCATCGAAGCGCTCGTGGCTATCGAGGATACGAGCTACTTTGAGCATGGCGGTATCAACGTAGAAGCCATGGCAAGAGCGGCGATAAAGGACATCAAAGCTAGAAAGCTAGTCGAGGGCGCATCTACGCTAACTCAGCAGCTCATAAAAAATCTAGCCCTAAGCCGCGAGAAGAAATTTACAAGAAAGATAAAAGAGGTTGTGCTTGCTATGAAGCTTGAAAGCGAGCTTAGCAAAGAGGACATCATCGAAAGATACCTAAATCACGTATATTTCGGGCACGGCTACTACGGCATCAAAACGGCTGCAGAGGGGTACTTTAGAAAAGAGCTAAATGAGCTAAGTATAAAAGAGATAGCGATGCTAGTTGGCATGCCAAAAGCGCCAAGCACCTATGATCCTACAAAGCACCTTGACCTCTCACTTAGCCGCGCAAACAGGGTCCTTGAGAGGATGTATAGCATCGGCTGGATAAACGAAGATGAGTACCGCAAGGGCGTACTTGAAGAGCCAGCAGTCTTTGACGATACGCTAACGCGCAATAAGGCTCCTTACGTGGTCGATGAGATCATAAAAGAGGCTTCAAAGAAATTTGACGATATAAAAACTGGCGGTTACAGGATACAAAGCACAGTCGATCTAAATGTGCAAAAGATCGCTCAAGACGCCCTAATCTATGGCTACAATGAAATTTTAAAAAGAGATAAAAAGGCAAATCCAGAGATGCTAAATGGCGCTATCGTCGTCACTCATCCACAAAGCGGACAAATTTTAGCTCTAATTGGCGGCATCGACTACGCAAAAAGTAGCTACAACCGCGCCACACAGAGCAAGCGCCAGCCAGGATCAAGCTTTAAGCCATTTATCTATCAAATAGCCCTTGATAGCGGCTACTCTGTCGTCTCTCAGGTAGCTGATATCGCTAGGACGTTTGACATGGGCAATGGCAAAGAGTGGACGCCAAAAAACTATAGCGGTGGTTTTCAAGGCTACATCACGATAAAATCAGCCTTAACCCAGTCTCGCAACCTCGCAACCATAAATTTACTAAACGATCTTGGTCTTAGCTCGGTTCGCAAACAGCTTACGGATATGGGCTTTAACGACATCCCTGAAAATTTATCAATCGCACTTGGTAGCTTTGGAATTTCGCCACTTGACTTTGCGAAATTTTACTCGATGTTTCCAAATGATGGCGAAGTGGTCGAGCCTACGCTCATAAAGCATATAGAAAATAGCTTTGGCGCGTCGATGGACTACGAGCCTCAAAAGAAGCAGGTACTAAAACCTGAGCAGGCATTTTTGATGACTACCTTGCTTCAAAATGTCGTAAATAACGGCACCGGACGCAACGCAAAGGTAAATGGCATCCAGATCGCTGGCAAGACTGGTACGACAAACAATAACATCGATGCTTGGTTTTGCGGCTATTCGCCTGATATCGAGGCCATCATCTGGTACGGAAACGACGATAACAGCCCTATGAAAAAGGTCGAGGGTGGCGGCAGGACAGCTGCACCGGTCTTTAAGAAATTTATGGAGGGCTACATCAAGCTCTACCCTACCCTAAGGCGTGCGTTTGAGCAGCCTGATGGCGTCTATAAAGGATACTATAACGGCGCTGATGAGTACTACACAAATGACTCGCCGTTGCCGCAAAATACGCCAACAAATGACATCATTCAAGATCAAGAAAACGATGGATTATTATTTTAGGAGATAAGATGAAAAGATTAAAAATTTTACTTTGTCTAGCGCTTGCAAGCCTTGCATACGGCGCTGATCTAAACACAGCTAGCAAGAGCGAGCTAATGAGCCTTGGGCTAAACAAGAGCCAAGCGCTAAACGTCATAAAATATAGAAAAGCTCATAAATTTAAAAGTGTCGAGGAGCTTGAGAAGGTTCAAGGCATCGGCTTTAACGACATGCAAAAGGTCAAAGAAAAGCTTAGTGTAAAAGATAGCCAAAAGGCGAAAAAGGCTGAGCCTGAAAAGAAGTCAAAAAACAAGAAGCTAAAAAGCAAGAAAAAGAAAAAATAGTTTTTCTCTTCTAAATTTCTAGCCATTTACATTTTAGCTCTATCATTACGCCCCTGAAAGAAGGTGGCTAGAAATACTAAACATCGACAAAATAAGACATATAAGCTTTGTTAAATTTTTAATTTTATTTGTAGCTTATATGTTTTTCATAAACTACATATTTTTATTTAAGGGCGTGTTTTTAGGGTTTTTATCGGGCGACACTTTGTCTTTTTCTATACTGCTTTTTGCTCTACTTAGCATATTTTTTCTTTTGCTCTTTGCTGGAGTTTTTTGCATTTTGCTTGTGCCATTTTTGCTAAAACCTCTTGCTATCTTTCTCATCATGATTAGCAGCATCTGCCTACTTTATGCAAATTTACGGCGTCATTATAGATAAAGGCATGCTATTAAACGTCCTACACACTGATACAAAAGAGGCTTTTAGTTACATTAGTACAGGTTTAGTCTTTTGGATTATTCTTACAACTATCCTGCCCTGCGTATATGTAGCGCTTGTAAAGATTAGCTATGGCAGTTTTAAAAATGCGCTTAGATCAAGGCTAAAAATAGCCCTTAGCACTTTGGCAAGTGCAGCTATAATCTTTACTCTCATGTCTAAAATTTTTATACCATTTTTTTAGAGAGCATAACGCCTCAAGCGTTTTACTCCCATACTATCCCATCTACTCTGGCATAAGATTAGCAAAGTCTTTGGCGCAAAAACCACTCCCTTTTACCTACGTGGCAGATGACGCAACGCTTACTAACGATAAAAAGAAAATTTTAGTTTTGATAGTTGGCGAGACACAAAGGAGCAAAAACTACTCACTAAATAGCTACACTAAAAACAATACAAATAAATTCACCAAGCAAAAAGATGTGGTAAGTTTTACAAATTTCTACTCATGTGGAACCGCGACAGAGACTAGCGTGCCTTGCCTATTTTCAGACTTAAAGCGAGAAAATTTTAGCAACCGCGAAGCTAAAGCTCGTGAAAATTTAGTTGATATCATCAATAAACTTGGCATAAAAACATATTTTTTTGGCAACAATAGTGGCGACTGCGAAAAATAGAAGTAGTGATTTGCGACAATCTTGATCAAAACCACACCTCAGAGCACAGAGCAGCTGGCTTTGATGAAGTGATATTTGATGAGGCAAAAAAGGTCATAAAAGATGCAAATTCCACTACATTTATCGTGCTACATTTGCAAGGCTCACATGGCCCTATCTACTACAAAGGCTACCCAAGTAAGTTTAAAGAATTCACCCCAACATGCGACACCGCCGAGCTAAACAAATGCACGCCAGATGAGATAGCAAACACCTATGACAACACCATTTTATACGAGGACTATCTACAAAGCGAGCTGATAAACGCCCTTGAAGCAAGAAAAGATAAATTTGAGGTTGCCATGTTCTTTTTCTCAGATCACGGAGAGAGCCTAGACGAAAATGGCATATATTTACACGGACTGCCTTACTCCATCGCTCCAGACGAGCAAAAACACATCCCAGCCATCGTCTTTTCAAGCGATAGCGAGCTTTTAAAAAGACTAAAATCTAGAAAAGATGAGAGCCTTTCGCATGATTTTATCTTTAGCTCAGTTCTTGGATATTTTGGGGTAAAAACTAAGGCTTACGAGCCAGAATTTGATATTTTTAAGGAGTAAATTTAAAAGCCAGCCTAGGCAAAGCCCGAAGCTGGCGCAAATTTAAAAGCTGATCTCTTTTATATCAGCTACTTTTAGTATCTCACTATAAATTTGACCGATTATCGCGACGCGGTTATTTCGCACCTTCTCGTTTTCAACGTTTATCATAACTTTGTCAAAAAACTCATCTATCTGCGGTTTTAGTGCAAATAGCGCTTTTAGCCTTGGCTCGTATGCCAAGCTCTTATCGACGGCTTTAAATGCGTCATTTAAGGCCTTTTCAGCATCTATCTCAAAGAGGCTCTCATCGACCTTGCTAAATTTATCATCTTTTATGATGTTTGCAAGGCGCTTAAATGTCGAGAAATTCTCCCTAAAATTTGGCTCGCTTGAAATTTTAGCAAGTGCCTCTATCATCTTAGTTAGCTCCAAGATGTCCTTTTCGCCGCTTTTTATGCACGCTTTTACGATAGAAGCATTTACGTCAAAGAAGGTGTAGAGCCTATCAAGGATGAAATTTATAAGCACTTCAACGTCAAATTTCTTATAATCTTTTGCAATATCTTCTAAAATTTCTTTTACGTTAAATTTTAGATTATGCGCCAAAACAATCTTTATCACGCCATTTGCCGCGCGCCTTAGAGCGTATGGGTCCTTGGTGCCGCTTGGGATTTTGCCGATGCTAAAGAGCCCCATTAGCGTATCAAGCTTATTTGAAAGCGCCACAACCGAGCTAAAGACCTTGCTTGGGCACTGCGCCTCCTCGCCATCTGGCAAATACTGCTCTTTTATAGCTAAAACGACGTTTTCATCTTCATTTTTAGCCTTTGCGTAGTAAGCACCCATGATGCCTTGAAGCTCGGTAAATTCATAAACCATCTGCGTTGTAAGATCAGCCTTACTTAGCATCACAGCTCGCTCCAGCTTGGCCGCGTACTCGCCAGCTTCTTTTTTAAGTAGCTCACCATAGTTGCTAGCAAGTTTTTTAGCCACCTTTAGCTCTCTAAGCTCTTTTTCGTAGATACTTCCAAGCTCTTTTAGGTAGGTTATATTTTTTAGTTTTTCTGGGCTAAATTCGGCCTTAAGGTCGCTTTGCCAAAAGAACATCGCGTCGCTTAGTCTTGCTCTTAGCACCTTTTCGTTGCCCTTAATAATGAGTGAGTAGTCCTTTGTGATGGCGTTACTAACGACCACAAAGCCATTTGCTAGCTTGCCATCTTTAAAGACTGGGAAGTAGCGCTGATTTTCTTTCATCGATGTGATGATGACCTCGCTTGGAACCTCTAAAAACTCCTCTTCAAACGAGCCAAGAAGCGCTGTTGGATACTCTGTGATCGCCACTACTTCAGCTAGCAAGTCTTTATCTATCTCGATCTTTAGCCCACTTTTTTGGCTGATCTTTTCAAATTCATCAAGGATTATTTTCTCTCTTTCGTCTGCCTCTAGCACGACCCCACGGCTCTTTGAGCCTTCAAAATACTCTTTTATATTTGAAATTTTTATCTTGTCGTAGCTGATGCTTCTGTGAGGATAGGTAGAGTTGCTACTCTCTACGCCAAATTTGTTAAATTTAATGACCTCATCGCCCAGCAAGCACAAAAACGATCTTATCGGTCGGATAAACTCAAACTCGCCGTTGCCCCAACGCATAGACTTGCCAAAGCTAAGGCTCTTTAAAAACTCCTCGACCATGTCGCCCATTATCTTAGCGACTGGCTCGCCCTTCACCTCTTTTTCGTAGTAAAGCACCTCTTTGCTGTCTATCTCTTTAAATTTAAGCTCACTCTCGCTTATGCCACATTTATTTGCAAAGCTAAGTGCAGCCTTTGTAAAAGCTCCGTCTTTTAGCGCCACTTGCTTTGGCGCACCGACAAAACTAGCCACGCTATCTGGCTGAGCCAGCGGGAATTTCTCATGGAAAAAGACCAAACGGCGCGGCGTGTAGTAAAATTTAAACTCGCTTTTGATGTTATATTTTTCAAGCACAGCCTGCCATTTAGCATTGATGTTTGGCAGCTCCCTTAAAAATGGTATCGCTGGAAGCTCCTCGACTCCGATCTCTAGTAACAACTCTTTCATATCTCACTCTTTTTATTAAAATTTTCTCTTTTTTCTCTTATCATCTCTCTTGCTTTCTCCTTCTCTTGCGCCTGCACAATGACGCCTCTTATCATAAATATCACAAACAAAACAAACGCTGCGATCATAAAAATATCTAAAATTTGCACCATCTACTCCACAACGATCTCTTTTTCGTTTTTATAAATTTTCACCCTCGCTCGCTCAAAGCTATACTCGCCATCTTTTAGCCTTTTTTTGCTATAAACTCTGATCTTGCCATGTGGAGTATGCAAGTAGCCACTCTCCAGCTTGCCTGAAATTTTAGCGATCACGTCGCCACTTCTAGCCTCACTTAGTTTCGAGCTATCAAGTAAATTTTCACTCACATCTTTTGTGCCATACTCATTTATGATCTCATAAGAGCTTATTTCAAGCGCCTCTTTGTAAAATTTCACTCGCCTGACCAAGATGTCAAGCTCATCGCCCACGCCGACGCTATTTTTAGGATCAAAAACGTAAATTCCACGGCGATTTTTTGAGATGATAAAGCCATGCTTATCTTTTAAGATGACAACGGCTCGCTCCACAAGTGCTGGCATGGCCTCAGGATGCTCAAAAAGCGTCTCTATATCAGCTTTTTTATAGTTTTGTTCTTCTACTTTTTTAGCTTCTTTTTTTAAATTTTCATTTGATTTAGCAGGACTTGGTTTAGTTGAGATTTTAAATTTAAGTGCAAAATGATCTGAATAAAGATCGCTCTTTGCAAAGCCATGCTCATCGACCATAAAGCTTGGTTTAAAGACTTCAAAACTGCCATCAATGTAGCTTAGATCACCATTTGCCATAAAGCTAGGCGAGAGCAAAACGTGGTCAATAGCTCGCTTTTTGCCATGGACTGCATGAGAGTATCTATCTTTTGGGGCTAAAAAGCTATAAAGATCATAAAATCCACGAGTTGCGATGATATCATTTAAGATGGATTTTTGCCCATAAGGTGAGTTAAAATCGCCCAAAACTATGGCATTTTGCTCGTTACCAAGAGCAGCTCTTAGCGTTCTTTCAGCCTTTTTTTGCATATTTATGCCGTTTTTATAAGCTGGGAAGTGATTAACAAAAACGCTAAATTTCTTACCCTCCACCTCAAAAATGACCTTTAAAATGTTTCTAGTTTTTACATTTGGCACTTCAAAAATTTCACTGCCACTTGGCTTTATTTTTGACACAAGAGCTAGTCCGACTGGAGAGTTTTTTGCCTTGCTAAAGGCTATAAATTTATACTCACTGCCATCAACCAAAGCCCTTAAAACCTGCTCGTTTTCAACCTCTTCAAGTGCGATGATGTCGGTATCTATGGCGTCTATGACCTGCCTTGTTCTTTTTAGTTTTGAGCTAGCCGCCTCGCAGTCCCACTTTGAAGTGCCAGATTTAAAGTCAGGATATTCGCTGCCATCATCCTTGCAGTCAAATAAATTTTGCACATTATAAGTTGCGATGCTTATCTCGCTAGCAAACGCCATAAAAACGGCAAAAACTAATGCAAAGAGCGCTCTCAAACCTCGCTCCTAAAGTCAAATTTAGAGATGTTTTGCCTGATCGCCTCATACGCGATGATGCCAGCACTCATGGCTAAATTTAAGCTCCTGCCCTCTTTTCCCATCGGGATCGTTATGGCATTTTTAAAATTTATATCCATAAATTCTCTTGGTAGCCCTGTGCTCTCTCCGCCAAAAAATATAAAATCTCCTGGCTCAAATTTAGCGTCGTAGTAAAGCCTATTTGTCTTAGTCGTAGCAAAGAAAAATCGCTCTTTGTGGCTTAAATTTGCCTGTAAAAATTCATCCAAACTCTCCCAAATTTTTGGATCTAAAATTTTCCAATAATCAAGCCCTGCTCGTCTAACCGCCTTTTCGCTCAGGTCAAACACGGTTGGCTTAACGATATGTAGCTTTAAATTTGCATTTACACACATTCTGCCGATAGCTCCAGTGTTTTGCGGTATCTGAGGATGGACTAGGACTATGTTAAACATAACTTTATTTTTGCCTTAAAAAGTGTTATAAACTGGCTCATTTTAGCCAAAATGGGCTTTTAAGAGTTTTAAAGATTAAGATTTTCTAAATTTGCGCTTGCTAAGATAGCTTGAAATTTCAAGCTCCTGTCTGCGTTTTATCTCAGCGGCGATCATCTCATTTTTAAAGCCAGCCGCCAATATCTCGCTCATATCGACCTTTGCGTCAAATTTAGCTTCATAAACTCCAAGCACTTTTGCGCGCTCTATGCGCTCTTTGCTATAAGCTCCTAGCCATGATTTTAGTGGCATATTTAGAGCAATTTCTAGTAGCTCATTGTCACTTGGCATATCTTTAAAATAGGGCTCTTTCAAGATAGAAAAGTAGCTCTTTGGCAGGCGCATTTTCTCTAAAATTTCCTTTGCGTCAAGCTCAAATTTACCAAAAAGCATATATAAAAATAGCCGCTCATCATCCACGAAATTTCTAGCACTCTTAAGTTCGCTCAAAAACTCATCATTCTTGCGAATTTGAACGCCAAAAATTTGCTCAAAAAGAGAGAGCTTAAAAAGATAAAACGCCCCTTTTTCAAGCTCCTTTGCCCTAAAAAATTTAATGAGCTCGGTATTTATCCTATCACGGCTTAGATGCGCTAAATCAAGCGTTTTCATAAGCTCTAGCGTCTCGTCAGCTAAGCTAAAGCCAAGCCTTGCGCTAAACTGCACGCCCCTAAGCACCCTTAGAGGATCTTCTTTAAATTTCTCATTATCTATGTGCCTTAGCGTCTTGCTCGCAAGGTCCTTTTTACCGCCGTGAAAGTCCAAAATTTCGCCGTCAAAGATGTTCATCATCATGGCATTTACCGTAAAATCACGCCTAAGACTTGCAAAGCTTGGATCATTTATATAGCTTACGGCAAAGTCTTTGTGCGAATTTCCAGTCTTACTCTCGCTTCTAGGCAAGCCAAGATCGTAGTTTTTGTATTTGTAGATGAAGTAGCTTTTGCCAACACCACTAGCCTTTATGCTAGCCATCAGCTCGTCAAATTTAGCAGGCTCGATGTCGTAAATTTCAATATCGTAGTCATAAATTTCTCGTCCCAAAAGCGCGTCTCTTACGCAGCCTCCGACTAGATAGACACGCTTGCTAAATGGAGCAAATAGCGATCTAAAAAAGTCTAGCTCGCTATTTTTATAAATTTCTGTCCCACTTTTTGCCTCAAATTTATTATTTTGAGAGATTTTGTAGTCTATTTTCGATGTTTGCAAGGGTAAATTCTAAAAATTTAGTCGTTAGCTCGAGCCTTTGACTAAGCTCTTGCTCGCTAGTTTGCTTAAGCCCTTCAAAAAGCACCTCTATGCGTTCAGCAAGGTTTGCTAAGAAAATTTCTTCATCACTTATCTCCCTGCTCTTTGGCAAAATTTGCGCTACCTTTGACTCTGGCTCGCTTTGCGCGCTTGGCACACTTGGCTCTACTTTTGGCTCTTCAAGTACTTGCTCATCAGCAGTTTCTATTGCTAAAAGCTCTTTTTTTAAATTCTCCCTTTCAAGCTCTTCTTGCTTTTTGTTTTGCAGTGCCTCTATCTTCTCAAGCTCGGCGCTAACCTCACTAATAGCCATCCTAGCGATATCATCAAGCTTCATAATCTTATCAACCACCTTTTAAATTCATTTATCTCTTCGTCACTTTTCATCCTGATAAAAAACTCTTTCATCTGCTCATTTTTTATCACGCGCTCCTTGCGAAGTCCGCTCAGGCGGTTTATCGCGCTAAGGGCGTCCTTGTTTGACGGGTCTTGCTTTAAGATGTTCTTGTAAATTTCAAGCGCGTCATCTTTTAGCCCTTGCGCCTCATAGATCAGTGCTTCAGTGATCGTGTTTTTCATTTTTTGATAAATCCTGCTATCACGTCGCCTATCTCACTTGTTGAGCAAATTTCAACTGCGTTAAAAGCGGCGATATCTTTTGTTCTATATCCCTTTGCAAGCGCTGTTTTTACGGCATTTTCTATCGCATTTGCAGCTTCGCTCTCGCCAAAAGCGTATCTTAGCATCATCGCCGCACTTAAAATGGTCGCGATCGGATTTGCTATGCCCTGCCCTGCGATGTCTGGCGCTGAACCGTGGATAGGCTCATAAATTCCCACTTTACCGCCCATGCTAGCACTTGGTAAAAGTCCTATCGAGCCACAAACCATGCTCGCTTCGTCGCTTAAAATGTCGCCAAATAAATTTTCAGTAAGTATGACGTCAAAATTTGCTGGCGCCCTTACTAGCTGCATCGCTGCGTTATCAACATACATAAAGCTTAGCTCTACTTCAGGATAGCCCTTTGCCACCTCACTAGTCACCTCGCGCCAAAGCTGGCTCGTCTCAAGGACATTTGCCTTATCGACCATACAGACCTTTTTCTTACGAAGCATAGCCGTCTCAAAGGCGATCTTTGCGATGCGCTCGATCTCAAATTTAGTATAAAGCATCGTATTAAACGCTCTATCTTCGCCTTTTTCACGTGGCTGCCCAAAATAAAGCCCACCAGTTAGCTCACGAACCACGACAAAATCAACGCCCTTTAAAACCTCTGGCTTTAGCGTGCTAGCATCCACTAGCTCGTCAAAGATGATGGCTGGGCGTAAATTTGCATAAGCTTCTAGCTCTTTTCTGATCTTTAAAAGCCCGCTTTCTGGTCTTAGGTGTCTTGGCAGGCTGTCCCATTTCTCGCCGCCGATTGCTCCAAAAAGCACAGCATCGCTACTAAGTGCCGAGCTTAGCGTCTCATCTGGCAGTGGCTCGCCAAAAACGTCGTATGCTGCGCCACCCATTAGCTTATAGTCATACTCAAATTTGATACCAAACTCGGCACTTACGACGTCTAAAACCTTTATCGCCTCGTCGATGATCTCAGGGCCGATACCATCGCCTTTTATAACGCAAATTCTATAGTTTTTCATCGCCGCTCCTTAGTTCATCTTCGCTTTTGCGTACTCGATAAGGCCTCCAGCGTTTAAAAGCTCTTGCATAAATGGCGGGATAGCGTTAAATTTATACTCTTTTTTTGTGCTTTCATCTATGATGACGCCGTTATCTACGTCGATCTTTAGCGTGTCGCCCTCGTTTATCTCATCACTCTCTTTTATCTCAAGTATCAAAAGCCCTGTATTAAAGCTGTTTCTATAAAAAATCCTCGCAAAGCTTTTAGCCACAACAGCTGCTATACCAGCCTCTTTTAGCGCTAACGGGGCGTGCTCTCTTGAGCTTCCGCAGCCAAAATTTTCGCCAGCTACGATGATGTCGCCTTTTGCTATTTTTGAGCTAAATTTAGGATCAGCGTCTTCCATGATGTGTTTTGCTAGCTCTTTTTCGTCTGAAGTGTTTAAATATCTTGCAGCGATGATGATGTCAGTGTCGATGTTATCGCCAAATTTCCAAACTTTGCCTTGTTTCATTTTTAACCTTTAGTTTTGTAAATTTGGGCTGATTTTAACCAAAAGAAGCTAAATAAATAATCAAAACTCGGCAGCTATCGGTTAATGTGGGTAAATTTAAGGTCTTTTAAGCGATGCGTATGAGCTAAGAATTTAAGTCTTACTAAATTTAGCGGTAAAATGGCTAAAAAGCAAAAATAAAAACATGCACCGCCCAGTTTAGCAGTTTAATGTCGATGCTCAGTTTTATCAAGCCAACTAGCCTCCGCCAGCAGGATTGTAAATTTAAGAGCGGTTATTTTATTCGTAGTATTCGTAGCTGATTTGTAGTTTTTTGTATAGACCGATCTCTTTTATGTCGCCGTTTTCGTAGTATTTGTCCGCGGGCTTAAATTTGACTGAAGTTTTATGTGTCAAATTTCCCCGCTCGTCTCTGCTTATATCCTTAAACTGCAAGATTTGCCAGATTTTTGCCTCAGAGCCGAAGTAATTTACCGACGTATACTCCATTTCATCGCCATTTGCGGCGTAGTAATAAACCCATTTTGAGTTTGGGGCTTGCGTGATTTTTTCGTATTCACCATTTGGCTTGCGCTCGAAGCTTATCTCTATGCCGTGCCGCGGCTCCATATTATCTTCTATCCGCGTTAAAACGCCCTTTTCGTCGTAGACGTAGCTATCGTCTATCACTAGTTCCCTGCCCGAATACACAGCCCGAGCGATCATTTTGCCGTCCTTGCCGTAAGTAGTTTTCTCCGTGCGCGGGTAAAATTTATCCTCGATATACTGCTCTTTGGCCGTCTCGACTAAATTTTCGCCGTCAAATTCGTATTCGTAGAGATAAACGGCGCTATCTTGATATTTTTTGCGGATTAGCCCGTCTTTGCCGTATTCAAATAAAACCGAGCTATTTGGTATGCCGTTTATGTGTTCGGTTTCTTGCACTATATAGCCGTTTTTGTTAAACTCCGTTCGTTTTACGCGTGTGTTTTCTAGCGTGCCAGAGCCATCCATAGAGTATTCATACTCCGTAGCCGTCATGCTTTTGACCTCGCCTTTTAGATCCTTTTTGCTCCAGTCGCTTTCGGGCAAAACGGCCGAGTTTAGATAGCAAACCGCCGATACCGCCGCTAAGATAGCCTTTAAAATTTTCATTTTTATCCTTTTTAAACCATGCGTATCATACTCAAAAAGCGGCATAGTCAGTAAAATTCTGGCTTTTATGAGCTTAAAAATGCACTTAAACTGGCTTAAGTTTTAAGCAAGTCTGAGGTGAATTTACATTTTTTTGGTGTTTAATAAATTTATGCCTTTGCCTTTTGCAAAATTTCTCTCATCTCATCTTCACTAAGTGGCTCAACAAGCACGTTTGCAGCGTCGATGAAATGGTATTTTTCTTTTGGTAAATTTGCCATGAAAGCTCCATATTCACACTCATCAAGCACATGCGCGTCTTTTTCATCCACGCCCACAACTAGCGTAAGCACCCAGCGCGATACCTTGCGATCTCCAAGCGCTTCTTGCGCCTGCCACGACGGAGATGGGGCATAAGGCAAGATGGTCGGTAAATTTTCACTAAGTGTATATGTGCCAAAAATTTCGTTGCCGTCTTTGTCTTGATAGAGGTGCTCTTTTGCGCTGTATGCGTCAAGATACTGCACCTGCCTCATCATCTCATCAAATTTAGCCGCAGGGCTGGCACTGGCAAAGATTTCATCTACCATAACCGCGTCAAACGCCACGTCTCGCTCCACGCCAGAGATATAAAGCGTTTGATTTTTCTCTTTTATATCTTTTAACGCTTCAAGCCCCCACATGATGTCAGTCTCGTAGTCAAATTTTAAAATTTGCTCACTATCATAATTTTTTTCGTTGTCACACTCTATTTTTGAGCCAGTTTGGGCTGAGAGCTTTGAGAGTAGCTCAAGTGCGATCTGCCAGTCGCCGACACCACTTGGAGTATAAACGCGCACGATATACTCGCCATCTTCGTAGTTTAGCTCAAAGCCACGAACGCTCTTTTGCCACACGCCTGCTATCATCACGTCAGCGCCAAGCTCATTTGCGCTTGGCTCCTCTTGCTCGCTGTTAAAAAAGAAAAGCCCCTCAACAAGAGCTGAAATTTCACGCTCGCTTAGCGCCTTTGCATATCCGCCAAGTAGCTTCTTTTTATTTTTTACACTAAATGTCAAACTCATAAATTCTCCTTTTTGCTCTAAAATGTCATCACCTGATCGCACTCTCTCACCCACTCGGATAAGATATCCATGCTGCCTTTCACCTCAGCCTCAAAATAAGGCTCTCCCACATGCAAACCGCACCTTGTTTGGCAGCTACCACAAACCTTAAGCATAGCGCCGCCAGCGTATAGCTCTTTTAGCATCTCCACTAGATCAATGTCGTAGTTTTCTGGCTTTTTGGTGCTATTTCGCGCAAGATCGACCGCGTCGTTCATGAGAAATATCCTAACCTCTTCGCCCTTTTCTTTTAGCGCTCTAGCCAGCCTTAGTGCGTTGTAAGCGTTGTCTGTGCCGCTATATGGCTGATTTGTAAATATAAATAGAAATTTTTTCATCTCTTATCCTTTTGCTAAAAATGTAGTGCAAACTGGATAAATTTTAGCCAAGCTAGGTAAAAAGGGGATAAATTTATCTAAAAAGCAAGAGCACGCCGATCGTGCAGACGATGATAGCAGTGCAAATTTCAAGTAGTCTTAGGTGCGTTTGTAAAAATTTCTTTAGCATAGCTCCGCCAAGTGCGTAGATATTTAGCGCACAAAACTCGATGAAAACGAGCGTTACGGTGATAACGCACATGCGAGCAAGGCTAAAAGAGTCATCTTTATCCAAAAATGTAGGCAGCAAGGCTGAGAAAAATATCCACGCCTTTGGGTTTGAGACGCTAACGATGAGGCCATTTATAAACATCTGCTTTTTGCTTGGCAAATTTGAGACATTTGTGATGCTAAGCTCGCCCTTGCCAAAAAAGAGCATCACGCCAAGATAGAGCATATAAAGGCCTGCGATGATATTTAGCGCCTTAAATGCGTAATCAAAATGATGCAGTACCGCTCCCACGCCGAGCATACAGCTAAACGAGACAAAAGCGATCGCTAAAAGCTGCCCAGCCATCACGAAAAACGAGTGCTTGTAGCCAAAGCTCATACCAACGCTCATCGCATAAGTCATGTTGATACCTGGCATCATCGAAATGGGCGCAAGGGTGATAAAAAATAGCAAGAAATTCATAAGAGGCCTTGAAATTTTAATGAAATGCTAAATCAAAATCTATAAATTTATGATAAAAGAAGGCTTTATTAGCAAATTTAGCTTGCTTTTGGACGTGAGAAATTTGACTTTTGACGCTAGGCATATAAATTTAATAAATTTAGCGCTAAAACAAAGGCGATTTTGTATATGCCTCGCAGCCTAGATAGATAGCAAATTTATCAAGTATGTTTTTGTATAAATTTATCTTTTGCCACGTAGGCACTCTATAAATTTATTTGCCTTTAAAGCTGGCTAAATTTAAATCACCTTTCATTTATAAATTTAAAAATTTAGCCTATTACTATTATCACGCCAAGCCCTTTGTTGGCGGCATTTTGATAAAAATTTAAAAGCCCAGTAAAGTGCTCTTTTAAACTCGCCCCTATATCTTCAAATTCGCTCTCGCTCCCAAAGATATCAGGATAAGTGTTTGAGCTTGCAAATTCTTTTAAATTTATCTTTGCTAAAAGTGCGCTAATCTCAACATTTTTCATCGCCCTAGCCACCTCTTTTACATCCGAAGCGTTAGTATAAGAGATCATCTCGCTTAGCTCTTCGTTTAAGGCACTTCGCCCAAAAATAGCCCAGCTAAAAGGCTCATTTGAGCTAAAAAAATCACCAGCCTTAAGCCTCTGCTTGAAATTTGTGCCAGTTAGCATCTTACACATCGCGTCCCAAAAATTATCCAAGTCGTATTCGTCCAAAAGCTCGCCGCCGCCATTTTTGATCTTTTCTATATCATCTTGCAAGTAGGCGTAGTAGTGCGCGCTGATACCCATTTTAGAGCCTTAAATTTTAGTGTGAATTTTAAAAAAGAGAGGGCGGAGCTATAAATTTAATAGTTCCGCCACGAGAATTTAAGCTTAGTGAGTTAAGAAATACTCTTGAATTTTAGCCTTGTCGCTTGTTTTTGTAAGTGCAAGCATTAAAAGCACTCTAGCTTTTTGAGCGTTTAGGTTGTCGCTTGTTAAAAAGCCGTATTTTGCGTCATCGACTTCGCCGTTCATAGTTGTCTCGCCGCTTCCCACACGTGAGTCACGAACTACCACTACGCCAGCTTTTGAAGCCTCGCCAAGAGCCTCTAAGACGCTAAAGTAAGGGTTGCCATTGCCAAGACCAGCGCTAACGATACCTTTTGCGCCGTTTTTAACAGCCACATTTACAAAGTCAGGATTGTCATTTGCGTGAGAGTAGATGATATCAACTCTTGGAAGCTCTTTTACGCCAGTTAGGTCAAAAGCTGAGCTTGCTGTGTGTTTTCTGAGTGGGTTCATATAGTATTTTACGTTGCCATAAAAGACTGTGCCGATCTTGCCGCTATTTGGTGATTTAAATGTATCAACGCCTGTTGTGTTAGTTTTTGTAACCTCTCTGCCAGCGTGAATTTCGTCATTCATAGTAACCACAACACCCTTGCCTACGCTATCTTTGCTGATAGCTACATTTACAGCGTTAAATAAATTTAGCGGGCCATCAGCGCTTAGTGAGCCACTATTTCTCATCGCACCTACAAGCACAACTGGCTTGTCGCTTTTAACGACTAAATTTAAGAAGTAAGCTGTCTCCTCCATAGTGTCTGTGCCGTGAGTAACGACGATACCATCAGCTTTGCCGCTGTTTAGAAGCTCATTTATTCTATTTGCAAGCTTAAGCCAAACTTCGTTGTTCATATCTTGTGAGCCGATATTTGAAATTTGCTCGCCTTTTATGGTAGCGATCTTGTTGATATCTGGCACGGCTGCGATAAGTTTATCGACCGTAACAGTTCCAGAAGTATAGCTAGAATCAAGCGAGCCTGAGCCGCTTCCTGCTATCGTTCCACCAGTAGCTAGGATGTAGATGGTTGGCTTAGCAACCGCTAAAGTAGCACCTAAAATCATGAGTAACACCGCCTTAAAGATTAAACGCATTTTAGCTCCTTTGCATTAAAATTTGCTAGAGCATTATAACGTCATATATTTAAAAAATTTATTAATTTTCAAAATTTATATTTATTTAAAAAATTCTTATCAAAAGCATATAAATTCCAGTCGAAACTACTATGCTAAGAAGGGCATTTTTGAATTTCAAATGCACCAAAACAGCCGTAAAAACTGCCACTATCTCGCTTAAGCCGTATGGAAACTCGCTAAATTTCGTATCTTTTAGCCCGTAGCAGACCAAAACGACCATTATCATCATACCCATGTGCTTCTCAATGGCGTCTAAATAAGGGTTTGACTTATAGTTTCTTAACGCATAAAACGGCGTCGCCCTCGTTATAAAAGTAGCCAAGGCGCTTAAAAGCACTGCCACAAAAAGCACCATCTCACTTGAGCTTACACTTATCAAATTTTATCCTTAAACAAAAGCAAAAATACAAAACAAAGCGCCATCGAGCCAACCAGCACAAATTTAGTTGGAAAGAGGCTCACTCCAAGCACGCCAAAAAAGACCGCCGCAAAGAGCACGCGGTAGTTTTTATCATTTTTAAACATCTCGATGACGACTACTGTAAAAAGCGCTGTTAAGCTAAACTCAAGCCCTCTTGTATCGGCCTTGATAAAGTCACCAAGTATCGCACCAAGAAGCGTCCCAGCCGCCCAGTAAGACCAAGAAAGCAAATTTAGCCAGGTAAAGACAAAACTTCGATCACTAGCCTCTTTTAGCCCCAAATTTTTAAATATCGCAAAGGTCTCATCTGTTAGCAAAGCGATGTTTAAAAGCCTAAATTTGATCCCGCTATACTCTTTTAAAAGTGAAATTCCATAAAAAGTGTGACGCAAATTTACAAGGTAGCTCACGATAAAGACCTCAACATAGCTCGTGCCCACGCTAAAGAGCGAGAGCATCATAAACTGCGCTGCTCCGCCGTATCCAAGCATGCTAAGCGCCATAGCTATAAATGCGCTCACTCCCATGCTCTTTGCCAGCACGCCAAAGGCGACACCAAGCGGAAAATAGCCCATAAAGATAGGAATGGATAGTTTAAAAACGTAGTTAAATGTCAAATTTTTACCTTAATAAAAGCCAAAATGTTAGCAAAAATTTAAAAATTTTAGGATAAAGGCTAGAAATTCTAGCCTTGTAGGGTAAAATTTGAGATTAAAATTTGATGATTTCACCGTCATCTGGGATAGTGATCTTGCTCTCTATGCCTTCTTTTTTAACAAATTCACGAAGATCCTTACGGCTTACGCTCGTGTGATTTACGGCGTCCATATGCACTGCGATGATAGTCGCGCCATTAAGCACTTTTGCGGCGTGAGCTACGTCGGCTTTGCCCATTATGATACCGTTGTCAGGAAATGCTAGCACACGAGCGTCGCCCGTATTCATCACGACTACACTAGGATTAAATTTGTTTAGAGCCTTATTTACGTCCGCAGTCCAAAGCGTATCGCCCATGACGTAAAGCGTTTTGTGCCCCTTTGCCTCAAACACGACGCCCATCGCATCGCCCAAAATAGCACCAAGCTGCTTATTTTCATACATCTCTGCTGTGCCGTGAGCGCCGCCTGCTTTATGTAGTTTCACTCCTTTAAATTCAGCCGATTCGTCTAGCACTCTTACGTCTTTAAAGCCTTGCTTTTTGATTAGCGCCGCATCATCGTTATGCTGAGCAAAGATAACGATATTTTTAGGTAAAATTTCAGCCGCGACCTCATCCCAGTGATCAGGATGCGTGTGCGTAACGATGATCGCATCGACGCCCTTATACACCTCTTTTGCATCCATAGGAAGTTCTATCAAAGGATTTCTAAGGTGTGAGTTTAGCGTCCCCTCAAAGCCAGGATATTTACCCTTTGGTGCAAGATAAGGGTCGAGCAAAAAGTTCACTCCCGCATAGTTTATCTTTGCGGTAGCGTTTCTGATATGCTGAAAGCTGTCTTGTGCGTTTGCCACGCCAAAGCCCAAAAATAGAGCGACTAAAAATAAAATTTTGTTTATTTTCATTATTTCTCCTTGTAAAATTTACTAACTAAAAATACCAAAAAAGGCTAAAAATATATTTAAAAGAGTTAAATTTAAAGAATAGATTTTGTTCTTATAAATTTAATGACCTTTTCGCATTTTAAAACTAAATTTTATAAAATAACAACAAAAATTTATAAAGAAAATTTCTATGAAAAAGATAGTTTTACTAATATTTTTAACACTAAATTTAATAGCTTTAACAACAAATCCAAAGATAAAAATCCCTCAAGCAAATAGCTGCAACATCGAAGATAACTGCATTGATTTTAGCCGCAAATATAGCGATGATGAGTATAAAAGGCTATTTGGAGTTTATAAAAGTGAGTGCGAGGTTAAAAATTTAGACGCATGCATCTATCTGGCTGAGTTTTACAAAAGCGGACTTGGCGTAAAAAAAGACGTGACAAAATCACTAGAAATTCTTAACAAAGCTTGCGATGAAAATAACAAATTTGCCTGCCACAACCTTGGTGTTGAGTATCAAGAGATGAAAGATCACAAAATGGCTTTAGAAGCTTTTAAAAAAGGCTGCGATCTAGCTTTTATACAAAGCTGTTTTAACGTCGCAGTTTTATATAATAACGGCGGCGGCGTAAAAAGGGACTACAAAAAGGCTGCTAAAATTTACAAAGAAGTTTGCGAGCAAAATTTCTATGAAGGGTGCTACAACCTGGCAGTTTTATACCACAACACGCCTGGCGTAAAGCGCGACTACAAAGAAGCGGTAAAGCTTTACAAAAAGGCTTGTGATAGCGACTTTAGCATATCTTGCTACAACCTAGCGAGCTTATATCAAGAGCAAAAAGAGTATGAAAAGGCCGGTAAGCTCTATTTTAAAGCTTGCAAGCTTGACTTTGCCGATGCTTGCAATAACCTAGCCAGCCTTTACGACGACGCTCTTGGCGTAGAAAAAGATGATGAAGTGGCGTTTAGATATTACAACAAGGCATGCAGACTAGATAGCGCAAGTGGGTGCAAACATCTTGCATACTTTTACTATCATGGCATAGGCACAAAAAAGGATAAAAAGCTGGCAGAAAAAGAGCTTAAAAAAGCTTGCAAGCTAGGCCTTAAAGAGGCTTGCGAGATAGTTAGAGATTTTCACTAAAGAGCATTTATGAAAAAGCTAATTTTGTTTTTATCTCTCTTTTTGCTTCTAAATGCAGAAAATTTAGACGAGATGTGTCAAAGCGAGGGCGATATAAGAGCAAATTTAACGAGCTGTTACAAGGCTGCTACAAAAATTTATAACTCTTCAAGCAATGATAAAGATTTCAAAAAGCTAAAAGAGATATTTTTACTAGCTTGCGAAAATGATATGAAAGAGGGTTGCTACAGCGCTGCGCTCATCTATCTAAATGGCTACAACGACGTGGGTAGCGAGCTTAATCAAACTATCATATTAAATAGATATGCAAGATTTTTAAACTACGCGCTTTTAGATAACGGCAAAAAAGAGGATAAAACGACTGCCAAAAGCTACTTTCAAAGATCATGCGAGCTAGGTTTTAAAAAGGGCTGTGATATGAGAAATTTATTAGATAAGCTTGGGTATTAAATTTCACATCCTAAACGATAATGAGAATATATTTACTATAAATTTAGACCTTTTTATCTAAACTTATTTAAATTTTTAAAAAGGCAGGCAATGAAAAAGATCGTTTTACTTTTATCTTCTACAGCTCTTTTGTGGAGTGTAAATTTAGACCAAAAAGTGCTTGAGACAAAGTGCGAAAAGGCTGACGCCACAAGCTGCTACGAGCTTGGCTCTATCTATCAAGAGAGCAAAAACTACCAAAAAGCGGGCGAGTTTTACAAAAAAGCTTGCGAGCTAAAACACGCAGGCGCTTGCAGTAGCATGGGCGTGCTTTATGACATGGACTACATAAAAGATGTAAATAACAAAAATGCAGCCAAATTTTACCAAAAGGGCTGCGAGCTAAAAGATGGCTTTGGCTGCGCAAGGCTCGGCTTTGTCTATACGCTAGATAAAAACTATAAAAAGTCAAAAGAGCTCTTTTTAAGGGCATGCGAGCTAAAAGATGGCGACGGATACTACGGTCTTGCGCTTTTATACTATGACGGAAATGGCGTAAAGCAAGACGCCAAAAAGGCAAAAGAGCTCTTTGAAAAGAGCTGCGAACTAGACGCTCCTGCTGGCTGCAATAGCCTTGGCATGATGCTTCATAGTGGAAAATATGTAGAAAAAGATCAAAAAAGAGCTAGCAAACTCTTTATAAAAGCTTGCGAAATGGGCTTTGGGGATGGTTGTCATAACCTTGGGGTCATTTACTATGAAGCAGAAGGCGCTGAGGCTAATAAAAATTTAGCCAAAAAATACTTTGGCAAGTCCTGCGAGCTAGGCAACGACGAAGACTGCCAAATTTACAATGCATTATAAATTTAATGCACCTGACTTTTTGGACCCTTGCCCTTTGGGGTCCTATCTGAAAAGTAAAAAACATCAAGCGTAAAAGCAACAAGTATAAGTCCAACAATAGCCAAAGTCGCGTCCATATCACCTACCTTTTAAGTCCATTTACTATCTCTAACATCGAGTCACTCGTAGTTATCGCCTTTGAGTTCGCCTCGTATGCGCGCTGACCAGTGATGAGATCAGTCATCTCTTCAACAAGCTGCACGTTACTCATCTCGACAAAGCCTTGTCTAATGGTGCCAAGTCCGTCAAGGCCTGCTACACCTACCACCACGTCGCCGCTAGCGCTTGTTTGAAGGTAGTTGTTATCGCCCATCGAGTGAAGACCGGCTGGGTTTATGAAATTTGCTAGCTCGATCTGACCTATCTGAGCCATGTCGGTTTCGCCAGCTTGAAGCACTGAGACGGTACCGTCTGTGCCTATTGAAATTTGCGTCGCATTTGCAGGGACAGTGATCTGAGGGATGAGCTGGTAGCCGTCGCTATTTACGATCGTGCCGTTTGCGTCAAGCTTAAATGCACCATTTCTAGTGTAAGCTGTCGTGCCATCAGGGAGTTGAATTTGAAAAAAACCGTTGCCAGCTATTACCATATCTAGGTTGTTGCTAGTCTCTTTAAAATAGCCCTGAGAGAAAATTTTATTTATCGCTGTTGGGCGCACACCAAGGCCTACTTCGATGCCTGTCGGGCTTGTGGTAGTTTGGCTAGTAGCCGTGCCTGCGTACTCCATGACTTGATACATAAGGTCAGCAAATTCAGCTCTATTTTTCTTATATCCATAGGTATTTACGTTTGCGATGTTGTGTGAGGTTACGTCTATCTGCGTCTGCTCGGCGATCATGCCAGTGGCCGCAGTGTAAAGTGATCTCATCATAGTTTTATCCTTTTATTAAGCTTTTAGGGCTAGTTTTTGAACAGCATCTTGGTTAAGGTCAGTCATGTGGCTTGTCATAACCTTTTGATACATATCAACTAAGCGCTGGGTTTCTATTAGACCCACCATTTCTAAGACTGGATTTACATTTGACATCTGAGCGTAGCCTTGCATCACGCTGTCAGCCTCGTCAAGCTCGGTTATGTCGTCAAAATTTCTACTCTCAAAGAGATTGTCGCCGACCTTTTTTAGATCCCTTATCTCTCTTGGCTGAGCGATGTAAAATTTAGAAAATTGATTGTTATTTGAATATAAATTTCCATTTTTATCAGAGGTTAAGACCTCGCCTTGTGGCACTTGAATGCCTCTTTGACCAGGATTTTGCGCTTCATAGCCACTTGGCAGCACCCTATAACCCTCTTTTGTGACGATATATCCGTCGCCGTCAAGACTAAAAGAGCCATTTTTGCTTAGTTTTACGCCATTTGGAGTATCGACTAAGAAAAAAGCATCGTCTCTTTTTATCGCAAAGTCAAGCGTATTTGAGCTGTATTTAAAGCCACCAGCGCTAAAGTCGGTGTATTCTTCGCTCACTTGTGGCACACGATCAAGTGTTCTATTTAGAAATTTAGCTCCGTCTTTTGTGTGATTTTTAAGCGGGAGCTCATCTTGCGTCTCTTTAAAAATTCTCGCAAAGTCGCCGATGACTACGTCGTTTCGCTTGTAGCCGATGACTACGTCGTTTCGCTTGTAGCCGATCGTATTTACATTTGCAAGGTTGTTTGAGATGACATTTAGTCTATTAAACTGCGTTACCATGCCAGCAGTGGCTTGATAATAACCATTTTGCATAAATTTTCCTAATCAAAATTTGATTTTTATAGCTACTAAGCAATCATTGTTCCAACTTTCTTTTTATAGACATTTAAAAATTTTTGGGTATAATCCACTTTCTTTTAACCAATACTTAAATCACAATAATACGATTTGAAAGGAAATTTATGAGCGCCGCAAAAGACTCTTTTTCTCAGATAGAAGAGCTTTTTGTTGAAAATGCAAAAGGCTTTTTGACATACGAAAAATTAGTAAAATTATTAGACAAAGCTCCGACGGCTACGATAGTAAAAAAGATAGAACAACTAGCAAAAACAAACAAAGTTCAGCTCATCACATCTGCTGAAGCTGCAAAGCTTAGAAATTTAGCTGACGCTAAAAAACGTCAAGAAAATGCTCAAAAAAGTGATCAAGATATCGACGAGGATCTCGATCTTTCAGGCGAGAGCGACCTTTTAGAGTGGTCAAGATCAGATAGTCCAGTAAGGATGTATCTAAGAGAGATGGGTCAGATCGCGCTTCTTACAAAAGAAGAAGAGGTGGAGATCAGCAAGAGGATCGAGCTTGGCGAAGATATCATAATCGATGCATTTTGCTCGGTACCGTTTTTGATCGATTTCATACTTGATTACAAAGAGCCGCTCATCAACAGAGAACGCCGCGTAAAAGAGCTTTTTAAAAGCTTTGAAGACGAGAGTGAAAACGAAAACGAAGATGGCGAAGAGGATATAGACGAAGAAGATGAGGAGAACGAAGAGAACGAAACTCCTAAAAAATCAGCCAAAAACGACAAGCGTGCTGAAAAAGTTATAGAGAGCTTTAAAGCCCTTGAAAAGGCTAAAAAAGAGTGGCTAAAGACCGCAAACAAGCAAGATAAGGTAGAAAGCGACGACACAGCTTCAAAGATGACGCTTGCGTTTAAAAAGAAAATTTTAAAAGAGAAGCTGATGGATCTTGGTCCAACAAGTAAGCTAATCAGCGAGATCGTAAAATCAATGGAGACAGCACTAAAAAGCGATGATGAATTTGACAGAGAGCTAAAACGCTTGGAGTATCGCTTACCGATGTTTAGCGACGAGCTAAAGAAAAATCACAAAAGCATCTTAAAAGATATCATCAAGCTTAGCAAAGAAGAGATCGCAGCTCGCGTGCCAGAGGCTACGATGGTATCGACCTACGTCGAGATCAAAAAGCTTTTTACGACAAAAGAGGCGAGCAAACAAGGCTTTGACCTTGAGCCAGCAAGACTAAAAGAAATTTTGGAGCAGATCAAACGTGGAAAGAAAATTTCAGACGAAGCAAAAGCTAGAATGGCTAAGTCAAACCTCCGTCTTGTCGTAAGTATCGCAAAACGCTACACAAACAGGGGCTTGCCGTTTTTAGATCTCATCCAAGAGGGCAACATCGGTCTTATGAAAGCGGTTGATAAATTTGAATATAGAAAAGGATATAAATTTTCAACCTACGCCACATGGTGGATCCGCCAGGCTATCTCGCGCGCGATCGCCGATCAGGCAAGGACGATTAGGATACCTATCCACATGATAGAGACGATTAATCGTATCAACAAAATCAACCGCAAATACCTCCAAGAAGAGGGAAAAGAGCCTGACGTAAGCGTCATCGCAAAAGAGGTCGGACTAAGCGTTGATAAGGTAAAACAGGTGATCAAGATTACAAAAGAGCCTATTAGCCTTGAAGCTCCTATCGCAAACGAAGAGGACGGTAAATTTGGAGATTTTGTTGAAGACAAAACTTCGCTATCACCGATAGATCAAATTTTAAAAAGTGACCTTAGAGAGCAGATCGACGATGTGCTTTCACAGCTAAATGAGCGTGAAAAGGCAGTTATTTCGATGAGATTTGGCTTGCTTGAAGACGAGAGCGACCGCACACTTGAAGAGATCGGCAAGGCACTAAACGTCACTCGTGAGCGCGTCCGCCAGATAGAAAGCTCGGCTATTAAAAAACTAAAACACCCAAAAGTTGGTAGAAAACTCAAAAACTACATCGAGGGCTAACAAGCCCTGCCCTTTTGGGCGAGATCCACTACCCCAAGCTTAAATTTTATACTTTTAATCTACTTTTTTACTTTTGCAACAAAGATGTCAAAAAGCCATTAAGAAATTTTATAAATTCTTAGATCAAATTTGTAACATTTGCTTTTCTCTTTTTGAGAATTTATAACCAAAGAATTAGCTCAAAAATATCATAAAACACAATTAATCTAATTTGCTCTTTTGCAGGTACGTTTGCCAACTAAATTAACCCAATAAAGATCAAATTTTAATTTATAAATATATTTCATAACTTAAAAAATAGAAATAAAAAGCAAAAAAAGAGAGTTTTACCGGCCAAAGACCGGTAAAAATTTATTCGCCTAGAAGTTTATCTAGTTTTGCAGCCAAGCTCGTAGTATCGTGAGCTTTAGCTAAAGAGGCAGCATGTAGCTTTAAATTTGCTTGTAAATTTTCTTCCAAGCTCTTTGCGATGTCGCTACTATCAAGGTTTTCTACGCTATTAGCATTTGCTACGCTTCTAGCAGCTAGAGCGTTCATACCTCTAAATACAGCGTTTTGTGTCGAGCCGATCTCAGAGCGAAGTGAATTTATATTTTTCAAAATATCGCCAGAATTTGAGCCATCCTCTTTAACATTTAAAAGAGCATTTGTGCTTAAATTTATATTTTTTGTGCCCTCGCCTGTGAAAAAGCCAAGCTCGGCGTCAAAAACGTTTTTACCGTTAAATTTGGCCTCTTTTACGCTGTCACTCATCGCATTTTTTAGCGCATTTATCTCACCTTTTATACCCTTTTGCTCATTAGCCGAAAGAGCTGGGTTTGAAAGCTTGCTTGATAGCTCACCGATCTTATCAGCGCTCTCGCTTAAATTTAAAAGCGTTGAGTCAGCGATCTGGAGCATACCGATCATATCGTTTGCATTTGCCATGCCCTCGTTTAGGACATTTGTTTGCGAAAGTAAGCTCTCTGCGATTTGCAAATTTGCACCTGATGCTTTGATCTCGCTATTTGCAGAAATGGCGTTTAGCGCCTTTTTCTCGCTATTTTTAGCTTGATCTAAATAATAGTTTCCTGAAGCCTGGTTTGCAGTATAAGTTCCTAACTTCATATCAACTCCTTTTTTAGTAGTTTCGTGATGGATTTTACTATAAATTTCATAAAAAGTTGCAAAAATATTTCTTAAAGCAAAAAATATTATAAAAAGAATTTAGAAAAAAGCCATTTTTCCTAAATTCTTTGCCCTTTTTAGTCTTCTAATCTCACAGCAATTGATCTTTTATGAGCCGTTAGTCCTTCGGCTTCGGCTAGCTGCATGCATGGTTTGCCAAGGTGCATGATGCCTTTTCTGCTAACTGAGATGATAGAGCTTCGCTTCATGAAATTTTCAACTCCAAGTGGTGAGTAAAATCTCGCACTTCCGCCAGTTGGCAAGGTGTGGTTTGGTCCAGCTAAATAGTCGCCCATCGCTTCAGGCGTGAAGTGTCCAAAAAATATAGCTCCAGCGTGTTTTACCTCGTCCATATAGCTCAAAGCATCGTTTGTAGCGATCTCTAGGTGCTCCACTGCAAGCTCGTTCATCAGTTTAAAGCACTCCTGCAAGTCTTTTGCGACGATGATAGCGGCTTTGTTTCTCATGCTAGCACTAGCGATTGGTTCGCGTTTTAGAGTTTTTAGCTCGTCCTCTATATGTCTTTGCACTGCTCTTGCAAAGGCCTCCACTGGCGTTATCAAAAAGGCACTCGCGATCTCGTCGTGCTCGGCTTGTGAGAGTAGATCGATCGCTATGTGACGAGGGTCCGCGCTATCATCAGCGATCACGCCTATCTCGCTTGGGCCTGCGATCATATCGATATTCACGTCGCCATAAACTAGCTTTTTAGCAGTCGCTACGTAGATATTGCCAGGTCCTGTGATGACATCGACCTTTGGCACGGTCGCTGTGCCATACGCCATCGCTGCGATCGCACTTGCGCCGCCTATTTTAAAGGCTGTTTTGATGCCACAAAGATGCATCGCTGCAAGGAGTAGAGGATTTACCTTGCCATTTGGCGCTGGGGTGCAAACTACGATCTCTCTTACGCCTGCAACGATCGCTGGGATAGCATTCATAAGAAGTGAGCTAGGATATGCCGCCTTGCCGCCTGGGATATAAAGACCAGCGCGATCAACCGGAGTGTATTTTGCGCCAAGCAAGATATCGTGCTCGTCCTTATATGTCCAGTCGCTTGGCTTTGTGCGCTCGTGATAGCTTTTTATCCTATCGTGGGCTAAATTTAGAGCCACTCTTAGGGCATTATCTAGCGAGTTGTAGGCCGCCTCCATCTCTTTTACGTCGATTATTATGTCGTTTTTGCTTGTGACATTAAATTTATCAAATTTGCTTATCTGTGCAAAAAGCGCGCTATCACCATCTTTTCTTATCTCGTCTATGATGCCTGTAACAACTGGCATAACGGCACTCATGTCATTGTCGCTTCGTCTAACAAGCTGCGAAAATCTACTCTCAAAGTCAGCGTCGCTGCTGTGTAAAAATTTCATTTATGATCCTTTATTTTTAGTTTTCTCTCATATCTTTGCTTTTGTGTAATATTACCTAAAATTCCGCCCTGGTGGATATATAAAATTTCGCTCCCAAGCTTATCTAAATTTGCAAAAAGCGTCATAAAGCCCACTGGGTCGTAAATAAGCTCAAATTCTACGCCACTTTTACAAACCTCAAGCCAAATTTCATAAAGCTCAGGGTATAAATTTCCAAAATGATACTTCTTTGGGGGATTTAAAATTTGCACTTTGCTGTTTTTATCTAGCTCGTAAATTTGCTTTTTTAGATAGTCGCCATCCCCTACGCAAGGGGCTGTAAAGACCCTAAGATCGGTGTGTTTTGCTAGGTAGCATGCGCTTGTGCCTGTACCTGAGGGCAAAAAAATGTCAGGCCTTATGCCACTTTTTTTGCTCCACTCGTTTATCTCATTTGCTTGCGTGATAAAGCCAAGCTCAGCCTCACTCTGCGCCACGCCCTCGTTTATAAAGAGCGCATTTTCGCTCTTTGCTAGCTCTTTGGCAAATTTCTCACGCTCCTCTTTCACAAAAATTTCCATGCCATTTTCAAGTGCAAATTTGAAATTTCCAACTGGATTTTGCTCTAAATTTGAGCTTAGATGAGAGACGACGTAGTAAAATTTAAGCCCTTTTAGTTTGGCAAAAAGACTTAGGCTATACATGGCATTTGACTGGTTTGAGCCATGAGATACGATGGCTTTGATGCCGCTAAGATCGGCCTTTAAAAAATACTCCAGCTTTCTTGCTTTATTGCCGTTAAACTCGCCTAGCAAGTCATCTCTTAAAAGCCAAAATTCTCGCCCTCTTAAGCGAATTTTATCAATCACCCTTAAACTCCAAAAATTTCTCTATCTCGTTGATAGCCTCTTTGTTTGAGAGTGAAAATTTGATCTCGATGCGCCTTGAAGCGTCCTTGTCCTCGGCTCCATCTTTGAAAACTAGCTCGTTGTAGCTTCTGCCACTTGCGACAAGCAGCTTTCTAAGGCGTGCATCGTCACTAAATGAGTTTATAAACTCCATCACGGCGTAGGCTCTTTTTTGTGAGAGCTCTAGGTTGTAAATGTAGCTTCCGTCGCTATCCGTAAAGCCCTCGATCACGATCTGATCGATGTTTGAGGCGATCTCCTTGTCATTTAAAAGCACGTCAAAATACTTACTAAGTGTTGCCTTTAGCTCCTCTTTGACCTCTTCTTTTAAGATGGCACTTCCCTTATCAAAAAGCACTGACGAGCTAAGCTTTAGCGCGCCTGAGTTTGGGTCGATCTCGATGCTAGATCCTAGCCTATCTTTTAGAGCTGAGATCACTTTAACCCTTATGCCAGTTAGGTTTTTGACCCTGTCACGAGTGACGTTTAGATCCCTTAAAAGCTCATCATATCTAGCCTCTTTTTTGCTCACTTGCTCGAGCAAAAAGGCGATCTTGGCTAAATTTTTCTCGCTACTTGCATTTGCGTCGCTTAGCGCTCTATCTTTTGATGAAATTTCATCATTTAGCACGATCATCTTTTGGTTTAGATCAAAAATGCTAGCATTTAGCTCTTTTATGCTCGCATTTGCGTCCTTGTTTTCCTCTATGAGCTGGGCTAGTTTTTCTTTTAGGGCGTCTATTTGGATGACAAAAATTTCATTTGATTTTTTTAAATTTATGTTTTCGTCGCTTATCTTTGAAAGCTCGCTTTTTAGGGCGTCATTTAGCTCTTCAAGGGTGAAATTCTTACCCTGGGCGTCTTTTAAATTTGCTAAAGCTGTGATGATAGCTTGCTCTTTATTTTCAAGGGTGTTTTGAGTTAGGACGTATTTTACGACGACAGCGCCGATTAGCAGCATAAAAACAAAGAGCAGACCCGCCATCAAGTCTGCGTACGAAACCCAAAAGCTCGATTGATCCTCGTTATTTTTGTCTATTTTCATTGCACTAGATTTTCGATTTTTTCTATTACAGAATTTGCTTCTTTATCGATCTCGTCTATGTTCTTTTTAAGCTCAGCAATGAGGCTCTCGCGCTCTTTTTCACGCTCCAAGCTCCTGCCTTCTTGCTCATAAGCTGCCTTAAATATCGTAGCACTCTCCACGAGCGAGGCTCTAAATGCCTTTAATGCCTCGTTTTGCTCTTTTATCAAAGAGAGAGAAAATTCTTTTAAAATGGCATCAAAACTCTTGATAGTCTGCTCAAATTTAAGCTGGCTCTCTTTTGTGGCATTTAAATTTCTGCTAAAAATTTCGCCAAGCTTTGCATGCTCGGTTAAAATTTTAACCTCCATATCTTTAAAGGCATTAGAAAACGCGCCAACTGCCTTTAATATATCGGAGTGGATTTTTACAAATTCATCTTGTTTTAGCCCAGATTCATTTAGCATTTTTAAACTTGCACTAAGCTCGGCTTTGCTTTGATTGATGATATTTTTCTCAACCTCGCAAAGCTCTTTTAGGCTGTTAAATTTCTCATTTGTCTGCTCGCTTAGCTCTTTTATAAATTTATCATCAAGCACCATTTTAAAGGCGTCGTGACTATCTTTAAAGTAGCCCACACTTGCCTTCATGAAATTTGCATTTAGCTCATTTTCCTGCCAGAAAAACTCACGGCTTAGCTCTTTTTGCTCGCTGTAAAATCTCTCAAATTTACTAATGCCGATCTTTTCAAAAAACATCCACCAAAGTGCTAAAAATATGCCGTAAATCGATACATAAAATGCCGTAGCCACGCCGTTTAGCAGTATAGCGATCTCTTTTTCAAGTCCGTTTGCAGTGCTTGAGCTAAAGCTTGGCATGGAGATAGCGATGCTAATAAATGTGCCCAAAATTCCAAGCATAGGAAAGACTGCTTGGCCAATGTTTGCTAGGTTGTCATTTCTAAAATTTCTTGTATAGCTCTCGAAAAAATCTTCAAATTTAGCGTTTGCCTTTTTGACGCCTGAAATTTCAAAGAGATGAGCGATAATAAATTCTTTTAACCTTATCTTGTAATCTTTGGCATTTGCTAAGAAATTTGAGTAAGCGACCAAAGCGCTGTGACGTGAAAATATAAAAGCGACAAAGAGTATAACGCCCATCATCACGATGGTGTGAAGCTTCATCTGAAAATTTATAACGCCAAGATACGCTAGTATCGCCAAGATGTAGATAGCTGAAGGGATAAAGATAACTTTAAAAAAGACAAAGAAAGAGTGAGCTTGGCGCTCTTTTGGCACGCTTAGCTCACTAAAATCATTTTGATTTTGCATAGGATTAGTTCCTATTTAGGCAGTTTAAGTCGCTAAAAGCAGTCTGAAGACGCTTAACCATGCTCTCCTCGCCACTTCTTAGCCATTTCCTTGGATCGTAGTATTTTTTATTTGGCTTGTCATCGCCTTCTGGGTTGCCGATCTGACCTTGCAAGTATGCCCTATTTTTGGCCTCATACTCGCGCACGCCGTCCCAAAATGCCCACTGAGTATCGGTATCAATGTTCATCTTGATAACGCCGTAACTTACAGCATTTTTGATATCTTTTAGCTCGCTGCCACTTCCGCCGTGAAATACAAAATTTACTGGCTTGTCGCTTTTTGTGTTAAATTTCTTAGCGACATAGGCTTGTGAGTTTTTAAGAATTTCTGGTCTTAGCACGACATTGCCCGGTTTATAGACGCCGTGAACGTTGCCAAAACTAGCTGCGATGCTAAATTTATCGCTTATCTTGCTTAGTCTTTCATAAGCAAGCGCGACGTCCTCTGGCTGAGTGTAAAGAAGTGCGTTATCAACGCTTGTGTTATCTACGCCATCTTCTTCGCCGCCAGTGACGCCTAGCTCGATCTCTAGGCTGATACCAAGCTCGCTAAGCTCTTTTAGATACTTCTCGCACGTGCTTAAATTTTCGTTGATATTCTCTTCACTAAGATCAAGCATGTGAGAGCTAAAAAGTGGCACGCCGTGAGTTTTTTTATACTCATGACTTGCTTTTACTAGCTCATCTATCCAAGGCAAAAGCTTTCTAGCAGCGTGGTCAGTGTGTAAAATGACTGGCACGCCGTAAGCCTTGGCAAGCAGATGAACATGTTTTGCTCCAGCGATCGCACCAAGAACGGCTGCGTTTTCGCAGGCTTTACCAGCGTAAAAACCTGCACCGCCATTACTAAACTGAACGATAACAGGCGAGTTAGCAACCTTTGCCGCTTCTAAAACAGCATTTACCGAGTCGCTGCCTACGACATTTACAGCAGGTATTGCAAAACCTTGCTCTTTGGCATAAGCATAAAGTTTTGTTACATCATCTCCGCTTAAAACACCAGGTTTTACGATATCTAAAACGCCCATTTTATCCTCCAAATTTTATTTGTATTCTATCTTTGCTTTTTGGCGTAGAGCTTCACTTTTTTGTCTAACAGCAGCTTGGAATTTCTCCATTTTTACAGCTTGCTCGATCTCTGGTTTTGCTTGTTCAAAGCTTACAGTGCCAGCAGCTTTACCATCTTCTTTTAAGATAACATGGTAGCCAAACTGAGTTTTAACTGGCTTAGTTGAAACTGTGCCATTAGCCATTGAAAATGCTGCGTCTGCAAAAGGTTTTACCATTTGGCTTTGACCAAACCAGCCAAGCTCGCCACCGTGTGCTGCTGAGCCTTTGTCGATTGATTTTTGGCTTGCTAGCTCTGCAAATTTCTTAGTTAGAGCCTCGCCTTTTAAATTTTTAAGTTGAGCAATGATGTCGTTTGCTGTTTTTTCATCTTCAACTAAGATATGTCTTGCTCTTGCTTGAGCTGGTTGGTTCATGCTAGCTTTGTTTTTGTTATAAAAATCTCTTAAATCGCTATCGCTTACTTTTATACCGTCAAATAGTTTTCTCATATAAAGCTCAACTGCGATGCCTTCTTGTGCAGCTTTTACAGCCTTGATGTAATCAACATCTTTTTCAATACCTGTCGCTTTTGCATCTTTTAAAAGAAGTTTTCTGTTGATTAGATCGTCGATTATACGTTTTTTCTCATTTGGTTGAAGCTTGCTAGCGTCAAAACCTGGCATAGCCGCTGATAAAAGTGCTGAGATATCGCTATCGTTTATAGCATCGCCATCAACTGTTGCAACTACTGCTGCGTTTAGAGTGACAGCTGCAGCTAAACTTAAAACTGCTGGAAACAAAAATTTTTTCATATAAATCCTTTAAAAAATTGATTTTATGGGCAAAATTATATCAAATAATGCGGTAACTTTTCGTTTAACTTGCAATTTTAGGTAAAATAGCCAAATGAGAACAAAAAAAGATATTTTAGAGATAAAAAAAAGGCTTTTAGAAGAGTTTAAAGACGCCAAAAGCGAGCTTCAGTTTAGAAATTTATATGAACTTCTTGTCTGCGTCATGCTCTCAGCTCAGTGCACAGACAAAAGGGTAAATTTGATCACACCTGCCCTATTTGAGGCATATAAAGATGTTTTTGAGTTAGCTAGCGCAAATTTAGCCAGTCTAAAACTGATGATAAACTCATGCAGCTTTTTTAACAATAAGGCCGTAAATTTGATCAAGATGGCAAACAGCGTGGTTGAGCTTTATAACGGAGAAATTCCGCTTGATGAAGAGAAGCTAAAAGCCCTTGCTGGAGTTGGGCAAAAGACCGCTCACGTCGTGCTTTTAGAGGCGACAAATGCAAACGTAATGGCAGTTGATACGCATGTTTTTAGAGTATCGCATAGACTTGGCTTAAGCAGTGCAAAGACGCCAGAAGCGACTGAAGAGGATCTAACTCTTGCCTTTAAAACTGATCTTGGCAAGCTTCATCAAGCGATGGTTCTTTTTGGGCGCTACACCTGCAAGGCTAAAAAACCGCTTTGCCATGAGTGCATATTAAACGATCTTTGTAAAAGCAAGGATAAGGTGATATAGAAAAATTTGCTAGAAATTTCTAGCAAATTTTGTTTTTTAAGAGTTATATTTTTTAACGATACCGCGAACGACTTTTTCGATAAAAAGTGCAGAAGCTACTTCGCAGTGCTCTCTTGTAGAGTGAGGTGAGTAGATGTTTGGTCCAATAGAACATGCACTAAGACCTGCCTTTTTCTCCAAAAGCACTCCACACTCAAGTCCAGCATGCACAGCTGTTATCCTAGCTTCTGGCTTATAAATTTTAAGCTCTTCTAAAATATCATTTGCAAATTTATCATTTATAGGTTTCCAAGCTGGATTTCTATCTTTACTAATGACGCTAAAACCGAGTGCCTTTGCAAGCTCAGAAATTTCAAATTCCATTCTATTTAGCCCGTCTTTACTCATTGATCTTGCGAAAAACTCCCCAAACTTATAGATAAGAAATGTAAAAAGAATACGCAATAAAGAAGCGGAGAAGATAGTGTAGTGACATTAAATTTGATAAATTTATGTTAGGCTACTGGAGCCACCGTTTATAGATATTTTGGTAGCTAAGATAGATGCTTATTAAGATAAGCGAAGCAAAACCCTATAAATAAGTAGGATGAAATTTATTTAATAGCCTTTTTGGCTACTAAATTTATGAAATAACTAAATTTCAAGCCAAAAATACTAAATTTTGGCTCTTTTTTCTCTTGCTTTTTTGATCTTGTTTTTAACTACATGAAATTTTGAAGCTGCAGCCGAGCATAGATCCTTGTAAGTAACTAAAATTTTTGACTCTTTTTTAGTGCAAATGACTGCAAAAACGCCCTCAAGGTCGATTCTCTCTTTTTGTGTTAAATTTTCCATCTATTTTCCTAGCAATTTTCTCATCTTATTGACAACAAATAATATTTCATCATCGTCAAGCTCACATAGCAGTTTGCAAACAGCAGCAGCAGCTTGCGGCTTTGAGTTTCCAAGTCTCCAGTCCTGATATGTCCTCATAGGCACGCCAAGATCCTCTGCCATTTTTGCTTGTGAAATTTTCTTACCGATATTTTTTGCTTCAACTGCATTGTGAAGCAAATTAAATATATCACTTGTTTCAATCATTGAAGAATTATACGTTATTTATCATTAAATATACCTAAAATATTATATAAATAATGTAAAATAGTATATAAATATCAATATAAAGTATTAAATATACTAAAAATTATTTATAATATACGTTAAAACGTATAAAAATCTTTTAAATTCTTGAATAAAATTAGAAATTTTGGGTTTTATGTTGAAGTTAAATTTTTTATTTTGCTTTAAATTTTATTTGTTTTTACGCAAAGCTTATAATATAGGCATTAGAAAAGTTTAGTTATAT
>NZ_CABPVL010000002.1:271247-342525 GCF_902460895.1 Campylobacter concisus | reverse complement strand
TGACATTGATAAACTAAAGTTGTATAATCCGCTTAGCAATTAAAAAGAAAGAGTGCTAAAAGTGAGTAAAACAAATAAACGCGATTTGATACTAAATTCTATCATTGAAGCCTATTTGCAGGACAATGCGCCTATTGGCTCAAACGAGCTCGGCTCTCGTATGAGTGTGGCGATACCGGCATCTACGATACGTGTTTATTTTAAAAAGCTTTCAGATGAGGGCGAGATTACAAAGCTTCATATCAGTGGCGGCAGGATCCCAACTATCGCTGCGATGAGGAGATATTGGAGTGAAATTTTTGGCGAAAACGACATAAATTTAGAGATAAATGATCCAAGAAGCTTAAAGATGCTCTGTGATGAGTTTGAGCTTTATTGTATGATTTTTGGCACGATCGATAAGGAGTTGCTAGAAATTTTAAATTTAAATGATAGATATCTGGTTTTAAATTTTAGCGGCGATGAGATCGTCATCAAATTTGACGCTAGGATGTATAAATTTTTAAACAACCTTATCGGAGTTAGTTTAGACAAGCTTGAGCTTATCTGTTCTCAAGTTGGCTTAAGCGAACTAAAAAACAAGATAAGAGAGCTTAAGAGGACTAAAATTTACTTTCAAGAAAACGAAATTTTAGCCTTTGATATGTTTAAGGATAGACGCTTTAAGATGGTTTTTGACCCAAGTTTTAGCTTGCAGATGGATGAAGAACTTACATTTTCTCCTATGTTTGATGAAAATTACATGGGGCTTAAATTTAAAGCAAACTACCTTGGTAGCGAGGCGCAGATGATCTGTGCTGGCAGTGTTTATACTGATTATGTGAAATTTATAAATCTAATAAAGGAGGCCGCGTGAGCGAAGAGGTAAAAGAGCAAAATCTACCTGAGGTCGAGCCAGTGCAAGAGGCAGCTAGCGATAGCGTAAATTTAGATGCACTTGGCGATATCTCAAAAGTGGAGAAGCTCGAAAAAGAGCTTGGCGAGATCACTGATAAATATTACAGAGCAAATGCTGAGTTTGAAAATATCAAAAAGCGTTATGAAAAAGAGAAAGCAGACGTTGCAAGCTATGCAAATGAGAAATTTGCAAGGGACTTGCTACCAGTCATCGATGCGCTTGAGATCGCTGCAAATTTTGACCCAGAGGATGATGAATTTGCTAAAAAGATCAAAGAGGGCATTTTGATAACGATAAATCAGTTCAAGAAATGTTTTGAAAAGCATGGCGTGAGCGAGATCGCAACTGATGCCGAGTTTGACCCAAATGTGCATAATGCCGTTTTAAGGGTCGATAGCGAGGAGAAGCAAAGCGGTCAGATCGTGCAAGCTTTACAAAAAGGCTATATGATAAATGGTAGGGTTTTGCGCCCAGCTATGGTCAGTGTGGCAAACTAAATTTAAAAAATAAATCTAATAAAGGAAAAATATGTCAAAAGTTATAGGTATAGACTTAGGTACAACAAACTCTTGTGTGAGCGTTTTTGAGCGTGGCGAGAGCAAGGTTATCCCAAACAAAGAGGGCAAAAACACAACTCCATCTGTTGTTGCTTTTACAGACAAAGGTGAAATTTTAGTAGGTGACGTTGCAAAACGTCAAGCAGTTACAAACCCTGAAAAAACGATATATTCTATCAAACGTATCATGGGTTTGATGAGTAATGAAAAAAATGCTGAAGAGGCAAAGGCTCGCTTGCCATATCACGTCGTAGATAGAAATGGCGCTTGCGCGGTTGAGATCGCTGGTAAGGTCTATACTCCGCAAGAAATTTCAGCAAAAATTCTTATCAAGCTAAAAGAAGACGCTGAAGCATATCTTGGTGAAAAGGTAACAGACGCGGTTATCACTGTGCCTGCATACTTTAACGATAGCCAAAGAAAGGCTACAAAAGAAGCTGGAACAATCGCTGGCCTAAACGTACTTCGTATCATCAACGAGCCAACAGCTGCGGCACTTGCGTATGGTCTTGATAAAAAAGAGGCTGAGAAAATTTTAGTTTATGACCTAGGTGGTGGTACATTTGATGTTACAGTGCTAGAAACTGGCGATAATATCGTTGAAGTTTTGGCAACTGGCGGTAACGCATTCTTAGGTGGTGATGACTTTGATAACAAGATCATCGACTGGCTAGTAAGTGAGTTTAAAAACGAAACTGGTATCGATCTAAAAGGCGATATCATGGCGCTTCAACGCTTAAAAGAAGCAGCTGAAAATGCTAAAAAAGAGCTAAGCTCAGCTCAAGAGACTGAGATAAATTTACCATTTATCACAGCTGATGCGACTGGTCCAAAACACCTTGTCAAAAAGCTAACTCGTGCTAAATTTGAAGGCATGATCGACTCACTTGTGGGCGAGACTATCACTAAGATAAATGAAGTCATCAAAGATGCAGGTCTAAGCAAGAGCGACATCAAAGAGGTCGTAATGGTCGGTGGTTCAACTCGTGTGCCACTTGTTCAAGAAGAGGTTAAAAAGGCGTTTGGCAAAGAGCTAAATAAGAGCGTGAACCCAGATGAAGTCGTGGCTATCGGTGCTGCGATCCAAGGTGCGGTTATAAAAGGCGACGTTAAAGACGTGCTACTTCTTGACGTTACTCCACTTAGCCTTGGTATCGAGACACTTGGCGGTGTGATGACTAAGATCATCGAAAAAGGTACAACTATACCAACTAAGAAAAGCCAAGTCTTCTCAACTGCTGAAGATAACCAAAGTGCCGTTACTATCATGGTTTTACAAGGTGAGCGTGAGTTTGCAAGGGATAATAAATCACTTGGTAACTTCAACTTAGAGGGCATCCCAGCAGCTCCAAGAGGCGTGCCTCAAATAGAAGTTGAATTTGACATCGACGCAAACGGAATTTTAACCGTTTCAGCAAAAGATAAAGCGACTGGCAAAGCCCAAAACATCACTATCTCAGGATCAAGCGGCCTTAGCGAAGATGAGATAAATAGCATGGTAAAAGATGCTGAGCTTCACAAAGAAGAGGATAAAAAGCGCAAAGACGCAGTTGAGGCTAGAAACCAAGCCGATGCACTAGTTCATCAAACTGAAAAGAGCATGAGCGAGCTTGGCGAGAAAGTCCCAGCTGAGGATAGAAGTAACATCGAAGCCGCACTAAATGATCTAAAAGAGGTCTTAAAAGATGAAAACTCTTCAAAAGAGCAGATCGACGCAAAGGTAGAAGCTCTAAGCAAAGCTAGCCACAAACTAGCAGAAGCTATGTATAAAAAAGATGAAAACGCTGGTGCAAACGGCGGAAATAACAAAAAAGACGACGACGTTATAGACGCTGAAGTCGAGTAAAACTCTTAGAGCAGGGCAACTAGCCTTGCTCTTTTAAATTTAACCTATAAATTTAAACTTCTAAGCACTTCTTAGCACGCGCTCACGACATCATCTTATAAGATAAAAAGTATAAATTTCTAAAATGCAAAAATTTAGCCGCACCCCAAAATCAAGACCTTTTAACGATCTCCACCCATCTATCAAGCTCTTGTTGCTCGGCTTTTAGCGTGCTACTTTCGCCGTGTCCTGGATAAAGTGCGAAGTCACCATTTAGATTTTTACATTTTTCTAAGCTTTCTAGCATCTCATCTTTATCTGAAAATGGAAAGTCCCAGCGCCCGATACTACCTTTAAATAAAAAATCTCCACTAAACATCGCGTCATCTATCTCTATCATCGAGCAACCTGGTGTGTGCCCTGGAAAATGGTGAAATTTAAAAGAAAAGTCACCCACTACAAAGCTCTCATCGCCTTGAGCCAAAACATCTGGCACAAAGGTGTTTTTCATATAGCCAAAAATGTCACTCTCACACATAAAAGCATCAAATTTATTGATATAAACTGGGATTTTTAGCTCATTTTTTAGCTCGCTCACGTCGTAAATATGATCAAAATGCCCATGAGTGCAAAGTATCACCTTTAAATTTTGTGCATTTTGCAAAACCCACTCTTTTGCCCCATCTCCTGGATCTATCACCAAACTTGAGCCATTTTTGGTAACGATGTAGCAATTTGTCCCAAAATCGCCAAAATTTTTATGCATTACTCTCATTTTTTACCTTAAATTTATCATTTCTTAAATATTTACATCTTTTTACTTAAACTTAAAGAAAAATTTTAAATTTAATTAGTATAATTTTTGCAAAAGGAAGCAAATTTAGGCAAAGGGACAATGAAGGGGTATCAAAAAATAGAAGAAACCTTAGTTTTTAGCTTAAAAGATAAAACTAAAGGTAAAAAGCTACTATTAGGCGTAAGCGGCGGTATTGATTCTGCTGTGGTTGCGACACTTTGTGCGAGAGCAAAGCCAGATGAAACTCACGCACTCATCATGCCAACAGCATCATCAAGCAGACAAAATATGGATGACGCCTTAAATTTATGTGAAAAACTAAACATAAAATATAAGGTTTTATCCATTGAGGGCATTTTAAATGCCTTTTACGAAACGATAGATGTAAATTTAAGCAATTTAAGAAAAGGGAATTTAGCAGCTAGAGTTAGAATGAGCTTGCTTTATGATTATTCATCTAGTATAAACGCTCTAGTCATCGGCACAAGCAACAAAAGTGAGCTTATGCTTGGTTATGGCACGATATTTGGGGATTTGGCATGCGCGATAAATCCTATCGGAGAGCTTTATAAGAGTGAAATTTTTGAATTTGCAAAACATCTTGGTGTTGATGAAAATTTTATCAAAAAAGCGCCTTCAGCTGATCTTTGGGATGGGCAAAGTGACGAGGGCGACATAGGTTACAGCTATGCTGTCATTGATGAAATTTTACAAAATTTAGAAAATAACAAGGAGCAAGCCATCAAAAAGTTTGGATTAAAAGCGGTCTTGGATATAGAAAATAGAGTTGTGTCAAACAGGTTTAAACGACAAATGCCGTTGATAGTGAAAATTTAAAGGATTAAAGATGAGAGAAATTCCGTTTTACAAACCAACTATCACTGAGCGTGAGAGTGAGCTTATAGAAGAGGCTTTGCATTCTGAAAATACCACCGATACGGTTGCTAAATTTGAAGAAAAGCTAAAAGAGTACTTTGGTGCTAAATTTGTTGTCACTACAAATAATATCGCAGCAGCGCATCATCTGGCTCTAAGCGCTATGGATACAAAGCGCGGTGACAAGGTTATCTGCTCAGTAAATGCCTTCCCTAGCGTGGCTCAGGCTGTTAGACATTTTGATGCCGAGCCTATCTTTGTTGATATCGATGAAGAGGACTTTAACATCAGCCCAGAAGCCCTTGAAAAGGTGCTAAAAGAGCAAAATCACAAAAAACTAAAATGCGCTTTCATCTCACACATCGCTGGACAAAGCGCTAGGCTTGATGAGATAAAGGCTATCTGCGAAAAATATGGCATCGTCGTTTTAGATGATGCAAACCGAGGCATAGGACTAACATACAATGGCAAAAAGGTTGGTTCAGACTCGTTTTTATCATGCTTCCAGACAAACTCACGCGTGCAAAATCCTATCTCAACAGTTGGATTTTTCACGACAAATGACGAAGAAGTCTATAAAAAAGCAAAACTACTTCGTAACTACGCCCTTGTAAATGGTATAGATAAATTTGGTAGTTTAAGCTACATCTATGACGTCGTTGATATAGGTTTAAAATACGACATAAACTCGATAAATGCGGCATTTTCTATCGCTCAGCTTGAAAAGACAGACGAGCTTATAAAACGTAGAAAAAAGATCGCTGAAATTTACGATAAAGAGCTTAAAGAGTGTCACAACATCACAACTCCAGTCAAAAAACGTGAGCACATCTACACTCAATATATCATCAAGATAAATAAAAACCGCGACAGCTTTGCTAGAGAGCTTTTGGAGCGTGGAGTTCACACTTCATTGCACTACATACCGATACATTTGCTAAGCTATTATAAAAATAAATATTCGCTTAAAGTAAATGACTTCCCAAATGCTCTAAAAGCGTATCAACAAGTCTTGTCGCTGCCTATATATCATAGTTTGAGCGACGAAGAGGTGCAATACATCTGCAACACGGTAAAAGAAATTTCTAAATCTCGTGTTTAAGAAATTTAATATCCTTTTACATTCTTGGGCGAATGACTACTTCTTTCGCCCAAATTTCTTTCAAATTTTACTAGCATTTTTACTTTTGCCACTAAGTCTTATCTACGCTCTAGTCGTTATTTGTAAGAAATTTAGCGCTCAAAAAAAAGAGTTTGGTATAAAGATAATAAGCGTTGGAAATTTGACCCTTGGAGGAAGCGGCAAGACCCCACTTTGCGTCGCTATCGCTAAGAATTTCGAAGGCGCTTTTATCATCCTTAGGGGCTATAAAAGAAAGAGCAAGGGCATGCAAGTTGTCGCTAGGGATGGCGAAATTTTACTTGACGTAGCAGCGAGTGGCGATGAGGCGATGATATACGCTACAAGCCTTAAAAACGCAAATGTGATCGTTAGCGAAGATAGAAAAATAGCCATAAACTACGCCAAAGAGCATGGCGCGAAGTATATCTTGCTAGATGATGGATTTTCTAAATTTGACATAGCTAAATTTGACATATTAGTGCGTCCAAACCCAGAGCCAAAGCTAAGGCTTTGCCTGCCAAGCGGGGTTTATAGATATCCATTTAGCTTTTATAAATTTGGTGATTTTATAGCGTGCGAGGGGCAAACTCATTTTAGAAAGAGTGCAATTTTAAATAAAAGCGAAAAAATGGTGCTAGTTACCGCCATAGCAAACCCAGCGCGCCTTGAGTCATTTTTTAGCGAGTGTGTGGGACAGGTATTCTTCCCTGATCACTACGACTTTTCAAAAGAAGAGCTAAGCGAAATTTTACAAACCTACGACGCCACCTCGCTTTTGATGACGCAAAAGGACTATGTAAAGGTAAAGGATTTTGGGCTGAGGGTATCGCTTATCACGCTTGAAGTTACGCTAAGCGAGGAGTTTAAAAAGGTTTTGGCACAGCAAATTTAAGCCCATTTTGTTATAATGAGCCACTTTTTAAAAGGAAAATTTAGATCAAAATGAGAATTTTAATCACCTCAGTCGCAAAGAAAAAAGAGGCAAAAAAACTAAGCAAAAAGCTCGTAAAAAAGGGACTTGCAGCTTGTGTGAGTAGCTTTAGCGCAAAGAGCCTTTATCTTTGGCAAGAGAAGCTTTGTGATGAAAAAGAGCAAATTTTATTCATAAAAACAGACGTGAAATTTAAAAAAGTAGCTAAATTTATAAGAAAGCACCACAGCTACGAAACCCCAGAAATTTTGGCACTTAAGCCAAAAGATGTTTTTAAAAAATATGAAAATTGGATAAAAAAATCAACCAAAAAAGGCAAAAAATGAGACTAACACCAACTAGAAGCGTGAAAGATGAAAAGGTAAAAAATGTAAATTTAAGCACAGCCATGCTTAGCCCAAGCTCCGCTCACGGCGGACTTTACGCGCCAAAGAAGCTACCAAAGATCACAAAGGCAAAGTGGCAAGAGCTCTCAAGCCTAAGCTACGAAAAGCTCGCACTCCATATCATCTCGCTATTTAAATTTGACGTGTCAGAGGCGTTTTTCAAAAAGGCTCTTAAGAGATATGCAAGCTTTGATGACCCAAAGCACCCAGTCATTTTTAAAAAAATAGATAAAAATTTATACGTAAATGAGCTCTATCACGGCCCAACTAGGGCATTTAAGGATATGGCGCTTCAGCCCTTTGGCTCGCTGCTTAGCCAGCTAGCAAAAGAGAGGAATGAGAGATACCTTATCATGTGCGCAACTAGCGGTGACACGGGTCCTGCGACACTTCAAACTTTTGCAAACGATGAAAATATCAAGGTCGTCTGCCTCTATCCAGATGGCGGCACGAGCGAGGTGCAAAAGCTTCAGATGCAGACCATGCAGGGTGAAAATTTAAAGGTTTTTGGCATAAAAGGCGACTTTGACGACGCTCAAAGAGCGCTAAAAACGCTGCTTGCAAATGATAAATTTAAGGCCGAGCTTAAGAAAAAGCGCCTTAAGCTAAGCGCGGCAAACTCGGTAAATTTTGGCAGAATTCTCTTTCAAATCATCTACCACGCCTATGCCTACGCAAATTTACTAAAACAAAAGGCGCTTAAGGCAAACGAGAGCTTTGATATCATCGTGCCAAGCGGAAATTTCGGCAACGCTCTTGGGGCGTATTACGCTAAAAAAATGGGCGCAAAGATCGGCAAGATCAAGATCGCCTCAAACGCAAACAACATCTTGACGCAGTTTTTCACCACTGGCGTTTATGACCTAAGAGATAAAAAGCTGGTTAAGACGATAAGCCCAGCCATGGACATTTTGATCAGCTCAAACGTCGAGCGCTTGCTATTTGATAAATTTGGCAGCGTTAGGACCAACGAGCTCATGCAAAGCCTTGCTAAAAATAAATTTTATAAGCTCACAAAAGAGGAGCTTGAGGCGCTAAAAGAGGACTTTGAAGCTAGCTGGTGCGATGACAAGGAGTGTGAGGCATACATCGCAAAGCTCGCAAAGGACGGCTACGCGATCGATCCGCATACGGCTACTTGCTTTAAAATGGTGGATGCTGGCCGAGTAAGCGTCATCACATCGACTGCGCACTGGGTGAAATTTACGCCAAGCATGATCAAAGCGTGCCAGATCAAAGATACAAAAGATGAAAAAGATGCGCTGGCAAAGACTGCTAAAATCTTAAATGACAGTGTACCAAGCTCGATAAACTCGCTATTTAGTGCGAAAATTTTACACAAAAACATCATAAAAGAGGACGAGATCGAAAAGTGTGTCCTAGAATGGATCGAGCGATGATAATCATCCCAGCCCGCCTTGCCTCAACAAGGTTTAGTAACAAAATTTTAAAAGAGATAAACGGCGTGCCGATGTTTGTGGCGACGGCTCTTAGGGTAAGTGGCGTGGACGATGTGGCTGTTGCTGTGGATGAGCCAAGCGTGCTTGATATCGCCAAGGCTCACGGCATAAAAGCAGTGCTAACTAGCAAAGATCATCAAAGTGGCACCGATAGGATAAACGAAGCGGCGCAAATTTTGGGGCTAAGCGAGAGTGAGATCATCATAAATGTTCAGGCTGATGAGCCATTTATCGAGCCTGAAAATATCGCTAAATTTAGGGCTTTTTGTGAGCAAAATAAGGGAAAAGCCTTTATGTTTTCTTGCTATAAAATGATGGACGATGAGTTTGCGGATGATAAAAATTTAGTCAAAGTGGTGACTGATTTTGAGGGCTATGCGCTTTATTTTTCAAGATCAAGGATACCATTTAACAGAAGCGAGTGCAAAAGCTACAAGGCGCATCTTGGCATCTACGGATACAGCGTAAAAAGCCTAAAAGAGTTTTGCGACCTCTTGCCTTCAAGCCTTGAAAACACCGAGAAACTCGAGCAGCTGCGCGCCCTAGAAAATGGCAAAAAGATAGCGATGCTGGAGGTTGAAAGTCAAAGTATCGGCATCGATAGCGAAGAGGACTACCAAAGAGCGCTTGCTAAATTTGGTAAATGAGCCTAAATTTGCTCTACTTGGGCGTTTTTGCTGCGGCAGAGCAAATTCTAAATTTTATAAATTTGGGTAATGGTTTGGCTGATTTTTTTACCTTTGATTTTGATTAAGTTCTAGCTGTGTTAATGGTTAAATTTACTGCGAACTTCATATTTTAAATTTATTTGAATAATTTTGTCTATTTGCTGAGATGTTCTAAATTGCAAACTTGACTGAAGTTTTTTGATCTCGTGGTCTTGTCCGCACGCGGTTTGGCAAAAAAATGATTAAATTTTAGTTGCGTTGGTTGTCTTGGTGCTAAGCTAAATTTAGTTTATATTTTTTATTCGTTGGCATATTCTAAAATTTAATAAATTTAAGATGATTGCAATTTTGACTTTGCGATTTTACTCGCGTCACTGCATGATATAAATTTGATAGCTCAAATTTACTTCTTTGCTACTTTTCTAGCTGGTTACAAGGTCTACAAAGCCTAGAAAAATTTGGCTGATAAATTTAAAATTCCAGCCAAATTTGCTATTAATATTTAAATTTTCTCAAGCTTTGCCATGAAATTTTTAGCATTTATAAAGCCGATCGTCCTAAGCGCTTTTTGCTCCTCGCCGTCTTTAAAAAGCATGAGTGCAGGCGGATCGATGAGCCCAAAATTTTTTAACATCTCATCGTTTTGCGCACCGCCACTTGTCACGTCGATACGAATAAGCGTAAAATTTGCCAAAGCATTTTTCACGCCAGCATCCTTAAAAGTGATGTGCTCTATCTCTTTGCAGCTCGCGCACCAGTCGGCATAAAAATCCACTAGCACTGGCTTGCTTGAGCTTTTTATCATCTCATTTAGCTCATTTAAATTTCTAGCCTGTTTGAAATTTAGCTCGCTCTCGTTTTTGGCTAAATTTAGCCCAGAAAGTGGCGAAAAGGCATCTTTTGAGCCCAAAAATGCGCCGATAATTAGCATGAGTGAGTAGATAAAAACTAGCACGCAAAGTGCTTTTTTAAATTTGGCCCAGCCGCTATTTGCTGCCTCAAACGCTCCAAGATAAATGGCAGCAAAGACGCCTATGACGCCATATCCTAGTAGTTCAAAAAACGCTCCAAGCACGCGTGCGAGGATCCAAACAGCCATGATGAGCATCAAAAAGCCAAAGAGTTTTTTAACCTCGTCCATCCAGCCGCCAGGTCTTGGCAGGAGCTTGCCTGAGCTTAGCCCTATCACAAGAAGCGGCGCGCCCATGCCTAGCCCCATGACAAAGAGCATGATGCCCCCATAAATGGCGTCTCCGCTTTGCGCGATGTAAAGAAGTGCGCCTGCTAGCGGTGCTGCCACGCAAGGCGAGACGATGAGTGCTGAGGCAAAGCCCATGATGAAAACGCCGATGAGGCCTGAGCTGTTTTGTGACTTTTTGCTGATTAAGTTTTCAAATTTAGAGGGCAGTTTGATGTCGTAAAAGCCAAACATACTAAAGCTTAAGATGACAAAAATGGCCGCAAATGCGCCAAGTACGTAGATGTTTTGCAAGGCCCCTGCGATGCCAAAGCCAAGCAGGCTTGCCCCAACGCCAGCAAGCGCGTAGGCAAGGCTCATCGCAACGACATAGACTAGCGAGAGCAAGAAGCCTTTTTTGGCATTTAGGCTGCCGCCCTTTGAGACGATGATGCTTGATAAGATCGGTATCATCGGAAAGACGCAAGGTGTGAGCGAGAGCAAGAGGCCGTAGCCAAAAAATGTCGCAAGTGAGATGAAAAAGTTTTTGCTGCTTAGCTCATTCGCGATGCTTTGCTCGTCCGAAAACTCCTCTATATCGGCATTTGCTTCGTCTTTGTGTTCTTTGTCAAAGGCTATGATGCTAAATTTGCCAAATTTCTCAAAGATGTCGTAAATTTTAGTTTGCGGGCGGTAACAGATGCCATTTTTAGCACATCCTTGATAGCTTAAATTTAGCCTAGCACTACTATTTTTAAGATGCTCTTTTACTAAATTTAATGGGATAAACAGTGAAAAATCTTTTGGGTAAATTTCATATTCGCCGGTGTTTTCGCTCTTTGGCATATTTAAGAGGCTGTTTATCTTCTCTTCGCCAAGCTTAACCTCAAAGCTATCTTTGTAAAGATAGATATTTTCGCCAAATTTAAACTTGATCTCCACGCCTTGTTCATCGATACTTGGACTTAAAACAAATGCCTTGCTGACGTCTAAAACCTCGGCAAAAAGCGAGCTTGTAAACAAAATGAGAGAAAAAATAAATTTAAAAAACATGCTAATCCTTGCTAAATTAAAAGAGATGATTTTAGTCTAAATTCTTAAATTTATTCTATTTTATAGTAAAATCGTGAAAAAACGTGAAATTTTCAAAAGGAGCGATGATGTCAAAAGATAAAAAGCACCAAAAGAGTGATAAACTTGGCTACGAAGATGAGCTTAGGCTGCTTCAGATAGAACTTTTAAAATTCCAAAATCATGTCAAAGACAAGGGCCTTAGGGTGCTCATGCTAATGGAGGGTCGAGACGCAGCTGGTAAGGGTGGTACGATAAAGCGCCTAACTGAGCATCTAAATCCACGCGGTTGCCGTATCGTGGCGCTTACAAAGCCAAGTGACGTCGAGAAGACGCAGTGGTACTTTCAAAGATATGTGACGCATCTGCCAAGTGCTGGCGAGATCGTGATCTTTGATAGGAGCTGGTATAACAGAGCTGGTGTCGAGCCTGTTATGGGCTTTTGCACGCAGGCTGAGCATAAAGAATTTTTAAGAGAAGTGCCAAAATTTGAAGAGATGATCATAAACTCAGGCATCATTTTCTTTAAAATTTACCTCTCGATCACAAAAGAGGAGCAAAAAAAGCGCTTTAAAGAGCGCCTAAATGACCCACTAAAGCAGTTTAAAATTTCTCCAGTAGATCAAAAAGCGCAAGAGCTTTGGGATCAGTACTCCATCGCCAAATACTCGATGCTACTTGCCTCTCACAACAGCATCTCGCCGTGGGTGATCGTCTCAAGTGACAATAAAAAAGAGGCGAGGCTAAATGTCTTTAAATTTATCCTAACTCATGTCGAGTATCCAAAAAAGATAGATGAGTATCTAAAATACGATAAAAGCGTCGTAAGAGATGGAAGCGAGGAGATCAAGCGTATAGAAGAGGGGCTAAATAAGGATAAGCTAAAAAGCATAGACTAAATTTATTTGGGCTTGGCTGTAAATTTTAGCTTAAATTTACAGCCAAATTTTGCTAAAGCCACCACATAAGTTTTGCCAGAATGACCATTACTAGACAAAGTATAAGAGCTATGAGGTGTGAAAATTTACCAAATGGATCTGGCTTTTTTAAGATAGTGACATTAAAAACAGAGACGAAAGTGATAAGACACATTAGAAGCAAAACTGCGATCTTTGCTAGCAAAAGCTTTTGAAAGTTGCTTTGCCACCAACCATGCTCGCCTCCAAGATAGCCTTTTGCCATGTATGCCCCACTTATCAAAAGTAGTAAAAATGCCGTGCCAAAAACCTTTGCACTGCCTTTTGTATAGGCTTTTTTGACAGCTTCAAGGGTTTGTGGATTTATCGTTTTTTTGGCAAATGGATATATGCAAACATCAAAAAATACATATCCTATAAAGATAATGGCACAAACTAAATGCGTAATGAGAGAAAAAAGATACATTTTTTGCCTTTTTTGTTTGGCATTATATAAATTTTATTAGTTATATTTGCTGATTTTGATTAAGTATTGAGAAGTTGAAAATATCCGAGCGAAAGCTCGCTCGGATGTAGGTTTTAGAAGCTATATTTTGCTTCAAATCTTATACGATCTTGTTTGTAGCTTGCGCCATCTTTTTTGTCTTTAGCAGCTGCATACCAAGAAAGGAATGTAAGTTTTTTGCTGTATTTGTAGCTAGCATCAAGTGACCACTCGCTTCTTTTTGCTCTTAACTCTTGAAGTGCATAACTTGTGCCCTTGCCTTGAACATATCCAGCACCAAAGCCAAATTTATCTATATCGTAACCAGCTTTAACAAACCAGTAGTCGTTGTTTCCTTTGATGTTATTGTAGTATTGTCTACCACCACTCATTACGCCATTTAGGATTTTTGCCGGGTTGATAAGTTCGCCATTTGCATCAAGTGTTGCAAATGAAATTTTATTATTGTCTTTGTTCTTAGCATCAAAATCTAAATAACCAGCGTTAAGTTTAGCACCAAACAGTTTTGTGCCAGCTTGAACTGCCCAGAAGTTAGCATCAGCTACATCTTTGTGATCTGAGTCATTATGAACAAATTGACCTTTTAAATTTAGATTTACATCATCAGTTACATTGAAGCTAACACCAGCATCAGCACCGTAAAGTGTAGCTACTTCTTGAACATTTGCAATAGCTGCTTTAAATGATACTGGATCATAGCTACCAGCTGCACCTAAATAGTATATATTGCCAGGAGCGTCACTGATGCTTCCTGTAAGTGTTTTTAGTAACGGACCATCTAATTCTGTACCATCGCTTTGTACTGCATCAAATGCAGCTGCAGCCAAAGTAAGACCTGGAACATCAGTATTTATTACTTTTAAACCTGTACCAGCTACATCTTTGTCATCAAAGAATGTACCTAATAGTTGTTTACCAGCTGTAATTGTAGTATTGCCAGCTTTGTAGCCTAGATACATCTCATAAACACCAAATGTTCCTGTTGTGTATGTTTTATCTGTTCCAGCAGCGTTTTTATCACCAGAATCATCAGTTAGATCATATCTTAAATTTAATACACCAAAGAAGTTATCATCTATCGCAGCTTTAAATGCTGTTTGCATTCTAAAAGCATGACCAGCACCACTATTTTTTACTGTACTATTTTGGTTTGAATTTTTTATAAAATCATTTGTATAACGATATCTTGCAAATCCTGAAAGATCTACATTTTTTATAGCTTCTTCAAGTGGAGTTGCACTTGCAACGCTTGAAAATGCACCTAAAGCAACCAAAGCAGCTAAGCTAACTTTTGTAAGTTTCATCTAAATCTCCTTTTGATAAAAATGTTTTGAAAGGATATTATCATAGAAAATTAATTTCATTGCTTAAATTTCGTTAAAAATTTCAAAAATTATTACTGATCGTTTACTAAAATAAGATAATAAGATAAGATTTGTCTTTAAAAATTTGAGTTTGTTTGAAGCTAAAAGATGAGAAATTTATATCTCATCAGTTAAATTTAGCCGTTGTTTTTAGCCTGCGCCTCTTCGCGCTCTTTCTTTTGTCTTATAGCGGCTTCTTTTTGGATATTTTTTTGCTGAGTGACAAAGATATGCTCTTCAAGTGTGACTAGCTGAAAGATGCCCTCAAAGATCTTGATCTCTTTTACGTAGCCTATCACTTTTACCTCTCTTTTTCTACTCTCTTCAAACCTTGCTTGTGCGTCAAATTCAACCACATCGCCAAGTTTGAGCGGTCCAAAGAAATTTATCCTAGCACCGATGCTAACGCAAAATTCTTCGTTTATAGCTAAAAGTGCTGCGTAGTTTGCCCCCATGAAGACAAAACCGCTATGTATGAGCCCCTCAGCGTCACTTACCATGTCAGCCGTGGTAAAAAATCTAGTTTTTGCGTGATTTTTCTCAAGTAAAAATGCCGTTCCACTAAAATTTAGCTTTGTTAAAGGAGCTGTTTTTATCTCATTTCTTAGCGGGTTTTCGTCCTCTGGGAGGATTATTTGCGACTCGTCTTTTGCTTCAAAAATATTTTCATCTGCCATATTTATCCTTAAATTTTAACTCTTACATAGGCTCTTTTTGGGGCTGGATAGCCCTCGATGGTCTCTGTGCTGTCATCTGGGTCTAGGAAATTTCCAAGACTCTCTCCGTCTATCCACTGCGTTTTTCGCTGCTCATTTAGATCAGTCGCCTTTGTCTCAAGCAGGGTAAAGTCCTTAAATTTAGCCCTCTCACACCAGTTACAAAGCGCACTAAGCGTTGGTACAAAGTAGATATTTGGAATTTTTGAGTACCTATCTTTTGGGCTTAGCGCAAAATCGCCATCCATATCTATATACATCGTATCTAAAAATAGCTCGCCGCCAGGATTTAGCGCGGTTTTTAGCTCTTTTAGCATCTTTATAGGATCGCTTCTATGGTAGATGACACCAAGGCAAAAAATAGTATCAAATTTCGCTGCGTATTCAGGCAAGCTCTCTACTCCAAGAAGCTCATAGTTGATATTTGAGCGGATAAATTTATTTAAAAAAGCAAACTGCAAATATGTATGCACGCTAGGATCAAAGCCAGTTATGCTTTTTGGGGCGTACTCAAGCATCTTAAACATATAATATCCATTGTTGCAACCCACGTCAGCCACACTTTTGTTAGCTAAATTTAGATGCGGGGCAAGGATGTTAAATTTAATAAAACTTTGCCACTCGCTATCTATATATATATCATCAAGTAAAAATGGCCCTTTTCGCCAAGGCTTTAGGCTAAGGGCGAGGTTGTAAATTTCATCTTTTTTGGCTTGGTCTAAATTTTTAAATTTGACATTTACGCTATCAGAGAGGCTAAATTCGCAATCAAAATTTGCTAAATTTTCTATTTTATTTAAAATTTGCTTTTGCTGCTCGTTAAATTTGCTAAGATCCACGCTATTTCCAGTCGACGATGTTGTGCGGACACTCTTTTTGGTAGGTGCCAGTCGCGTCATAATACTCTTTACAATCATTATAATATTGCGTCGAAACTCCACGCTCGTTCATATAAAGACAACCGTTGCAAAATAGCGCTATAAAGCCTAAAAATATAATCTTTTTCATGTGGCGGATTTTATCATAAATAAAAATTTTATGCTAGAATAGCAGGCAGTTTTAGAGCCAAGTTTGGCTAAGATTAAGCAAAAGGCATTTTATGCAAAGAAGAGATTTTTTTAAATTCAGTAGTTTTTTAGGTGCAGCAAGTCTGCTTCCAAGTGTCACTCTAGCTAGCGACGAGCCAGCAAACCCAGTAGTTAGAAATTTTGATGTAAATTTCAAACACCAGATACTTGAAAAGGGCAAAAGCTCGAGAATTTGGCTACCGCTCCCACTAAGCACCACTTATCAGCAACTAACCCAAGACTACATCATAAACACAACCGCTAAAAACGTCTATATCTCAGATACGCTAATACCTACAATGTATGGCGAATTTGAAGAAAATGAGCAAAGACCTATTTTAAATATCCAGTTTAAAATCCAAACAACAGAGCGCAATACCGACTTTAGCAAGGTAAATTTCGATCCAAATGAGAAGGTCGATCCTGCTGTTTTGGAGTTTTTAAAGCCAACTTCACACATCCCAACAGATGGCGTCGTAAGGGCAAAAGCGCTTGAGATCGTTGGAAATTTAAAGGGCGATTTGGAGCGCGCAAAAGCGATATATACGTGGGTTGCAAACACTATGCAGCGTGATAACAGCGTCATTGGATGTGGTACTGGCGATGTTAAAGCCATACTTGAAAGTGGCAAGCTAGTTGGCAAATGCACCGACATAAACTCAGTTTTTGTGGGACTTTGCAGATCAGTCGGCATCCCAGCAAGAGAAATTTTTGGCATTAGAGTTGGTCAGTCTAGATTTTCAGATCAGATGGGCAGCGCAAAAGACGGCGTGGCTAAAATTTCAGGCGGACAGCACTGCAGGGCTGAGTTTTACCTAAAAGGCTATGGTTGGATACCAGTTGATCCAGCTGATGTTACAAAGGTAAGACTAGGTGAGAAATTAACAAACGACGACGCTAAGATTGTAGCTGTTAGGGATTATTGCTTTGGTAACTGGGAGATGTGCTGGATAGGCTTTAACTACGGACGTGACTTTATCTTAAAGCCAACTCCAGAGCAAACTCCGCTAAACAACTTTGGCTATCCATACGCTGAGGTTGATGGCAACACACAAAACTACTATTCGCCAAAAGAATTTAGCTACGACTACGTCTCAACAGAGCTAAAATGAGAGCCTTTTGGCTGATACTAACATCCATAGGTAGTGCTATCGGCGCTACCTTGTGCTGCTTGCCGGCACTTCTTTTCTTGCTTTTTGGCACATCTTTTTCATTTCTATCTTGGACACAAAATTTATACGAGTACCGCGTCCCTTTAAGCGTTGTGGCCGTCATTTGCTTTGTGATCTCAGGTGTGGCTATATTTTACAAGCCAAAAAGCTGCAATCTAAGCTATAAAAAGAAAAAATGGATACTTATATATATACTTTTTGGAGTGATACTACTTTTACTCCTTACATATCCGGAGCTTTTAGGAGAAATTTATGCGTAAAATTTTAGTTTTAGCCCTTCTTACACTTAGCTGCTACGCTGAGAAAACGATAGAAATTTCAGTGCCTAGCATGCACTGTCCGCTTTGCACAGCGATAGTAAGAAAGGCCGCACTTAGCGTTGAGGGCGTAAAAAAGGCAGACGTATCGCTAAAAGAGCGAAAAGCTGTCGTTATAGCAGATGACAAGGTCGATGAAAAAGAGCTTTTAAAGGCGGTCGATGCGACTGGCTATAAGGGTGAGATAAGATAAATTTAAAGGAGGCAAATATGTCAAAGAGCGAAGTTTTAGCGAAATTTGAGACACTTGCGGCGATACCGCACTGCAGTTATGAGACTGACAAGATGCGTGATTTTCTGGCTAGCTATGCAAAAGATAAGGGCTGTGAGGTCGTGGTCGATAGCTTTGGCAACGTTCATGCGTTTAAAGGCAAGCCAAAAATTTGCTTGCAGAGCCACTACGATATGGTCTGCATGGGCGACGCACCAAAGATCGAGATAGTTTATGGCGATGATGGCTACATGAGGGCTAAAAACTCATCTTTAGGTGCCGATAACGGCATAGGCGTGGCTATCATGATGCAGATGATAAGCGAATTTGATGACATTGAGTGCCTCTTTACAAACAACGAAGAGGTCGGCATGGTCGGAGCTGCTGGCTTTAGCGGTGATCTAAAAGCCGATAAGCTTTTAAATTTAGACAGCGAAGAGGACGACCGCGTAACTATCGGCTGCGCTGGCGGTGTAAATTTATTTGCCACTATCTCGCTTAATAGTAAAAAGACAAAAGAGAGTACGCTTTACGAAGTAAAAGTGAGTGGCCTACCTGGCGGACACTCTGGCAATGAGATACATAAAAATATCCCAAATGCGATCAAAGTTTTGGCGGCATTTGTGACTAAAAATGGCTGCAGGCTTGTTAAATTTGAAGGTGGCGAGCGAAGCAACTCTATCCCAAGCAGCGCAACCGCTCTAGTTTTAAGTGATAAAGAGCTAAAGAGCGAGTGTGAGAATTTAAGCGTGAAAAAGCTTGGCACTGGGGATGAAATTTTAGAAAATGGCGAGAAAATTTTAGCGCTTATTAACTCATTTTCACAAGGCGTAAGAGCCTATAACTGCGAGCTAGGCATACCGCAAGATAGTGTCAATCTCTCACTTGCAAAGATCAAAGACGACGGCACACTTGAAGTGGAGTTTTTCGCAAGATCAATGAGTAAAGACGGGCTAAATAGAATGGAATTTGAAATTTCTGAGCTTGCAAAGGCACTCGGTTTTAGCGTCATTAGTAAAGATAGAAATCCAGCTTGGAAACCTATAAATGATAAATTTGCAAATGATATTTTAGAAGAGCTTAAAATTTATAAGCCAGAAGCTAGGATAACAGCTGTGCATGCTGGACTTGAGTGTGGAGTGCTTTTGGAGAAAAAGGCAGGTCTTAGTGCATGTTCTATTGGACCAAACATCTACTCACCTCACTCTACAAGAGAGCACTGCGAAGTAGCTTCTGCACTTTTTATCGAAAAAGTAGTTCGCGGTATCGTTAAAAAATATAACTCATAAAAAGTAAAATTTGCTAGAAATTTCTAGCAAATTTTATATCTCAAGGCATCTAAAGCAAATTTGGATTATTTTCCAAACTCATAAACGATCTTGCCACTTTTTATAGTAGTAGTCGCTGCGCCTTTTAGCTTTTTGCCAAAAAGTGGAGAATTTACCGATTTTGATCGGTTTATCTTTTCATCATAAACATACTCGATCTCAGGGTCTATCACCGCGATATCAGCTAGCATGCCCTCAGCAAGCCTGCCTTTATCTTTTAAATTTAGCATCTTAGCTGCATTGGTAGATGTTAGCTCCACCATACGCTCTAAGCTTATAACGCCCTCATTTACGAGCTTAAGAGTGAGCGGCACAAGGGTTTGAAGTCCTATGATACCAAATGGTGCCTTGTCAAATTCCACTATCTTTTCGTCTGTATGGTGTGGGGCATGATCGGTGGCGATAACGTCTATAAGACCGCTTTTTAGCGCATCTCTTACCGCTTTTACGTCGCTTATCTCACGAAGTGGCGGCGACATTTTGAAATTTGTATCGTAGGCATTTTTCAAAATTTCATCGTCGCTAAAGCTAAAGTGGTGAGGTGTGGCCTCGCAAGTGATGTTTATGCCCTCTTTTTTACCCATTTCGATGATCTTTAGCGAGTACTCCGAACTTACGTGAGCGATGTGGATGTGCGCTTTAGTGAGCTTTGCAAGTAGCATGTCACGGCTCACTGCGATCTCCTCTTTCTCTCTCGCCATGCCTCGAAGTCCAAGTATGGCCGAGACCTTGCCCTCGTGCATGACGCCCTGTCTGCAAAGCGAGCAGTCCTCTGAGTGGCTTATACAAAAGCTATTAAACATACTTGAGTACTCAAGTGCCGCTCTCATCACGCTTGAGCTAGTCACTGGCAAGCCATCGTCGCTAAATGCAACTGCACCAGCTTCTATAAGATCGCCCATTTCAACGATCTCGTTGCCACCAAGCCCTTTGCTAATGGCTGCGATTGGCAAAAGATCGATCAGTCCGCAGTTTTTAGCCTTTTCTATCATTGCCCTTGTGATTGAAGCGTTGTCATTTACTGGGTTTGTATTTGCCATGCAAAGGCAGGTGGTCACTCCTCCAGCTACGGCTGCTTGTGAGCCTGAGACGATGTCGTCTTTATACTCTTGACCAGGATCGCGAAAATGCACGTGCATGTCGATAAGTCCTGGCATGACAAGCTTATTTGTAGCGTCTATGACCTTATCAGCCTCAAATTTCTCACCTCCGATTTTGGCTATTTTGCCGTTTTCTATTAGGATATTTGCCTTAAATTTCTCGTCGCTATTTACGATAGTGCCGTTAATTATTGCTATTTTCATCGTTAGTCCCTATTTTTTGCAAGCGTATTTAGTATCGCCATTCTTATAGCAACGCCGTTTTCAACTTGATTTAGTATGACTGAGCGCGTGCCATCAGCCACGTCTGAATTTAACTCCACGCCCCTATTTATCGGTCCTGGGTGCAGCACGATCGCGTCAGGCTTTGCTAGCTTTATCCTATTTTTATTTAGTCCAAAGAATTTCGAGTACTCTCTCGAGCTTGGAAATGCCACGTCCGCACCGCCACGCTCTAGTTGGATGCGAAGCATGATGATGACGTCGCTGCCCTCGCAAGCCTCCTCCATATTTTTGCAAATTTGAGATTCAAAGACCTCAGCGTCTTTTGGCATCATCATCCTTGGCGCAAATAGCTTTAAATTTATGCCAAATTTCTTCATCGCCCAGATGTCAGACCTCGCCACGCGACTTCTAGCGATATCGCCGATGATCGCCACGTTTAAATTTTTATCTAAAATTTTACCATGCTCTCTTAGTGTGAAAAGATCAAGCAGAGCTTGGCTTGGGTGCTCATTTGTGCCGTCCCCTGCATTTACGACGCTAGCCTCTGTCCTATCAGCTGCAAATTTCGCCGCTCCAGAGCTTGGGTGACGAAGCACGATGATATCAGTTCTCATAGCAGCCATGTTATTCATCGTGTCATTTAGGCTCTCGCCCTTTGTCACGCTAGAGCTTGACGAGCTGAAATTTATCGTATCAGCTCCAAGCCTCTTTGCTGCGATCTCAAAGGATGTTCTAGTTCTTGTCGAGTTTTCATAAAATGCGTTGATCGTAGTCTTTCCACGAAGGTAGTCATTTTTTTTCACTTGGCTTAAATTTAGCTCCTTAAACTCTTTTGCCGCCTCTAGAAAATATAAAATTTCTTCCTTGCTAAGCTCTCTAGTTCCTATCAAATCTTTATGTTTGTAGCCCATTTTAAGCCCTTTTTGATCTATTTTGTTACAAAGTCGCAAGCTGGTTTGTAGCCGTTATCGCAAGCTTTTTTAAACAAAGCTTTTGCCTTCTCTTCGCTTTTTGCTTCATTATCATCTTTGTCTTTTATGAGGCCATAAGCTGTCATTTCGCCTAGTTTTTCGCAGGCCATGCCCTCATTTTCGTCGCACATTTTTGTAAAAATTTTCTCAGCCTGAGCTTTATCTTTCGCCACGCCATCGCCGTTAAATAGCATGATCGCATTCATCGTGCAAGCCTTTTTCTCGCCCTCGCCGCAAGCTTTATTAAAAGCAAGATAGGCCTCGTTAAAATTTTTCTTTGCATAAAGCTCATTTGCCTTGTCTAAATTTTCATTTGCCATAGCATTTAACGCAAAAAGTGCCGCCGCTAAAACTAAAATTTTCTTCATATTTTCTCCTTATTTAAATAACTTTGGATGGTGTTTTTTCATATATTCAACTATCTCTATGACCTCGTCGCTACCGCTAGCATCAGAGTTTTCTAGCGCATCATCGATGCACTCGACATAGAGATTTGCCGCCTCTTCAAGCTTGTCTTTTTTCACGCCAGCATAGTAAAACATCGCTTCAAGCACCATGCTAAGCTCGTAGCTAAGCTCCTCTACGCTTACCTCTTCTTCTTTCATATCTCCTCCTGTGTTTTTTTAGTTATTAGATCAACTATCTGCGCCTTGATTGGCTCATAGCTAAAGCCATCTTTGAAATTTGCAAATAGCCCGCCACTAGCGTTCACGTGTCCGCCGCCGCCAACTAGGTGTTTTGCCATGGCGCTAACATCAAGCTTGCCATTTGCACGAAAGCTTAGCGTTTTTTTATTTGTCACGTCGATAAAGAAGTCAAATTCAGGATTTGCCACCAAAAAGTCGTTGCCGATAACCGAAACGTTGCCGACATTGTAGGTTAAAATTCCTTTATGATCTTTATAGTCTATGCTAAATTTCTCTTTATTTTCACTAAGTTTTTTTACGACGTAGTTTGAGATCAAGTTGCTTAGCGTATCGTCTTTATCCTCTTTGAAAAATGACTTTTTAATGGCATGCACCTGCATGTCAAGGCCGATATAGTCGTTTTTCTCGTTAAAAAATTTGCTCGCTTCTTTTAAGATGTGATCCATATAGAGGTTGTTTTCGGCTTCAAACATCACCTTATTTATCTCTTTAGCGTTTGCCACAAGCCCCAAGCAGACCTTGCCCATCTCGAAATTTTTATCATCTTTTAGCCAGATATCCACGGCATTTACGACGTCACTAAAAATTTCAAGCTCCTTGTTTTTGCCAAAAATGCCCGCAAAAAAGTCGTAAGTGATCTTTGTAGCGCACCTTGAACTATCTAAAAAGTACCATGAGTAAGCGCTCGCGCACTCGGCACCGCTTTGGTGATGATCTAGCAAAAATAGCTTTATATTTTTACCATCTATCATCTCCTCAAAGCTCTCACACTGAGCTAGGCTTAAATTTAGATCGGTGATCAAAATGACGTTTTTATCATCGTTTGAGGCGTCTATCTCAGATAGAATTTGAGCAAATTTATCATCTATCTCTCTGCCGTAGTTTGAGTTTAGAAATTTCACATCTTTGAAGTAAAAATTTGTTATGTATTGCGCGCCGTATCCGTCAAGATCGGTGTGTGAGAGGTGATAAATTTTCATCTTTTTCCTTTATAAATTTTCTATTTCTATTACGCCAACTGTTTCAAATGGCGTATTTGCCGAGATCTCAGCAAAGCTTAGCACCACTATATCGATGGCAAAATTTGCGCAGATATTTGCTATAAATTTGCGCAAGCTTGGCTCCACGCAAAGCACCATCTCTCCGTGCTGGCTCATCGGTCGTTTCTCTTTTTCACGCCTAAGTGCTTGCACGATAGATGATGTCTGCGCCACGTTTATCATCAGGTGATAGGCGCCGTCTTTATACTGCACCGCGTCCATCAGCTTTTGCTGCACGGCGGTGTCTAGGATGTAGAAATTTAGCTGTCCCTTTTCATCTACATAAAGCGAGGTGATGACGCGTGAAAGCGCTGCACGCACGTGCTCGATGATCATATCTAAATTTTTGCTAACCTCGGCGATATCGCTGATGGCTTCAAGTATGCTAAGTAGGTCTTTGATCGGGATATTGTCTTTAAGCAGCGTTTTTAAGACCTTTTGGATCAAATTTATAGGTGCGATCCTTAGCGTATCCTCGACCACGACTGGGTAGTCGATCTTTAGTTTGTCTAGTAAATTTTGCGTCTCTTGGCGAGTTAGAAGTTCGGCTGCATTTTGCTTGATAAGCTCGCTCATGTGCGTTGAGATGACACTTGCAGGATCAACTATCGTGTAGCCACTGAGTATGGCGTCCTCTTTGACGCTAGCATCGATCCAAAGAGCATCCAGCCCAAAAGCTGGCTCTTTTGTCGGAATTCCTTCTATATCCTCGCTAACTAAGCCACTATCCATGGCTAGAAATTTATCCGCATAAATTTCGCCCTGACCGATCACAATGCCTTTTAGCTTGAAGCGGTACTCGTTTGGCGGTAGCTGGAGGTTGTCGCGGATCCTTATCTTTGGCATCAAAAAGCCAAGACTTGAAGCGATATTTCGCCTCATAGCGCGAATTCTCTCAATGAGATCCACATCAGCTAGCTTTAGTAGGCCATATCCCAGGTCAAGCTCTAAAATTTCAAGCTTTAAGATGTCATTTATCTTTGTCTCTTCTTCTCTTGCGATCTCTTCGTCGCTCTTCTTTGGTGCCTTAGCAGCCCCGCCGCTTGCAGCTGCCGCCCCTGCCCCACTTGGCGTAGCAGCTCCAGCCTTTTTAGAAGCAGTTTTCTCTTTTGGCGCAAGGCTTAAATTTAGCCCGCCATCTTTGGTCTGCTTGATGATGTAGCCAAGCCCCAAAAATAGCAGCGCTATAAAGCCAAGAGATAGGGTTGGCAGACCTGGCACAAGGGCAAACATAAATAGTATGAAGCCCACTATCAGCAATGTTTTATAGTCCCCTAATAGCTGATTTAGCGTGCCCTCTGCAAAGTCCTCGTCGTCTTTGCTAGCCCTTGTGATGATGATAGCTGTCGCTGTTGAAGTGATAAGTCCTGGGATCTGACTAACAAGGCCATCGCCGATAGTTAAGATCGTATAGTACTGGGCCGATGTCGCCATATCAAGGCCGTGTTGAAACGAGCCGATAGCAAAGCCGCCGATGATGTTTATGATAGTGATGATGATGCCAGCGACGGCGTCACCTTTTATAAATTTAGACGAACCATCCATCGCGCCATAGAAATTTGCCTCGCCAATGATGGCTTGACGTCTTTCGCGCGCCGTTTTTTCGTCGATTAGACCTGCGTTTAGGTCCGCATCTATCGCCATTTGCTTACCAGGCATAGCATCGAGTGTAAAACGAGCTTGCACCTCACTCACACGGGTTGAACCCTTTGTTACGACCATGAAATTTATGAGTACCAAGATACAAAATACGATGGTACCGATGACGAAGTTGCCACCAACGACGAAATTTCCAAAGCTTGAGATGATCTCACTGACCGCTTCTGGACCGTTGTGACCCTCGCTTAAGATCATACGCGTCGTTGCGATGTTTAGCGAGAGGCGAAAAAGCGTGATGATGAGAATGAGAGTTGGAAACGTGCTAAGGTCAGTTGGTTTTGGCACGTAGATAGAGATCAAAATAATAAGCACTGAAATCGAGATCGAAAGTGCTAAGAAAAAGTCAAGCACCGCGCTTGGAAGCGGCACGATGATGATAGCAAGGATGGCAACGATGATGCCAACTATGCTGAGACTTTTAAATTTGACAATTGGCGCAAGAAACGGTGCGACAAGAGTCAAGATATTATTTTTTTGCTTTGCCAACTTTACTTCTTAACGATGTCACTTAGTTTTATCGCGTCAAGCATCTCGTCGATCTTGCCTTGAAGGCCGCTAAACATCGACCAAATTTGACAGCTTGAGGCTTTGTTTGATGGGCAACCAAGCGCTGAAGATGAGCACTCAAAGACGCTTAGTTCGCGCTTTTCGGCGCATTCGATTATCTTTTTTATGCTTAAATTTTCAGGTTCGCCGTTTAGTGCAAAACCGCCATTTGCTCCTTTAAATGACTTTAAAACTCCATCTTTTGCCAAATTTTGTAAAATTTTTGCCAGAAAACTTTTTGAAATTTTAAGCTCATTTGAGATCGTATCAACATCAACTGGCGATGATTTTTGAGATATTAAAATAAGCGAAAGTAGAGCGTATTCGCTTGCCTTTGTAAAAAGCATTTATCTTCCTTAACTCTTTAAATAGCCCTAATTTTATTAAATTTTTACTGCATTTTTCATTAATTTTTAAAAAGCGTAATTTTATCTAACTTTATGTTTTAAATGCTATAATCGCTCTTCCAAAATTCACCAATCAGGAGGTCATCATGGCTTTGGATTCGGCTAAAAAAGCTCAAATAGTTGCGAAATTCGCTAGAAAAGAGGGAGATACAGGCTCTCCAGAAGTTCAAATAGCTCTTTTAACAGCTAGAATAACTGAACTTACAGAACACCTTAAAATTTTCAAAAAAGACTTTTCATCACGTTTAGGTCTTTTGAAACTAGTTGGTCAAAGAAAAAGACTTTTAAAGTATCTTAAAAACAAAGACTATACTACATATTCAAAACTAATCTCTGAGCTTGGCTTAAGAGATAAATAATCTCACGGAGAGCGACCTGCTCTCCCTTTAAATTTCCAAATTCTTTTCACCTAAATTTCTCTTTTTCGTAAATATGTAAAATTAATTTAACAATTTTAGCTTCTGTGTCAAATTTACACAATTTATTTCTTATTTGATAAATTTTAGAAATTCATGCAAATTTAGCATATTTTTTAAATTCCTATATATTCGGCTTTTTATTTTTTATATAAAATATAACTTAAAATTAAAATTTATTTTTTAAATAAAGAATTTTTCATAAAAGATTAAGTTTCGCACTAGTAATATTACTCAAAATAAATATGCAGAAAATGCATAATTAGAAGGAGAAAGTGATGAAAGAAGGCAAAGTCATCTGTCCTTATTGCGGGACAGGCTGTCAAGTAACCTTGCACGTGGAAAACAACGTTGTTCGTGCCGCTACTGGCGTCGAAGACAATCCAGTCAATCAAGGAAATTTATGTTTAAAAGGCTTTTATGGCTGGGACTACGTAGCAAGTCCAGATAGGCTAACAAAACCGCTCATCAGAAAGAAAAACGGCGTTTTTTCAAAAGATGGTGAATTTGAAGAAGCAAGCTGGGACGAGGCGCTTGATCTTGTCGTAGAAAAAATGAAAGAAGCAAAAGAGAAATACGGCCCTGACTCATTAGCAGGAAACTTCTCAGCACGCTGTACATTAGAGGACAACTACGTCGCTCAAAAGCTAATGCGCGCAGTTATAGGCACAAATAACGTCGATCACTGCGCTAGAATTTGACACGCTCCGACAGTAGCAGGACTTGCTAAAACAATCGGAAACGGAGCTGCCACAAATAGCTTTACAGAGATTGGCACTTATAGTAACTGTATATTAATGATAGGCTCAAACCCAGAAAATGGCCACCCAATCGCAGCTATGCACATCCAAAGAGCGCTAAACCGCGGTGCAAAACTGATCGTTATCGACCCTATCAAGACTGAGTTTGCAAGTAGAGCAGACATCCACTTGCAGCTAGAGCCTGAGCACAACATCCCAGTTATCAACGCACTTCTTTATACTATCATTGAAGAAGGCCTTGTAAATGAGGAATTTGTAAGAGATCACACAATAGGCATCGAGTACGTCAAAGAGGCTGTAAAAGACTATGCCCCAGAGGTTGTAGCAAAATACACAAGGCTAAATCCAGAGGATATCAGAGCAGCTGCTAGAATGTACGCTACGACAAAACCAGCCGTCATCACCCACGGTATGGGCGTAACTCACTTTAACCACGGTGTTGGCGGAGTTTGTGATGTATCAAATTTATTCTTGATCACTGGCAACATCTGTGAGCTTGGCACAGGCGACTTGCCGCTTAGAGGTCAAGAGAATGTTCAAGGCTGCTGCGACATGGGCGTTTTACCAAATATCTTCCCAAATCTTGGCTCAGTCACCGACTCTGAGCAAAGAGCTTGGTTTGAGAAAATGTGGCACCTAGAACCTGGATTTTTAAACTCAAAGATAGGTATCCATAAAACTGAAGTACCTGATGCGATCCTTGATGGCAGAGTGCATTTCTTCTGGACTATCGGCGAAAACCCAGTCATCTCTGAGCCAAATACAAACCACTTCTTAAAAGGCATCGCAAATGTCGATTTCTACGTGGTTCAAGATCTATTCTTAACTGAGACTTCACTAAAAGCTGACGTCGTTCTCCCTGGCGTTGCAAGTAGCGAAAAAGAGGGTCTTTACACAAACGCAGAGCGCCGTGTCCAGCACAACGAAGCAGTCATCACACCTCCAGGTGATGCTAGACAAGACTGGTGGATCGTTTGCGAGATCGCACGTCGTTTGGGCGCAACTGAGGGCTTTAACTTCAATTCACCAGAAGAGATTTGGGAAGAAGTTAGAAAATGCGACCCTAGACGCTACGGCGGTATGAGCTACTATAGACTTAAAAAATATCACGGACTTCACTGGCCATGCCCAACTGAAGATGATATGGGTGGTCAAAGCCTCTATCTTGATAAGAAATTCTTTACCCCTGATGGCAAAGGTCGCTTTGTGCCTTGCTTGTTTGTGGATAAAGCTGATGAGATCGAGAGCGCAAAACTTGAGTTTGCTAAGAAGATGAATATGTCACCAGAGTATCCTATCATGGCTGGTTCAGTCGATGAGAAGACTGACGCTGAGTATCCGATACAGCTTTTAACTACAAGAAAAGTTTATCAATACACAGTTGGCACCATGACAAGACGCTCACGTGCTATCGAAGAGGGCGGAGATAGCATCGGACCTATCGCAGAGATGAGCCCAGCGCTTGCAGAAAGATACGGACTAAAACAAGGTGACTTTATCAAAGCTTGGAGTAGATACGGCTACATAGTCGTAAAAGCTGAAGTGACTGACATCGTGCCTGATGGTATCATCCAGATGACTTTCCACTACTGGGAGAGCTCTTGCAACGAGCTAACAAGCAGCGGTTGGGACTACATCAGCAAGACTCCGACATTTAAAGCAGCTATCCAGATCAAAAAGATCGATGAAGAGGAATTTTTACGAGTTCGCGAGCTAAAACGCGAGAAATTCCAAACTTCAAAGATCATCTACGATGACTTCCACCACCATGGAAACGCAGCGATAAATGAGTAAATTTAGCGGGAGCTATCCCGCTAAATTTCTTTACTATTAAATTTCATTATCCAAAAATGCTGACATTGCAAAGCAAAATCTAAATTTTAAATTCAATGTTTATGATTAAATTTTATATTTAAATACAAAAGCAGATATTTTTAAATTTACTTAAACGCAAAAAAGCTCATAAAATTTCCCCATTTAAACGTGCTCTCGACACGCTTAAAGCCGGCATTTAGGGCTAAGCTTCTATTTTCTTCTTCAGTGTATGGCACCAGCACATTTTCAAGTGCCTCTCTTTTTTGGGCGATCTCGTAGCGTGAGTAGCCTTGCGCCTGCTTGTAGTCCTCGTAAATTTCTATGACGCTTTTTGTAAGCTTTTTATCTTCAAAGATGATCTTTTCGCTAAACAAAAAGACGCCATTTTCATTTAGTCCGTTATAAATTTTTTGCACAAGATCAGCCCTTTTTGGCGGTCTGATAAACTGCAAAGTGTAGTTTGCCAAAACCGCGTCAAAGCCTTCTAGCTCACACTCTAAGATGTCATCTAAAATAAATTCAATATCAGCCCCATAAGCTTTTGCCTTGTTTTTAGCGTTTGCCAGCATCGACTCAGAGTTATCCACGCCGCTTAGCACGAGGTCGTTTCTAAGGTTGTTTAGCAAAAGCAGGCTATTTGCCGTAGAGCAGCCAAGGTCGCACACTTTTGCTGATTTTGGCAAAATTTTAGATAGCAACTTTGCATTTAAATTTGAGCTAACATCGTAAAATGGCACCGAGCGCGAGATCATATCATCAAAAACGCTCGCCACAAAATCATCAAATTCAAACTGCTTGCTTATAGGTTCTTTAAAAATTTCATCTCTCATATACCAGCTCCATATCCGTCAAAGTATCTCATCGTCTCTCCAAAAAAGAGATCACACACGCCCACACACTGCCTAGCCTCGTTTATATCGCGTTTTATCTGCTCTTTTAGCTCGCTTAGATTATTAAATTTCTTATTATCGCGCAAACGTTTTATAAAGCAAACGGCGACGTGCTTTGTCACTTTTGGCGCGACCTCGTCTAGGATGTGCGTCTCGACGCTAAAATTTCCATCAGTGCTAAGTCTGTTGCCTATAAAAGTGACCGAGCCATAGGTGTATGAGCCCATCCTCGTTCTTGTCGCATAGACGCCCTCGCGCGGCAAAAGATAGCTTTTTATATCTAAATTTAGCGTAGCAACCAGCTCTTTTGCGCCGATGCCCTGCCCTTTTATCACGTTGCCTTCGATCGAGTACTCTCTGCCTATTAGCCTGTTTGCCTCATCGATGTTGCCTTGGCGTATCAGCTCTCTGATGGAGGAGCTATGCACGCCCATGCCGTCATAGCAAACCTCATCAACGACGACTACCTCGCCATCAAAAATTCTCTCCAGATCATACTTATCCCAAGCCCTATTTCTGCCAAATCTAAAATCAAATCCAACAACGATCTTTTTTAAATTTTTAAAATCATGCTTTAAAAGCGCGATAAATTCCTCCCCGCTAAGCCCCTTTATAGCGTCAAAATCATACAAAAAACATGGGTAGCTCGAGTACTCGGCTCGCTTTAGCTTTGGCGTGATGTTGGCTTTGTTTTTGTCTATGACAACAAGGCCGCCAAACTCGCCTAGCTGCTTTAAAAGCTGCTTGTGCCCCCTGTGTACGCCGTCAAAATGCCCTATCGCAACGGCAGTGATATTATCTTTTGTTAAAAGCGTAGAAAAATTCGGCATTTCCTTCCTTTCCCTTGACCTCGCACTCTTTGCAAGCTATCAGTTCAAATTTCAAGCTGCTTGCTAGCACTTCAAAGCGCTTCATCGCTAAATTTACAGCCTTAACGTCGGTGACAACGCCTTTTTTGTTGCGTTTTACGCCAACGCCCACTTCAAACTGCGGTTTAAAAAGCGTGATGATAAGCGAATTTTCGCTTGCAAGCTCGCAAATAGCAGGCAAAATTTCAGCCAAAGAGATAAAGCTCACGTCGCAGGTTATGAGGTTAAATTTATTTTGATGCGATTTGGCAAACTCCCTGACGTCAGTTTTTTCATAAATTTTCACCCGCTCGTCGCTTCTTAGGCTGGCATCTAGCTGATCAGTGCCCACATCGACACCAGTCACGCTCTTTACGCCACGCTCAAGCAAAATTTGCATAAAGCCGCCAGTTGAGCTGCCGATATCAAGTGCGTTTTTGCCAGCTAGGTCAAATTTCATCGCCTCTAAAAAGCTTTTTAGCTTCAAAGCCCCTCGCCCAACGTAAATTTCATCAAGCAGTGAAATTTTAGCCTCGCTAACCTCGCTTGAAACCTTGGTGCAAATCTCTCCGTTTGTTAGCACCTTGCCAGATTTTATTAGCTCGCTCGCCTTGTTTCTACTTATATTTAAAACGCTTGCGACGTAGTTATCAAACCTCAAGTTTTAGCCTCTCATATTCGCTCTCATCGATCACTCGCACGCCTAGCTCATTTGCTTTATCAAGCTTACTGCCAGCCTCCTCACCAGCTAAGACAAAGTCCGTTTTTTTAGAAACTGAGCCAGAAACCTTTGCGCCAAAGCTCTCAAGCTCGGCCTTTATCTCATCTCTTGGGCGACTTAGCGTGCCAGTTATCACGACCGTTTTGCCACTTAGTGCGTTTGAGATGCTCTGCACCTGCGTCACGCTTGGCTGCACGATCTGGCTTAGGGCTAAAATTTCATCTCTATTTACCTCGGCAAAGTCGGTTAAACTATTTGCCATCTCCGCGCCAAAGCCCTCAAGCGAGACAAGTTCCTCAAAACTAGCATCAAGCCAGCTTAGTCCAAAACTGCTTGCTAGCTTTTTAGCCGCCACCTCGCCGATGTGCTCGCAGCCAAGACCGGTGATAAAGCGCGATAGCTCCGCACCTTTGCTAGCCTCTATCGCATTTAAAAGGTTATTTACCTTTTTCTCTTTAAAGCCCTCAAGTGCCATGAGATCATCAAATTTAAGGCCGTAAATGTCTTTTATGCAAGCGATCAGCCCCTTGTCAAATAGCAAATTTACGATCGCATCGCCAAGACCGTCTATGTTTAGGCACTTTTTCGATGCGTAGTGAATTATTGAGCCCACCACTCTTGCCCTGCAGCTTAAATTTTGACACTTTACAAAGACACCTTCATCAAGCAGGTGCGAGCCACAAACTGGGCAAAATTTAGGCCTCTCTATCGCTTGCTCGCTGCCATCTCGCCTATCTTTAAAAACCTTTGTGATCTTTGGTATCACATCTCCTGAGCGGATGATGCCGATGTAGTCGTTTTTCATGACGCCAAGGCGCTCTATCTCGTCAAAGTTATGAAGGGTGGCGGATTTTACATTTGCGCCATCTATATTTACCTCATCAAGCACGCCAACAGGCGTTACTACGCCGCTTCTACCAACTTGAAGCGCGACATCTCTTAGTCTAGTCACCTTTTCAATGGCTGGAAATTTAAACGCCACCATAAATTTTGGAAATTTGACTGTGTAGCCTAGCTCTTCACAGCGCGCAAGGTCATTTACGCGTATCACCATGCCATCCATCATCACGCTCTTTGCCTCACGGCTCGCTAGTAGCTCGTTATACGCAGCCTCAAGCTCATCTTTTTTTAAAATTTTGAAAAATTCATCCCTCTCAAAGCCAAGATCTCGCACAAATTTCATCACCTCGCTGTGATCTTTTAGCCCAAGGCTCTGCTCGCCCACGCCCCAAGGTATGAAAAGTAGCTTTCTTTTTGCAGTTACCGCGCTATCAAGCTGTCTAAGGCTTCCAGCAGCTGCATTTCTAGGGTTTGAAAGTGGCGCTTCGCCCTCTTTTGCGCGCTCTGCGTTTAGTAGCTCAAAGTCATCTTTTCTTATGACGACTTCGCCACGGATTTCAATGAGCCCTTTGTAGTTAATGCTCTTTAAAACAGAATTTATCGTCCTTGCATTTTGCGTCACATCTTCGCCGGTAACGCCGTCGCCTCTTGTGATCGCTCTAACTAAAACGCCATTTTCATATAGTAAATTTAGGCTCGCACCATCAAATTTTGGCTCAGCAACAAAGGTTAAGTTCTCTTTATCGCCGCGCTTTAGCCACGCATCAAGCTCGCCAAGGCTAAAGATATCCTCCATGCTCCACATGCGCTTTATGTGGCTTGCCTTGCTAAAGCCCTCTTTTACGCCTCCGCCCACTCGCTTAGTCGGCGAAAATAGCGAAATTTCACTCGGATTTGCCTGCTCGAAAGCCAAAACCGCGTGATATAGCGCGTCATACTCCTCGTCGCTTGCAAGCGGCTCGTCCTCGTCGTAGTAGGCCTTTGCCCACGCATTTAGCGTATCTACCGCTTTTTCATACTCTTGTTTTGTCATTTTTGCTCCAAATTTACACCGCATTTTATCTTAAACATACTTTATAAATGATCCAAATTTAACTCTCTCGCGTCACATAAATGGACATTTTTATAGACCTTTGCTATCTCATCTCTAGCTCTCATCAGCGCAAAGCCAAGTAAATTTTGCCCTCGCCACTTCATAGGATTTTGCGCATTTTCATCGCTTGCGCCCAAGCCTATGCCCCAAATTTTATCAACTGGGCTTGCCTCGACTAAAATTTTGCTCCCAGTTTGTAGCAAAAAGTCACGCAAAATGGCATTTTGGCTAAATTTTAGATAGCTCGCATTTAGCACGACGCCAAATTTGACCTCGTCCCATACCTTAGCATCAAAGCCACGCACCTGCCTGCCAAGCGCCTTCATCTGCGCTGGATCTTTGGCGGATAAAATTTGCTCCAAAGCCTCTTTATCACCAAAACACAGAGCCTTTTTAGCCATCATATATTGCTCAGCGCAAATGTATTTAGTTTCGTCTTGCCAAAAGATAGAGTTAAACCACTGACTAAGGCAGCTTGCGCTTAAATTTGCGCTCTTTTGATGACCCCAAAATAAGAGAAATTTATCCGACTTGCCAGCGTTGTAGCGCTTTTTAAGCCATTTTAGATCATATCTAGGCTCACGCTCCCAAAGGTCTATAACAAAGTCGCCATTTATAAAAAGCGTGCTTTCATCCTTGCCTAGCCTCTCATCCCAGTATCCACGCCACGTCGCAGGCTCAGCAAAGAGCTGCTCGTATTGACGTTTTTCATCTTGGCTTAGCGTTTTTAGCCAGCCATTAAATTTAAACTTATAATCCTCGCCAGCGCCCATCCTCCAGCCGATGGAAAATGGATCTATACTTGGAAATTTGATCCAAGGTGGTGGCAATAAATTCTTCATCTAGCCTCTTTTTGGCCAAGCGCTCTACCAAAGCGTGGCTTGGCTCATCGCCTCATGCATATTAAAAAGCTGCTTATGCTCGGCCACATCGTGCGTTCTTATGATCTGCGCGCCATTTTCGTAAGCCTTTAGGTGCAGATAAAGCGAGCCTGGCAAGCGGTCTTTGACCTCGCTTTTATAGTAGTGATTTATGACTGATTTACGGCTAGCGCCGACTAGCAGCGGGCAGCCAAATTTCAAAAAATGCTCCAAATGCTTAATAAGCAGTAAATTTTGCTCAGCAGTTTTGCCAAAGCCGATGCCAACATCAAGCACTATCTTTTTAGCGCCAAGCTCCCTAGCTAGGACGATCTTTTGCTCAAAAAAGTCTGAAATTTCGCCAATTAAGTCGTTATACTTTGGCGCGATCTGCATCGTGGCAGGATCGCCTTGCATGTGCATCATGCAAAACTGCGCGTCGTATCTTGCAGCAAGCGGGGCTAAATTTGCATTTGCCGTGATGTCATTTATCATCTTAAAGCCGTGATTTAGCGCAAATTCTAAGCAATACTCATCAAAGCTATCAAGGCTAAATTTTGCCTTTTCATGTAAATTTAGCCTATAAATTTCTTCTATGATATCTTTTATGCGCCTAAACTCCTCCTCACGTCCGCAATACTCGCTCCCTGGCCTTGAGCTAACGCCGCCAAGGTCGATGTAGTCTGCGCCTGCTTCGATCATGGCTTCGATTTTTGCTATGCCATTTTGCGTATTTATGCGGCTTTGCTCGTTAAAACTATCTCTATTTATATTTGCAACGCCCATTATAAGTGGCTTTGTGGGCTTTGTAAATTTAGTCTCTAAAAAGACGGCAAGCTTTTTAAGCCCAAAGTCTTGCAGCTTCTCTTTTTTAGCTAGCTGCCTTAGCTGCGCGTTTGTCGCCATTAGCAAGGCTTTGTTTAGGCTCTCGCGACCCAAGATCGTATCATTATGCGTCACAAGCTCGGCGCCAACACTTAGGGCGTCTTGCTTTAGGATATTTGCCGCTGGGGTCTTTATCTCATCGATAAAAATAAAATTTATCTCGCTCTTTTCTTGCATGAGCTTCGCACCAGCCGGACTTGGCGAGACGGCCTTGCAAATTTCATCAAAGTCGCTTTTGTTATTTATCTTATAAAATTTCAACGTCGTCCTTTCTCAAAGATAGTAAGCAAAAGAGGCGTCAAAACGGCGTGAGACTTGGCGTTTAGATCAGCAAGCTTGATGAGCGAGAAAAAATACTCCATCTCATCGCCACTAAATTTATACCCGCTATCAACCGCCTTTGTTACGATAGCGCCCACAAGCTCTTTTAGCTCGTTTTTGCCAAATTTTTGCGCCTGTTCCTCTGCTATCTTTTGGTCGATAAAGCTTGTTAGCTCTTTTAGGCTGAGCGATTTTAAATTTAGCTCCACACTCATTTTTGGCTTTTTGGTGAGCTTATTTTCTATGAGCATCCTCGATCTTATCGTTGGTAGAAGTAAATTTTTACTCTGCGTTACTATTATAAATTTGATATTTCTTGGGGGCTCTTCAATGATCTTTAAAAGTGCGTTTTGAGCCTCGGTGCGAAAAGACTTCGCCTCTATGACTAAAATTTTCTCATCTTTTTCGGCGATGTAGGCTTCAGCGATGACCTCTTTTGCATTTTCTAGTAAAAAATCATCGCTTATAAAAAATCTTAAGTTATTTACGCCAAACTCGGCTTCAAGCTTGGCTTTTAAATTTTCAAAATCGCTTGTTATGACGATTTTATTTAGCATTTAGAGTATCACCTTTGCAAATAGCACGGCGTCTATGCTCTTGTCAAAAAGTTTGTATAAATTTAGAAGTTTGATGTCTAAGTTTTCATCGCTCGAGCTTAGCGTGAAGCTATTTTGCGCCTGCTCATCAAAGAGCCACATATAGCTGTTTTCATCAGTCTTAGCTAAATTTGCACGCTTGTCTATGCTTTTGCCGATGTAAAAAAAGATGTAGCCATTTGGAAAGGCAAGGCTTAGCATATCTTTTAAAAGCTGCTTTTGCTCGTTTGTCTCGACGCTGTCAAAGGCTGGATAGAGCGATCTTAGGCTAAAAAATGGCAAAAATGGACGCTCGCTTTTTGTGCGGTTGATATTTCTTAAAAGATAGTTTTCAAACCACTCTCGCTCATCGTCGCAGATGACTATAAAAGCCTTGCTATCAAGCAAAAATTTAAGCCTAGATGCGAGCAAAGGCGTCCATTCGACGCGCTTCTCCTCCATCCAGCTCATATATCTTTCGCTTCTTATAGTCTCAAGCGTCCATTGGATAAAATCTTGCATTATTTATCTAACTTATACGCATCGTGAAGCACGCGAACTGCGAGCTCGCCATATTTTTGATCGACGATCATTGATATCTTTATCTCGCTTGTTGAGATCATCTGGATATTTATCCCCTCTTTTGCAAGCGTCTCAAATGCTAGACATGCTACGCCGCTGTGGCTCTTCATGCCTACGCCGATGACTGAGACTTTCACGATCGCATCGTCATACTCGACATGTTTTGCAGCTGAGAGCTTTTGCATAGTCTCTTTTGCTAGATCAAGCTCGTTTTGTGGCACTGTAAAGCCTAAATTTGTCGTGCCATCGTGTCCTACGTTTTGGATGATCATATCTACATTTATATTTTGATGAGCTAGAGCTGTGAAAATTTCAGCTGCGATGCCAGGCTTATCGACTACGCCTCTTAAAGTTACTCTTGCTTGATTTTTATCTAGTGCTATACCGCTTACTAAAACCGCTTCCATATTATCTTCCTTTGCTATTAATGTACCTTCGTTGTGGTTAAAACTGCTTCTTGTGATTAGTTTGACATTTAGTTTTTTTGCTAGCTCGACTGAGCGATTTTGAAGCACTTTTGCCCCAGCAGAGGCAAGCTCAAGCATCTCGTCATAGCTTATCTTTTCTAGCTTTTTTGCCTTTTTTTCTATCCTTGGATCAGTCGTATAAACGCCATCAACGTCGGTAAAAATTTCACACAGATCAGCTTCGAGCGCACCAGCTAGCGCAACCGCACTAAGGTCGCTTCCGCCCCTGCCAAGAGTAGTGATATCACCTTTGTCGTCTATGCCTTGAAAGCCTGCTACGACGACGATCCTGCCAGCTTTTAGCTCAGCTTTTAGCCTAGTGGTGTCTATCTTTTCTATCCTAGCTTTTGTGTGAATTTCATCTGTTATTATCCCAGCCATTGCGCCAGTTAGTCCTACGCACGCATAGCCTTTTGCATTAAGTGCAATCGTTAAAAGTGCGGTGGTTACTTGCTCTCCAGAGCTTAAAAGCATATCAGTAGCAACTCCGTCTGGGTGCTTTGAGAAATACTCACTATATTCAACCAATTGATTTGTAACTCCACTCATCGCAGAAACTACCACAACCACGTCAGCGCCGCTGTTTTTAGTCTCTATGACCCTGTTTGCCACAGCTTCGATGCGCTCAAGCGTGCCTACGCTAGTTCCGCCAAATTTTTGAACGATTAACATCAAAAATATCCTTTCTCTTTAAAATAACTCAAAACTTTGTCATAAATAGGCTTTTTGAAGTGATTTATCCCCTCTAAAGCCTTGTTGATATCTACAAATTTATACTCGCTAAACTCTGGATGCTCAGTCTTTAAATTTATGCTCGCACCATTTTTAAGCCTAACTAAAAAGTACTTTTGCGTCTGCCCATCAAATGGGTAAAATTTCTTTGACGCATTTGCTGGAAAGTCGTAGCTAAGCCACTCAGGATACTCTTCTAAGAAGTCAAATTTATCAGTTCCGATCTCCTCTTTAAGCTCCCTTTTTAGCGCTTGTTTTGGACTTTCGCCTTCATCTATGCCACCTTGAGGAAACTGCCAGATATCGTCCATATCAACCCTTTTTGCGACTAAAATTTCGCATTTAAAAGGGTAAGAACTAGACAAAATGACAGCTGCTACATTTGGTCTATATTTTTTTTGCATGTTTTTTCCAAAAAAATTTTATTTGAGATGATAACGAAAAAGAGTTAAGAGATAGATAAATAAGAGTTAGTTTTTACGCCGTTTGTAATAAATCGCACCTCCACTAAAAAGTAGCAAAACCACACCGCATGATGCTAGGCAAAATATAAATTTACCAAGCTCGCCAAAGATATATCCAGCGTGCAGATCAAGCATAAATTTATAAATTTCAAATGACTTTGGCATGGCATTTTTTGAAATTTGCTCGCTTTTTGTATCTACTAAAAGCCTAACGCCATCTCTCTCGCTAGCCCCCTTTGGCAGGTAAAAGAGCATAAATTTGATGCCACCACTATTTGCTATAAAATTTAAAGCCTCAAACTCGTCCCCAAATTTAGAAATGAAAATTTCATAGGCTTTTTTAAGGTTTGCCACCTTTTGCTCATTGCTTAAGTTAAAGCCATTTTTGTTTGTAAAATTTGGCTTTTTAAAGACCTTTTCCTCGCCACAAATTTGATTTATAACCTTAGCAAAGCTCTCATAAGAAAAGTAAAGCCCACTAATGCAAATCACGCTTAAAATGGCGCCAAGATAGATACCTAAAAAGCCGTGTAGCGAATACAAAAACGCAAATTTCTTTGCTTTTAAATTTAGCTTAAATGCCTCCCCTACCCTGCTTCTAAACCTCCAAAAATATATCACCGCCCCGCTTATCAAGATAAAAAGCAATGCAAGCGTAGAAAGTGCTACTAGCTCGCTTGCAAATTTGCTCAATTTTTCATTTTTAAAAAGCGAAAGGGCTAAGTTTTTATGCAAATTTAAAACCAACCCTATAAATTTCTCTGCCTTGTTTTTGCCAGAAATTTCTCCAGTGTAAGGATCTATAAAAAACGACTCAAACTCGCCATTTTCGTTAGTTCCGCTTATGACGTAAGCCTTGTTTGCCTCTGCTTTTATCTTTAGGTAGCTAAGATTAAAATTTGGCTCGCTCTTGCTAAAAATTTTTAAAATTTCATCTATCTCTAAAGGCTTTTTGCCAGCCACGACCTCATCTTTGCTAAAGATATCGATTATCTCATCATGATACGAGATGATCGCCCCGCTAATGCTAAGCACAAGAAGCGGCAAGGCAAAGATAAAAGCCAAAATAAGATGAAATTTTTTCAAAATTTTTATCATTTTAAAACTTTAGATTAAAACCAAGCTCGATCTTTTGTCCGTCAGCTATCAAGATGTCGTATCTGCCAGATCTTGTCGTAAAATACTCATTAAAGAGGTTATAAACGCTCAAATTTAGACTGAAATTCTTTGTTACGTTGTAGTTTATACCAAGATCAGCGATCACGTAAGGTCTCATATCATCAGCATAGCTAAATGAGTTTTTAGTCCTACCATAATAATTTATCTGAGACCAGAAATTTAGCCATCTGTTTAGCTCGTAGTTCGCTCCAAATTTAAATGTATGAAGCGGATAGTTGTTTAAGCTTTTGCCGATCTCCGCTCCATCTTTTTGCTTTGATCTTGTATAGACGTAGCTTTGATTTAGCCTAAGAGCATTTGTCACCTGCCACTCATTTGTTAGTTCAACTCCGTAAATTTCAGCTTTGCCGATATTTACACTCTCCCAAATACCATTTGGATAAATTTTGCCTTTATGTCTGCAAACACTGCCTCTTGAGCAGATAGGGCTATAGCTTAACATATCTTTAAAGCTTGTGTAAAAGCCAGTTAGTGAAGCTTCAAAACCTTCATTGTTATTATAAACGCCGCCAAATTCATAGCTCACGCTTGTCTCTGGCTTAAGGCTGCTTCTACCAAGCTGTGCTCCACGTCCTCCAGCAAATGGCAATGCAAGATCTTGCGTGCGTTGTTTGATGTCAGGTGTCGCGTATCCTGTGCTAACTCCGCCTTTTAGGGCAAAAAAGTCATTTAAGTTATAGATACCATAAATTCTTGGTGAAACGTGCGAACCGTAGTTCTCATCGTAGTTATAGCGAATGCCAGTGCTTAAGATAAAGTCTTTTGTAATGTGATAATCATCTTCGCCATAAAGCGAAATGTCATATCTTTTTACATTTGCAGCGTCTGCGGTGGTTGCCTTTTCGTCAAGCTTTTCTTTTTTAGCATTTAGTCCTAATGTAAAGGCGTTGTTATCAGTAAAATATGAACCTTTTGTATCAAAATTTAGTGTTTTTAGCGTCAAATTTTGTTGTGCTATCTCTTTTATCCTTCCATAAGATAAATAGCTTTGAAGCAAGATATCATCAAGCCTTGCTTCGTGGCTTAAATTTATCATATCACCTTTTATGCGCTCAAGATCGACTGAGCTATTATTTGTACCAGAGGCTAAAGTTTTACCCTTGCTTCTTTTATACTTTACGTCGCTTCTTGCAAGCTCAAGCGTGATGTCGTTGTTTTCATTTGGCCTAAAAAAGAGCTTCGTGCCAAAATTTCTATCCTTTTGCTCTCTGTTTGCGTATGAGATTTTATCCTCTGATTTGTTTAAATTTTTACCATAAACTGAGATGCTTAAAACATCGTCTATTAGCCCAGAGTGTAGATAGAGGCTGTTGTAAAACTCGCCGCTTATGTTTTTATTTCTTGCAAATTTATAGCTTGAGCCAAGATTTGCATGAAAGTCGTTGCTAAACTCGTCTGTTATGATGTTATCACGCCACCCAGTGCGTCACTGCCATAAAGCGAGCTCATAGGGCCGCGTATCACCTCGATACGGCTTATCGCACTTGCTGGCGGGATGAAGCTGTATGAGCCTCCAACGCTTCTTAGCCCCTTGTAAGCGTTATCTCCTGGCACTGGTATGCCATTTACTAAAATTTTAGTAAATCTTGGAGAGAATCCGCGTATAGAAATTCCTCGTCTATTTGCCGCTTCGGGAGTCGTTCCAAAAAGGCTTGGCACATCTTTTACCATGCTCTCAACGTCCTTGTGATTTCTCTTTTCTAGCGCATCTTGAGTGATGACGCTAAGCGTTGCAGGGGCGTCTTTGATATTTTGCTCAAAGCCAGTTGCACTCACTACTTTAACCTCTGGCAGAACTTTATCTTCATTTGCAAAAAGCGGTAAATTTATAAAAACTGCCGCACAAATAGAAATTTTTAATAGACTTCTCACAAAAAAACTCCTTATTAAAATTTAAATCATATTTTACTAAAATTAAATAATCGTTATCAATATCAGACATAACGCTAGAGGGATTAAATTTAACGCTCAAGGGATAAAATGACAAATTTAGATAAAAGATATGGCATAAGTAAAATCTCACAAAGTAACAAGCGGATAAATGTAGAATTTTTTAAACAAGCTAATGGCATCAGCTACCTAAAAAGCGAGATTTTATGTAATGAAATCATAAAAAGAGAGAGCCAGGGAGATAGAAAATATCTATTTTTGATGTTTAACGAAGCAAAAGATAATCTTTGCTTCAAGCTTGATAAAAAAGAGTATCTTTTAAGCAGGGATGAGTTTTGCATAGGGCTGGTAAATGATAGCTTAAAAGGCGTTTTTGAATATCAAAATAAATTTTATAAAACCAAAACCTTGCTTTTTGAAGAAAACTACGCAAATAAGCTTGAAATTTTTAGTGAGCTTAGGCTTGAAGAGAAATTTGATCTTATAAAATATAAAAAAGATGAGGATCAAATTTGCGTTTTAAACGAGCTTGAGACGACAAATTTATATGATGGCATGATGAGAGAGATCTTTATAGAGTCAAAAATTTTAGAGCTTATCTATAAGAGCAAAGCTTTAAAAGATGAGAAAATTTATTTTAGCAGTGACGAAGAAAAAGTGCTTTTAAAGGCTAAGAAAATCTTACTTACTCGCATGCAAAATCCCCCAAGCATCAAAGAGCTAGCCCATCTTTGCGGCACTAATGACTTTTGGCTTAAGAAAAATTTCAAACTCTTTTTCAAAGAGACGATCTATCAGCTTTTAGCAAAAGAGCGATTAAAGCTGGCATTTGCCCTTTTAAAGCAAAATGATATCAGCATAAAAGAGGCTGCCAGCATCGTTGGCTACACAAATGCAGCGCATTTTGCAAAAATTTTTAAAGGCACTTTTGGCTTTTTACCAAGCGAGCTAATAAGGCAAAAAAGCTACTTTTAAACTGCTCTAAATGCCAAATTTCTTATAATCGCCCAAATTTTAAAAAGAGAGAAATTTGCAAGTTTATATCCACGTGCCATTTTGCGAGAGCAAGTGTCCATACTGCGCCTTTGGCTCAAGCGATGACGAATTTAAGAAGGTTGGCGCCTATTTTAAAGCGCTTTGCTTTGATCTAAATTTCCAGCTAAAAAGCCAAAATGTAAAAGAAATTTCAACCATTTTTTTTGGCGGTGGCACACCAAGTGCGGTAAATGCTAAGCTTTATGATGAGATTTTTAGCATTTTAGCTCCACTTTGCACGCCTAAAACTGAGATCACCTTTGAAGCAAATCCAAATTCTGCAAATTTAGCCTGGCTAAAGCATGTAAAAAATTTAGGCGCAAACCGCATAAGCTTTGGCGCTCAAAGCTTTTTTGAAGATAAGCTTAAATTTCTAGGGCGCATCCACAGCAGGGAGCAAATTTTTAAAGCAGTTGAAAATGCCCATGCAGCTGGCTTTAAGAGCATAAATTTAGACCTCATCTATGACACTAAATTTGATACCAAAAAGCGCCTTTTAGCTGAGACTGAAAATTTAAAAAGCCTTGCTATCACGCATCTAAGCGCCTACTCGCTCACACTTGAAGAAAACACCCCATTTTCTGGCAAAAAAAGCTATAAAAAGGATAGCGACACTTTGGCTAAATTTATGATAGAGCAGATCCAGAGGGCTGGCTTTAAGCAGTATGAAATTTCAAATTTTGGAGAAATTTGCAAGCACAATCTTGGCTACTGGCAGGGCAAAAACTACCTTGGTGTAGGGGCTTTTAGCGTGGGCTTTATAAATGGCACCAGATACTACGCCAAAAATAGCATAGATGCCTATATCACGCAGCCAAAACATAGAGAAAGAGAAATTTTAAGCCAAAGCGAGCTAGTAAGAGAGCATATATTTTTAGGGCTTAGAAGCGTCGTAGGCGTGGAGGCTGGGCGCTTAAATGAAGCTCAGAAAAAAAGAGCAAATTTACTTGTAGAAAATGAAAAACTACTCTTTAAAAATGGCAAATTTTACAACCCAAATTTCTTACTAAGCGACGAGATCACACTCTTTATCGAGGGCTAAATTTATAAAAATTTGAGCAAAGTCAAGATAAAATACAAAGCTTAAATAAAATTTAACAGAGGCAAAAATGTTTGGAATGAGTTTTTCTGAGATCTTGGTCATCGCCGTGATCGCTGTGCTAGTTTTGGGCCCTGACAAGCTGCCAAGCGCTATGGTGCAGATCGCCAAATTTCTAAAGATGTTTAAAAAAGGCATAAACGACGCAAAATCAACATTTGATCAAGAGATGAAGATAGCCGAGCTCAAAGAAGACGCTCAAAAATACAAAGAGAGCATAACTCAAAGTGCGCAAAGCGTGCGTAAAAAGCTCACATTTGAAGAGCTTGACGAGATCAAAAAAAGCGCAAGCGACGTCACTGAGAGCATACAAAACGTCGTAAGCGACACCAAAAAAACGGTAGAAAATATACAAAATCCAACAAATTTAGTTAAAGATGCGATCTTAAACGATAAAAAAGAGGCGTGATGTTTGAAGAGCTAAGACCCCATTTGATCGAACTTAGAAAGAGGCTTTTTATAAGCATAGTAAGCGTTTTCGTCTGTTTTGGCATCTGTTTTACATTTTGGAATCCACTGCTTGCATGGATGAGCGAGCCGCTAAAGCAGGTCTTGCCAGCTGGCTCAAACATCATCTTTACTCAAATTCAAGAGCCATTTTTCACAGCGATGAAGGTCGCCTTTTTTGCTGGCCTCGTGGTCGCTTTGCCTATCATTTTTTGGCAGTTTTGGCTATTTGTCGCACCTGGACTTTATGATAATGAAAAAAAATATGTGATCCCATTTGTCCTCTCTGCTTCATTTATGTTTGCGTGCGGGGCGGCGTTTTGCTACTACGTGGTTATCCCGCTTGGCTTTACATTTTTGGTAAATTTTGGCGGTCAGCTCTTTACGGCACTGCCAAGCATAGGCGAGTACGTTGGCTTTTTTACAAAACTTCTGATCGGCTTTGGAATTTCATTTGAGCTGCCAGTCATTACATTTTTCTTAGCAAAGATAGGGCTTGTTGATGACAAGATGCTAAAAGATTATTTCAGATACGCAGTAGTTGTCATCTTCATCTTTGCAGCTATCGTCACACCACCAGATGTTATAAGTCAAATTTTAATGGCACTGCCACTCATCGGACTTTATGGAATTTCTATCATAGTCGCCAAAAGAGCCGGTAAAAGCGACGACGATGAGCAAGATAGCGACACAAATAGCGACGCAGACGATGAGTGATATAAACGACATCTCAAGTTATGATTATTTTTTGCCTAGTGAGCTCATAGCAAAAGAGCCAATTTTGCCCAAAGAAGAGGCAAGATTGCTTGTTTATCTTAAAAAAACAAAAGAGATAAAACACTATAAATTTAAAGATCTAGCCAGCCTCATCCCAGAAGACGCGGCAGTCATTTTTAACAATACAAAGGTAGTTAAGGCTCGCATTTTGGGACACAAACAAAGTGGCGGAGCCTGCGAAGTGATGCTAAATCAACCACTTAGCGATAATAAATTTAGCGTCTATATAAGAGGCAGAGTAGGTGTCGGTAGCGTTTTAAATTTCGCTGATGATATAAAAGTAAATGTGCTTGAGCTAAATGATGATGGCTCAAGGGTGGTAAATTTCACCAAAAATGGCGTTATTTTAGATACGGCGCGACTTTTTAGCGAGCTTGAAAAGATCGGCCACGTCCCACTCCCGCCATATATCAAAAGGGCTGATACAAAGGATGACGAGAGCTGGTATCAAAGTATATTTGCTAAAAATAGCGGCGCAGTCGCAGCTCCGACAGCTAGCCTGCACTTTAGCGAGCAGATGCTAGAGCAGATAAAATCAAAGCACGAGGTCACCTACATCACGCTTCACGTGGGTGCTGGGACATTTAAGGGCGTGGAGTGCCAAAACATAAACGACCACAAAATGCACTCTGAGTTTTATGAGCTAAGCAAAAAAGCTCAAGAGATCATAAACTCTGATAAGCCCATCCTTGGCGTTGGCACGACGGTTACTAGATGCGTTGAAGAGTTTGCTAGAAGCAAGCAGCCAAGCGGCTTTTGCAAGCTATTTTTAAATCTAAATAATAGACCGATCAGGCAAAACTACCTTTTAACAAATTTTCACCTGCCAAAATCAACACTGATCATGCTAGTTACTAGCTTTATAGGGCTTGAAGAGACGATGAGGATTTATGAAACGGCAGTTAGCGAAAAGTATAGATTTTACTCTTATGGCGATGGGATGCTTGTGATATGAAAAATGTCGATTTTGTCGCGCAAATGGAGCTTTTTTTAGAGGCACTTTTTAAGGACGCAACAGCTAGAAACAACGCCATCGTCTTTAACTACAACCCAAACTACCCACGCTATCTAAGCTTTGAAGCGCATAAGCTAATAGGCGCGATCAAAAATTTAAGCAAATTTTACCTAAATGACGTAAGCAACTCAAAACTGCTGATCTCCTTTACTCTAGTAAGCTATAGCCTAAGTTTGGTGCATTTTGATATACATATAAGATGCACTTCATGCCCGCAAAAGCCAAATGAGAGGCTGGTAAAAGAAGCTGGCGAGCTACTAAAAGAGCTAAATGCCAAGATGAGTAAATCTGAGGACGGCTTTAATATAAGCATAAGCGTGCCGCTACCAAAAAGTGGGACATTTAAAAGGCAAAGCGTAGAGATAGCAAGCCTTCTAGGCAAAAATGCGATAATAGCTTGCGATGATGAAAATTTATTTTTAACGCTCAGTCATGAGCTAAGCTTTACGGGGCTAAAGCTCAGCAAACAAAAGAGCTTCGAGAGTTTAAATTTACACATAAAAGATGCCATTTTTAAGCCAGACATCATCTTCGTGCAAAAGGAGTATCTAAGCGACAAAGCAAGGCTTGATGAGATGCTAACTTATCAAAAGCTTAAGAATTTCTACATCGTCATCATCAGCAAGGATGAAGCCAAAAGCATCAAAAGTGAGAAGATGACTACGCTTAGACAGCCATTTACTAGCGATAGCTTGCACGAGACTTTAGGGGTGGTGGCTAGAAATTTATAAAATTTTTAGATATCTCTTTAAGATGATGGTGGCTGAGACGCTATCAAGCCTACCATCTCGCTTTGTATTTGTGTAAATTTCACTTGCCTCGCTGCTGCTAAAGGCTTCGTCTTGATAGACGATATTAGCCTGCACATCAAGAAGCGAGACAAAATGCTCTATGCGCCTTCTCATCTCATCTTCGCTACTGCCGCCGATCGGAACGCCCACTACTAGCGTGTTTGGAGCGTATTCATTTACTTTTTGGCTCACATCTCTTGCGGCTTGATTTCTATTTTTTCTAAGCACTGGCTCAAGGGGTGTCACGACCTCGCCAAAGCCAAAAGCAAGCCCTATGCGCTTTAGTCCAACATCGATCGCCATAAATTTCTCTCTCATAGCGCGCTTTTTACTCTTAAATTTGAAATTTCAACTAGCCCGTCAAGCTCGTACTCATAGATGATCTCGCCAAATTTAGCCAATGCTTCATCAAGGCTAACGCCATTTTTGCAAAATTTCAAGATCTCATCATCAGCTTTTGCTTGCTCTTTTACCTCGCCAAAAAGTGAGGCAAATTTAACGTAATCATCGATAAGTTCGGCCTTTTTGCTAGCTAGCAAGGCATTTGTCCCACTACTCTCATTTATGCGCTGAGGCAGGACAAAGAGAGGGATTTTAAGCTCATTTGCAAGCCTTGCACTTTGCATCGAGCCGCTTCTTAGATCAGCTTGTGCGACCACAAGAGCTTGCGCAAGCCCCACAACTATGCGGTTTCTCTCTAAAAACCTATACGCGATCGGCGGCTCGCCCTCGTCATACTCACTTAGAGCCAAGCCCTTTTCATAAATTTCTCTTATCACTGCTTTATTTTGCGCTGGATAGATGATGTCAAGTCCATTTGCAAAAACGCCGATAGTTAGTGGCATGGCAGCCTTGTGTGCCGTGATATCCACACCGATAGCCCCACCACTTACCACACAGACATTTGCGTTTTTTAGCGCTGCGCAAAGTGCCGTGACACACTCTTTTGTATAGACACTTGCCTTTCTTGAGCCAACGACTGCGACTTTTGGCATGCTAAGAAGCGAGGTGTCGCCTATGAAATTTAGCTCTTTTGGGGGATTTTTTAGCCTATTTAGCGCCTCTGAGATGATTTCAAGCTTCATAAAATATCTTTTAGATAAACAACTTCTACATCTTTTAAGATATTGTTTTTGCTAGCTTTTATCACTGCGATCGTGTTTTTCTTTGGATGTCCGATGGCGATCGCGTAGCCCCTTTTTTTGGCTAAATTTACAGCAGCTACAAGCTCGCGTCTGACAGCTGCAGCAGATGGATCATCATCTAAAAATATATCTCTTGAAATGTAAGGCTGGTTGTATTTTTTCGCAGCCCTTGCTACGGCTGTTTGAGCGATCGTCTTACTATCAACAAAGATAAAGCCCTGCTCTATCAGCGCTCTATATGCCTTATCCATCGCGTCATAATCACTAGTAAATCGTGATCCTGTGTGGTTGTTTGTATATTTTGCGCGCGGAAAGTCTCTTCGTATCTTTTTTATCTTCTCAAGCATGCTCTCAAAGCTCTCATTTACCGTGAGCGTGCCTATCTCTGGGCTATCAAAGTGCTTTGCTTGCATCGGCAGATGTATCATGTAAAACTCAAATGTTCTAGCGATATTTGGCGTATCTGGATGGGTTTTTGTCGCTGGGAAAATGGACGGCGTTATCCTTAGACCGATTGATTTTACCATACTAGCGTGCTCAAATGTCGCCACATCATCGATTATTAGCACCAGCTTTGCACGCCCTTTCACGCTGCTATTTGGAGTAAATGGCACCACAGCGAAGTCATCTTTTTTTGCACTCTCTTTTTGCGGTTTTTCGCTGTAAATTTGCTTCTTGTCTTTTTTGCCAGGCTCGGTCTCACTTTTTTTAGTAGGCTCTGGTTTTAAAATTTCACTATGCTTTAAATTTTCTTTTATGCTTAAATTTGCTTCAGTGCTTTTGTTTTGCTCTGTTTTTGTCTCTGTTTTTGTCTCATTTTTGCCTGCGTAAAATGGCTCGATTACTTGCTCGACCTTTAATTCTGGCTTTTCTTCACTCTTTGCTTCATGGCTTGCATCTACGCTACTTTGCATATTTTTATATAAATTTGCAAGTAGATTTTTCGTATCGTTTTGCTCTTTTTTTGGCTCTTCTTTTTTAGTTTCTACTTTTACTTCAGATTTTGTCTCAGGAGTTATCTTTTTTTGCTCTTTTGGCTCAGTTTTTGGCTTTAGAGCAAGTTCGCTTTTATGTTTAGGATCGGTAAAAATTTTACTTAAATTTTCATCTTCATCAAATTTTAGAGGGTATTTTCTCTTCTCGTACTCTTGTTTTTTATCTTTGCTAGCAACTTTTTGCTCAGCTTTTTTTGGAATTTGCTTCTCGCTCTTTGGCTCATTTACTTTGCTTATCTGCTCAACATCTTTGTTTTTGATGCTAAGAGCTGCGATAAGTGCTACTATCAAAATAGCAGCGATGACGCCGATACCAAGGAAAATTTTATTATGAGAGCGACCTGCACTCTTTTTTACAGGACGCTTCTTTGTAGTCTTTTTTTCGCTCAAGGCTTAGTTTTTGCTTTGATCTATAAGTTTGCCGTTAGTTATCCAAGGCATCATTGCGCGAAGTTTTTTGCCAGTTTTATTTAGCAAGCTTCTCTCAGCTATGCCGCGCTCAGCATTCATTCTAACATATCCTGCTTTTCTCTCTAGGATGAAGTCTTTTGCAAATTTACCATTTTGGATTTCTCTTAAAACTTCTTTCATAGCTTTTCTGCTCTCTTCACCAACTACTCTTACGCCACTTACGTAGTCGCCATATTCAGCTGTGTTTGAGATAGAGTAGCGCATATCAGCCATGCCGCCTTGATACATTAGATCAACGATTAGTTTTAGCTCGTGCAAGCACTCAAAATACGCCATCTCAGGTTCATATCCAGCCTCTACAAGCGTATCAAATCCAGCATTTACAAGTGCGCAAAGACCACCGCAAAGCACAGCTTGTTCGCCAAATAAATCTGTTTCAGTTTCATCTTTAAATGTTGTCTCGATGATGCCAGTTCTACCGCCGCCTATACCGCAAGCATAGCTTAGAGCGATCTCTTTAGCCTTTCCGCTTGCATTTTGTTCAACAGCGATAAGATCAGGTATGCCTCCACCTCTTAAAAATTCGCTTCTAACTGTGTGTCCTGGGGCTTTTGGAGCAATCATGATGACGTCTATGTTTGCTGGAGCTTTGATCTGTCCAAAATGAACATTAAAACCATGTCCAAATGCGATAGCAGCGTGATCTTTTAAATTTGGCTCGATCTCATTTTTATAAATTTCAGCTTGAAGCTCATCTGGTGTTAGGATCATAACTACATCAGCGCCTTTTGTAGCTTCGCTTACAGTTTTTACTTCAAAGCCTTTTGCCTCAGCTTTTGCCCAGCTTTTGCCACCTTTTGCAAGACCGATTACGACACTTACGCCATTGTCTCTTAAATTTTCAGCGTGTGCGTGACCTTGTGAGCCAAAGCCAATAATCGCTACTTTTTTACTCTGAATAAGGCTTAAATCGCAGTCTTTATCATAATAAACACTTATAGCCATTGTTTCTCCTATTGTTAAATTTTGGCGAGATTATACATTTTAGCAACAAAAACGTTGCTGAAAAAGAGCAAAAAAGTATCTTTAAGTTTTATGCTGCAGCTTTTTGCTATAATGTGACAAAATTTTTAACCAAAAGAGTCACTTTACATGAATGAATCAATCTTTAAAAAAATCAAAGCGCTTCCGCCACTAGACGACACTGTCATACAGATCCAGCGCCTACATGCTGACGAAAATAGCTCGATAAATGACCTCACAAAAGTGGTCGAAAAAGACCCTATGCTAACAGCAAATATCTTGCGTTCAGCAAACTCACCACTTTACGGATTTTCTCAAGAGATCACAACTATCGCAAGAGCCATTTCACTTTTTGGCATGGCTACTATCCGCGGTTTTGCGCTATCAAGTGCTATTAAAAAGACCTTTTCTATAAATTTAGAGCCATACGACATTACCGCACAAGATTTTTTAAATATCTCAATCATGCAAAATGCTTTGATGTATCACTGGTATTCAAAGATAAAACCTAAAAATCTAGAAATTCTCTCTCCTGCTTCATTTATGCTTGAAGTTGGCAAGATCGTTTTAGCACATGAGCTCACAGAAAATAATCAAGTTGCTGAGTTTAAAACAAAGTTAAAACAAATTTCATCTACATACGACCTTGCACTTTTAGAGTCTGAAATTTTAGACATCACAAACGAAGAGGTCACAGCTAAAATTTTTGAGCAGTGGAATTTAGAGATCGAGCTTGGAAATTCTATCCTCTACTCAAACACTCCAGAAGAGGCTCCTGATCATATAAAAGAGTACGCAAGAGCGTTAAAAGTAGTAAAAACAGCGGTTAATATCTTTAACCAACTTGACGATGTAAGCGTAAATAACGCAACACTTCTTATAAATGAATATGGCTTTGAGAGAGATACATTTTTAATGGCTGTTAGCAAAGTCAAAGACAATTTGTGAAAGAATTTTTAACATCACTTCTAGTTGGCATCAAAGAAAAAGAGATATCAAACGAAGATAAAGAGATCTTACGTAATCTCCTAAACCTTGGTGCCGTAAGCTTACATAAAGATAAATTTTACCTAAACAACGGCTATGTCTGCGGCAAGCTAGACATCAGCCAAAACGCAACTGGCTTTATCATGCCATTTGACAAGCGCTTCAAGCAAGATATCATCGTAGAAAGTAAAAATTTAAACAACTCTCACCTTGGCGATATCGTGTTAGCAAAGCTTTTGCCGCTTAAGAAAAAACGCCAAAGCGCTAAGATAGTGATGAGTCTAAAGCTTGCAAATGAGACAAGCGTGGTCTATACAAAACGCTTTGGGGCGGCCATTTTAGGGGTAAATTTAAAAACTGGGCTAAGCACAACCCTAAAGGCAACGCAAAAAAGCCTAAAGATGCTCCCGCTTGGGACGCTACTAAAGATAAACAATCTAAACAACGAAATAGTCGAGGTTTTAGGAAATTTAGAAGATCCGCTAAGCGACGAGAAAATTTCGCTTGCTATTTATAATAAAAATGATAAATTTAGCGAGGCTTGCGAGCTTGAAGCAAAGGCCTTTGGCGATGAAGTCGATGCTAGCATGTATCCAAACAGGGTCGATCTAAGAAATTTAGACTTTTGCACGATCGATCCAGTCGATGCTAAGGACTTTGACGATGCCATATATTTTGATGAGAAAAAGCGAGAAATTTACGTAGCAATCGCCGATGTAAGCGAGTATGTGACTGCATATAGCGCCATTGATAGCGAGGCTAAAAAAAGAGGCTTTTCTATCTACTTTCCGCACATCTCAGTGCCGATGTTGCCGCGCGCACTTAGTGAAAATATCTGCTCGCTAAAGCCAGACGTGCCACGCCTTGCATTTTGTTTTAAAATTTCACTCGATGCAAACAACGATGTAAAAAAAGAGGAGCTTTTTGAGGCGATCATCCTTTCAAAAAGGCGCTTTAACTACGACGAGATCGATGAAATTTTAGAAGGCAAAAGAGAGTGTGAAATTTCATGGATCAAGCCACTTTTTAAACTCACCACAAAGCTTCGCAAAAAAAGGCTTTTACACGCATTTGACTTTAGGACAAAAGAGCTTAGAATGAGCCTTGATGATGAAGGGCAAATTTCGCAAACTATGTTTGAAAGCGACTCCGACTCACATAGACTAGTAGAGGACTGCATGCTTTTAGCAAACAAGGCTGCTGCAAAGCTCATCACAAAGGGCGTTTTTAGAAACCACGCTTCGCCTGATTTTAAAAAGATAGATACCTTGCTTGAGGACTTACAGCTTTTGGGGCTTGACTTTACATACGAGAGTGACCTTGCAAATTTGATAAGAAAGATCCAAGCAAAGGCCGATGAACTAGGCAACCGCGAAGAGATAGACAAGCTCATCATCAAGTCACAAAAAAAGGCTGAATATTCAAGTGAAAATTTAGGCCACTTTGGACTTGGATTTGACAGATATACACACTTTACAAGCCCTATTAGACGCTATTCTGACCTTATTTTGCACAGACTTTTAAAGGCTAAAATTTCAAAAGATGAGAAGCTTTACAACTTCTTACTTTTAAACATCCAAAGCACATGCGCAACCTTAAGCGAGCTTGAAAGAGAGGCTGACAAGGTAGCCTACGACTTTATGGATAGGAAATTTGCACGCTGGGCAGCCGCAAATATCGGCAAAGAGGTGCGTTGCTACGTTAGCGAAAACCAAAATGTTTTGGTTGCTAAGCTTGATGATCATTTTGTTGGTGCTAGGATTTTCATCACTGGATACAGTGCAAATTTACTTCAAAAGCTTGTCGTAAAGATCACAGAGGCCGACATCGCGAGCGCTAAAATTTTTGCAAAAGTGATAAGAAAGATCGATGTATAGAAAAGATTTGGAGCTAAATTTAGCAAATGCAAATTTAAGCAACTACTTCTTGCTTTTTGGGGCGGACGAGTTTCAGATCGAGCTTTTTGGTAAGGAAATTTTGAGCTTTTATGCAAGCGAAGATGCAAATTTATTAAGCCTTTATTTTGACGAGTACAACTATGCGCAAGCAAGCTCTCACCTAAGCGAGCAGTCGCTTTTTGGCGGCAAAAATATCCTTTATGTAAAAAGCGACAAAAAGATCCCGGCAAAAGAGCTAAAAGAACTCATCTCGCTTTGTTCAAAAAGCCATGACAACTACTTTTTATTTGAGCTTTATGAGGCCGATATGAAGCTAGTTTTTGATACGCAAAAGGCTTTTGGGACAAATTTTGCGAGATTTTTTAAGCCCTCAAACCCAGATGAAGCGATAAATTTACTAGCCAAAAACTCAGCCAAAATAGGCCTAAACATAACCAAAAACGCGCTTTATGAGCTTTATTTTACGCATAATGAAAATTTATACCTTGCAGCAAGCGAGCTTACAAAACTAAAGAGCCTAAACGCTCACATCGAACAAGACGATGTAAAAAGGCTGGTTTTTGGGCTTGGCGGGATAAATTTTGATGATTTTTTCAATAAATTTATGGCTCTAAAAGATATAAAAAACGACTTTTTTACCTACTTAGAAGATCCAAATTTTAATGAAATTTTACTTCTAAACTCACTATACAAAGCATTTTTTAGACTATTTAAAATTTACTCTTACATCAAGATAAATGGCCGCTTAAATTTAGACGAAGCGATAGGGTATCAGCCTCCTGTAAATGTGGCAAATTTACTAAAAGCAAATAGCTTAAAGCTAAGTTTAAATGCCTATTTAGAGATATTTAAAACGCTAAATTTAGCCGAGCTAGAACTAAAAACAAATACGAAAATGGATAAAGAAATTTTCGTTTTATCAACCATTTTAAATCTGCAGCACCTCATATCAACAGCAAATATTAAGTAAATTTAAGCTAAAATCCACCCTTGCTTAATGCAAAATCCTTGCTCACAAAGTGAGCTAAATATCCATAAGGAGAAAAAATGAAACATTACGAGCTTTTATTTATTCTTAAGCCGACATTGACGGAAGAGGAAGTTAAAGCTAAGGTTGATTTCGTAAAAGAAGTCATAACAAAAAACGGCGGCGAGATCGCTACTGTCGTTGAGATGGGTACTAGAAAACTAGCTTATACCATCAAAAAATATGAGCGTGGAACATATTTTGTTATCTACTACAAAGCTCCACCAGCACTTCTTGCAGAGCTTACAAGAAACGTAAGGATCACTGAAGATATCATAAGATTTTTAAGCGTTAAATATGAAAACAAACGCGAAATCGCAGCTTGGGAAAGACTTTGCAAAGGTATCAAGCAAACTATAAAAAAAGAACCTCGCGAGCCAAGAGCACCACGCGAGCCAAGAGCTGAAAAAGTAGACGAGCAAACATTTACAGAAGAATAATCAAGGATAAAAAATGTTCAATAAAGTAGTATTAGTTGGAAATTTAACCAGAGATATAGAGCTTAGATATACTACTAGCGGCGTTGCCATAGGAAATTCTAGTATAGCTGTGACACGCAAAATCACCTCAAATGGGGAAAGAAGAGATGAGACTTGCTTTATTGATATATCATTTTTTGGCAAGAGTGCAGAGATAGCAAACCAATATCTCAACAAGGGATCGAAGCTGCTTATCGAAGGAAGACTCAAATTTGATCAGTGGACCGACAATAACGGACAAAATCGCTCAAAACACTCTATCGCCGTTGAGAGCATGGAGATGCTTGGCTCAAATAACCAAACGCAACAAGGCGGATACTCTATGAATAGCCAAAATAGCGGTGGCTACGGACAGCAAGGCGGATATCAAAATAACCAATATAACCGCCAACAAGAAACTAGACCACAAGCTGCGCCGCAAAGAAAGCAGGAGAGCTATTCGGAAGTTCCTGATATAGACGTTGATGCTGATAGCTTCAACAATGAAGAAATACCGTTTTAATTTTAAAGGATAAAAAATGGCAGAAAAAAGAAAATATTCACGCAAATATTGCAAATTTACAGAAGCAAAAATTGACTTTATAGACTACAAAGACACTTCACTTTTGAAGTATTGCTTGTCAGAGAGATTTAAAATCATGCCAAGACGCCTAACTGGCACATCAAAAAGATACCAAGAGATGGTAGAAAAAGCGATCAAAAGAGCTCGCCACGCAGCTATCATACCTTACATAGTTGATCGCAAAGACGTAGCTTCAAATCCTTTTGAAGGTCTATAATCCATAAATTTTAGCCCTATTTTGGGCTAAAATTTCAAAAACTATTTTTAATCACTTCATTACAAATTTAAATATTCATTTTAATTAATATCAAAATTAAGAATACATGTCACCCATAAGATAGCTAATCATTAATTATAATTTTTATCTTTTAAGAACTATTTCACGTTTTGCGAGCAAACAAATACACATATTTAGTAATTTTTTAGAGATAGAATTTATTGTTTTTTATCTTTCTCAGTCTGAACTTTATCAAGTTTTATATATCCCATTTCAACTAGCTTGTTATAAATTTGAGAGATTTTTGGTCCAGCAGCGCTACCGCCGTGACCGCCGTGCTCGACAACCATCGTTATGACGTATTGTGGATCCTCAAAAGGCGCATAGGTCGTCATCCACGCGTGAGATCTTTGCAGATACGCCATATCTTCTTCTTTCATACGTTTCTTTTCAGTTTGCGAGATGCCAACGACTTGAGCTGTTCCAGTCTTTGCCGCAACCTTTACAAGACTTCCCACAAAGTGCCTATTTGCCGTGCCTCTTGGGTGATTTGCCACCTCATACATCGCATGCCTAATGGCAGGTAGCTGCGACTTCTCAAACGGCGTAAAAGCATCATCTGTTGGCGTAAAATCAACATCCTTGCCATCTATGCTCTTTAAAAAATGTGGCGTCACATTTAGCCCAGTTGCAAGGCCTGCTGTGTATTTAGCCACCTGCATAGGCGTGACTAGAAAATTTCCCTGTCCGATAGAGGTGATGAGCGTCTCGCCTTGAAACCACGCCTTGCCATACTTCCTCATCTTCCACTCCCTACTTGGCAAGGTCCCCACAAATTCATTTGGTAAATCAACCTCTGTTTTTCTACCAAAGCCCATACGCTCAAGTATCGGCACAATGGCGTCTATGCCGATCTTTTGGCTACCCTTGTAAAAGTAGTCATCACAGCTCTCTCTAATTGCCGTGTTCATATTAACCGTGCCATGACCATGCGAGTTCCAGCAGCGAAATTTACGCCCTCCAAGCTCATACGAGCCACTGCAAAAAAAGCTATCATATTTGCTCATGCCATTGTCTAAAAAGGCAAGTGCCATACCCATTTTTACGACAGATCCTGGCGGATAGAGGCCGTTTATCAGCTTATTTGTAAATGGATGATCGACGTTTTTTACAAGCTCCTCCCACTCAGCCTGAGAAATTCCAAGTACAAACGGATTTAGATCATACTCAGGAAAGCTTCCTGCTGCGATGATGGCGCCATCTTTTAAGCTCATAACTATGACGCTTCCTGCATCTTTGCCAAAGACATCAGCGACGAACTGCTGAAGCTCAAGATCGACGGCGAGCTTTATGTTTTGACTTTGTGGCGCTTGATAGCTCACCTGCTCGATCTCCTCATTTAGCGCATTTACCTTGATCTTTTTAAAGCCTTGAATTCCTTGCAAGATCGGGTTATAAAAGCGCTCTACTCCGCTTCTACCGATATAGTTTGTAAGCTTTGTCAAAGGATCGTTTTCCATATCTTTTTGGTTTGCCCTGCCGACGTAGCCGATGATGTGAGAGGCTAGGTCGTTGTATGGATAGTGGCGCTTTGAAGCGGGTCTTATCTCTAAATTTTCACGCAGAGAAAGTGGCGCAAAAAATGGCAAAAATTTATCATAATCAACAAATTCGACCACGTTTATGAAGTCTTGGTTGTAGGCTGAGTCGTTTTTTATGTATTCATTTTTAAGCTTGGTGACATTTAGATCGCCAAATAGCGAGCCAATATAGGCTAGTTCATCGTCTAAAATTTTCACCTTTTTGTTTGCGCTAAGGTGCGGCTTTACATAGATAGAAAAGCCTAGACGATTGACCGCCATAGGCTTGTCGTGTGCATCAAAGATGATGCCTCTAACTGGCGGGATGTAGATAGTTTTTATCGCATTTTGCTCGGCGATCTCGTTGTAGTAGGTGTTTGAATTTACACTTAGGTGGTAAATTCGCCCCAAAAGCATGATCCAAAAAAGAGCGATCACGCCAAAAACGATACGCATCCTCATAGCACTTTATCCCTAAAAAGCACGATAGCAAGCACACTTTCAAGCGCTATAAAAAATAGATACTCTGCGCTAAAAGTCAAATTTGGCTCGTTTAAGACGTAGGCAAAAAGATTATTTACAAGAAAAGTTAGCACATAGCCAGAGGCGACAAAGATGATGAGCAGGCAGTTTCGCCACTTCATCGTCGTATAGAGCCAGTCTAGCACGAAGTTGTAAAATAGCAAAAATGCAATGATCGTTGAAAAGAGATAAAAGCCATGAATTTGCTCGGCAAAGACCAAGAAAATGAGTGAAAAATACCATGATGGCTTAAACTCATCATAGTGCTTTTGTTTTCTTGAATACTCCAAAATCATATATGTAAAAAAAATGCCAATAAGTGGCGGCAAGAAGCCAAACTGCGTAGTTGCGATCTCGTAAGAGAGCAAAAAAATGGCCCACCAAAAGCCTTTAAAAATTTTAATGTCCAAGCTGCTTATGGTTTGCATTTTACCTACCAAGAGCGTGGTTTATGATAGCTTCCCGTGCCTTGTCGATGCCGCTTTTGCTGAGTGTCGAGACTAAAATGCCGCTTGGGTCAAATTTCATTATCGCACTCTTTTGGCTTTGATTTAGCTTGTCGCTTTTTGTGTATAAATTTAAGATTTTCTGATCAGCTCTTAAAAAGCTTTTTAGGTAAGAATCCACGTTCACGTCAATGTCTAAGTCAAAGTGCCTGGCATCGATTAGATGTATAAAAAGTCTGATGTCGCTTCTAAATTTCAAAAACTCATCTAAATTTTTACGCCACTCATCGTGTTTTGACTTTGCTACTTTTGCGTAGCCAAAACCAGGTAAATCGACCAAGATGAGCTTAAATTTCTCTTTTTCCTCTTGCTCATCTTTTTGTTCGCAAAACTCAGCCTCAAAGAAATTTATAAGCTGCGTTTTACCAGGAGTGGACGAGCTTTTGGCTAAATTTTTTTGATTGACAAGTGCGTTTATGAGGCTACTTTTACCCACATTTGACCTGCCCAAAAAGACCACCTCGCTTGTCACAAAACTTGGAGCCTCCTTTATGCTTGGGCTTGAAGTGATAAATTTAGCGCTCAAAGCTCTTATCACTTGGTTTTATCCTCTATTTGAAAGATAAATTTAACCGGCTTTTTCTCGTCGCTATTTACACTATATGTGCCATCTTTTTGATTGACTACGATCTTGTCACCATAGACATTTTTGTCAGTCTCCACTTCGTGCAAATAGCCGTTGCCAGTTACTGTGTATGTTTGCTTTGCAGGCTCGTATGTGAGCGTGTCGCCCTTGCCGTCATAGTGCTTATCTTTCATAAAAATTTTAGCTCTAGCGTTGCCTGTTGCTACATATTTTACTGGCTGGCGCTTTTTATCAAAATGCACAACGACTTTGTTTGCTTTTAGCTCGTCGTATGAGCCTTTTTTGATATTTACATTGCCTACAAATTCGCTGATTTGCTTATTTTCATCTGCGAAAAAATCATTTGAAGTGATCTCAACTTGCTCTGCATTTAAAAATGTAAAGCCCAAAATCACCGCTAAAATCGCTGCTTTTCTTCTACCCATGCCCTTAACCCTTTTATCTGCGTTTGTTTTTTATTTAGATCGTAGCTTCCACTATCGCCTAGTACTTTGTCGCCATTTCTAGTGATGGTGAAATTTGCCTCTGATCTTACTATTTTTGTCTTTGTGTTATATATAACTTCATCGCTTTTAAATTTCAAACTATCATTATTTTCATAGTTTGCATTTTTTTGAAAGATTATCTCATCGTTTTGCGAGATAGCCTTATCTGAGCTTAGAAAATGTCTTAAATTTCCCCTTAAAATTCTCGCTTTAAAGTCTAAAAATTCATCCCTGTCGCTATATCTGTTTAGCTCGTCAGCCTCGTAAATTCCGCTTATCTTAGTCGAGTTTATCTCGTAATCAACCACATCATTTACCTGCATATTTGATATCTTTGTATCAACCTTTAGCACGTTTGCTAAGTATGGGTCTTGAGCCGCTAAAAATATCATCACAGCACTAAAAATAGCCACGACGAAGTAGAAAATTTTTACAACCAACGCTTAGACCACTCGTCATATAAATTTTCTGATTTTATGATCATCTCGATCATCTCTCTAACAGCGCCATTGCCACCTTTGTGCTTTAGCTTTGTCTTTACATCAAGCTCTTTAATGGCATCTTTTGGCTTAAAGCTCCATGCAACTGCGTCTAAAATTTTATAGTCGTTGTAGTCATCGCCGATAGCTGCTGCGTTTTTAAAGCTAAGCCCTTCAAATTTTAATATCTCGCTTGCTACTTCAAATTTATCGCCAACGCCTTGATAGACGTGGTTTATCTTTAGATCCTCAGCCCTTCGCTCAACGATAGCCGACTTTCTGCCAGTGATGATAGCTACTTTCTTGCCAAGCTTTAGCCAGCTCTCTATCGCGTAGCCATCTTTTACATCAAAAAATTTAAGCTCTTCGCCGTTTGCATTGTAGATGATCTTGCCATCAGTGAGGCACCCATCAACGTCTAAAAATATAATTTCTATCATAAAACACCCTTAGTGCTTGGAGTGCCGATCCTTGCATTTTTGGCAAGCGCTCTGCGGAGTGCTACGGCAAATGATTTAAACGTTGCTTCGATGATGTGGTGAGTATTTTTGCCACGAATTTGATTTAGATGAAGAGTGATGGCCGAATTTATAGCAACTGCTCTAAAAAACTCCTCCACAAGCTCAGTGTCAAACTCGCCAACCTTAGCATTTTCATTAAAATTTTCATATACAAGGTAAGCTCTGTTACTAAGATCTAGCGCGCAAAAAACAGCCGCCTCGTCCATAACAACGCTCGCCTCGCCAAACCTCTCAACACCGCTTAATGGATATAAAGCCTCTTTTAAAAGTTGCCCCAAAACTATGCCTACATCCTCGACACTGTGGTGAAAATCCACATGCGTGTCGCCCTTGCATGAAATTTCAAGATCGAGCAAAGAGTGCTTTGTAAAAGCTTCAAGCATATGGTCAAAAAAGCCAATGTCTGTGCTTATCTTTGCAATCCCAGAGCCGTAAATTTTAAGTTTCATTGAAATTTGCGTCTCTTTTGTGTTTCTAGTTAGTTCTAAAATATCCTCTCTCACGCCCTAACCTCTTACTATAAATGCGCCTTGGAATTTACCGCTTCTTGCGTAATCCCTAGCCTCATCCTCGCTTCTAAAGCCATTTAAAAATACCCTATAAATGGTTGAGCCATCTATCGTAAATGTCTTAACGACTGATCTATAACCATCTATGCTTTTGTGCTCTCTTTGGTATCTGTTTGCGCCTTCAAGGTTCTTAAACGAGCCAATTTGTACCATAAAATCTCCACCCACAACGCGTTGCTCTGATGAGATCACAATGCCACCAACTGGAGCTGTTGGAGAGACTGGATTTGGCACTTTTATGCCAGTGCTTGTTGGTTTTGTTGGTTGCGCGCTAGCGGTTGTAACGGCATTGATGTCTTCATTAAAGCCGATAACCTCCATACTAACTGGAGCTGTGCCGGTGCCGATGACATCAAGCTTCATCGCAGCTGCTTTTGAGAGGTCAAGCACCCTGTCAGCCACAAAAGGTCCTCTGTCATTTACACGCACGATAACACTTTTTTGATTTCTTAAATTTGTTACTTTAAGTATTGTATTCATCGGCAAAGTCTTATGCGCCGCAGTCATATTATACATATTATAAACTTCGCCATTAGATGTTGTTTTGCCGTGAAAATTTGGACCATACCAGCTTGCCGTTCCGCTAGCTTTATCGCCGACACTTACGACGGTTGGATAGTAGGTTTTGCCGTTTATCGTGTATGGTCTCATTGTTGCTTTTTGAACTGAGGCGGAGTTGTTGCCTCTTACATTAGTTGGGCCACTTGGAGTAAATGGAGCCCCACTCCAAGAACAACCAGTGATTAGAAGTGTAAAACTTAGTCCTAAGTAGAAATTTAGGCTCTTACGGTATGACAATATTTGCTCCGACATTTAAATTTGAACTAGCCAAAGAATTTGCATCTTTTATATCTTTTTCACTTACATTAAATTTCTTTGATAAAGATGCGATCGTATCGCCTGTTTGAACTACATAGTTGTGAGATTTGTTTTGAGTAGAAAAAGGGATTATTAGTTTTTGATTATAGCTTACTGCGTTTGTGCTAAGCTCGTTGTAGTCCTTGATCGCTCTGTGGCTAACGCCTGTCTTTTTAGATATAGAAAGTAGCGTCTCACCCTTTTTAACTGTGTAGGCATAGAAGTTGTTTTTGCCATTAAATGGTTTGAAATTTTCAGAGAAAAGCTGCTTTTTATTCTCAGGAATGTAGACGTAGTAGTCTTTTAGAGTTGGCGGAGTAAATACAAATTTTAAATGTGGGTTGTTGCTTTTCATCTTTTTTGTGCTAAGACCGATGCTATCGCCTATTTGAGCTAAATTTGTACCGCCAGGTACTTTTACTTTTGTAAGTTTAAGGCCGCCATTTATATTTAGCAAAGATGACTCTTTAGAGATCAAAAAGTCCGCATCTTTTGCTATATATGCCGCTCTTAAAATTTTAATGATGAAATTTCTAGTCTCAGCTGGGAGGTATTTTTTCTCAGCATCAAGAAGTGTTACAAGATCGTCTGTACCAGCTTTTTGTATAGCTTTTTTTAGCGCACCATCGCCGCAGTTATATGCCATTGCCGCCAAGTACCATTTGCCAAATTGATTTTTAAGTGATCTTAGATAGTTTGTAGCTGCGACAGTTGATTCAACCGGATCTTTTCTCTCATCGGTGTATTGCCCTACTTTTAGGCCATGAATTTTTGCTGTTTGCTCCATAAACTGCCACATACCAGTAGCTTTAGCATTTGAGACAGTGTGATTTGAAAAGCCTGACTCTATCATCGCTAGATAAAAAAACGACTCAGGCACGCCTGATTTTTTGATCTGCTCTTTTATCATTGGTATATACATATAGCCATTTTTCAAGGCATCTGTAAATGTTCTTACCTGTGAGTTTTGTATGCCTTGTCTCATCTTTGCATAGTGAGAAGTTTTCATAAAGCTAGCATCGATGTCTAGCTCTTTTAAAATTTTAACCTGAGTGTCGTAAGAGCTCTTCTCAGGCGCGTTTGCTAGTAGCAAGGTGCTACATGCAAATAATAAAAATATCTTAAGCATTGCTTTCATTTCTATCCTTTTTCGTGTCAAAGCTTAATGATGCTAGCATCTTAAGCAAGCACAATGCCCAAAATTTAGGCAAAGCACTTAAATAACCTTTTGGCATTATCTGAAGTCGTTTTACAAACTACTTCAAATTCAAGGTTTAAAATTTCAGCTATCTTTTTAGCAACAAATGTCGTAAACGCCGGCTCATTTCTCTTGCCACGATTTGGTTCTGGCGTGAGATAAGGGGCGTCAGTCTCTATTAATACCCTATCAAAAGGAATTTTTGGCAGAATTTCAACTAAATTCTTAGCGTTTTTAAATGTCAAAACGCCACCTATGCCAAAGTAAAAATTCCCAAATTTGCAAAGCTCCAAAAGAAGTGGCGAGGCATTATAACAATGCAAAACCGCTCCAGCTTCAAGCTTTGGCGCATACTCTTTTAAAATGTTAAAAGAGTCCTCATTAGCCTCTCTGATGTGGAGGATAACGGGTTTTTTTAACTCAACTGCCAAATCAAGTTGAGCTAGAAAAACACGTTTTTGATCTTCTTTTTCTCTTAGCTTTTCTTCTTCATCTTTTGGCAAGCGGTAGTAGTCAAGCCCACATTCACCGATAGCCACGCACTTTTTATCTTTGGCAAATTCTCTTAAAGTTTCAATATCAAAATTCTCTTTATCGTATGGATGAACCCCAACGGCAAAGAAAATGTCATTTTTTTCGTGCGCTATTTTAGCCGCTTTTGGTAAATCATTAATATCAGCTCCAGGGATAATAAAGCCTTTTAGCCCTAAATTTCTAGCTTCAGATAAAATTTGCTCTAGGTCAAAATCATAAACTTTACTATCCAAATGGCAATGCGTATCTATAATCATAAAGCTATTTCTACCCTATTTCTACCATTTTCTTTAGCGACATAAAGCGCTGAGTCACAAGCTTCGAGCATATCATCTATCTCGCAGTGACCTTTTCCAAAAGATATGCCGATAGAAACAGTGATTCTTACGATTTTATCTTTTATCACTACCTCATTTTCAGCCACTTTTGCTCTTAAATTTACAAAAAATTTAATCGCCTCCTCTTTTGCTATCTTTTTAAGAACGACGCAAAACTCCTCGCCGCCAAACCTAGCGACCACATCGCTTCCTTTTGTGTTGTCAGTTAGTATTTTTGCGAGTGATTTTAGTATCTTATCGCCACCATCATGCCCGTATGTATCGTTTATCTTTTTAAAATGATCAATATCAAGCATAGCAAACGCATAAGGCTCATCAAGCTCTTCAGCTGTTTGAACGTATTCTTCTATATCTTGGTAGAAATATCTTCTATTATAAGCACCAGTTAAAAAGTCGCGGTTAGCAAAATTTGCTATCTTATTTATGTTTTCCATCGCCTCGATGGTGTTATTTATACGACAAATAAGCTCTTCTTTAGAAAATGGCTTTGCTATAAAGTCACTAGCTCCATTTTTTAAAAATATCGCAGCATCTGTTTTTTCGCTAGGCGAGGTCATCACGATCACGCCAAGGTGGTTTTTATCTTTCTCTTTTCTAACCTCTTTTAAGACTTCTAAACCATCTTTAACAGGCATTCTATAGTCAGTTATGATTAAATTTATATCAGGATTATCAGCAAAATAGCTCATCGCCTCTTCGCCGTGGGCTGCTGCTAGGACCTTAAACTGAAGGCTAGTTAAGATTTTTTTTATCATATTTCTAAAAGGCAGTGAGTCCTCAACGACAAGGACTTTGTATTGTCTATTTTTACTTAGTCTATTTATCATTTGAAAGATATAGTTGATATCATCCATGTTGCCTTTATAGACGTAATCAACTATATCTTTGTTTATAAAAAATTCTTTCGTCTTATCATCAATGCTGCCAGTTAAAACGATAGCACAGAGCCCTTGTGCAAGGACGTAATCAACGATCTCACCATTTGGTGCGTCAGGTAAATTTAGATCCAAGATAGTCATAAAATAATCTTTGCCGTGCTCGCTAATTAGCATCTGGGCTTCGGCAAAATCGTACGCAACGTCGATCGCCATATCCTCAATGCTCTTTTCCATCTGCATGACGATTAGCTTAGCAAGTGCCTTATTATCATCAACTACTAGAATTCTTTCCATATTATTCCTGCGATTTTTTATTAAATTAGCTCGGATTTTAACAAATAAACCTAATCACAAAGCTTAAATTTAAAACTTAAATTTCAAGCTATTTTAAAAGTCCTTTTGCAAAATTTATCGCCTCTTCGCTGATATGCTCGCCGCTTATCATACGTGCAAGCTCATTTACACGCTCCTCTTTGTCAAGCTCTCTTACGACTGAGCTCTCGCCGTGACGCTCTACTAAAAAGTGCGAATTTGCCTTTGAGCTAAGCTGTGGCTGGTGTGAAATAGCAAAAATTTGATAGAAATTTGCAAGCTTAAGCAAGACATTTGCGATACTCATCGCCTCTTTTCCACTTAAATTTGCATCTATTTCATCTAAAATTATGACATCACCGCCCGTTTTTGTGATCTCACTAGAAGCAGCTATAAAGGCCAGCCTTAGGCGGTTTAGCTCGCCTGAGCTTAAATTTTTAAGCGAGGTCTCGTTTAAATTTAGACAAATTTCATCAGCGCCTAAGATATCAAGCTTTTTGCCCTCAATCCTTAGCGTAATATCTGGCATATAAAGCTCTTTTAGGTATAAATTTATCATCGCCTCAAGCTCTTTTAAATTTACGCTCCTTGCCTTGCTTAAAGTGCTGGCTAGCTCATTTGCCTTTTTGCTTAAAATTTCAAATTTCTTCTCAAGCTCGCTCTTTTCAAAGCTTAAATTTTCATATCTAGTAAGCTCTTTTTCCTTTTTAGCAAGCGCTTCTAACGCCTCTTCCTCGCTGCCGTATCGCCTGATGATGGCATTAAGAGCTTCTATCCTATCAAGCACGCTCTCCACGTCGATATCGTCAAGCTCCTCCATATTTAGGCTATCTCTTGCGACCCTTAGCTCGTTCATCGCATCTTCAAAAAAGCCGTTGTCAAGGTCGCTGATGCTTAGCGCCTCATTTACGCTGTGCTCTAGCTCAAATATCCGCTCAGCCCTAGCCCACGCCTCATTTATCTTATCCTTTTTACTAAGCCTCTTTTTAGTCTCCATAAGCTCTTCAAACTCGCCTTTTTTAGGCCCGACACTTCTTATCTTCTCGATCTCAAAACTAGCAAGCTCTTTTAGCTCCTCGACCTTTTTCTCTTCCTCTTTTATAGTGGCTAGCTCTTTTGAAATTTTAGAAAATTCCAAAAACGCCTCTTCAAATTCCTGCTTTATCTCTTTAAATTTCTCATTTTTTGAAATTTCAAGCCTGTCAAGCAAATTTAGAAATTTCTCATTTTCAAATTCATTTGCCTCTTTTGCCGAGAGATATTTGATGTGTTCGCGCGCTACTTGGGCTAAATTTCTCTTTGAGATGGCTTGTTGGTTTATAAAATACCTCGTGCTCTTATCTTTTAAAAGCTTGAAAATATTGACCTCTTCGTTTTCTATGCCAAACTCATCAAGCTCAAATTTATGCTCCACATCAGCTTCTATTAGCCTTGCCTCGCTATCTTTTAGCCCAAAAACAGCCATTATAGCGCTCATCAGCACCGACTTACCAGCGCCACTAACGCCCGTAAATACGCTAAGCCCCTCTTTGAAATTTAGCTCGACATTTTTAAAATTTAGATAATCCTTAATCAAAATTCGATCAATCATTATAACCCCAGTGAAGTTTCTCTTTTAAAATTTGAAAATAATCCCTACCGATGTGGCGTATCAGCCTCGCTTTTTTATCGCTTAGGCTCATGCTAACAGCTGAAATTTTACTCATATCAAAGCGGTTTTGGCCGTCTATTACTAAAATGGCGTCGCTATTTGTTCTAAATTTAACCGTGTGATTTTTCGTAAGCACGACTGGACGCTGCGTGAGTGAGTGCGAGCAGATGGGAGTTAGCGCAAAGACCTCGCTTAGCGGATATATGATAGGACCATTTGCGCTCATATTATATGCCGTTGTGCCAGCAGGTGTCGCCACTATGACGCCGTCTCCAAAATATGAGTTAAAATACTTTTCATTTAAAAGTGCCTCGATATGCGTCATCGAGCCGCCATTTTTACTAACGATGACCGCGTCGTTAAATGCTATCTTTTTCTCAGTTTTGCCATCATTTTTATGAAGCGTCACATCAAGCATAAAAGGTGTTTCCACCTCAAATTTATCATCAAAAAAGTCTTTAAAAAACTTCTCACTCTCATTTATCGTGATATCTGTTAAAAAGCCGAGTCTACCAGCGTGTATGCCTAGGATTAGTGGTGAGATGTGAGCTAGCTTTCTGCAAGTTGAGATGATCGTGCCATCGCCGCCAAGCGTGATAAGAAATTCGCACTCTTTGGCTAGTTTTATCAGCTCAAAGCCACTTTTTTCTACCTGCTTTGCGCAGCTTTTTTCAAGTAAAATTTCTGCGTTATACTTTTTTAAAATTTTTTCTAGCTTTGCTAAATCCTGATTAAATAATGGATAATCTTTCGCGATAAGTCCCACTTTTTTGGCGTTTGTGGTATTAAATTTTTGTTCATTTTTCATAGAAATGATTGTAACATATTTTATTTTAACAAAGCTTTTCAAAAGAAAAAAGCGATTATAATTGCCTAAAAAACATTGCAAAGGAGCATTTTATGCGAAGTCATTATTGCACCGATCTTAGCAAAGCTGACATCGGCAAAGAAGTAATACTTTGTGGCTGGGCAAACACATATAGAGACCACGGTGGCGTTGTTTTCATCGACTTAAGAGACGTTAGCGGGCTTATACAATTAGTTTGTGACCCTGCTGACAGCAAAGAAGCACACGACGTGGCTGCAAAAGTAAGAGATGAATATGTCTTAAAAGCAAAAGGAAAAGTAAGGGCTAGAGGCGAAGGACTAACCAATCCAAAGCTAAAAACTGGCGAGATAGAGGTGATAGTAAGCGAGCTTATCATCGAAAATCCAAGCGAGCCACTACCATTTATGATAGGCGATGAGAGCGTAAATGAGGACATCAGGCTAAAATACCGCTTTTTAGACCTTAGAAGCGAGCGCTTGCAAAATATCTTTAAAATGCGTTCTCGTGCGGCGATCGCAGCTAGAAACAGCCTAGATAAAATGGGCTTTATCGAGTTTGAAACTCCGGTTTTAACACGCGCAACTCCAGAAGGTGCGAGAGACTATCTAGTGCCAAGCCGCGTGTATCCAGGCCAATTTTACGCGCTCCCGCAAAGCCCACAGCTATTTAAACAACTTTTGATGTGTTCTGGCTTTGATAAGTATTTTCAGATAGCAAAATGCTTCCGCGACGAGGACTTAAGGGCTGATCGCCAACCAGAATTTACTCAAATAGATATCGAAATGAGCTTTGTCGAGCAAGAAGATATCATAAATATGGCTGAGACGATGCTAAAAGATATCTTTAAGGCCTGCGGATACGACATCAAAACGCCATTTAGACGTATGAGCTATAAAGAGGCAACCGAGACTTACGGCTCAGACAAGCCTGATCTTAGATATGACCTAAAAATGATCGACGTGATCGATATTTTCGAGCGCTCAAGCAATGAAATTTTTAGCTCTATCGCAAAAGATAAGAAGAAAAACCGCATAAAAGCGCTAAAAGTGCCAAATGGCGACAATATCTTTAGTAAGCGCGAGATGAATAGATTTGAAGAATTTGTACGTAAATTTGGCGCACAAGGCCTTGGCTACTTCCAGATGAAAGAAGATGGTTTAAAAGGCCCGCTTTGCAAATTTTTCGAGCAAAGCGATCTTGACGAGATCGTCTCAAGATGTGAGCTAAAAGTTGGAGACGTCGTATTCTTTGGTGCTGGCAAGAAGAAGATCGTGCTTGATTATATGGGACGATTTAGAATTTTCCTAGCAGAGCAAATGGGCATCATCGATCAAGATAGACTTGAGTTTTTATGGGTGCTTGACTTCCCGATGTTTGAGCAAAATGACGATGGTAGCTACTCTGCGATGCACCATCCATTTACTATGCCAAAAAATATAGACGAGCCTGATCTTGAAGATATCCTCTCTATCGCTCACGACGTCGTGCTAAACGGCTTTGAGCTTGGCGGTGGAAGTATAAGAATTCACAAAAACGACATCCAACAAAAGGTCTTTAAGCTTCTTGGCATAGATGAAGCCGAACAGCGTGAGAAATTTGGCTTCTTGCTTGATGCCTTGACATTTGGTGCGCCTCCACATGGTGGTATCGCGATCGGCTTTGACAGACTAAATATGCTTGTAAATAAAGCAAGCTCGATCCGCGACGTCATAGCCTTCCCTAAAACACAGCGCGCTCAGTGCCCACTCACAAAGGCACCAAGCTACGCTAGCAACGAGCAGCTTAGAGAGCTAGGACTAAGGATAAGAGAAAAAGAGCAAAAGGCTTAAAATTTGCCTTTAAAAAGAGATGGAATTTGTCTTTAGATATTTTTCTTAGACAAAATTCCATCCTGTAATTTAAATTTATAAAAAAGATGCCTCCAACTTGGCGGCTAATTAAATCAAAACTTGCCTAAGTAGTTTGAGATGATTTTTGTGGTTGCGACGTAAAATTTTGCGCAGATAGAACACTTAGTTCATCAAGCTAAATTTTACTAGCTCCGCAAAAAGCGCTCAAAAGACAAAGGCAATAAAAGGGAAAAAATGAAGAATTTATTTTTAATCATCGGCGCTCCAGGCAGCGGCAAAACAACAGACGCATCGATCATCGCACAGCATGATGAGAAATTTGCTCACTTTTCAACTGGCGATCTTTTAAGAGCTGAAGTAGCTAGCGGTAGCGAGCTTGGCAAACTAATAGACGGCTTTATCTCAAAAGGAAATTTGGTCCCACTTGACGTTGTTGTAAATGCGATCGTCTCAGCTATCAAAAGCTCGAATAAATCAAACATCATAATCGACGGCTATCCAAGAAGCGTTGAGCAAATGACTGAGCTTGACAAAGTCTTAAGCGAGCAAGATGAAATTTCTCTAAAAGGTGTCATCGAAGTAGATGTTAGCGAAGATGTGGCAAGAGCTAGAGTGCTTGGCCGTGCAAGAGGCGCTGACGACAACAACGAAGTCTTTAACAACCGCATGAAAGTCTATCTTGATCCGATCAAACCTATCCGCAAATTTTACAGCGAAAAAGAGCTACTTCACGTGGTAAATGGCGAGCGTGGCATCGACGAGATCGTAGCTGACATCAAAAATTTACTAGCTAAACTTATATAATTTACAGACCTTGCATCAAAAGGTGCAAGGTTTTAAAACTTACCATTTATTAACACCAAAAATGTAATATCCTTTAAATTTAGCAACCAACCAAAAAGGAAAAAATGAAAAAAATCATCATCGCTTCACTAGCTGCTAGCATCGCAATGGCTGGAGGCTTTGTCTCAAATCAAAAAAGTGAAAATGTTATAAGCGTAAAAGAGGCATTAAAGCTAAATGACGACACCAAAGTCGTGCTTGAGGGCAAGGTAAAGTCACACATCAAATCAGACAAATATGAATTTGTTGATAAAAATGGCGACGTTATCGTTGTTGAGATTGACAATAACAAGTGGGGCAATGTAACAGCTAACGAAGATACGCCTTTAAGAATAAGAGGCGAGGTGGATAAAGAGCTTACAAAAACGAAGATCGACGTAGATAGCGTAGAGGTTGTAAGGTAGTTAAATTTACGAGTATTTAATGCAAAAAATACTAAAATCACGAAAATTTCTAACACAAAGGACAAATATATGGACGTTTCAAAGATCAAATTTGGCTCAAACCCAGACAAAATCAATGCCGTAATCGAAATACCTTATGGCTCAAATATCAAATACGAGATCGACAAAGATAGTGGTGCAGTCGTGGTTGATCGCGTGCTTTACTCAGCGATGTTCTACCCAGCAAACTACGGCTTTGTGCCAAACACACTTGCAGCTGACGGCGATCCAGCTGATATTTTAGTGCTAAACGAGTATCCACTCCAAGCTGGTAGCGTCATCCCTTGCCGCTTGATAGGCGTTTTGGTGATGGAGGATGAAGCAGGCATGGATGAGAAGCTTTTGGCTGTGCCAGTTACAAAGATCGATCCAAGATATGAGGCGATAAAAAGCTACGAAGACTTGCCAGTTGCGACACTAAATAAGATCAAAAATTTCTTTGAAACTTATAAAATTCTTGAGCCAAACAAATGGGTTAAAGTGAAAGAATTTAAAGACGCAAACGCTGCAAAAGAGATTTTAGACGCTGCGATAAAAAATTATAAATAATTTATAAGCCCTATTTTAGGGCTTTTTCTTTTTAAATTTGTTCGTTTTTATACGCCATACTAAAAAGGCTATTTTTATATTTAGATAAGCTTTTTCTTGTATAATACGATTTTCTTTCAACTGTGGGTTCATAGCTCAGTTGGTTAGAGCATCCGGCTCATAACCGGATGGTCCCAGGTTCGAGTCCTGGTGAACCCACCATTTTATGTTTTTTATAATTCCTTATACTTCTTTTTAATTCTTTTTATTTCTTTATAATTCCGATTTCATGGGCTAAAAGTAGCTATCTAATTCTTTTTACTTCTTTTTTATATACAATTACTTCCAGATAATTCTAGTTACATATAAGGTAATTCTTACTGCATAAAGGTAACTTTTAAAAAAGGAGCAAAAGATGCCAAGAGTTTCTACCGCAAATTTGTTTGATAAAGATATAAGGGCAATGTTGCCAGCCAATAGAGTATATAAAAAGGCTGTGGGCAATCCAAAAGAACTTTATATAAAAGTGTATCCAAGTGGTATGAAAACATTTTTTATACA
>NZ_CABPVL010000002.1:244622-266494 GCF_902460895.1 Campylobacter concisus | reverse complement strand
ATGTATTTACTTTAGATCATAAGGCTCTATTATTTGCTGAATATTATTGATACAATAGTCCTGGTGAACCCACCACCTACTTTCAAGCTTTAAATTTCACTATTTTTCATTAGATTTCAAAATTACCAAATTTAAAACAATCTGCTTTTTAATAACGTCAAAGTGAAATTTAAATCCACTTTGACATAAATTTAAAATTTATACTCGATCTTTAAACCACCACTTATGCCGTAGTTTTTATCATTATCAAGCATGCCACTTAGCTGAGAAGAGAGAACCAAATTTTCGCTAAGTTTGGTGTCTGAGTTTAAAGTAAGCTTATAGCTTAGCTTATTATTATCAAGCTTGTAATCAACATACTCATTTGAATTATTAAGCGAAACATAAGACTTATCTTCTGAGTTATATACACTTTGTTTTACTAAAAATTGCACGCCAAATACGTTTTTATCGCTGTTTAAAGCATATTCTACTCCTGCTGCCACAGCCACATTAAAGTCATTGATGCTCTTTTGATCATATCGGTCATTTTTAAATCCATCAATGCCGTTAGCGCCAAGCTCTAATGCGAGTAGAGGCTTTATGCTTTGCTCATACTCGCCACTTTTAGAGAGTGAAATTTTATATTTATAGTAGTTGCTTGAGAGGATGCCTCTGCCTTTTGCACTAGCTTTTTGCGCCTCATCTAGGCTGCGTTTTGAGTTTATAAAGGCAAAATTTAAGTTACTTTGTATCTCGTGAGCTCCTCTTTCAAAAAGCCCATACGCACCAAAACTATAAATTTTAGCATCATCTTTTAATACATTTGAGCTAAATTTAGCTTTGCTTACCCCAGCGCTTACACCTAAGATAAACTCGTCATAACCTCTGTCATAGCCGATATTTGTGCCATAAAATTTAAGATCCCCGTCGCTTTTTTTATCTTTAAAATAAGCACCATTTACATTTGCCCAAAAGTTGTTTCTCTCCCTGCTAGCTTCTGCTGCTTCGTAAGCCATCTTCGCGCTTGGCATGATGTCACTTTCAAGTCCAGCTAGCTTAAACTGCGAGATATCAGCCTTTGCCCTTAGCTGCGTGACCTGAAATAACCTAGAGTTCATCAGCTCGTTGCTGTTTTGCAAGGCTTTTATGCTCATTTTGAGCGAAGAAGTAGAAATTTCTCTCATATCTTTGTCGGCTTTTTGCGCTAGTTTTCTTAGCGCCTCATCGTCACCGCTTGAGATTGCTTGCACAAATTCAGGCGTGCCTTTTAGCATGCTTAGGATTTTATTTTCTCTTTGGCTAAATTTAGAAACCCTCTCTTGAACCACATTGGACGAAACGGCTGGATTTTCTCCCTTTTTGTCGCTTAGCTTCATCACGATCTTGCCGTCACTTATGGTGTAGGTCATAAACAAATCCCCAAGTTTTTGCTCGTTGTTAAAGATAGCGCCCTCATTTATGATGCTTTGTGCGCTTACTAAAGTATATGTTTTATCAAGCACCATACCGCCTTTAAGCGCCGCAGTAAAATCAACATCAAATTTCATCCCAGCGCCAAGGATTAAGACCTTTTTAAAGTCAAGTACTGGCTCATTTTCACTGCCAAAGCTCTTTATCTTTAGGCTCTTTTTTATGAAGCTATCAGGCTCAAAGCCAAGCTTTTGCGCGCCACTAACCTCTAAATTTTCTACCTCAAATTTACCATCGCCTAAGAGCACATCTTTAGCCAAAGGCGTATCTTTGCCATTTATAACTAGCTCTTTTAGCTTAGTTGCACCGCCTCCTGCTTTTAGCAGACTATCGCTATCCATAACGATTTTATTGTCAAATTTAACGTCTTTAACAAGTAAATTTTTACTCTCAATATCCTGGCGATACTTTAAACCGTCATCATAGGTATTTGAGCCATCAAATTTATCTATATAGTGAGTTAGCTCCCACTTAAATTTATGACCGAGTTTTTAGCTGTGATGTCACCATTTAGCTTAGCATCTTTACCTATGGTAAGCTCTGATGATTTAAGCTTTATGCCATCTTTTGCACTAAATTTTCTCTCGTCCCAATCAGGCTGAGAGAGAGTAGATGGGCGAGCTAGATCCATATAGTCTGGCTCGATTAAACCAGCTGCGGCCATCTTGCTCTTTGCTAGGGGAGTTAAAACGCTAGCATCGCCAATGGCGTGCGTTTTTGGATGACCTTGGAGCGTAACCTTGGCATTTTCTAGGCTCAAAGCACCATCAATGTCAAATCCTCCGTCAAAAACAAGCTCCTTGCCCTGCCCGCTATGTCTTAGCTCTATATTTTTATCGATACTTGCGTGAAATATCGTATCTTTGCCACTTTCGCCGTTTATAGTAAGCGTCGCCCTTTGTGAGTTTGCATTTGTTATCTTCGCATCGCTTGAGTTGGCTGATATATTGTCAAAAGTCTGATCAAAGCCATTTAGATCAAGTGCTCCGCCGCCATTGCCAAAGAAAATTTTATCATTTAAATTTTCATTCACGCCAAGCCTTAAGAGCCCTCTGCCACTTGTTAGATAAATTTTATCAAAGGCGTTTAAAGCTCTTAGCTCAACCACGCCCTCGCCTAGCCTTAGTGGTTTGTTGCCACTTGAGCTTACTATCAAGCTGCCTTTGCCTAGCTTATGCACGCTTGTGTCTGAAGTGACGTTTAAATTTAAACTAGCGCCCCGAGCTATGTCAAAACCTGCAAATTTCGCTATCTTGCTACCATTTGTGCTATTTAGAGTAAAGTCGCCACTATTTACGACGATACCGCCATGTCCTAAGTCTAGGTTAGTGCTTAGCGTGATATTTGAGCCATTTGCACTGCTAAATATATTATCTTTGTTTTGCACTAGCGCGCTACCTAGGACATTTACGCCACTTACTAAATTTTCATACCCTTTTTTATAGTCGTTAAAATCTCTTGCAGTAACGATAGAAGCGTAGTTTTGAGTGCCATTGGCCACCGAAGTTACGCCAACCAACACCCATTTATTATTCAAAGTATCATAAGCAAAAAATCCTGAGCCACTATCGCCTATATAAAGTTTATTTCTAAAGTTGTCATTAGTAAATGGAAGCACGTAAATTCCATTTACTTCATTGCCATCTCCAAGTAGTGGAATTTTCTTTTTATATGCAACCGAGTTAATTATATTTATATTATTTAAACTTGCACCCAACGTTTGATTATTAGTGTCATCTTTATCTACTATAGTATCGTATCCACCAGTTGGATTTCCTGTGATAGGGTCGATCCTTGGTTTTTCTAAGCTAAGTAGTCCAATGCCAGCTTGATAAGCAAAAATATCATTACCATTTGCGCCACCGCTATTTTTTATCGATTTAAAATAATTTTCTATTTTTCTAACTTCAATCTCTGCTATATCTTGATCATTATAAGAAGCAGGCGAAATTTCAAGATCTGGTATATCTATAGGATCAACACTGCCTTCTACTATAAATTTAGTAGTTCTTAGATATGTCGTTTCAGTGTTATAGACTTTTGATGTTGAAGTAGATGAATATCTAGTCAGATACTCATATTTTGTATTGCCAAAAACGCCTCTTTTTTCATTGTAATCAACCGCATTAGTCCCCTTTTCAACATGCGTAGCCGTCACTACAAAACTTCGCCCAAGCGCAGTAAAGTTGCCTTTATTGTTTCTTGCGTTGTTGTTTGGGATCTTATTAAACGTAAATTTAGTGCCGTTTCTTTGCGTAAATTCCAGTGGAGCGTCTGTGGCTTTAAAGATGCCTTTATTTTGCGCAAGATCAAGGTAATCTCTATAAAAATTTGTCCCTATATCCATGACCTGAGCGTCTAAGCAGCTAAATAAAATGCTAGATAAAACAAGAGAAATGCTAAGATTATTTTTCAAGATAAACCTCCATTTTTAAGATAAATTCCATTTAAATCGCAAAAGGCATTATATACCTTTTTAAACCTTTTGACGACTAAAATCTTAATTATTCTTTAAACGATAAATTTACTTTAGCAAATTTATCCCTGTGCTTTTTAAATTTATCTCGATTTTTAAGCTAGCATTTGGCTATAATCACTCAAATTTAGATTGCGGTCGCAATTTACATTTGCATAAATTTATCTTCAACTACCATTTTTGCAAATTTCAAAAGTCAAATTTCACAAGTTTCGCGTGCCGAAAATATCAAATTTACATTTCTTAAATCCCAAAAGGAGATTTCGTGGAATTAAAACAAACTGGTATATCACGCCGTGGCTTTTTAAAAGGTGCTTTAGCCACAGCGGCTGCTGCCACGCCACAAACGATGCTGGCTGGCTTTACGCCATTTAAGTCTGACTCGCTTCAAGTTTGGTCGTGTGGAGGCCTATCTGAAGCTTTTAACGAGCTAAATGCCATTTACGAGTCAAGAACAGGGCACAACATCCAATACACCGGCGCTTTTGCTGGCGCTCTTGGCAAGTCGCTTTTAGCACTTCAAAGCACGACCGAGCTCTTTGGAGCAAGGGTTTTAGAGCTTTCTAAAAAACTTCGCAAAGCTGGTCTTAGCCTCCATTTTAGGCCTCTATGCTTTACTGACTACGTCCTAGTCGTGCCAAAAGGCAATCCAGCAGGCATTCGCGACTTAAAGGACCTTGCAGAGCCAGGAGTTAGAGTGATGCTGCCTCTTAGATCATCGCCCCCTGGCAGTGGCCCAGTCAAAGGGATCTTAAAAAACTCAAACCTAACTGATGCGGTGATGAAAAACATGGTCGCAAATGGATCATGCGTCATAAATATGATGTGCGAGCTAGTTGATGGCAAGGGCGATGCTTCGATCATCGAAAAACGCCTAACAACGCACGATAGGTTTAAGGACAAGATCGAGTATATGCCCATCGACGAAAAGCTCATCCCGCCTGGACCGCTCACTTTTACGCTAAATATAATGAAATATGTAAAAGATGAAAGGCTAGCAAATGACTTTGCAGACTTTGTTTGCGGCACTGAGGGGCAAGAAATTTTTGAAAAACACGGCTTTACCTCCATTTATTCAGCGCGTGGGCTAGAGCTTATAGAAAGGTTTGGTGTAAAAGATGTGTAGTAGCTGTAATAGCGCATACTCTAATAGCAGTGCATGCGGCAACGTAAATTTAAAAAAGAAAAGCAAAAACTCCCCCACAACAAAGATAAGACGCCTAGTGCAGCTCATCTTTATAGCAGGCATCGGTCAGTGGGCGTATTACGGCATTTTTAGATGCCCTTTTGTGGTGCCTTTTGTAAATTGCCAAAACTGCCCTATCATCACCTGTTGGGGGCGGATCACATCGCTTTTTTTTGGATTTTGGCTATTTATCCCAGCGCTTGTCATCCTCTTTGGCAGAGCATTTTGTGGCTGGGTCTGTCCAGCTGGCTTTGTCAATCAAATGCTTGGTAAATTTGCCTTTTTCAAGCTAAAAATCCGCAGCAAAAAGCTGATAATCGCTCAAATAGGCATGCTAATTGCCATAGCAATCAGTCTTTGGGTATATTTCGTCTGGGGCAATCCTCGCATGATGATACCTATAAGAACGAGCGACGAGTACCTAACTGCCGTTACTTTGTCACTTCGCTTTGGCGAATGGGAGTAGGTCACTCGCACAGCAGTCATCATCTCAGTCATGCTAGCCTCGCTAATCATAGCTAACCTTTGGTGCCGTTTCGTCTGTCCATCAGGTGGCGTGCTTGAAATTTTGCGTAAATTTTCGATCTTTCGTGTCTATAAAACAAGTGCCTGTGACGACTGCGACGCATGCTTGCGCAAGTGCGAAATGGGGACAAGACCTGATGAGATAAACTGCACAAATTGCGGAAACTGCCTCAATGTCTGCCATGCAAATGCCATTAAATTTGGAAGGAAAAAGAGCTAATGATCTTTCGCACCAAAGCTGATCTTGATAGTCACCCATGCTTTAACAAAAAGGCCTCCGCTAGCTACGGACGCGTGCATCTGCCAGTTGCCCCTCACTGCAACATCCAGTGCAACTTCTGCAACCGCATATATGACTGCGCTAATGAAAATCGCCCTGGCGTAACGGCAAAGGTGCAAACGCCAGATGAATCGGTGAAATTTCTAGAAAAGCTCTTTAAATTTAGACAAGACATCTCAGTCATCGGCATCGCTGGACCTGGCGATCCGATGTGCGACGCTGACAAGACGCTAGCGACCTTTGAAAAGTGCAAGTCCCACTTCCCAAACGCCCTACTCTGCCTCTCGACTAATGGCTTAGCGCTACCTGAGCACGTTGATGAGATCGTGCGCCTTGGCGTGAGCCACGTGACAGTAACTGTAAATGCCGTGACGCCAGATGTTGGCTCAAAGGTCTATTCGTGGGTGAGATATGAAGGTAAAAACTACTACGGCGAGGAGGCTGCTAGGATACTGCTAGCGCGTCAGGACGAGGGCATCCGCAAGCTAAAAGAGGCTGGCATGCTAGTAAAGATAAACACCGTAGTCATCCCTGGGGTCAATATAAATCACGTCCGAAGCATCTCGGCAAAGGCAAAGCAGTGGGGAGCCGACATAATGAACTGCATGGCGATGATACCGGTGCATGACACCCCTTTTTGAAAATTTAAAGTCCCCTTCAACCGATGAGATCCACCGCATAAGAAGATCAATAGCTAGCGATATAGACCAGATGACGCATTGCGGTAGGTATCGCCCTGATGCATGCGGAAAGCTTAACGAAAGATAACGATAAAAGACACTAAATTTAGTGTCTTTTTGGTTTTTGGTTTTTTGATTTTTTCTTGTGTGTCTTGTGGCTTATGGCTCTTGGTTAGATTTTGTAAAGTTATCTTAGATATCAAAGTTATAAAAGACATAGAAAAAGGCGATTTATTCGTAGTCAGAGTGTCGAAGTGGCGAAAATTTCTTTACATTACTTTGCAAAACATCTTTTTACAAACTCTTTTTAAGCGCTTTAAATGGGCCTTAAATCAGACATCTTAATGCTTTGCCCAATCTTTATCTATCTCGCAACTTTGATAGTCTTTTGCTTATTAATAGGCATCATTTTGTGTAAAATTTAAATTCGCTCTTATATTTGTTTTACTCTTGCGTAAATTTTATCTAGCAAACTGCTTAAATTTATACTTGCTTTAAATTTACAAGTTCAAATTCTGCCCAAAATTTGCTCCCAGCTCCTGCTTCACTTTTTACGCCTAGCTTTGCGCCGTGAATTTTAGCTATATTTGCAGCGATGGCAAGACCAAGACCACTGCCTCTGTTTTGGCTTTTGTTTCTTGAGCTTTCAACTTGATAAAATTTATTCCAGATTAGCTCGCTATCTTTTTTAGAGATGCCTAAGCCATCGTCTTTTACAGACAAAAGTGCATGCGTTTTTGTGAGGCATAAATTTAGCTCAACTTTGGTTGTGGCAAATTTTAGTGCGTTGCTTAAAAAGTTATCCGCCAGCCTTGATATCATCAGCTCATTGCCTAAAATTTGGGCATCTGGTGCTATATCGCAGCTAAATTTTAACCCCTTTGCACTTGCTAGCTTCTCATAGTCGGTAGCTAAATTTTGCAAGATAGAGCTTAAATTTATATCTTTTAGCTCCAAATTTCTGCCAGCTTCTAGCTTCGAGAGCTCCAAAATTTGATCTATCAGCGAGGTGATCTTTCTTGACTGCCTAGAGATGACCTCCAGCGACTCCTTGGCCTCGTCCAAATTTTGCGCATAGCTCGCAGCGTAGTCGCTCTCAGCCATGATGACAGATAGTGGTGTTCGTAGCTCGTGCGAGACGTCTGAGGTGAGCTGTTTTTCGCTTTGATAGACCTTTTCTAATGAGTCAAGCATCTGATTAAAAACGCTTGCAAGTGCGTGCAGCTCGTCTTTGCCAGCAGGCAGGTCTATACGCTTTGAAAAGTCACGGCTACTACCTATCTCAAGGGCAGTTTTAGACATCATAGCGACTGGCTTCATCGCGTTTTTTATCGTTTTATAGCCACCGTAAAGCACAAAGATAAACAAAACCGGCACAAAAACGCCAAGCGCTAGTAAAAATAGCCCCTCTTTTTTAAAAAAATTCTCCGCATTTATCACGCCTCTGACCCAGACCTCTTTGCCTTTAGCTGCGATATCGTAGTAGTAAAAGCGGTTTTCGCCGTTTTCAAAAAGGCGCACTGCACCACTGTTCATTTTAAGTGAAATTTGAAAGTGTTTTGGTGCTAAACCACCTATCACATCGCCTTTTACGTTATATTTTATAAAAAATATCCCATCATCGTATGGCTCAAACTCATCCATATCATTGGCGATCTTGGTGACTGATTTGGCTAGCTTTTTTTGGCTCACATCCTCAAAAATCTCATCCGCCACGACCGCAGAGATGGCAATAAGAGCCGCTACGATAACGATGATAAAAAACGAGTACCAAAGCGTTACGCGCGCCGTTATCGGTATGTTTGCGAGAGCTTGTTTAATCCTTAACAACATAGCCAAGCCCTCTTTTAGTCTGGATCACCTCGCACTCGCCAAGCTTTTTTCTTATGTTTTTTATAAGCACGTCGATGACGTTTGAGCCGCCCGTGTAGTCAAAGTCCCAGACGTGCTCTTTGATCTGGTCGCGAGTTAGAATTCTGCCCTTATTTAGCATCAAAAACTCTAAAATTTCATACTCTTTGCCAGTTAGCTCGATCTGCTCGCCGCTAAATTCGACTGACTTTTTAGAAAGGTCGATCTTTAGCTCGCCTGCGTAAATTTCACTAGCCACATTGCCGCTGTTTCGGCGAATGAGCGTACGCACCCTAGCTAGTAGCTCCTTAAAGTCAAATGGCTTGACCAAGTAGTCATCCGCGCCCGCGTCAAGCCCCTTTACAACGTCATCCACATCGTCTTTTGCCGTTAGTATCAGCACAGGGGTCGCTAGCTTTGCGGTGCGCGATCTTTGCAAAAATGTAAGTCCGTCCATCACCGGCATCATAAGATCAAGCACGATGAGATCGTAGTGCGCGACGGCGGTAAAGTCCATCGCCTCCTCGCCGTTAAACGCGCTATCGACGCTATATCCGTTTTTCTTTAGGTGCCTTGTAATGACGCTATTTAGGTCCATTTCGTCCTCGACGACTAAAATTTTCATCCCTGCCTCACTTGGTTTTGCCAGCTATTTTATCAAATTTGGCTTTTTATTTTTAGATTTAAAATTTCGCCATTTGCTGCGCCTATCTTAAAATCATACAAAAAGCCATTAAATTTAGCCCTTGCGTCATAAAAATACTCCGCCCCAAGCGTGCCAAAACTTTGTTTTTTAGCTAGATAGATCGGCTCAATTTCCACCTCGTTTGGCTCTACTTTTAGGCGCTCTGTGACGATCTCTTTGACTTTTTCTGGCAAGATGCAAGCCACTCTTTCAAATTTAGCCTGCTCTTCATTTATCTTTGATAGCTCCGCCCTTTGCGCCTCGTCTTTTAGGCAGTTTGTAACGTTTGATAGCCACACACCAGCCTTGCCAGTGTAGATAAGCGCACCAGCTACACCTTGAAGTGAAAGCTCGAGCGCATTTTTAAAGAAATTTTGAGCTTTGCATTTTGGAGCTGCTTGGCTTAAATTTTTTGCGCTACTGTTTGCCTCGCTTGAATTTTTATCTAAATTTTCAGGCATTTGCTCGCTCTTTCTTAAATTTTCGTAACTATTTTTATTAGTACCAGCCTCGGCTTTTTTACTTAAATTCTCTCTCGCGCTTTGGCTAAAATTTTCGTTCAAATTTTTCTCTAAACCCTGCTTGCTAACGTTATCGTTTAAATTTTGCTCTAAATTTTCACTCATCTTTTTCACCTTTATAAAAATTTAACGCCCAAAAAGGGCGCTAGATCACTTTGTATAGTTGCCGATTATCTCGCCAGTTTGAGCGTTTATGATCACCTTTTTCTCGCTCCTGTCGCGCTTAAGCTCTACTTTGTATATCCAAGCACCATTTTTATTATCAAGCTCTGCCTCATCAAGGCTCCAACCAGCCTCGAGCGCTTGAGCTTTAGCTACAGCATCGTCGATGCTAAGAGTAAATTTTGAAAAATCTACTGCTTCGATCGGCAAGATATGTTTTTTATTTTTATTCTCTACTTTTACGATCTGGCCGCTGTTAGCATCGATCTTGATATCTTGTTTGACGCCGTCTTTAAAAGACTCTATCTTATAAAATGTCACGCCCTTTTTGACGTTCATCTCGATATCTTTGACGCTTGAGCCTGGGAAGTTTTTCTCAGCTATGTTTAAAGCCTCTTTTGACGTGATGGCTGCTTGCAAACTTGTTGCTCCTAAAATTGCTGCTAAAACTGCTGCACCTAGTACCTTTTTCATTTTTAATCCTTTTATTTTTGATTTCCAACTTTCGTTTGGATGAGCGCATTATAAAAGCCTAAAATGAAGCTAGGATGAATGAAGGAAAATTTATTTTAACTTCGACTAAGGCCTAACATATAATCATATTTTGACAGCAAATTAGAACGATATAATTTCAAACAACAAATAAAGCCGAGGGGAAGTAAAGGAAAAAATATAAAAACCAAGAAACTTAAAGTTCTTGAAACATCGTTAAAATTGGAATTTGAAAAGAATATATAAAAAGAAATGGCTCCGGATGCTGGGTTCGAACCAGCGACCAAGTGATTAACAGTCACCTACTCTACCGCTGAGCTAATCCGGAACACTTAAAAGAAGTCGTATTATAGTTAGCAATCATTTAAAAATAGCTTAAATAACTAAAGAATAGAGAATTTATATTAAAAATCAGCTAGGGGCAAAGCGCCCCTAGTTTTAGTATAGACCGAAAGTTCCGTCTGTTCTTTTGTAGATGACGCGCATTTTGGCATCAACATCGTTAAATACATAAAATTGTTTATCGCTTGATTTTAGTTTATCAAGTGCCTCTTCTACCTCAAGAGGTTTGTAAATTTCAAGCTCCATAGGTACGATCTCTTCGACACCTTCGATCTTTTCTTCGCCTATTCTCGAGCGAAATTCTTTATCATCAGCCTTGCCTTTTACGGTAAATTTCTTATCGTGCTCTCTTCTTAAAACTTTTGAAGCCTTTTCGATAGCAAGATCGATCGCCGCATAGAGATCTTTATCTTTTTGGCGGACGACTATCGTGTCTTTGTGAGCCATATTTAGAGAAAATTCTGCATTAAAGCCCTTTTTACCTTGCTTTTCATCCGCTCCCACTACGCATCTTGCTGAGATGATGTCAAGGTTGTACTTGCCAAGGGTGTCAAAAGCGTCTTGGATGTAGTTTTTGATAGGCTCTGTTAGCTCAAATTGTTTTCCTACAATGCTTATGTTCATCGCAATCTCCTTTATAGAAAGTAAGATGATTATAACACGACGAAACTAAAAGCAAATTAAAGTAAAATCTTTATAAAATTTTAAAGTTTCTGAAGAGTTCGTTTGTGAAAATTTATAGGATTTGAGGCTTTTCCTGGTTTTGAGCTGACAAAGACATCAAGCATTATCGTGCCTTGATTTACTCCAGTAGCAGCCACTGCGTCACCGGAGCAAATGCCCATATCGCCAAAGTATTTTACATATACTTTAAAGGTAAAAAGCTCGCCAAATTCGCCCTTTATTGGTTTGTCATCACTTGCTTCTTTGCTCTCATTTCCAAGACAAGTGACGCTAAAGTCATTGCTTATGATAGCTAACATGGCGTACTCAGTCGCAGCGCGGGCTACTAGCTCACTTTGCTCTCTTAGATAAATTTCGCTATTTTGCTTAACTGAAGTGCTAGCGATCGAAAGAGCCAGCATACAAATAGAGCTTGCGATCACTACAAAAAATATCGCCGCAATGAGTGTAAAACCTCGCCTCATCAATAAACCGCCTTTGACTTACAGATGGTTATCTCTGAGTTTTTTGCCCTCATGCAAAGTTTTAGCACGATGACGCCATTTTTTTCAGTAAAGACAAACCTCGTAACGTTTTTAGCAAGGGTTGCTTTTTCGCCATTTTGTTTATATTTTTCTCCCATCCATGGACGATAGTCGTAGTATAAATTTAGATCAAAGACACCGTTATTTTTGTCTGCTTGGCTCTGGCTCTGCTCTGGCACTATGGCGTTTGCTGTGTAGGCTAGATGATACTGCTCTGAAATTTGCTTGCCACCAAAACCCGAAATTTCTAGCGTATTGCCATTTAACCCACTTTGACCGCCTTTTACACCAACTTTTGCTATGTCTAAATTTGTAATATCACCCTTATATCCAAAAGAATCTTGTACATTGTAATAAACATCAGAAAATATCGCTACAACGCCACCATCCTTTTTTGTAAAATCCACACAAGTGGCATTTCTTGTGTCATCTTTGCAAGTTAGATCTTTTATGGTCTCTACAACTCCAGTTGTAAAATTACTTCCAGGACTTATCAGACCAGTTGCTGGTGAGCTCTTAGCAAGATCCGCATAGCCACTATATCTGCCTGCTTTATTACCAGAAGGCACATCGTTAAAAATTTCATACGCATAGGGGATAAATTCTAAAATTTCATACTTAGCATCTAAATTTACCCCGCTATCATTTAGCGCCAAAAAAGCTCCATCAGTTTTTCTAGCGATCACGCTTGGCTTTATGCGGTGCTCTAGCCTCTTTGAAATTTGCTCCAGTGCGATCTCCGTTTGCGTCTCGAGCTCATTTACTGTCCTTGTTTGAAAGTAGTTTGAGTAGATGTTCATTATGGCATTAAAGCTCATCATAGCGATGATACCAAGTACAACGATGACGACTACAAGCTCAAGAAGTGTAAAGGCTCTTTTCATTTCCACGCTTTCGTATTTAGCGAGCCGCCCTCACCTAGGTTAAAAGCGTAGGCTCTTAGCACTGATGTCGTCTCTTGTTTTGTGTCATTTTTGTATGAAGTTGCAGTTACACTTATCTCTTTTACATCACTGTTGTCTAGCCCTAAATTTGGCTTAAACCAGCCCTTACCCTCGCTAACACTTACCTCATAGTCTGAACCAACTATGTAGTCTCTGTTTTGATTTGTTGTGTTTAAATTTTTATTTCTTGTTTTGTAATAATCCACAGACCTCACTGCCGTATCAGGTACTAGATCTGATGAGTTTGTATAGGCAAAAACTCTATGCCCGTCGCCTGTTATTTTATTTATCTTATAAAATTCGTTTCTTTGATCACCTGGCTTTAAGATGATAGGAAAAAAGTAAGCCGTCTCAGCGCTACTGCCGCCGATGTTTGTTGAGACCTTGATGACCTTGTCGCTAAAAGGAGCTTTTAAGATAAGCCCCATGTAGGTCTTAGCATTCATCAAGCTCTCTTGCGTAACCGCCTTTTGATTTAGCTCAGATGTGGTCTTTAGTACAAGCGGTATCGACGTGCTGATGATCGCCACAACGACTATCGAGAGGATAAGCTCTATAAGAGAAAAGCCTCTTTTTACCAAGAAATTCTCCTATTTGTCTTATCGCTTAGATCGTTAAAGTTGTTTTCGCCGCCTATGACATTTCCTACGTCACCTTTACTAGAGCCATTTTTTAGGGTCTTGCCAGCCCAGTCGCCATTTGGCACGAGAAATCTCACTGTGAAATCATTTGTCGCCGCATCTTTATCAAATTCATTATATATGAGCCAGTTTTTCGTATGCATCTTGGCTATATCTGTAACTGCTCGGTCATTTTTCACATAAATGTAGCTGATGCCGTCACTAAGTGCCGTCTCTTTGGCTGCATCTCGCGTAGTGTGATTTGAAAAGGTGTAACTATCGACATTGCCATAACTAGCATCGTGAAGAGGATTTACATACCATGAGTGCGTACCTGCAAACTCCTCCCAGCGAGCGCCTGATCCAGGTTTTTGCAACATAAATTTACTCTCGTCGCAACCATTGCAATACACTCCGTAGTAAATTTTTGCCTTAAAGCCAGTGTTTGGCCCCTCATAGTAAGGTGCGTATGTCCTAGCGTAGTAAAATTTTGCCGATGTTTTTGTGGTTGGCTTTTTGTAGTTGTCTCCCTTTGTTTTATTTCTACTACTTTGATCCTCAGCTAAGCTTTCAAAAGTGAATATATCACTTGTCACCTCAAAAGGATTTTTGGCTACATTTTTTTCGCGCGTGAAGTTAAATTTTAGACTTACATCAGCATAGCCGTCACTTCCAAATGCCTCTTTCTTAACACTATAAGCTCCATCATGTGGAGATAAATTTACCTTTTTTACAAGTGCGGCAGGATTGCTATCATCAAAAAATATTATTTCACTATTTAGCTTGTCTACCCCAGCAGCATCACTACTTAACTTTGAGCCACTATTATCAGTATATTCAGCTATGATCTCTCCTGCTTTTATTTTAAATGTTGTATTGTTTGCATAGCAACCATTTTGATAAAGAAGTGCTGGATTGTCGTTAAAAAGCCTTGCTCTTACTTTAAAACTTAAAGTTGGAGATGGGGCTTCTTTTTCGTTTGCAATATAACTAACACCACCCCCTAATATCTTAAAGTCGCTTACCTCGAGATCCTTTGGCGCAAAATTAAATTTATGCTGATTAAAATTTATATCACAACCAAATTTGCCGTCCCCGTCCTCTTCATTATAACTCTTGCCAAGTGCGCAGTCACTATCTTGCTGTGTTGCTTTTTGATCTACCTTTGTATAGCTAGCATCTCTTACGTAAAAGTACGCTTCACCTATATCAGAAAAAGAAAATCCACTATCATCATCGCTTGTAGATCCAAGCTTACTTATAATCCCTATGGCTTTATCAGGATCATTAAAACTTACTTGAAGCTGATCGCTACTTCCATCACTTATAGCTGTTGGCAAGACGCAATCACTTGTGCCTTTTTTTACTGAAGCAAGTAGTACTTTGTCAGTTGTGCTATCAGCTTTTAAGGTGTTTGTATAGCCGTTTGCCAAACCACCATTTGCGTCATAAGCTCCAAGAGTGATCTCACTGTAGCTTTTGCCACCTATTAAAGTTTTGTCCGTATAGGCTGAATTTGTAATCGCATCATAAAGACCAAATGTCGCTGGCCTTACTGCAAAACTATCAAAAGCAGCACATTTTTCATCGGTTAAATTTGTGATTTTATTTTGATAACTAAGCTTTACATGTAAGTCAGGATATGGTCTTGGCACTGTCACTCTTCTTGTGATAGTGTGGGTTGAAGTAGTAAAGTGCAAAGTCTCAGCTGGTATGACTGATTTATCAGAACTACAATCAGTCACTAGCTTTAATGTCACATCAGTATTTGAGTCAGGCGCCTTTAGAGTACCATCAGTCTTTTTGTAGTTTGAGATAGTGATATCAAAAGGCTTATTTGCTATCTTTGTATAAAGCTTGTTTTTAAAATTCCCACTTGGATCATTTGCTTGACTTCTTGGATAAAAGTCATTTTCCTCTTCATTAACGATCTTTAAGTCGTAATTCGTTGGCACGCACTCTTTAATCCTGCCATTATATTTTAACCCTATAGCAGCATTTTCAAATTCAGCCTCATATTTTGTCTTTTTATATTCTGAATTTAGTACCCCAACAAATTTTAATCTTGCAAAGTTTCCTGAATTATGTATAAGTGTTCCACCAGTTCCTGCACTTGCACCTTGGCCTATTACGTATTTTAAAACTGTACTATTAGCTCCATTGGTTACACTTACTCTGCCGTCAGTATCATTAAATGTTTGACAATCAGTTCTTGTTATACTATCAGCATCCACTAGCAAACAGCTTGAGTCTTTTTTGTAATCAATAAATTTATGGTCAAAATTTATCTTTAAATAAGCTTTTTTTGCGTCTTCATTACCCTTATTTTGTACAGTTACTATGGTTTTTAACTTATCTCCAGTTTTTGCTGTTTTTGCCTTACCTTCATTCTCTTTGGCACTGGCTCCTTTTATGGCAACATTCACCCAATCATTTTTAACCTTGTCCCATACTTGTAGTATTTCACTATAACAAACCTCAGGATCATATAGTGCAGTAGAAAAAGCAACCATACCGATATTTAATCTATCGCCTTGAGTATTTCCAGATATATTTGAAGCGGTTGCTTCAAACTGCATATCAACTCTGCTTTGTTTATTTGACATAAAATTTGATATATCAAAGAGATCTAGATCCATTTGGCTATTAAATTTTTTATCAACATTAGCCAGATAGCCAAACCTTGTGATAGAAGAGTTAAATTGATTATGTCTTGGGTTACCTACCGAGTTTGGATCAGATGGATTAGCCCCAGAAGTGAGGCTTTGAAAAGTTCCATCATTCTTCTTTATCATCACATCTTCGCCTGTTATCTCCTTACGTCCACCAAAGCCCATAAAAGCAAGACTTGAATTTACAGTGCCTGCAGTCGGAGTATAAAAGTCATCAAATGTTAAATTTAGTTTTGTATTTTGTGTAGTTTGAGTTGATGTTGTCTTTTTTCTTTTAACAAGGGGTGAGATATCTGACATGCCGCTATAGATGTTTACAGCTTTTGGTTTGATCTTGCCTTCATCCTCTTCACCAAAGTCATAAACTATAACCAAACTCCAGCCGCCATACTGTGAGACAACGTAGCTAATGCTCCAGTCACCATCAGCGTACAAAGCTGTACCATGAGCCACCTTTGCATCTTGCTCTTGTGCATCTATCGTGACTTTATAGCTTCTTGGAGTAGTCTTTTTGATAGTTGCTGCTATACCACCAACTGCAAATGTCCTACCCGCATCACTCTTACCAAGACTAGCCTTAACTAGATCAGTCACATCAGCGCTTGCCTGATAAGTAAAGTACATACCACTTCTTATACCAACGGTTGATTTTGCAGCATTGCCCTTATCATCAGGGTGAAGTGGTATAGTATATTTAGCATCACAACCGCCAGTATCATCAGGGTTGTTTGGATCTTTGCAGTATTTATAATATGTATCGCGTGTTACGGCATTTGGATTATAAGGCGTAAAAGAGCTATCCCATTTTACATCTTCTTCTTTAGCCTTTACAAGATGCACTAAGCCATCAGGGGTTTTAAATTTAACACTAGTATAGCCAAAGATATTTTCATACATAGCATTTAGCAGTCCTTTATCTTTTTGCCACTCATCATAAACTGCTCCACCCCAGTAAAGTCTGGCGTATTTAATCTTTGTCTTATCTATATTTTTTCGTTCATATTCACTTTTATCTTCAAATTTAAAAGTTGCGCGAGATGAATTTGGAAATTTACTAGTGCCAAGACCTGGCTCTTCGTTAACATATCTTTTTTCTATTATTTGAGAAGTGTTTGCATTAGGATCATCTGTTGTGCCACTTAGCGATGGTTCAAACTTAAAGCCATTTACTCTTGGCACGATGGCGCTAGCACCGATAACATCCATGTCGCCGATAACCCTTATAAATTTATCTCTTTTTTTCATTTGGTTGCTATCGTTTAAATTTTTATAGTAACTCACATCCCTATATCCACTTAGGATTAATACTCTACCATTTACTACATTTGGAGTTTCTGGATAAACAGCTCCAGTATCCTGACTAGCGCCTACACAGTGTCTAATGTTGTCATAGTCGATCCTGCAAACAATGCCTGCACCACAAGCTGCTTGTTCAGCAGTAGTACAAGCTCTAACGGTGCTTGGCAATTCTAGATCATCAGGATCAACATCACCAAAAACATAGATAAAAGAAAATAGGAATAAAAAAAGAATTTTCAAATTACAATCTCCTTAATGTAATTAGAGCTAAGAGCTCTAAACGTCCTTGTTTGTTATTTTTGTATGAAATTTTCTATCATTTCAGCTTGTCCGTATTGTGGATATTTTGTAACGTCAAGCACTACTTGAGATAAGGTCATATTGTCCATATTGCAAACGATAGGAGCTACGAAATTCACTGTTGATTTCTCAAGCGGAAGGGCAACTACGATGATGTTATAAATTCTAAGTTGTGAGCTCTCTTTGATATCCATAAGCTCTTCATAGTAGCTTGGGATGTCAAATTCATAACTTCTTAACGCGAAAGGATTTATCATTGTAAAAGATGTTTCATCATCTTTGCTCGCTAGCTTAACAAAAAATTTATCGAGCTCAATAAGTTCCATCGTCTTGATATGCTCGAAGCCTAAAATAGGGCTTTTAACACTAAAAATCATACTAACTCCTGTTTTGTAAAATTGCCTTATTTTAGCATAGTTTTAAAAAATTTATACAAAAATAATGCCAAAAAATGTAAAATAAGCGAATTTAAAATTTTTAAGGAAAAGCATGAAAAAATTTTCTAAATTTCTAGCAGTCGTAGCTCTTTTAGGGCTTTTTAGTGGTTGTGCTGAAAAATACACCGAACTTTACAATCTAACTCCAGACGAGTGGTACGCTCAGGTCATCGCTGACATAAAAGATGGCGATCTGGAGTCAGCTGATAAACACTATGTTTCAATGGCTAGTGAGCACGTTGCAAGCCCACTTTTGGAGCAAATTTTACTCATCCTTGCCCAAGCTCACGCAAATGACGAAGAGTATCTAATGGCAAATCACTATCTTGACGAGTACATCAAAAGATATGGCGACAACGGCCCAAAAACAGAATTTGCCCAGTACCTAAAGATAAAAGCAAATTTTGACTCATTTACCCAGCCAAACCGCAACCAAAAGCTCATGGAAGATAGCGTAACTGAGATCGAGAAATTTCTTTATATGTATCCAAACACCGAGTATAAGCCACTTATCGAGACTATGCTTATCAAATTTAAATTAGCGCTTTACTTCTTAGATATGCAAATAGCAGATCTTTACAAGAGAACTGGCCGTGACGTTTCAGCTAAAATTTACGAGCAAAAGCTAGAAGAGTCGCCATTTAGAAGCTCTGATCTTATCAAACCTGACGTGGCATGGTATAGAAAACTGTTTGAATAGGAGAAATTTTGCAAATAAACGAAAACAAAAGCTTGCCAACCGAAATTCCTATCATCGTTGAAGACGAGCTATTTTTATATCCATTTATGATAACGCCGCTTTTTTTAAGCGACGAAGAAAATTTAAAAGCGCTTGAGCTTGCCATACAAGGAGAGACGCCGATCCTTGTCGTGCCTACAAAGCCCCAGCAAGACGGCGCTAGAGACTTTGACGGCATCTATGACGCAGGCGTGATCGGCACAATAATGCGCCGTGTGCCTCTACCTGACGGACGCGTAAAAGTGCTATTTCAGGGCATCGACAAAGGTAAAATTTTAAAACAATCAGGCATAAATCCGCTCCGTGGTATCGTCGATATGCTCCACGTCAAGCGCCCATCACAGGTCAAAACTGACGCTCTCATCGTAGTTTTAAGAGAAAAAGTAAGAGAGCTTTCGCAGTTTAGCCACTTTTTCCCGCCTGATCTTTTAAAAACGATCGAAGAGAGTGCTGAGGCGATCAGAGTTTGCGACCTAGTTTCAAGCGCGCTTCGTCTAAAAAAACAGATCGCTTATAGCTTTTTTGTCGAAGAAAATTTAGAGCAGCGCCTACTAAAGCTCATCGACTACGTCATCGAAGAGATCGAGGCAAACAAGCTTCAAAAAGAGATCAAAAATAAGGTCCACTCAAAGATCGATAAGACAAACAAAGAGTACTTTTTAAAAGAGCAGCTAAAGCAAATTCAAGCTGAGCTTGGAGCAGATACGAGCCGAGAAGAGGAGCTTGAAGAGTACCGCAAAAAGCTTGACGCGAAGAAGAAATTTATGGCTGAGGACGCCTATAAAGAGATCAAAAAACAAATAGATAAGCTCTCTCGCATGCACCCAGACTCAGCCGACGCAAATACTTTGCAAAGCTATCTTGATTGGGTACTTGAGATACCATTTGAAAATGTAGCTAAGAAAAAATCATCTATCGCTGAAGTGAGCAAGCACCTAAATGCCGATCACTACAGTCTTGAAAAGCCAAAAGAGCGTATAGAGGAGTATTTTGCCTTGCGTGAGCTTTTAGAGCTTAGAGGCGTTGGCGAAAAGGTAAATAATGGCGCCATTTTATGCTTTGCAGGCCCTCCAGGTGTGGGTAAAACCAGTCTTGCAAACTCGATCGCAAAGGCGCTAAAGCGTGAGCTAGTTAGGATCGCACTTGGCGGACTTGAAGACGTGAACGAGCTAAGAGGCCACCGCCGCACCTATATAGGCGCTATGCCAGGCCGTATCGTGCAAGGGCTCATAGAAGCCAAGCAGATGAATCCAGTGGTTGTTTTAGACGAGATCGACAAGGTTGGCAGAAGCTACAGAGGCGATCCGACCGCTGTTTTACTTGAGATTTTAGACCCAGAGCAAAATAATAAATTTAGAGACTACTACCTAAATTTCAACATCGATCTTAGTAAGATCATCTTCATCGCCACAGCAAATGACGTGAGCATGATACCAGCCGCACTTCGCGATAGGATGGAGTTTATCGAGCTTAGCTCATACACCCCACAAGAGAAATTTGAGATCGCTAAAAAATATCTCTTGCCTCAAGAGCTTAAAAAGCACGGGCTAAAACCAAGTGACGTGAGCATCAGCAAAGAGGCACTTGAGCTAATCATCAGCGACTACACAAGAGAGAGTGGCGTGCGAAATTTACGCCGCAGGATCGCTGATATACTAAGAAAAGTCGCTAAAAATATCCTCACCAAAAAGAATGAAGGTAAGATCAGCGTCACGGCTAAAAATTTAAAAGAGTTTTTAGAAAAAAAGGTCTATGAGATCGAGCCAGCGGATAAAAAAGATCAGATCGGCCTAGTAAATGGCCTAGCGTGGACTAGTGTCGGTGGCGACGTGCTAAGGATCGAGGCTATCAGGATCCAAGGCAAAGGCAATATGCAGATCACCGGCCAGCTAGGCGACGTGATGAAAGAGAGCGCTCAGATCGCATTTAGCGTCGTAAAAGTGCTGATAGATAACAAAAAACTAAAAGTGCCGATGGCTATCGTGCCAAAATTTGATGATGACAAGCACAAGCTGGAAGCCAGCGACGTTTATAGACGCTACGATCTTCACTTGCACGTGCCAGAAGGTGCTGTGCCAAAAGATGGTCCAAGCGCTGGTATCACGATGGCAACTGCGATCGCATCAATACTAACTGACACAAAGGTCAAGCACGATATCGCAATGACTGGCGAGATCACGCTAACTGGCAGAGTTTTACCTATCGGAGGACTAAAAGAGAAGCTCATCGCCGCTCACAAAGCTGGCATCAAAACAGCTCTGATACCTCGTAAAAACTACGACCGTGACCTTGTCGATATCCCAGCAGAAGTAAAAGCTGACATGAAAATCATCGCCGTAGATACGATCGATGATGTGCTAAAAAACGCTCTTGTAGCTAAAAAATAATCCCTACTCTAGTCCCATTTTGTCTCACTTGGGACTAGAGGAATTTATAAATTTTGACGATCCTAAAATCCAAAAAAACCATATAGTGCATAGAAGTAATTAATAAATTCAACAATATAACGCGGAAATTTCTAGTAAATTTTAAAATTTAATGAGCGAGTAATTTTAGTAGTCAATTCTTGCGAGTGAATGAAATTTTAAAATTTGCTTGAAGTTTTTTATGCGTTAAATTTAATTATCTAGTCTAAATTTACATAGCCCTCTAATGTTTTAGAGAGCTATGCTTTGTATTTAATTGTAGTTGCTTTGGTTGTTGTTAAAACCTCTTCTTCCTAACATCCTCAACTATAGCTTTAGCCATCTCATCTACTTCTGATGTGACTTCATTTGCTTGGTTTGCAATTACCACATTCTCTTTTGTTAAGTGATCTATTTGAGCAACTGATTGATTTATCATATTTATGCCTTCACTTTGCTCTTTGATTGATTCACTCATCTCATTTATTGATTGAGCTAGGACATTTGTATTTGCTTCTATCTCTCCTAGAGATTTTTGAGTTCTTTCTGCTAGTTTTCTTACTTCATCAGCAACAACAGCAAATCCTCTACCATGT
>NZ_CABPVL010000002.1:111153-243954 GCF_902460895.1 Campylobacter concisus | reverse complement strand
CATCAAGTCTTTTTGTGAAGTCTTGGTTTTTATATGTGTTTAGTAGATCAAGTACATCTTTACCATTACTTGATATTGCTTCTTTAAGAGCTACTTGAAGATCTTTAAATGTATTTTTTAGTTGATTTAGAGCTGGGTTATTAGTATCAGCTTCTAGGCTTGCTTCATAGTTACCATCTTTTATCTCATTTACAAAGGTGTTGGCTTTTTGGATGAAGGTATTCTCTTTTTCTTTAGCTGTTTGGATCTTTTGGATATTTTCATTTATAAGAGAAGACATAACACCAAATTCATCTTTAGAAACGATATTTGACTTAACTGGCTCTTTGATCTCGTAGTTTAGAAATTTAAAGAACGAAATAAGCGAATCAGATATCTTTGAGAGTGGCTTAAGCGATCTGCTAACGATAAATATAAGAAGCGCTACGATGACTACTATAAATATAACTGAAGAGATGACTTGTGAGACAAGTGTTTTGCTAAGGCTTCCGTCATAATCGCTCCAAGAGTTTGCAGAGCACACAAGCCAGTTTGCTTGATCGTAAAGCTCGCAAGCAAGAAGCCTCTCTGTGCCTCTAAGATTGTAAGTAAATGTTTTATCTCCATTTTTCTTATACTCGTTTGAGTAGTCGTCAATGATCTTCATAGCTTCGCTAGCATCAGATAAAACAAGATCCTTATGAACAAAATGAATTATCTTTTTATGCTCTAGATCAAATAAAGCTATCGCGCTACTTGGAGTTGGTTTTATCTTATTAAGCTCATTGTCAAGCTTATCTATGCCCATATCCACGCCAAAGACACCAACAACCTTGCCATCAACAACTATCTTTTTAGCGATAGTTAAATTTAAGCCACCAGCTGAGCTTGTATATGGAGCTGAAAAGATAATGCCCTCTTTTGCAATAGCGTCCTTGTACCAGCCTTTAACCCTCGCATCATAGTTTTTTCTCTGATCAAAAACCATAAATTTACGCTCTTTACCATCAAGCACAGCGTTATAAACAGCACCATCAGCTGCATAACCAAAGTAAAACTCAGAAAAATCAGTAACCTGCGCTGCGTTCATCAGCACTTTTTCTAAAGCCTCTTTGTCATCCAAAATTTGTGGATGTGCCTCGATGTAACTAGCAAAATTTTGAACGGCTGCAAGCTTATCTTCAAAAAATGCATTCATATAAAACTGCAAAACTTTTGAAGATGAAGTCTTAGACTCCTTTGCTAGATCGTAAATCCTCTCCTTGGTATTTGTGTAATTCACCGTTGAAAACACGCCAAGCGAGACAACTAAAAGCACAACAATAATGAGTGCAATCTTGTTTGCTGCTTTTTTCATAAACAAAATCCTTTTGTGTAAATTTTTATCTTTATATCGGCAAAATTTTTTTATGGTTAATAGCTATTTACAATTATTTAGGTATGAAATTTCAAGTCAAATTTCACATAAATTTTAGTTTCTAGCATCTGCTAAAACAAGCGCAAAAAGCACATCAACGCCTGCTTTTTGAAGCGTATCTCTAGCTTCTAGTATCGTTGTGCCAGTGGTTACGATGTCATCGACCAAGATAACTGGCGCAGTGATCTTTTTTAAAATTTTAAAATTTCTTGGATTGTTTTGTCTAAATTTAAGATCCTTGCCGCTATAACTGACACTGCTTGTCGCATGCAGGGCGTGAAAAATGGGTTTAAGATTTTTAGCACGAAGTTCATTTGCCAAAATAGCCGTGTGCGAGTAGCCATGATGCACTCTATCATCTATCGGCAGGGCATAAATTTGCTCTGGGAAGCTAAAGCTTTTAGCAAATTTCTTAAATGCAAATTTGGCTAAATTTTTATAGATAAAAAGTCCGTGCATTTGGTGCTTTGAATGGATGAGCTCTTTGATCTCAGAGTAGCCATAGAAGCTATAAATTTTAAAGCCCTCTAGCTCTCTTACTACAGGGCTTGGTTCGCTTAAAATTTGCGAGCAGGTTTTACAAAATGTCTTTAGCGTAAAGCTCTTGCAAAATGCACAAAACATCAGCTGTTTAAGATAGCGATAGCAGAGCGTTTAACGGCGTCATTTATGATGTCTGTTAAGAATGGCTTAAACGCTCCGCCAGTGCGAACTAGCTCAAATTTGGTTTGGTTGTTTGAGATATTTTTAATGATACTTTGATCGCCTTTTTGGATTTTAAGAGTGATCTTTATCTTACCTCTTGTGTTGTCGCTGCCATATCCGCTCATATTTGCTTCAAATTCGTTTATGAAAACTTCAACCACGACGCCACCCATGCCATTTACATTTGCGCCACGTGCCGCAAGCTCTCTTTTAAGGGAGTCGCTAAAGTAAGTCGCAAGATCGTTTTGAAGCACGACATACTCTTTTACAGTACCTCTGCCATCGGTTATAGTTGCAATAGTGCTTTTGTTTTTGCGACTATCATGCACCGCGCTTATATAGACTTCAAGGCCGTTAGCTTGCTGACTTGCAGCAGTTTTGTAAGGATCAAAGGCAACTACTGTCTGAGTAGGCGCACAACCGCTCAAAAATAGGACAAAAAGTCCAAAGATAGCTAGAAATTTAAATTTACTCATATTTTTCCTTTCAAAGTTTAGTGATCTCATCAGCCACTTTTATGGCAGCTTGCTTGACTAAAAGCGCGATAAAGAAGTCAAACTGACCGCTTCTTGACGCCTCAAGCTCCTCCACGTGGTGTCTAGTCGAGATAGGAATTCGTTTTTTGAAATTTATATCTGAAAGCACAAGTTCGCCGTATAGATGTCCGTTTAAAATTTCTGAGCTTCTTGAGTAAGTGCCTCTAAGCTCGTCAAATCTAAAATCAAGCCTATATGTATAAGGCGATGTTTGCGTATCCACGACCACGATGCCACGCGAATTTAGCTCACGTTTTAAAAACATATAAAAGAGCACTTCAAGGCGTGGGTTTGAGTTAAAGACTACACCGCTACCATCTTCTCTTGTGTAATAAATCGACCTTGCGCTACTTCTAGCATCCACGATCCTATGAAAATATACCTTTTTTAGCCCAACATTTATGTCGATCATATTTTTTTCTAAGCAGCAATTTATCGCCACGTCACTTCTATACTTGACGCCATTTATAAAGACGCCATCGCCCCTGCCCTTGCAAGCGCTGCAGTCAGCTGGGATCCTCATAACCTCTTCAAAATAGGTCTTATCTTGGCTGCTTATGCTCGCACTTTGCACGCCATCTATGCCCTCGCACGATAGACAAAGGCTAGCTTTTGCCACGCAGCCAGTTAGAAAGATGGCTGCAAAAACTGCTAATAATGTCGCTCTTAGCATTTCACTTCCTTTTGCTCTTTTTGTTTTTTGCGGAGATTTTTCACGCTCTCGCCTGCGATGCCGTAGTTGTTCGTATCGATCTCATCGATAATGACAACAGTATTTTGAGCGCTTCTACCTAAAATTTCGCTTATTAGCTTTGTAACTCCGCTTATCATCTTCTCTTTTTGCTCCACACTTGGGCTATCATTCTCTTTTGTCACGCAAATTTTCACAAACGGCATAGCACTCCTTTTTGTAAATTTAGCATTTAAACCTATAAAAACAGCATAAGACAAGTCATAATGTCGTGAGATGATTTTGGATGTTGCGCATAAATTTTCGATCAAGATAGGACAAATAGTCCATCGAAGAGAGAAAATTTAAAGCTCATTCAAAGGCGCTCACGACACGCCGCTAGTCTATTTTTAAGACAGAGAGAAATGCCTCCTGCGGCAAATTCACCTTACCTATCGCCTTCATCCTCTTCTTACCCTCTTTTTGCTTTTCAAGCAACTTTCTTTTACGAGTGATGTCACCGCCGTAGCACTTGGCTGTGACGTTTTTACCCATTGATTTTACGGTTTCGCGAGCGATGATCTTGTTGCCAATGCTAGCTTGTATCGCCACCTCAAAGAGCTGACGCGGCACGATCTCTTTCATCGCCTTTACAAAGTCCCTGCCCTTAGTCTGCGCCTTGCTCTCAGGCACGATGATAGAGAGTGCATCGACCGTCTCGCCGGCCACTTTGACATCAAGCTTTACTAGATCGCCCACGCGGTAGTCGCTAGGCTCGTAGTCAAAGCTCGCGTAGCCTTTGGTGCTTGACTTTAGCTTGTCGTAAAAGTCCATCACGATCTCATTCATCGGTATGTCATACTCGAGTAAAACGCGGTCAGTCGTGATGTAGTCCATCTTTGTTTGTATGCCACGGCGGTTGTTTAAAAGCGTGATGATGTTACCCAAAAACTCGCTTGGCGTGATGATAGTCGCTTTCACGTATGGCTCAAGGATTGAGTCTATTTTATTGACTGGTGGTAGCTGACTTGGGTTTTGGATTTTTAAATTTAGCCCATCAGTTTGGATGACTTCATAAGTCACAGTCGGTGCTGTGGCGATGAGATCTAGGTCAAACTCACGCTCCAACCTCTCTTTGACGACCTCCATGTGCAGTAGTCCCAAAAAACCAACCCTAAAACCAAATCCAAGTGCGACCGAGGTCTCTGGCTCATAGCTAATGGAGCTGTCGTTTAGCTTTAGCTTATCCAGCGCATCACGCAGATCTTCAAATTTATCAGTTTCAATAGGATAAAGTCCCGCAAAAACAAACGGCTTAGCCCTTTCAAAGCCGCCAACTGGCTCTTTTAGGGGATTTCTTGACTGTGTTATCGTATCTCCAACTTGCACGTCGCTAACGTTTTTAAGCCCCAAAACAACGATACCAACCTCGCCAGCACTAAGCGTTTTAGTCTTGATCGGTGCGATCGGATTTGGATACATGAGGTCTAGCACGATGTGTTTTTTACCCGTGCCCATGACCAAAATTTCGTCATTTTTTGAAATTTCACCATCATAAACGCGCACAAGAGCAAGCGCGCCAAGGTAGTTGTCAAACCAACTATCGTAAATGAGTGCCTTTGTAGGCTTGCTAGCATCGCCATTTGGCGCAGGGATCCTCGTGATGATCGCTTCAAGCAGCTCTTTTATGCCAACGCCTGTTTTTGCGCTCACTTCGATAGCTCCTGAGCAGTCAAGTCCGATGATGTGCTCGATCTCGTCTTTTACCTTAGCAGGATCAGCCGCTGGCAGATCGATCTTGTTGATGACTGGGATGATCTCTAGGTTGTTTTCAAGTGCGATATAAACGTTTGCGATGGTTTGCGCCTCCACGCCCTGAGAAGCATCCACGACAAGTAGCGCGCCCTCGCAACTAGCCAAAGAGCGGCTCACCTCGTAGCTAAAATCAACGTGTCCTGGGGTGTCTATCAAATTTAGAACAAAATTTTGCCCATTTAGTGCGTAGTTTAGACGGACAGATTGGGCTTTGATCGTGATGCCACGCTCTTTTTCGATATCCATCGTGTCCATGATCTGCGAGCTCATCTCACGGTCGCTAACGGCGCCACACTCCTGAATGAGGCGATCAGCAAGCGTGCTTTTGCCGTGGTCGATGTGAGCTATGATGCTAAAGTTTCTAATGTTTTTCATGAAATCCCTAGTTAAATTTTAGGCGATTTTATAAAAAAAATCGTTAAAGTTGAGTAAAAATGAGTTTGCTAGGCTAGCAAGGCTTAAATTTAAAGCTCAAATTTAGCTCTTAAACTTTTGCATAAAGCGCAGAGCACAACGCAAAGCGAATATAAAAAAATAGGCGCAAGCCACAAGTGGCAAAAAGCCTAAAAATGCCGAGGCATAAACTAAAACTCTAAGCCCATAAGTCGCAGTTGCAAGCGCTGGCACGTGATAAGTCCAAAGCTCTGGTTGTTCAAACGGAGCATCTATGGCATTAAAATATAGAGCAAAATTTAACGCCAGCAACAAAACAAATATATAGCCCTTTTTCATACAAAATAGAGCGCAAATCAAGGCTACTACAAAATTTACTGCGATAAGAGGAGCCATATCCATAAAAATACCAAGCAAACCGATAGCCACGACCATCAGGTAGTTATTTTTTATAAGAAACATTAAATTTGACTTTTTTAGCTAAATTTCACTCAAATTTTAGTGATGATGCCCAAAATGTTCGTCCTTATGCGCGCTTTTTAGCTCGCAGATGAGATCGTCTTTATGTCCAAGGCTCTCGCTCTCAAACTGAAGCGTGACGTGACCGATACCTGCGTGAGAAAGCTCGTGCTCGATGCGCCTTATCATCTTTGAAATTTCAGCCACGCTTAGCGCGTCATCTACCACCACGTGGGCTATGAGTGCGTTTGTGCCAGCATTTATCGCCCAGATATGCAGGTCATGCACGATTTTAACGCCATCTACACCCTTTATAACGCCTAAAATTTCATCCGTATCAAGCTTAAGCGGCACCGCTTCGATCAGGATATTAAAGCTATCTTTTAGCAAGCTAGCGCCACTTTTTATGATGAGTAGCGAGACAAAGATACTTGCGATGCTATCGGCCTGCGTGAAGTTAAATTTCATCACAAGAAGTGCCGCGACGATGGCACCAACTGAGCCAAGCGTGTCGCCAAGCACGTGCAAATAAGCACCTTTCATGTTTAAATTTTCTTTTGTATCAGCGCTTTTATGCATATAAATAGCCACGACTAAATTTATAATAAGCCCCAAAATGCTAACAAATAGCATCGTTTCAGCTTTGATCTCTGGCTCATTAAAAAGCCTGATGATCGCTTCGACTACGACAAAAACAGCAAGTGCGATAAGAGCGATGGCATTTATAAAAGCGGCGATGATCTCGACCCTTTTGTAGCCAAAGGTCTTTTGTAAATTTGCCCTTTTTTCTGAAATTTTAAACGCCATGAGCGATAAAAATAGCGCGGCAGCGTCTGAGAGCATGTGAAATGCGTCGCTAATAAGCGCAAGCGAGTTTGAAACGAAGCCAAAAACGGCCTCAACTATCATAAACGTGAAAATTAGAAAAAACGAATTTCTAAGAACGCTCTTGTTGTGCATCATTGTCCTTCTTTTGGGGTATGGCCTCTTTTTATTATCATAAATTTTTCATAAATTTTAGCCTAAATATACAAATTTTGATAAATTTTTGTTGTAACTCTTGACATTACAACAAAAAATCACTATACTTCGCTCATCGGTTGTAAATAAAAAGATTACAACACAAAAAACAAGGAGAACAAAATGAAAAATTATCAGGTTGCAAAGATCACAAACGAGCCAAGGGTCGAGCTAAAAGAGGCTTTAAATTTAACTGGCTGTGAAGTATCTATAAACGAGCTTCCAGCAAACGTGAGCGTGCCATTTGTCCATGCGCACAAGCAAAACGAGGAGCTTTACATCATCCTAGAAGGTGACGGCGAGCTCTTCATCGACGGCGAAGTGATAAAAGTAAGCAAAGGCGACGCGGTGCGCATAGATCCAGAGGGTAAGAGGTGCTTTAGGGCTGGCAAAAACGGCATCAAAATGATCTGTATCCAAACAAAACGCGGTAGCCTAGAGCAATACACCATGACTGACGGCGTGATAGTTGATGACGTAAAGCCAAGCTGGCTGTAAATTTAAAGAGAAAATTTAAAAGGAGAAACAATAAAAATAGCAATCATAGGTGCAAACGGCAAAAGCGGTGCAAATTTAGTAAATGAGGCGATAAAACAAGGACATGACGTCACAACGATCGTTAGAAACAAAGAGTATAAAAACGAAAGCGTAAAGGTCGTTTACAAAGATATTTTCGAGCTTTCAAAGGCCGATCTAGCAGGCTTTGACGCGTTTATCAGCGCATTTGCAGCATGGAGCGAAGAGACTTTCCGCTTCATAAAAAAGTGGCCGCTCACCTTGTAAATTTACTAGAAGGCACTAGCACAAGACTCATCGTAGTTGGCGGCGCTGGCACGTTATTTGTTGATAGCAAAGGCACTATGCTCATGGACACCTCAGACTTCCCAGCAGCATATATGGGCGTGGCAAAGGCTACGGCAGAGTCTTATTTTGTGCTAAAAGGTAGCACAAATGTACTTTGGACGTATGTAAGTCCAGCAGGCGACTACGACGCAAACGGCGCTCGCACGGGCAAATACGTGCTTGGCGGGGACAATCTCATACTAAACTCAAAAAATGAGAGCTACATAAGCTACGCAGACCTTGCGCTTGCGATCATTGACGAGCTAAAAAACAAGAAATTTATCCAAAAGCGCTTCACTGCGGTCGGCGAGAGAGCGTGAATTTATAAATTTGACAGCCAGCAAAGGCTCGTAAGTCAAATTTAGCTGGCTGTCTTTGACAGAAAATTTAAGTATAATCACGAAAAATTTAAGGACGATCATGCAAGTTGGCATTAAATTTTCAACCGCGATACACGCGCTTTTGTGTGCTAAATTTTTTGAAAATGAGAAGGTTACAAGCGAATTTATAGCTGGTAGCATAAATACAAACCCAGTTATCGTTAGGCGCCTACTTGGCACTCTAAAGGCCGCAGGGCTAGTAAATGTCGCAGCTGGAGTTGGTGGGGTGAGCCTTACAAAAGAGCCAAAAGATATAAATTTACTTGAAATTTTTAACGCAGTAAATGATAAAGAAAAACTTTTTAAAATTCACTCTGATTCACCAAAGGCCTGCCCGCTTGGTGGCAGGATAGAGGAGCTTTTGTCTGGGCACTTTTTAAGAGCACAAACTGCCCTAGAAAACGAGCTAAAAAACGTTACTTTGCAAGATTTATTAGACGAGCTTGCAAGATAAATTTAGACTAGAAGCTTAATCCTTTCTAGCCTAAAAATAAATTTACAAACTACTCCTGCATCATGGTCCATTTTTGTGCGATCCTGACGGCATTTGTCGCAGCACCCACACGGATCTGATCGGCACTACACCAAAGGTGAAGCACATTTGCTCTAAAGTTATCAACCCTGATCCTGCCAACGTAAGTCTCGTTTGTATCGCTTGAGATAGTAGGCATCGGATACTCTTTTTTAGCTGGATTATCGACTACGACGACGCTTGGAGCTTTGCTTAAAACCTCTCTTGCCGCATCTGCACTCACGTCTTTATCAAAGTGGATAGTGATCGCTTCAGAGTGGCTTCTAAGCACTGGCACACGCACACATGTCGCGCTCACTTCGATATCTTTGTGAAGAATTTTTTGCGTCTCATTGACCATTTTCATCTCTTCTTTTGTATAGTCATTATCCAAAAAGACGTCGATGTGTGGGATCACGTTTAGCGCTAGGCGGTGTGCAAAGACCTTTGGCTCGCACTCATCAAGCTTAAATTCAAAAAACTTTTGCATCTGAACAACAAGCTCCTCCATGCCCTCTTTGCCAGCGCCACTTGCTGCTTGATAGGTAGAAACATCGACCCTGTTGATGCCAAAAGCATCATTTAGTGGTTTTAAAATTTGAACCATTTGGATGGTTGAGCAGTTTGGATTAGCGATGATGCCGCGGTTTTTCCACATAGCAATGTCACTTGGGTTACACTCAGGCACGACTAGCGGGATATCTTTATCCATCCTAAAATGGCTGGTGTTATCGATAACTACTGCGCCGCTATCAGCTGCAAATTTGGCAAATTTCTCTGAAACTGAGCCACCTGCACTAAAAAATGCGATATCGATCTCGTGCTCGCTAAAAACTTTCTCGGTTAGCTCTTTTACTTTGTAGTGTTTGCCCTTAAATTCGATCTCCATGCCAACGCTCTTTGCACTTGCAAGTGGCAAAAGCTCACCAACTGGGAAATCAACCTCCTCCATAACTCTAAAAAGCTCTTCGCCGACCGCTCCAGTAGCACCAACGACCGCTACGTTAAATTTTCTCATCTGCTCTCCTTGGTTTCTTTTAATTTTCTTAATTTGCATAATTTTACTAGCCAAAAACTTAAATTTTTACCTATTTTTTACTTCTTGCTTGCAAAAATAGATCTTTTGGCAAAATTTCATCACCCTCGCTTAGTATCGCTGCACGCTGCACGACTGAGATGAGCTCCCTTATGTTGCCTGGATAGTCATAGCCTAAAAGCTCCTCTTTGGCTGCTTTTGAGAAATTTTTAGCCTCAAAGCCATACTCTTTGCAGCATTTGTCTAAAGCATCCTGCGCGATAGGTAAAATTTCATCCTTTCGCTCGCGAAGTGGCGGGATGAAAAGCGGGATCGTGTTTAGGCGGTAGAAAAGGTCCTCTCTAAACCTGCCCTCTTTCATAGCAAGCTCTAAATTTGCATTTGTAGCGCAGATGATGCGAACGTCTATCTTTTCACTCTTTGTAGCGCCAAGTCTTGTTATCTCGCGCTCCTGCAAGGCGCGAAGCAACTTTGGCTGTAAATTTATAGGCATCTCGCCGATCTCATCTAAAAATAGCGTTCCGCCATTTGCCAGCTCAAAATACCCTTTTTTGGTAGCCGCAGCGTCGGTAAATGCGCCTTTTTCAAAGCCAAAAAGCTCACTTTCTATCAAATTTTCAGGTATCGCAGCCATATTTAGAGCGATAAATGCTGCATCTTTTCTTGGTGAGTTTGCGTGGATAAATTTGGCAAAGACCTCCTTGCCAACGCCGCTTTCGCCACTAAGTATGACTGAGGCATCGGTTCTTGCGGCTTTTAGAGCGATATTTAGCGTGGCTTCAAGCGCCTTTGAGCTGGCTAAAAAGCCGTTATTTTCGCTTTTGCTTTCAATTTTTTTTATGCTTTTTGGAGTTTTTTGTTTTAGCACCTCTACCCTTTTTATCGCCTCATAAAGAGTTGAGACGTCAAATGGCTTGGTTAAAAAGTCCTTCACGCCAAGCCTAACGCTCTCGATCGCCTTGTTAAGTGTGGCGTTTCCAGTCATTATGATGACGTCAAATTTGCCGTTTAGCTCTTTAATGAACTCAAGTCCGTCCATTTTTGGCATGTTTATATCGGTGATTATTAGATCAGTGTCCTCGCCTAGCTTTTTTAGAGCCTCAACTGCACTCTTGTAGCTTTTGATGTTTAGCTCGTCGTACTCGCCAAGTGCGATCTCAAGCGACTTTCGCATATTGATGTCATCTTCTACTATGACGATATTCATTTGATCTCTTTTTTATTGAAGTGTGCCGATGATAGCGGATTTTGGCTTAAATTCCACCATAAATCTAACTGGTAAAATTTTCAAATTTGAAGCATTTGTGACCTGCGCATTTTTGACATTTAGCTCATTTTTTATCATCACTTTTTTTAAGGCAAAGCAGTCAAAAATTTCATCTTTGTGTAAATTTAAAAAGCCAAGAGTTGTGGTGTTTTCATCTTTAAAAGCGTCTATCTGACAAAGAAATTTTGGTTTTGGATTTGGCGAGAGAGTCATCGCCTTTGAAAATGAAATTTCTTCAAAGGCAACTATTTGATTTTTCGTATCGACCTTCGCCCAGAAGATAAACTCCTCCAGGCAAAAGGCGAAATTTAAAAGTATCGTTAGTAAGAAAAGACTTCTCGCCACTTATCTTCGTCTATCTTAAGCTCCATATTTACCTTATAAAGCCCATCTTTGAAATTTTCATTCACGATCCTTGCGTTTTTGACAAGACCTTGAACCTTTGAAGTGATAGATGAGTCATTTAGCATCGCGTCTCTTACGGTGTCTTCAGCGTTGATCTTTACGCCATAAAGCTTGCCTGCAAGCTGAGAATAAGCATCAGCCATCGCTGCTCTTTTTGCAAGAGTGACTGACTGAGCGTATGAGAGCGAATTTAGCGGAGCTATGCCCTCGCCTGTGGCTCTAAAAGTGGTCTCTCTTGGAGCACTATCATATATCATCTTCTCTTTTTTCATCACCTCTCTAAGATCATCTTTATCGACCTTTTGGATGACTACGTTGCGGTTTGATGTGCTAGTTGGCTCGCCCATAAAGCCATTAAATGAGCAACCGCTAAAAATAGCGATCATCAAAGCAAAAGATAAAATTTTAACCTTCATAAACAACCTTTTTTATGCTTTTATTTAAAATTTAACAGCAAATTTTATTCCAAAAGCCCCATATCTTCGCTTGGTGCTTCATCCTCATCTTCGCCATCATCTGCCTTAGGGCATCTTGCGATACTTACAACATCATCGCCATCGACATTTACGACGATCACGCCGCTTGTGTTACGTCCTGCTTTGCGGATGCTTTGCATATCAACTCTTATCATCTTGCCGCTTGATGTTAGAGCCATAAGATCTTGCTCTTCATCAACCATCACAACGCCTACTAGATCGCCTGTTCTGCTTGTTAGCTTCATGCAGATGACGCCTTTGCCGCCGCGGTTTGTCAAGCGGTACTCATCAGCGGTTGTGCGCTTGCCGATACCTTTTTGAGATATGCTTAAAATTTCTTGGTCATTGCTTTCGATGACTGCTGCGCCTACGACCTCATCGCCTGGCTCTTTAAATTTGATACCAGTTACGCCGCGTGCAGTTCTTCCCATTTGGCGAACTTTGCTGATCTTAAATTTAAGGCACATACCTTTTTTAGTAACGACAAATAGCATTGTCTCATCGCCTGAGTTTGCGTCTTCTTCGGCATTTACATTATCTTCGTCGATCTCGTTTTGAAGCTCTTCAACTTCAAGTACCTCTGTCTCAACGCTTAGCTCATTTTCAGGGTCAGTCACTGGCATATCATCGTATGTTTGAGCGATGAGCGCAGTTACTAGCTCGTCGTTCTCATCGAGGCTTATCGCTCTTACGCCAACTGAGCGGATGTTTTTAAATTCGCTTAAATTTGTGCGTTTTACGATGCCGTTTTTAGTGAAGAATGCTAGAGATTTACTCTCGTCAAAGTCAGTCGTTGGGATGATCGCTTTGATCTTCTCATCAGGCTGCAACTGGATCAAATTTACAACCGCCTTGCCCTTTGCTGTGCGGCTTCCCTCTGGGATCTTATATACTTTTAGCCAGTAGAGCTGTCCGCGGTCAGTCACAAACATAAGCGTATCGTGGGTATTTGAAGTAAAGAAGCTCTCTATAAAGTCATCATCGTATGTCGTGACCGCTACTTTGCCCTTACCGCCGCGTTTTTGCTTCTCGTACTGCTTACTTGGCACACGCTTGATGTAGCCGCGGTGAGTTATGGTTACGACCATATTTTCATTTGGTATGAGGTCTTCGATGTCGATATCATCGTAGTCATCAACGATCTCAGTCACTCTTGGTACTTTAAATTTATTTTTGATCTCAAGAAGCTCTTCTTTGATCAAATTTTCAAGCAATGTCTCGCTCTTTAAAATTTCATCAAGTCTTGCGATCTCAGCCATAAGCTCGGCTAGCTCGGCCTCTAGTTTTTCTCTCTCTAGGCCTGTAAGCTTGCTTAGACGCATATCAAGGATAGCGTTTGCTTGAAGTTCCGAGAGGTTAAATTTACTCATCAAGCCTTCTCTAGCAACCGCCGTATCAGCACTATTTCTAATAAGCTCGATCACCTCGTCGATGTTATCAAGTGCGATCTTTAGACCCTCTAAGATGTGGGCTCTTGCGCGCGCTTTTTCAAGCTCAAATATCGTTCTTCTAATGATGACGGTTTTTCTGTGATTTAAAAATAGCTTAAGTAGCTCGATAAGGTTAAATACCTTTGGCTCTTTGTTATTAATAGCAAGCATAATAACGCCAAAAGTACTCTCCATCGTGGTTGATTTAAAGAGATTATTTAGCACGATGTCGCTCATCGCGTCGCGTTTTAGCTCGATGACTACGCGGATGCCGTCCTTGTCAGACTCATCTCTAACCTCGCTGATGCCATCTATCTGCTTATCTTTTACAAGCTCAGCGATCTGCTCGATAAGCCTTGCTTTGTTTGTTTGATAAGGTAGCTCATCGATTACTATGACGTCTTTGTTTGGCTTTTTTTCTATGTGAGTTTTAGCTCTTAGTTTGACCCTGCCACGACCTGTGCGGTAGGCCTCTATGATGCCTTTTTTACCAAAGATGATACCGCCAGTTGGGAAGTCTGGACCTTTTATAAATTCCATCACCTCTTCAAGTGTCGCCTCTTTGTTTTCAAGAAGTAGCAAAAGACCGTCTATTAGCTCATCAAGGCTGTGTGGCGGGATATTTGTCGCCATACCGACAGCAATACCGCTTGAGCCGTTTAATAATAAATTTGGCACACGGCTAGGCAAAACATCTGGCTCGACCTCTCTATCATCGTAGTTTGGTACAAAATCAACCGTGTCTTTGTCGATATCTTTTAAAAGCTCTTCAGTAAGCATGGTCATTCTAGCTTCGGTATAACGCATCGCAGCTGCGCTGTCACCATCAATCGAGCCAAAGTTTCCTTGTCCATCAACGACTGGATAACGCATAGAAAATTTCTGAGCCATACGAACAAGTGCGTCATAAACCGCTGTGTCGCCGTGTGGGTGGTACTTACCGATGACTTCACCGACGATACGAGCTGACTTCATATAGGCACTTCTGCTGCCAACGCCGAGATTATCCATAGCGTATAAAATTCTTCTATGAACTGGCTTTAGTCCGTCTCTAGCGTCAGGCAAAGCACGTCCGACGATGACGCTCATAGAGTAGTCAAGATAGCTATTTTTTATAGAATCTTCGATATCAACTGAAGCGATATCTTGAGTTAATTCAAGTAGATTGTCTTTCATTTTTATCCTTAAATTTAGCTTGTGGGATTTTAGCCAAAAATTGATAAAAACTTGCTAAGGGCAAAGCGGGCTGGGTTAAATTTAACCCTTAAGCACGCTCGTAATATGTAGCTCCGTTTGAAAAACGCTTTGTGTAAAGTGGAGTGTAAGGCACAAGATCAGCGTGTCCTGCGTAGAGTCTGCCCTCTGGTTTAAGTAGCTTGTGCAACCTTTCTACGCACTTTAGCCTAAATGTATCGTCAAAATATATCATCATATTTCTTGAAAGGACGATGTCAAATTTACCAAGATTAAACATCGCATCGTCAAAAACGTTTAAAATTTTAAACTCACACCTTGGCAAAATTTCTTTTTTGATGAAAAATTTGTCATCTTTTTTTGTAAAAAATCTCTCTTTTTGAAACTCGCTTAGTCTGTGCAAGCTCCTCTCGCCGTAGCATCCGACGCTACAAGCTTGTATGGCTTCTGAGTTTATGTCGATGCCAGTTAGCTGGATATCACTTTGTTTAAGGCCAAATTCATAAGCAAGCATAGCAAGAGAATAGACCTCATCGCCAGTTGAGCAAGGCGCACATAAAATTCTAGCCTCCCCAAGCTCTTTTGCGTAGTAGATCACGTCTTTTAGCTGAGCTAGCTCTCTATAAAAATATGTCTCATTTACGGTGACTAAATTTAAAAGATCTTGCCTAAGTAGCGTGTCAAATCTTATCATTGAAACTAACTCTTTAAAGCTTTTTATCTGGCGATTTTTGGCAAATATACTAACTCTTTGCAGCGTGATGTCTCTCTTTGGCTCCAGATCGACCCCGCAAAGCGTCTTTATAGTGCTCATAAATTCGTTAAATCCATCCATGTCGCTTGGTGCTTTTGCCTCTAAAACTTCGCTTTGTTTATCCACTTTGTTAAAAAGCATTTAAAAACTCCTCAAGCTCTTTTCTTATCATCATTAAATTTAACGATTTTAAATTTTGATTTAGCTCCTTAGCACGCTTTGGCATGCCATAAACTATGGCGCTCTCTTCGTTTTCAGCTATGCATTTTGCGCCAGCTTTATAGAGCTTATCAAGCCCAGCTGCGCCATCATCGCCGATGCCAGTTAGCAAGATCGCAAGTAAATTTACATTTTTGGCGATCTGCGTGCCTGAGTTAAAAAGCACATCAACATTTGGCGTGTATATCGTTTTTATCTCGGGTTGTGGCTTTGCGCTAACTGGCAAAGTCGCTGAAATTTCAAAATTTTGATCACAGATATAGACGATATTTTCTTTTAAATTTGTCTTTTCGCTTAAAATTTCAACATTTATGTTGCACTCCCTGCCCATTTGCGTGACAAATGAGTTTATAAACATCTTGTTCATGTGCTGAGCGATGACGACCATCGCACCATTTAAATTTATATCTTTTAATAGTTTTTTTATATGACCTGGGCCTCCTGTTGAAGCCCCTATTAAGACCAGTTTTTGAGCCACTAATTGCCTTTAAATTTAAAATTTACTACACAAATCAAGTTCTAAATTCGCCAAGTTTTGCATTTAGCGTATCTGTCATCTTGTTTAGATGCTCAGCAGCTGAAGCTATCTCTTCTACGCTTCTTGTGCTTTGAGATGAAATTTGACTTATGCCCTCCATGCTTTTTACTATATCGTCAATATCCTTGCCGGTCTTTATATAGTCCTCGATAGTTTTATCAGATAGTCCTATGGCTGATCTCATGATATCGCTCATATCTCTTATGGTGTTTTGCGCGTTGTTTGCCACGCCTGTTAGCTCGCTTATTTGCTTAGAGTTGATGCTCATTTGCTCGCTGCTTTCATTTATCGCTTGAACGATGACGTTGATAGTTGCGTTTATCTCAGTTAAGCTCTTTTGAGTGCGCTCAGCTAGCTTTCTAACCTCATCGGCAACGACTGCAAAGCCACGTCCGTGTTCTCCTGCACGTGCTGCTTCGATGGCTGCATTAAGAGCTAGTAAATTTGTCTGATCTGCTATGTCGTTGATAACCACAAGGACTGATTTAACCTGCTCGGCATCTCGGCTAAGCTGCTCGATCTTGCCAGCCATTTGATTCTCAATATCAGATGTCTGAGCGATCTCTGAAGATAAATTTGAGATGGTATTTAGCGTCTCATCAACGTAGCTTAGCGCCTTTTGAAGGTCATCTTTGCCACCTTTTGCAACTTCTATTGACTCTTTCATATATGATTGTATCTCAGTGCAATCCTTCCCAGCGTCCTCAACTATCTTGCTTGAGTTTTCTACCCCGCGACCAGTTTGGACTGAGGTTGAGCTAAGCTCATTTGCGATGGAGCTGTTTTCATTTGAGATATCTTTTGCCTCGGCGATTAAAACCCTTACTTTTTCTATAAATTTATTTATAGCCTCGCTGGCTTTTGCTATCTCATCTTTGCCAACGACTTCTAGTTTTCTTGTTAGATCGCCATCGCCACTTGAGAGGTTTGTAGCTCGCAAGATTAGCTCATTTAGCGGTTTTGTGATAGAAAATTTAGAGTAGAGCATGGCAACTATTAGTGAGATGATTAAAACTACGACGGCTATGACGATGAAATTTGTAGTGTTTGCATTGGCATCATTTTGCATGGTAGCTGAAATTTTATCTATCTCTTTATACATACCCTCAAGATCAACAACAGACATCAAAAGCACATCCTCATGAAATAAATTTAGCTTTTGTCCACGTGCTATCTTTCTTATAGTATTGCCATCCTTTGACTTCGCAACAAAATTTACAAAGTCTCCATTACTATTTTGCTTAGCCTTTTCGATAAGCTCTTTTACATATTTATAGCCATTTGCGTCAGTTGCATCAAGCCTATTTTGTCCATTAAATTCAGGCAAGCCAGGGTTTGCAATAACAACTCCATCTATTGTTGAGAGACTAAAGTAGCCAAGCTTGCCATCGCCAAATCTAGCTTTTGAGAGGTAGTCGATGATATCTTCTTTTTGATCTTCAATGGTCTCGTTTGCGTCGTCATAGACCTCTTGAATTTTTAGCAAAATGCTTGAGACGATATCCATCTCTTCACTTAAAGCTGCCCTTTTGTCGGCTAAGACCGTTTCAGTCAGCTGTTTGGTAGAAAATTCTATCGCTTTGTTTTGCTCGTAAATGTTTAGAAAGACTAAGATGGCTCCAAGCACCAGTAGGGACGAGACGATCATCATCGTCACTTTTGATGAAATTTTCATAATACCTCCTTTTTAATGTTTAAATTTCCTTAATTTTGAGATTATAGCACTATTAAAGTGCAATATTTACTTTTTATTTGTGATCTTATATAAAAAGCTAAATATCTCAGCTACCGCCTTATATAAATTTGGCGGTATCTCTTGATCGACCTCGACCTTGCTTAAAATTTCAATGAGATCAGGATCCTCTTTGATCGGTATATCATGCTCTTTTGCAAGGCTTATTATCTTATTTGCTATCTCGCCAGCGCCGCTTGCAAGCACCTTTGGAGCGTTATCTTGCGATCTGTTGTAGCCAAGGGCGACGGCTTTTTTCTTATTTACTTGCATCAAATTTTCTTATCAAAGCCCACATCAAGGCCGCCAAAATTTTTAAATCTATCGTTTAGCTTCACCTTTGGCAAGGTTTTGATGTTAAAATTTGAAACGATTAGTCCAAGCTTTGAGATCGCTTGCTTTAGCTCGCTTGAATTTCCTAAAATGAGCTCTTTAAACTCATTTGTCTGCGTTGCCACCGATAGATCGATATAGCGTTTATCCACAAGCCCCACCATCACATTTATCTGCCCAAATTTCTTAAAATTTAGATCGATCTGGGCATAAAATTTATCCTTTTTGCCCTGTTTAAACGCGACATTTCCGCCCTCCACGCCGTCCCAGATATAAGGCATATAAGTTTGTATGCCTCCTTGCAAGCTTGAGACCATCTGGTGCATCTCGATTTGCGAGATCATTTTGTTTGCAGCATTGACGGTTTGGGCGTTTTGGCTCTTTTCGCTTATGTTTAAAAGCGTGCTTTTTACATCTTGATTTAACACCTTTGAAATTTCACTCTGACTCTTTGTCGTGATGTTATTTATATCATTAGTGGCTAGTTTTAGCTGCTTTAAAAGTGCCTTACTTTCAGCTAGATCGCTTTTAGCCGCACTTGCTTCTGGATCTGCTAGGCTTAGGCTATGAGCTAGGCGTCTTGCCGCACTTTGGAGCTTATCTTGCAAGCTGCTCTCTTTTGAGACGTCGCTAAGCTCATTAAATGCCTTTACAAGTCCAGCCTCATCACCTATATTATTTAGCATTTTTAGATCGTTTTTTAGGTTTTCAAGGATAGCTTTTAGCTCTTTGTGATTTTGTGTAAAGCCAAAGTTTTGATTTAGCTTTTCGCTAGCTAAATTTCCTACCTTCTCGCTTAAATTTGAGATGAAATTCTCCATCTTACTGGTCTGATTTTTAACCGCGTCTGCGTTTTGCTCTTTTGAGAAGTTTTTATCTAGAAATTTAGCCACATTATCAAGCTTATCCACATCTTTTAAAAGCGTTTTTACGCTCGAGTTATCAAGGATGTTTTTAGCATCACCGCTCGCTTTTTCAAGCATAGAAGTAAGCTTCATAAATGAGTTTTGATTATCCAAGCTCTCATCATTTAGGGTTAAAATTTGACTAAGTAAATTTTGATTTGAGAGATTTTTTATATCGCTTAGTAGCTTTTGTATAGAGCTTGGCAGCTTCTCTGGGGTAAGTGCATCTTTTAAATTTGCTTCAAGCATGACGCCTGAGTTTTTGATCTGATCATTTAGCGAGCCAGCTTTAAGGTCAGCGATTGGCTTTAGAAATTCTTTTAGTTTTAGAGCAAGGCTCTTTATCTCAGGGCTTTCATTTTGCGCAGCTTCTGCCTCTAGGCTTTTTGCAAGGTCTGAGAGCTCGCTAGCTAAATTTGGAGCGATCTTGGTGTCTTTTGCCTGAGATAAAATTTGCTCTGCTTTACTAAGGCTTGAAGCGCTTTTTAGATCATCAAGCACCCTAGCAACTAGCTTACCAACGTTATCAAGAGCGTTTGAGACGGTTTGCTCACTTGGCGTTCCAGCTGGCTGATTTTTAAAAAGCGAGCCCTCATTTTTGCGAACAGGCGCGTTTTGGGCAGCGTTTTGCCCGGTTTGAACCGAGGTGTTTGATATGTTTAGAGAATTTGCTACGTCCATTTTCTACTTTTTATTTTCTCTATCGGCAAAATTGCCATTTTGCTGAATAGTCGCGATGCCAGCCGTCCTTGCAACGAGCCTGTCGTTGTACTCTTTTCTCATGTGCTGCGGTATGGTCTTTTGCGTTAGCGCAAATAAAATGAGCCCAATATAAAGCACCAAATAGACATAGATGAAGCCAAATGCACCAAAAATTTTCATCGCATAGCTCATAAGAAGCGGCGAGAAAAGCGAGGCAAAAGAGTAGCTAAAAAGCAGCGCACGTGCCACTTGGACGCTCTTTGTCTTGTCTGTGATCTCGTCATTTGCCCTAGCAAGCGAAAGTCCGTATGTGCAAAATATGCCACCACCAAAAAAAAATGAGAGGATGTATTGAATGGTTAGGTTGTTGCCACTTAGCAAAAAGAGCACCGCGCTTATCAAGGCTACGGCACTACAAAGCAAGAGTGCTGGGCGTCTTCCGTATTTATCAGAAAATCCGCCTATTAACGCCTGCGCTATAAAACCACCACCCATCGCTATCGTCATAAAAAAGGACGCCTCTTTTGCGCCGTATCCTTGAAGCATGATAAATAGGCTTGCCATCGAGAAAAATCCATTTATCGCAAGTCCTGCGACAAGCGCGCCCACAAGAGCTAGCGGGACTATGCCAAAAATTTTAGGGATGTTTATAGGTTGGCGCTGCGGGATTTGAGGCTGATTTATGCGGATTAAATTTAAAGGTATGCTTGAGAGCATGATAAAGGCTGCGCTGATGATGAAAATTTCAAATGCGCTAAGATCAAGCGCTAAGATCAAAATTCCAAGTCCAAAGCTCGTGTAGAAAACGCACTCGTAAAAGGCGATGACACGCGATCTTATCTTGTTTGGGATCTTAGCATTTAGCCAGCTTTCTATAACCATCAAAAGCGCGTAGTAGCAATATCCCAAAAAGGCTCGAAGTATCGCCCAAAATATCAAATTTTCGCTTATGGCGTGAAGCATGGCTGAGACTGCAAATATAGATGAAAAGATAGCAAAAGCTCTGATATGGCCGGTGGTTGAGATGACCCTGTGCGCTGTGATCGTGCTAATTAACGCTCCTATGAAAAATCCAGTGTTAATTAGTCCAATCGCAAGCTCGCCTACGCCATTTTGCTTAAGTAGCGCACTACAAGAGGCGATAACTAGGCCGTTTCCTATAAAAAGCAGGCTCATGCCCAAAAATAGCGGTCCCATCGAGCGAATGATCCTAAAACTACTTGCCATCTGCGTCCTTTCTTAAATTATTTTGCATTATCCCAAAGATAAAAGCTCCAATAGGCATCGGAGCAAGCCCCACTAAAAAGCCAGGCACGTTTAGTAAATTTTCATTTTTTAAAAATATAAATCCAAAAAAAAGTATCGCATACGCAACCAAGCGATAAGGCATAAAGGCTGCCACAAAGCTTCTATCTTTAAATGAAAATTTCTGCTTTTTTAGCCTTGCTTTTTCATCTTTTAGGCTAAATTCTTTTGCCTCATTCTGGGGCAAAATTTCATCATCTTCTTCGTCCTCTTCTTCTATCTTGGCTAAAATTTCCCCTCTTGCATTTTCTAGCCTTGAATTTATGCGGTTTTTATAGGCAAAAAAACTAGCCGTTAGGATGATAAGCGAGGCAAAAAATGAAATTTGCGAGCTTATAAAAAATTGATTTGATATAAATTTGCCAACCGCGCTAAGGGCTAGCCAAAGCGCAAAGTAGCAAATAAAAAGCCTGCTAATCGTCCTCGTCATCATCGTCTTTTTTATAGCCTTTATATCTTGTCTCATCCTTTAGCTCATCTAAGCTTTTAACCTGCGCTTTGTAGGCTTTATAAACGTTTAAAATGGCAGCTGCGATGCCAAAAGCAAGCCCTATCCAAAGCGCTGGCGTGAAATTTGTAGCCTTTTTTACAAGATATCCTAGCCCAGTGCCGATCACCACAGCCACAACCATCGATATGCCGAGGCTTAGCTGCTCAGCACCTGCTACGATATCTTTTATCTTAAATTTTGCCATTAAGCTTTTATCTCCAAAAATGCCTCTTTAGCTGCATTTACCGCTAGGTCGATATCAGCTTCACTCATCGCATCGCAGATAAATCCCGTCTCAAACTGACTTGGCGCTAGATAAATTCCGCGTTTTAGCATAGCTTGGTGAAATTTAGCAAAGAGTTTTGTGTCGCTCTTTAGCGCATCGTCGTAGTTTTTCACGGCGTGCTCTGTAAAAAAGTAACCAAACATCGAGCCACGAACCTCGGTTTGAATGGTGATGCCAGCGCTTTTGGCTGCCTCTTTAAAGCCGTCCATTAGTTTTTTAGCTAGTTTTTCAAGTCTAGCGTATAAATTAGGATCATTATTTATCTTTGAAATAGCCGCTATACCAGCGCTCATCGCCACTGGGTTGCCACTTAGCGTGCCTGCTTGATAGACAGCGCCCTCTGGGCTTAGGCAGTCCATGATTTCAGCTTTGCCACCAAATGCAGCGACGTTCATGCCTCCGCCTATGACCTTGCCAAATGTGACAAGATCGGCATCCACTTCGTGAAATGGATATGAGCCAAGGCGAGAAGCTCTAAAGCCGCTCATAACCTCATCAAGTATAAGCACAGCGCCAAATTTATCACAAAGCTCTCTAAGCTCACGTAAAATTTTCTTATCAGCTGGCACAAGCCCCATATTTCCAGCGATTGGCTCGATTATGACTACGCCGATTTTGTCTTTGTTGTTCTCAAAAATAGCCTTTACGCTCTCTATATCGTTGTAGATAGCTAAAAATGTATTTTTCACAACGTCTTGTGGCACACCGCCGCTTGAAGCGTTGCCGTATGTCGTAGCGCCACTTCCTGCTTTGATAAGAAGTGCGTCGCTGTGTCCGTGGTAGCAGCCTTCAAATTTGATAAGCCCGTCTTTTTTAGCATATCCTCTAGCCACTCTGATAGCGCTCATGGTAGCCTCTGTGCCAGAGCTAACGAAGCGAATTTTATCTATTTGTTTAAATTCATCACATATTAGCTTTGCTAGAGCGGTCTCTTTTGGTGAGGGAGCACCGTAAGAGACGCCTTGTTTTACAGCAGAGATGATCGCATCTTCGATATCTTTGTCGCAGTGACCAAAGATGAGCGGACCCCAGCTTTGGATGAAGTCAAGGTATTTTTTGCCCTCGACGTCGTATAGATAAGCTCCCTTGGCATGATCTATCATCACAGGCTCGCCCCCAACGCTGCCAAATGCACGAACAGGTGAGTTTACGCCGCCTGGGATATATTTTTTAGCTTCGCTAAATGCCTCTTTATTTGTCATTTTTTATCCTTTTGATTTTGTGTTTTTAAATTTGTCTTTTGATTATCTTTTTGATTTATTGCTGGTTTTGCTGGTGTCTTTTGCGCCTGCGTGCTAGCTGGCTTTGCTGGTTCGGCTGGCTTTGTCGCTGGCGCTTGCTTTGCTGGCTCGGCAGGCTTTGCAGCAGGCGCAGCTTTAGTGGATTCAGGCTGTTTTTGCGTAGCAGCAGGGGTGGCTGGCTTAGCTAAATTTTTGGGTGCTACTTTTGCCGCTTTTGCAGGAGGTTTCATCTGATTTGTGATGTATTCATAAAGGATGGTCGTCTCCTCGTCTGTTAAAAAGTAGCTTGGCATGACGCCTTTTGGCTTTGTTAGAGCGGCTTTAAAGCTTTCAAAGTCTATATCATTTATCTTTGGCGCTCTAAGCTCGTCATCGACCGTTTTGTTTGCTTTTTTGTCAAAGTGCTTGTATTTAGAGATTAGGCTGCCCTCGCCCTTTGCGCCATGACATTTATCACAGCCTATGCCGCGTGGATTTAGGTAGAGCATCTTGGCGTACTCGGTCTTTGTGATAAAATCAGCACCAAAAATAGCCACGCAAAAAAGCAAAATCAAAAAAACAGACCTCATAAACCTCTCTTTTAAAAATTTAATTTATTTTTAGGTATGATACCACCCTTGTGATTAAAAAAGCTTTTAAGTAAGGATCGAATATGAAAATTTTAGACGGAAAAGCCGTATCTTTAAAGGTCAAAGAAAGCGTAAAAGTAAGAGCTGATGAGCTAAAGAAATTTGGTGTCGAGCCAACCTTAGCCGTCGTCTTAGTCGGCGAAGATAAGGCATCTCAAACATACGTTAGAGCCAAAGAGAAAGCCTGCAACGAATACGGCATAAAAAGCGTCGCTCACCGTCTAAGCGAAAATACAACACAAAACGAGCTACTTGCCCTTATAAACGTGCTAAATTTAGACGATAGCATCCATGGTATCTTGGTTCAGCTGCCACTGCCAAAGCATATCGATACAAACATCGTGCTCGCAGCGATCAATCCACGAAAAGATGTAGATGGCTTTCACGCTGTAAATGTTGGCAAACTTGTTAGCGGGCTTGATGGCTTCGTGCCTTGCACACCGCTTGGCGTGATGGAGATTTTGAAAGAGTATGGCATAGATGTAGCTGGGCTAAATGCAGTGGTGATCGGCAGAAGCAACATCGTTGGCAAACCTATGGCAAATTTACTCCTAAATGCCTCTGCAACGGTTACAGTGACACATAGCAAGACCACAAATTTAAAAGAAATTTGCAAAAATGCTGACCTTATCGTTGCAGCCATTGGCAAGCCATTTTTCTTAAAGGCTGATATGGTAAAAGATGGCGCAGTAGTCGTTGATGTAGGTATAAACAGACTTGATGATGGCAGGCTTGTGGGCGATGTGGATTTTGACGAGGTCGCACCAAAATGCTCATATATCACACCTGTTCCTGGCGGCGTTGGCCCGATGACCATAGCCATGCTTTTAAACAACACCATCCTTGCTGCACAGGCAAAAAAAATTAAAGAGTGAGATAATGAAGAGAGCTTTTACTAAATTTTATGACTTTTGCTCGAGCTGGACAGGCACGGTTATCATCGTTTTGCTTGTCATTTTCTTTGTAGCTCAAGCCTTTGTGATCCCGTCTGGTTCGATGAAAAACACACTTTTGGTTGGGGATTTTTTATTTGCTAAAAAGTATGTTTATGGCATACCAACACCAAGAATTCCATGGCTTGAGGTGAAAATTTTACCTGAGCTAAATGACAATGGTCACCTCATCAAAGGCGATGGTCCTGCAAGGGGCGATATAGTCGTATTTCGCTATCCAAACGATGAGAAAACTCACTTTGTAAAGCGCTGCTTTGCAACTAGCGAAGACGAGATCGTCTTTACTGAAAAAGCCCTCTATCTACGCCCAAAAGAGGGAGATAGCTTTATAAAGGCAAACTGCCGTGAAAATTTAAACGGCAAAGAGAGTAAATTTGGCTACTCATGTAGCGATGTAGCCGAGCTTGATGGCAAGCTTTTCATAAAAGAGCCATATAGATTTAGCGGCATCCACTACGACGAAAATGTAAATTTATTTGAGCAGATGGTTTTCATGCTAAATACAAACAAATCAAACGTTTTTATGAAGCCAGCGCTAATTAGCTCACTACCGCAAAATCCAAATTTTAACTTTAACGCTTTTTACGTCAAAGTGCCAAAAGATGAGTACTTTATGATAGGCGACAACCGCGACCACTCAAACGATAGCCGTTTTTGGGGAAGCGTGGCTTACAAAGATATAGTTGGACAGCCTTGGTTTATATATTTTAGCTGGGATAATAACTACAATGTTCGCTGGGAGCGTATCGGACGCTTTGTAGATACGATAGAAAACGATGAGTTTTTTACAAAACAAGCTCTAAAAGAGGGAGAAGTTGATGGACTTCACTAATTTTGACCCCATAAAAGTCGCCACTATCGTCCTCTCTTTAATAATTGCCATCGTCGGTCACGAGATCGCTCACGGATATGTCGCTTATAAATTTGGCGACAACACAGCAAAAAATCTTGGCAGACTTAGCATAAACCCTATAAAACACATCGATCTTGTTGGCACTATCATCGTGCCACTGGTGCTTTATCTAAGCACTGGTATGATGTTTGGCTGGGCAAAACCAGTGCCTGTAAATACCTACACAGTCGTGCGAAATGGCGGCTACAAGGCAGCTATCTACGTAAGTCTAGCTGGCATTTGCTACAACATTATCTTAGGCATCTTATCGCTTTTTGTGCTAAAGGCTTTATTAAATATAGAAACCTTTGAAATTTTACTTCAGTTTTTATTTACGCTTGCGCTTTTAAATTTGATGTTAGCTATCTTTAACCTCTATCCGATACCGCCACTTGATGGCTTTCACGCGCTCGAGTATGCGCTTAGAAATTTTGGCTTTCACGCACTAGCTGAAAAGCTTGAGGGCATCTCAAGATATGGCTTTGTCATCCTTATCGTCATCCTCGTCTCGCCTTTAAAAGATACTATCTTTTATCCGACAAGATACGTTTTAGATATCGCAAGTGCATTTATAAATGGCTAAATTTAGAGCAAATTTGCTCTAAATTTTTGGCTTTGTGATCTTATAAGAGTACTCTTTTTTAAATTCCTCTTTTGGTGCAAGGCTAAATTTAAGCTCCACCTTGCCATCTTTGCTGATATCTTTTTTATCAAAGCCCTTTATCTCGACCTTTACCGCCTCGTCGGCAGATACTGGTACACGATCGACCAAAGTGACCTCAACGCTCTTGCTTGAGTTATTTTTGACACTTATCTCATAGCCCTCTTCGCTTATGCGCTCTTTGCCAAGAAACGAGCTCTTTTTAAATTTATTCAAGCGCTCTTTTTTAAGCTCGATTAGCTCGTTTTGTCCTAAAAATAACTGCACTGGCTCATCTTTTGCTTTCATCTCAAACTCGCTTGGGCTGCCAACACTCACACCATTAACGTAAAACTGCGTTTTAGCTGGAGTTAGATCATCATTTAGCTTAATGCTAGCTACGTTATATGCCTTTAGCGAGCCGTAAAAATCAGCAAAAACGCTAAAATTTGCATCCATTTTTTGCGTGTCGTAAGTTATATATTTGCTCTCGCCTTTTGCTAAATTTATCCCATCTATCTTCCAAATTTTGGCAAACTCATTCTCATCTCTTTGCACACGCATATCAGCGACCTCAGCGGCGACTTTCGCGGCTCTTAGCATATTTTTCGAAGCACCGTAACTATCAGCTTCAGCCTCGCTCTCCTCATACCAAGGGTAAAACTTGCTTGGAGCAAGCGCTTTTTGATATCTGGTTGGATAGATGGCGAGCTTTAAATTTTTAACTTCGCTGGCAAAAGGATTAGTGAGTAAAATTTCTTGTTTTATCAAGATATTTTTGTTTTTTGTGTCTGCATAAATTTCATTTAGCGTCTTTGGGGCCTCATCATCCATATATGAAAGCGTCGCCTCTTTTGGATCGCAAGCAAATTTCATATCAAGCTGCATAAATCCAGCCAGATCGCTCTTTGGCTCGTTTTCTTTAAGCGCTTCAAGCTCACTTTTAGCAGCTGAAATTTTCTCGATATTTTCTAGGCTAAATTTATAAAACTCATCAGCTCTTTTTGTCACATCGTTAATTTTGTTTTCTTCTACCAAAGCTTGCTCTATAAACCTGCCTCTTGCATTTAGCGCCTCAAGCTTGCTACTTAAATTTGCAACTTCTTGCTTCCATTTTATGTAACTTGGGCTATTTTCTTCGCTGATCTTTTTTAGATAAGCATTCGCGTCACAATCCCCATTTATAGTGATGCTCTCACTCTGCACACCCTCTGGCACAAAGGCACTAAAAGAGCTATTTGTGTCACTAAATTTTTGAGTGATGATGGTTTGATCTGTGTAGATCTCTATTAGATTTTCATTTGCAAAGGCCAGCGTAGAAGCCGCTAAAAAGAGCACTTTTTTCATATTTTCTCCTTTAAATTTTTGGTAAATTATAGCTTCATTTTGGCTGAGAGTAAAATTTTATTTTAATGCAACTTTGACTATAATCAACAAAAAATTTAACGGACTTTTCATGAAGATAGACAAAGTTTTCTTAGCTAGCGATCACGCTGGTTTTGAGCTAAAAAACGAGCTTAAAGAGGCTATTAAAGGGCTTGGATACGAAGTGGTTGATCTTGGCACAAACGATAAAAATAGCGTTGATTACCCTGATTATGCGCATTTGCTAGCGAGCAAGCTTGAGCCTAACTGCTACGGCGTGCTAGTTTGTGGCACAGGCATAGGTATATCAATAGCTGCAAACAGGCATGAAAACGTAAGATGTGCCCTTTGTCACGACGAATTTACCGCAAGGCTTGCCAGAGAGCACAACGACGCAAACGTGATCGCTTTTGGCGCAAGGGTTATTGGCGCAGGCGTGGCTATCTCGGCGGTTGAAGCCTTTTTAAAGACTGAGTTTGCAGGCGGCAGACACGAAAGAAGAGTCAAAAAAATAGAGCTTGAGGCAGGCAAATGATAGGCGAGTGGATCGTTTTTACCGCTCTTGTTTGTGCTGCGATCTACCTAACCGTCATGGTTTTTTACTTCAAAACGCTTCTAAAAAAAGAGCGTGCGACAAAAGATTTTATGAAAAATAACCTCCAAGACACCGAGGTCGTCATAAGAAAGTTTCAGATCCAACTCCAACGAAGTCTAGGCAACATCGACATCTTGACAGACGAGCTAAACAAAACTAAAAACGACGTAACCTCACTTCGCACAAGAAATTCCCAGTACCGCTTAGAAAACGACAAGCTAAGACAACGAATTCGTGAGCTTGAAGGCAAGATCGAAGCGCTACTATAACCTCAAATTTAAGGAAATTTATGAAAATTTTAGATCAAAAAGGCAAAGAATTTTTACTAAACTCTATTCGCTGCATAAACGACTTTCCAAAGCCTGGCATAGTCTTTCGCGACATCACGACGCTGCTAAATAACAAAGAGGCATTTAACTTTTTGATAGATCATTTGGTGGCTAGATACGAGGATGCAAATATCGACTATATCGCTGGTATCGAGTCTCGTGGCTTCATCTTTGGCGCGGCGCTTGCAGCAAGACTAAGACTGCCTTTTGTGCCTATTCGCAAGCCAAAAAAACTGCCTTTTATCACACTTTCTCAAAAATATAGCCTAGAATACGGCGTCGATGAAGTGCAAATTCACATCGATGCTTTTGGAGAAAAAGCAGGCGCTAGAGTGCTTTTGATGGATGATCTCATCGCGACTGGAGGCACTGCAAAGGCTTCAGTTGAGCTTATCAATCAAACTAACGCAACATGCGTAGAAACGTGCTTTCTCATAGATCTAGTCGATCTAAAAGGTAGCGAAAAGCTAAAGTCGCTTACTAAAATTTACAGCGTTTTAGAGGTTTAGAATGGAAGAGTTTTTTATAGAACTGCTTAAAGAGTACGGCTACATCATACTTTTTGTCTGGTGTATCATGGAGGGCGAGATGGCCTTAATAATGGCTGGAATTCTCGCTCACACCACGCATATGCACATCGCGCTTGCTATATTTGTGGCTGGACTTGGAGGCTTTGTGGGTGATCAAATTTACTTCTACCTTGGCCGTTACAATAAAAAATACATCGCAAAAAGGCTTCACACGCAGCGGAGAAAATTTGCAGTAGCGCACATAATGCTGAAAAAATATGGCTGGCCGATCATCTTTTTACAACGCTATATGTATGGCTTTCGTGTCATCATACCGCTTTGCATAGGGCTTACCGGCTATGACGCTAAAAAATACGCCTTTATAAATTTAATCAGCGCTTGGTGCTGGGCGGCGATCACCACCATACCTGCTTGGATACTTGGCAAGCATATATTGGTGCTGCTTCAAAAGGCAAAAGAGCACTGGTATGTCGCTATCCCAGTGGTTGCCATATTTATGGGGCTTTTGATCTATACATTTAAGCGCATCGAAAATAAAATTTTAAACGAAAGGAGAGATAGAAGACATGCAGTTTCAAATAGTTGATAAAAAATTAAAAGATATAAAAGCTGATATTGAACTAATTTTCGTAGTAGATAAGGACTTAAAACATAAATTTATAGGCGATAAAGAGGCTATTAAATTTAACAATTACAAAGGCGAAAGCGTCCTTGTCCTAAGCGAGGCAAAAAGGGCTTACGTGCCACTTTCTAAGCTTGATCTTGACGAGCTTAGGGTTGCAGCCGCTAAAGCTTATAACGCACTAAAATCGCTAAATATTAAGAGCATAAAGCTAGCTTCTTACGTAGCGCAGTGCCAAAAACTAAGCTTTGAGGCGCTAGCTGAGGGCTTTTTGCTTGGAAGCTATGAATTTAACAAGTATAAAGAGAAAAAAGAGAGATACACCCTTAAAGAGATCATCTTTTCTACTGAAGAATTTGCTGGCACAAAGGTCGATCTAAAAGCTGCAAATGAGGGCTTTAAAGAGGCAGAGATAATAGCAAATGCTACAAATTTCACAAAAGATATCGTAAATGAAATCCCAGAAATTTACACCCCACAAAAGATGGCCGAGGACGCTTTAAATTTAGCCAAAAACATCGCCAGCATAAAGTGCGAGGTCTATGACGAGAAATTTCTAGCAAAAGAGAATATGAACGCATTTTTGGCGGTAAATCGCGCAAGCGTGCATAAACCAAGACTCATCCACCTAACCTACAAGCCTAAAAAATCTAAAAAACGCATCATCTTTGTCGGCAAAGGGCTAACATACGATAGTGGCGGCCTTAGCTTGAAACCGGCTGACTATATGCTCACTATGAAATCAGACAAAAGCGGCGCAGCAGCAGCTCTTGGCATCATAAAAGGTGCAGCGGAGCTAAATTTACCATTTGAAATTCACGCCATTTTAGGTGCGACTGAAAACATGATCGGTGGCAACGCTTATAAGCCAGATGACGTGCTTATTTCAAGAAGTGGCGTTAGCATAGAGGTGAGAAACACCGACGCAGAGGGACGTTTGGTGCTGGCTGATTGCCTAAGCTACGCTCAAGACTTTAAGCCAGACATCCTAATCGACATGGCAACCCTAACTGGCGCTTGCGTCGTGGGACTTGGCGAATACACAACAGGCATCATGGGCAACAGCGAGAGCCTAAAAAATGAGTTTAAAAACAAGATAAAAGATAGCGGCGAGTTAGCGACTACGCTTGATTTTAACCCTTATCTTAGCGAGCTTATAAAAAGCCAGATCGCAGACGTTAGCAACTGCGCCTCAAGCAGATATGGCGGCGCGATCACAGCTGGCATGTTTCTAGCCAAATTTATCAAAGATGAGTATAAAGATAAGTGGCTACACCTTGATATCGCAGGCCCAGCATACAGCGAAAAGGCTTGGGGCTACAACCAAGCAGGTGCTAGTGGAGCAGGTGTGAGGATGAATTTATACTTTTTACAAGCACTTAGCAAGGAGAATTGATGGGACTTTCAGTTGGAATAGTAGGCCTACCAAATGTGGGTAAATCAACAACATTTAACGCACTTACAAAGGCGCAAAACGCCGAAAGTGCGAACTATCCGTTTTGTACTATCGAGCCAAACAAAGCCATCGTGCCAGTGCCTGATAAGCGACTAAATGAGCTTGCAAAGATAGTTAGTCCAAATAAAATTCAATACTCAACCATCGAATTCGTAGATATCGCAGGCCTTGTAAAAGGGGCTAGCTCTGGCGAGGGACTTGGCAATAAATTTTTATCAAACATCAGAGAAACCGAGCTTATCTTACACATAGTTCGCTGCTTTGAGGATGAAAATATCACCCACGTCGAAGGTAGCGTCGATCCAGTAAGAGACATCGAGATCATCCAAACCGAGCTGATACTAGCTGACATCGAGCAGCTAAACAAAAAGATAGAAAAGCTCACAAGAGAGGCAAAAGCAAATGCAAAAGGCGCTAAAGAGGCGCTTGAGATAGCAAATTTACTTTTAGCTTACCTAAATGATGGCAAAAGCGCAAGCAGCTTCGAGCAAAGAGATAGCGAGGCGTTTTTAGCGCTCAACAAAGAGCTAAGGCTTCTAAGCGCTAAAGAGGTAGTTTATGGCGCAAATGTCGATGAAGAGGGGCTTAGCGAAGATAATAAATTTGTAAAAGCACTAAAAGAGTATGCTAAAGCCTCAGATCACGAGGTGATCAAGCTTTGCGCCAAGGTTGAAGAGGAGCTAATCGGTCTAAGCGACGAAGAGGCACACGAGTTTTTGGCATCTCTTGGCACGCACGAGAGCGGCCTTGAAAAGATCATCAAAACGTCTTTTGCAAAGCTAAATTTGATAAGCTATTTCACCGCTGGCGTCGTAGAAGTTAGGGCTTGGACGATCACAAATGGCTGGAAAGCGCCAAAAGCAGCAAGTGTTATTCACAACGACTTTGAGAGGGGCTTTATCAGAGCTGAAGTTATAAGCTATGATGACTACATCGCACATGGCGGCGAAAACGGAGCCAAAGAGGCTGGCAAGATGAGACTTGAAGGTAAAGACTACATCGTGCAAGATGGCGACGTGATGCACTTTAGGTTTAATGTCTAAATTTAGCCCTTTTTGGGCTAAATAGCTAAAATTTATACATAAAATATTTAAGCCTTGGGTTGCAAGGCAAATTTAATTTTTTTATAACAAGTTAATAAAATTCTTTTAAAAATATATCAACTCATAATCTTATATCTTATTAATATATTTAAATGATGTAAAAGCTATCGACTTAGTAAAACAAATATCAGCTTACAGATGAGCCAATCAAATTTTAATCCTAGAGAAATTTTGGTAGATAAAATAATACGCTCATCATCTTTTACATGCCTTCATACCTATAATATTTTGAAGACTATAACTCATATTATAATGGATATATAAAAATTTACTCATATGCTTAGCGTATTTATTTTATAAGTCCTATCGCTTCAGCAAATTTTAGCTCTTTGTTTTCAAAAAGGTTGTACTCGATCACATCTTTTTCGCTAAGTATGATGATAGTTGAGCCAAGCTCGAAATTTCCAAGACGCTCGCCCTTTTTGATGTGTAAATTTTCATATTCATAAATTTGTGTAAAATTTGCCATCGCATTTGTTTGGATGCGATCATCAAAGCTAAATTTCATCTTGCCAACATTTAGCGCACCCACGAAAATAGGGTCGTTAAAGCTAGGATAAATTTATCTTGGCATTAGTTATTCTTTTTAAAGCCAAACAACACAAATTTACTCTTGCATGTCAATTTACTACCTTTTAATTTAATAAATTTTATCTATCTTTCTTTTGCAAACTATTTTTATTGTCCTTATGCGCCATAAAGCACGCACATATAAAAACAAAAATCGTTATAGCTAGGATCAAATTTTGTCCTGGTATGAAAGCTCCTGATTTGTAAATTTAAACCTCTTTTGCGCTGTTTTTAAAGACATTTACCACGCTGGCTCGTTTGTGACAAATTTCAGCATACTCTTTCTCGCTCTTTGAGTCATAGACTATGCCAGCTCCAGCTCCGACAAAGACGTCGCTAAAGCCTTTTTTAGCTGGCACAAAGATGGCTGAGCGGATGAGGATCGCCACCTGAGCGTCGCCATTAAAATGCAAAAATCCAATGCCCCCGCCATAGATATTTCGCTCAAAAATTTCAAGCTCGTTAATTATCTGCATCGCTCTGATCTTTGGCGCACCGCTTAGCGTGCCAGCTGGGAAGATGCTAGCTAGCACGTCAAAAAGATTAAGCTCCCTAGCGCACTTGCCATAGACGTCGCTCACGATGTGCATCACTTTTTCAAATTTTTGGATATGCATCGCATTTTTCACGACCACGCTCTTTGGCTCTGAGACCCTGCCGATGTCGTTTCTGGCAAGGTCGATTAGCATCTTATGTTCAGCTAGCTCCTTTTCGTCGCTTAAAAGCTCATTTTCAAGCGCCACATCAGCGTTTGCATCGCCGCCTCTTGGTCTTGTGCCTGCAATTGGTGCTACAAAAATTTGCTCGCTTTTCATCTCAAAAACAAGCTCAGGCGATGAGCCAACCACATCACCATAAGGCGTAGGAAAATGAAACATATATGGGCTAGGATTTGCTATGGCAAGCTTTTTGTAAAAGTCCAGGCTGCTCATATTAGTTGAAATTTCAAGTAACTCTCCAAGCACCACTTGGAAAACATCGCCACTTCTTATGTATTCTTTTGCCACTTCAACCATATCCTCAAAGTGTTTCTTTTCTTCACTAAGATCGGTTTTTATGCTAAATTCACACTCTTTTTCGCCCTTATGCTCTGCCTTTAAATTTAGCAAAAAGTCATAATACCTCTCTTTATCTCCATAAAAAGTGTAAATTTTACTCATCTTATCAAAGTGCAGATATGCTTTTGCGTCAGCATAGATAAATTTTGGAAATTCATACTTTTTAGCCTTCTCTTCGCCGATATATTCAAAGTATCTCACGCCATCATATGCAAAGACGCCAAAAAGTCCAGCAAAAGATGCGAGCGATCTGTTACGATTAGTATCAAAGTAGCTTCTAAGTCCGTAAAAGTCCATATCCTTTTCATCGATATATTCGCAGTCGATACCGATTATCGTCTGCGTCTTGTCTTCAGCAAGGTAGCTATTTTTAAATTTCTCTCTGATCGCTTCGTAATAAAAAAGTGGTTGTTCTAAGAGCATCTTTTTCCTTTTAAATTTTTATTGATTATAAAAAATTTTCGCTTTTACTTTTTAGAATTTTGGCTAAAATTTTAAATTTACGCCTTTTTACTATTTTTTTAAGAGCCCCTTGGCTAAAATTTGCACCAGTCAAGGGAGAAAAATGCTTTTTGTAGAACTATTTATAATCGGTATCGGCGTTGGTTACATCGCTGGGTTTTTTGGCATCGGTGGCGGCACGGTCGTCGTTCCTATTATGGTTGCCTTTGGATACGGCGTCAAAGATGCCATTGGCATAAGCGTCATGCAGATGATCTTTAGCGCGACATTTGGCTCGTATCTAAACTACAAGGCTGGGCTTTTAAAGCTAGATCGCGGCGTCTTTTTGGGGCTTGGAGGCTTGGTTGGAGCCAGCTTTAGCGGCATTATCGTATCGCATGCGCCTGCACTTTTACTTGAGTCTATGCTACTTGCGACATTTGTCTTTTCGCTTATAAAACTATACTTTTCACCAAACAGCGACGGCTCAAATGCGAATAATTCGCTCTTTTTGCTATTTTTAGTTGGCGTTTTTGTTGGCGTTTTTGCCATTAGCATAGGCATCGGCGGAGGCGTCTTTATCGCCCCTATCTTGGTAGGCTTTTTGCGTTATGAGCTGAAAAAAGCCGTTTCTATGGGCGTGTTTTTCGTTATGTTTGCAGCCATTGCCGGCTTCACCTCACTCTCACTAAATGGTCACATCTCATACGCTGAGGGCACATTTTTAGGTCTTGGCTCGCTAATAGGCGCATACTTTGGCACCAAAAAGACGCAAAATACCGACAAAAAAACACTTAAAAAATGGTTTTTGGTCTTTTACATAGCGATGATATGTTTGATATTAAAAGATATGTTTTTTGAGTAAGAGCATGGCTAAATTGCCACGCTCTTTTTAAATTTCTTCAAAAAAGTAAGCTTCACTTAGTTTAAAGGCAAGCTCTTTTAGCTCATCTTCGCTTAAATTTACGCCCTTTGCGATCTCTTTAAAGCTGGCCTTGCCGTCAAATTTCAAGGCAGCCTTGATCTCTTCAACGCTTAAACTAAGCTTGCCATTTAGCTCATTTGCCAAAGAAATAACTGGCGAGCTAGCATCCAGAAAATACCCAAGATAGGCCGCAGCTCTAGGCTTTAGCCTAGTTTTTTTAGGCTCATAAGCAAGTGCAGCAAGCTTTGAGGATGAAATTTTAGTGTTTTGATCGTTTAAAATTTCAAGTAGCCCCATAAATGCTTCGCCCTCGCTCTCACCAAGTGCGGCCTTTACTTCGCTTAAATTTAGACTTTGTGGATAGGCTTTGCTTAAAATTTCTTGCGTTTTTGTCCTTGGCTGCTCACTAAAATATGCAAAATAAACCCTATCAAGCTCGCTCTCTCCAAGCACCGCATCAAAGTCATCAGCGCCATCAAGCCTTTCTTTGTGCGCGATGAGGCTCTTTCTAAAGGATCTATTAAACAAAAAGTCATTTAGCTGCTCTTTCTTGATGCGAGTGTTGTAGCTTTGCTCGATGTGCGCGTCAAATCGGTAGATCCCAGTCGAGCTTGCAAAGATGTCATTTAGCGAGGCGTCTATGACGTAACAAAGTCCGTGTTTGTCGATGTGTTTGGCAAATTTATGAAAGTATGTTGGCTCGTTGCTAGCCTCCAAAAAGTCGTGCAAAATGTAATAATCACTCCCTTTTGCGATAATGCCTTGCAAGAAATTTAGCTGCGTCAAAAGTAGCTTCATACTATCTTTATAGACGACATCGCTTTGGTTTTGCAGGCTAAATTTCAAGTAATCCTGCAAGAAATTTAACTCTTCTTTGACGTGAGGAAGTGAGTCTTTATCGCCTCTATTTGCGCTCGCAAAAAGCATGAAATCTCTTAAGATATCAAGGCTCTTCCAGCCTGGGTAGGTGTTATAGGAGACGTAGGCGATGCCATCTTTGCTAAGTAGCGCCTTTATCGTTGCAAGTAGCGCGTCTCTTACGTTTGGGCTCACCCAGCTATAAACGCCGTGTGCGATGATGTAGTCAAACTCGCCAAGCTCTTTGATGTCGTGCTCGTTCATGTGCAAAAAGTCGCGCTCAAGAAGGGTGAAATTTTTTAAATTCATCTTCTTTGCGATCTTGTTGCCCTCTTCTACTTGGTGGCTTGAGATGTCGATGCCAACGACCTTTGCCTCTTTGTGTGAGACGGCAAATGGCAAGATATTGCCACCGTATGATGAACCAAGCTCAAGCACTCTAGCCTCTTTTAAATTTGCCGCCTTTAAGCCCAGGAATTTAGCAACCGCCTCTATCCTAACAGGCGAGCAGTCGCTAAATGCAGCTGAGAAATAAGGAATTTCATCGTAAGCTTTTTTTGCCTTGTTCATCAGCCGTGCTTTCTGGCAAATTCTCTCATGAACTCGCCAAGTTTATCAACGTCGCTTTGGCTAACGGCGTTGTAGATAGAGGCTCTTATGCCACCAAGATGTCTGTGACCTTTTAGCCCTAGCATGCCCTCTTTTAGCGCTTCTTCGACGAAAACTGGCTCAAGCGCATGATCTTTTGGTATCGTAAAGCTCACGTTCATATCTGATCTGCTTGATTTTTTAGCGTGACCCACGTAAAAGCCATTTGAGCTATCGATAATATTATAAAGTGTGCTTGCTTTTTTGGCGTTTATCTTCTCAACCTCAGCAAGTCCGCCAAGATCTAGCAGGTGCTGCATAGTTAAATTTAAGAGATAAATTCCAAAAGTTGGCGGTGTGTTGTAAAGTGAGTTTGCCTCTACGTGCGTTTTGTAGCGTAAAAACATAGGGACATTTTGGCTGCTCACGCGATCAACTAGATCTTTTCTTAAAATGATGATAGTCACGCCGCTTGGGCCTGCATTTTTCTGAGCTCCACCGTAAAGCAAGCCGATACTGCTAAAATCAAGCGGTCTAGCGAAAAAATCACTCGAAGCATCGACAACTAGGGGCGATTTGGTCTTTGGCATAGATTTATACTGCGTGCCATAAATAGTGTTGTTTGAGCAGATGTAGGCATAGTCAGCATCGTCACTAAATTTCACCTCAGGGATATAAGAGAAATTTTCATCCTCGCTGCTTGCTACGACATCTACATTTACGCCAAGCACTTTTGCCTCTTTGATCGCTTTGTTTGTCCAAACGCCGGTGTTTGCGTACTCGGCCCTGCCACCTTGATATAAATTCATCGGTATCATGCTAAATTGCAAGTGTGCGCCGCCTTGTAAGAATAAAATTTCATACTCATCGCCGATGCCGTAAAGCTTTCTTATCTTCTCCATCGCGCCAAAATGGATCTCCTCAAAGGTCTTGCTTCTGTGGCTGATCTCCATGATCGAGTAGCCCTCGCCTCTGTAGTCGGTAAATTCGGCCTTTGCGTGCTCTAAAACGTCTAATGGTATCGCGCTTGGGCCTGCGCTAAAGTTGATTTTTCTACTCATTTTTACTCCTTGATAATTGCTTTTTTATGTGTATTTTGCGAGATAAGCTCGATCTCATCATTCAAATTTAAATCCCTAAGATCAGCCCTCTTGCCATCTTTTCTAACCTCGATAAGCCCCTTTGTGCTCTCAAAAAAGAGCTCCCTCATCTCATAAGCCTTCTCTAGCGAGCCAAGAGCTGAGCCAAGAAGCAAGATCTTTCTTTGCACGGCGTTTGTTAGGGCATTTTGCTTGTTTGCCACCTCGCTAAATTTTAGCTCGATCCTAGCTTTTAAGGCATTTGATGAAAATTTAGAAAGTAGTAAATTTAGCAGATTTTGCTTCTTTGTGATCTTTAAATTTAAGGCACTATCAAGATCGTCGCTGAGCCTATCAAGATACTGAAAAAACGCCTCTTCATCAGGCAACAGATCAAGCATGGCTGCACTTGGTGTAAGCGATCTGCGGTCTGCTACAAAGTCACTTATAACGTAGTCTATCTCGTGTCCGATAGCGCTTATGACTGGCGTTTTTGTAGCGTAAATTTCACGTGCCAAACCCTCGTCGTTAAAGCACCAAAGATCCTCTTTGCTGCCGCCTCCGCGAGCTAAAACGATCACATCAACGCCGTATTTATCGGCTCTGCGCAAAGCTTTTATAAGCGAGCTCGGGGCACTTTCGCCCTGAGTTAGCGCGTCAAATATATAAATTTCACTTAGCCTCCAGCGGCTTCTTACCACCTTTAGCATGTCTTGAAGCGCAGCTGAAGTGGCGCTTGTGACAAGGGCTATTTTTTTAGGTAAATTTGGTATCTCTTTTTTTGCATCGATGTCAAAAAGCCCCTCGTTTTCGAGCTTTTCTTTAAGCTGTCTAAACGCAAGCTCAAGCTCGCCCTCGCCATCAGGCAGCATCGCGCTAGCTACTAGCTGATACGAGCCACTTGGCGAATAGATGGTTACTTTGCCATAAATTTTGACCTTTAGTCCCTCTTTTGGCAGGAATTTCACCTTTTGGTTATTCATACGATACATCACAGCTGAGATGCTTGACTTTTCGTCCTTTAGCGTGAAGTACCAGTGCCCAGAGGCATGCTTAGTAAGGCGCGAAATTTCGCCACTTACCTCGACGTAGTCAAGTGTCGCTTCAAGCAGTGCCTTTGCTTTTTCGTTTAGCTCAGATACGCTAAGCATTGATCTCTTTGACCTTTTTAGCGATAAATAGCGTCGAGATATCCATGCTAAAGCCCTTGCAAAGCTCTATCTCAAAGCCAGCCTCCACAAGCTCATCGCAAAAGCTCTTTGCATCAAGGAAATTTTCTATCGAGCTTGGCAGATACTCGTATGCCTCTTTGTTTTTCGAGATAAAGCCGCCGATACTTGGCAAAATTTTACTTAGGTAAAAATCTCTTAGTGCAGTTATTAAGCCCTTTTTCTGGCGTTTGGTAAATTCAAGCACGACGACGTAGCCATCTGAAGCAAGCACTCTATTAAACTCTCTTAGTGCAGCCTTTCGCTCGACCACGTTTCTTATGCCGTAGCTTATGCTTAAAATTTGAGCTTCACCGCCTGCAAGCGTCGTATTATCAGCATATGCCTCTATAAATTTAAAATTTGGAAATTTCGCTCTCGCCTCTTTTAGCATGCCACTTGATGGATCGATGCCAGTTAGGCTTTTCACCTCTACGCCAAATTCTTTTGAAATTTCACTCCAAAGCCCCATCATATCGCCGGTGCCACAAGCCACATCCACTATATTTATGCTTTTATTTTTAAAAATTTCTAGCATATATCTGCAGGCAAATTTCCTCCAGCTCACGTCCACGCCAAGGCTTAGTACCCTGTTTGCGACGTCGTAAGTCGGAGCGATCTGGTTAAACATATCAACTATTTTTTCTTGTTTTTGCATAAATTTTAGACCTTTATATGTAGTAAATTTTTAAATTTCGCGAGATCTTGCGAGTTGCTCTTATAAATTTAAGCCGCTTTTTTAGTATCTCTTCTCTGGTTTTGTAAATTTGTTTGTAAATTTTACTCTCTAGCTTTTCCTTGCCAGCAGCCTCTGGCAAGCGCTCCAAGATGCCAAGCCAGACGTCATAGTCTTGAAGCGCACCAAAGATCTCTTGCATATCTTTTAGCCGCTCTTCATACTTTTTAAGCCCGTCAAAATAAAAAATCTCACTCAAAAACTCGTAGGTATATCTCACCTTTTTAAGCTCGATCCTGATCTTGTGAAAGCTCTCATTTGGGCAGTCTTGATCTAGGCTTTTTAGCCTCTTTTGAGCCAAAACTAGAAGCGTTCTTAGCTTAAACGAGCCAAGGCGTGAAAGGCTTACATCAAAGAGCTTTGATCTATAAAACTCGCCCTCGTTTAAAAATATCTCCCACTCTTTTAAAAATGCGTAGTTTTCCTCGTCACTAAGGTAGCTTTTAACGTTTTCGTATTCTAAATTTAGAGCCTTTTGCACAAAGTAAATAAGCTCATTTGCGTGCTTTTGTTCGCTTAAAAAGCCTAAAAATATGTCTAAGTCTCGCTTTTTATTGGTTGAATTTGCCAAAATTTTAAAATTCTCTCCAAAAAAGAGCGTCACTTTCTCATCAAAAACTCCGTTAAAAATTTTAAGTAGCGACCTAACTTTTCTTAAATTTACTCGCAGGCTATGCAAAATTTCTTCGTCGTGATCTTGCAGATAGTCACTCTTTAACCTCTTTATCTCTTTATATATGCTTAAAAACAAAGCTCTAAGAGCCTCGCCGCTTTTTAAATTTGCAGCAAAATTTGGCGAAATTTCTCTGTTTTTAAAGACATTGTAGGCTCTTTTGTAATCAATTTGTTCATTTTCGTTTGCGTGGATGGCAAGAAATTTGTTTTTATATCTTTTATCGCAGGTGACATCAGCCTTACAAAACTGCTCCAAAAACGGTGGTAGTTTAAAATATAAAGCCTCGTTTTCATCAGCAAATTCTATCTCAAATGTGCAAAGTCCATTTAAGCCGTCTTTAAAAACGTCGATGTTGCAAGGGTTATTATTTAGCCGAAAAATGTATCTATCTTTTGTGATGACGTGCCCGATGCGGTTTTTTAGGGCCTTTTTAAACTCCGCCTTTTCGCAAAATTCCTCATTTTCTTCTCTTATAAGATCTTTGCCAACCTTGATCGTTTTTATAAATTTACCCTCTTCGCTTCTGAAGCGGATCTCTTCATTTTGCGTGATCTTGGTGTAAAACTGAGAAATTTCAAGGTGCTTAAAAACTAGCCCAGCCTCTTTTAGAAAATCTAGAATTTGAGAATTTTTGAGTAAAAATTTACGCTCTATCTCCAAACCCACATTTTTCTCCGAAATTTTTTGTTTATTTTAGCGAGTTAGTGCTTAAAATAATGAGAAAAAAGCTAATTTCAGGCTTGTTTGAAGTGTTTTATGAAGAAAAATAAAAATTTATGTTGCGTAGTGCAACATAAATTTTGCCTTATCGGCAGTGTTTACAGCTTTTTACGCTAGCAACGATATTTAGGCGCTCGATGATGTTACCGATCTTTTTTTCAAGCGCTTCTTGGTATTTGCCAAGCTCTGAGTCATCATAGCTCATATCCTCGACGCTACCGCAGTTTTCGCAAACCACGTGAATGTGCGGATGCTCGTAAATGTCGTATCTCGCCTTTTGATTGACGATATTTACCTCAACTACAAGGCCTTCGTCTTTTAGAGTGTTTAGGTTTTTATAGACAGTTGCGAGCGAAACTGATGGATTTTCTTTCAAAATTTCATCATAAAGCTCATCGATCGTTGGATGTGTGTGACGATCAAGAATTCTTAAAACGCTAAGACGCTGCGGCGTTACTTTAAGCCCAGACTGTTTTAGCAACGATACATATTGCATAATTTTCCCCTATACAAATTTTTGCTTTATGCTAGCAAAAGTAATATTAAACGTTTCTTTATTAAATGATATTAATTATTCTCTAGTAATTTTTGGGTAATTTGCTCAGCGCTTATGCCAAGGCTCTTTTCGACCTCAGCTGTTGAGCCATGCTGGATAAATTTATCATCATACTCGAAGCTAACAACGCTTACATTTGATATGCCATTTTCTTGTAAAAAGGCACTTACGATCTCGCCAACGCCGCCTTTTTTAGCGCTATCGCTAAAGATATACCACTTTTTAGTGCGTTTTGCAAGATCCAGCAAAAGCTCTCTATCAAGCGGTTTTACAAAGACTAGATCAACAAGGATAGCTTCAAGCTTGCCAACTAGTAAATTTCTAACCAAATTTGCCTTGCCAACGCCGTTGCCATAGCCTAAAAACGCGATGTCACTCTTTGCGTCAGCCAAAATTTCACCCTTGCCAAACTCAAGTGGCTTAGCTTTAAACTCATCTCTTAAGATAAACGCCCCACGCGGATATCTAAACGCGCTCACACCTTTGTGCGAGTAGGCAAATTCCATAACATTTTTCATGCTCTCTTCGCACCTTGGGGCAAAAAGAACCATGTTTGGCACAGCGTTTAAAAAGCTGATGTCAAAAGCACCTTGATGCGTTTCGCCGTCTTCGCCCACGATGCCCGCTCTATCCATCGCAAATGTGATGTTTAAATTTAATATAGAAGCATCGTGAATGACTTGATCATATGCTCTTTGCATAAAAGTCGAATATATCGCGACAAATGGCTTAAAGCCCTCTTTTGCCATGGCTGACATCGATGTGACTGCGTGCTGCTCAGCTATCGCCACGTCCCAAAAGCGGTCTGGAAATTCCTCTATAAGCGCGTCCATGCCAGTGCCTGTTGGCATCGCAGCCGTTACACCAACGATATCGCTGTGCTCTCTTGCCATCTTTAAAAGCTGCTCGCTAAAGATCGCCGTGGCTGACTTGTTTGACTGTCTTTTGATAAATTCGCCACTTTTTAGATCAAACGGCCCAACTCCGTGCCAATTTTCATAGTAACCCTCGGCAAATTCATACCCTTTACCCTTTAGCGTCTGCACATGCACGATGACTGGCTTTTTCATGTTTTTGGCTGTTTCAAATGTGCTAAGAAGCGCTGAAAGGTCGTGTCCATCGACTGGGCCTATATACTCAAGCCCAAGCTCTTCAAAAAACATGCCAGGAGTGATGAGCCTGATGCCCTCCTCCATACGTCTAGCCATATAAGCTGCAGAGTCTGGCATATAGCTTAAAAAGCGCTCAACCCTGCCTTTAAATTTTTGATAAAACTGCCCAGCCATCATCTGGCTTAGATACTTGCTAAGCGCGCCTATTGGCTTGCTTATGCTCATCTCATTGTCGTTTAGGATGATGACGCAAGGATATTTTCTATCTCCAAGCTCATTTAGCGCCTCATACGCCATGCCGCCACTTAGCGAGCCGTCGCCTATGACAGCTACTGGCAAGCGCTCTTCATTTTTTAGCTTGATCGCCTTTGCAGCGCCAACTGCTAGTGAAATGGACGTTGAGCTATGGCCTGCTACAAAGTAGTCAAATTTGCTCTCGCTTGGCTTTATATAGCCACTGATGCCGTTAAATTTTCTAAGCGTATCAAATTTGTCCCAGCGCCCAGTTAGTAGCTTGTGCGCGTAGCTTTGGTGACTCACGTCAAAGATAAACGGATCTTTTGTAACGTCAAAAATTTTGTGCATCGCAACGATGATCTCGACTGCACCGATATTTGAGCTAAGATGGCCGCCATTTTTACTAACGGTGGATAGAATTTTATCTCTGATGTCATGGCAAAGTGCGTTTAGCTCATCAACATTTAGGCTTTTAACGTCTTTATTCATTATTTACCAGCATTTTTAGCTTCTCAAGCCTTGTTTGCATCGTCGCATCGATGTTTCCGCCCTCGCTTATTATCACCACGCCGCCCTTGCTTATGGCATCATCAGCACTTACTTTTACGCGTTCGTTTTTGCTAAATTGCTCTTTTAGATAGTCGCTATCTTCTGGATTTACGCGAATTTCTATGTTTTTTACATCGCTTAGCTCTTTTATAAGCGAATTTGCTAGGTGATGAGCGATCTGGCTAGATGCGCTTGAAACCTCTTTTTCTATCACCTCTTTTGCGATCTTTATTGCAGTTTGGCCAAGCTCGTCTTCGCTCTTTTTCAAAAACTCATCAAATTTAGCGTACTGCTCGTCAAGCTTTGCGGCTGAAGCACTAAATTTAGCCTCAAGCTCCTTTATCTTTGCCTCATTTGCAGCGTTTGTTTGAGCGATGCCCTCGTTTTTGCCATCCTCTTTTGCACGGATGGTCTCCGCTTCAAGTCGTTTTGCAAATTCGCTCTCTTGATTTTCTATTTGCATTTGAAGTTTGATGATGTTGCTGCTTAGCTCATCTGTCTTTTTAAGTAGCTCCTCAACAAAGCTAGAGTCAAATCCTGGCTGATGAGCTTGACTATTTTGAGGCTGAGGTGCAAAGTGATTTTGCATGTTTGGCTGCATTGGGTGCGGCATCTGAGGCGTGAAATTTTCACCACCTTGCTCTAAATTTTGCTCATTTAGTTCTTCACTAAGGTTGTTCTCTTCTATCAAAACAGGCGCGCTATCTTGGGCTCTTTCATTGCTCCCAAGCACCTTAAATCTATAATTTTCTATAAAGTGAGCCGGCGAGGTCTCACTTGTTATTACGCTACTTTTCATTCTATCATCTCATCTGCTTCGCCAACTTGGAAGACGCCTTGATCAGCTAGACCTTGAACGACCTCAACGATGCGTCTTTGCGCCTCTTCAACGTCTTTTACACGAACAGCGCCAAGGTATTGCATCTCCTCTTTAAAGGCTTCGGCCGCACGCTGAGACATATTTGATAAAAATTTATCTTTAATGCCATCGCTTGAACCCTTAAATGCAACCATAAGGTCTTTTTTATCGACATTTTTGAGAATTTCTCTAATCGCAGTTGCATTAAGATTGATAATATCTTCAAATGTAAACATAAGCTCTTTGATCGTTGTAGCAAGCTTATCGTCACTTTGCTCGATGCGCTCGATCGTGCTTTTGCTAGCTTTTTGACCAAGTCTATTAAGCACTTCTGCCACAGCTCTTGGACCACCAACCTCAACCTTGTAAGATGTGAGGCTTTCAAGTTTACCCTCAAGCACTGTTGAGACACGCTTGATCACTGATGGGCTGATCTCGCCAAGATTTGCCATCCTGATCACGACCTCGCTTCTTAGCTCATCTGAGAAGAAGCTTAGCGTCTCGGCAGCACTTGTTGAGTCCATGTGAGCAAGGATCAGCGCGATAGTTTGAGGGTGCTCTTTTACGATGAAGTCTGCAAGTTGCTGTGGCTTTATCTTATCAAGATAGCCAAAGCTCTTTGAGTTTTCCATGCTTTTTGCAAGCTTGTCTAAAATTTTCTGAGCAGCCTCTGGACCAAATGTGCGGTATAAAATTTCTTTTGCATATTCTAAGCCGCCACTTCTCATATATTGGTTTGACTGCATTAGAGCGTAAAATTCTTCTAAAATAGCGCCTGCAACTTGTTTGTCTATATTTTTTGCAGTTGCTATGTAGCCTGAAATTTCAGTGATGACATCAACATCCATGTGAGAAAATATAAGAGCCGTCGCCTCTTCGCCAAGCTGTATTAGTAAAATAGCGATCTTTTCTGGCATCGAAAGATCGTCATATATCATCTTTTGCTTATCGGTTAGTTTTATAGACATCAAATTTCCTTACGCATGTTAAAGTCACTATCATTTTTAACCATATCTTGGAGTAAATTTGAAATTTCCTCGCTTCGTTCAGTGACTACTATCTTCATCTTTTCAAGAAGGACGTCGTATTTTAGCTCATCTTCATTAAATTCACCGCTAAGACCAAGCTGTTCCTCGACCTTCTTACGAGCGGCTTTAAATTTCTCAAGCGTATCTTCAGCATCCACCTCGATATCTTCAAGATCGTCCTGGGCTTGCTCCTCTTCTTCTTTCGTCTCTTCAAGCATCTTTTGCATAAATGGCACGATGACTTTTTTGTAGAAGATGTAAAGTAGCAGTGCTGCAAAGATGTATTTAAGTAGCGGCAAGAAAGGCATCACGTAGTTGTTCATAAAGCCATCCATCTTCTCGCCAGTGCTGACATCTTTGCCAGTTTTAAACTCGAAGTTATCTAAGCTTACCTCATCGCCTCTATTTTGATTGTAGCCGATTGATTGCTTGATTAAATTTGTGATTGATTCTCTTTGCTCTTTGGTAAGCGGGGCAAATTCAAGCTCGCCAGTTGGTTTGCCGTCTTTATCCTTTTTGCTTTGATAAAGTCCGTCTATAACGACAGCTGCGCTCACTCTGTTTATGCTAGCAAACTGCCCTTTGACATTTGTCACTTTCTTTGAAATCTCGTAGTTTGTCTGCTGTGAGCTTTTATTGTACTGCTCTTTTAAAGTGCTGTCATCTAGCCCTTGAACAGGACCTATGTTGCTAACTGCACCTGGTACGCCGCCTACTTCATTTGGAGCTGAGCCTTGGCGCTTTTCTTCGATGTTGCTCTCGCTTCTTACGACGTTATTTGGGTCATAAACCTCGCTTTTTGTATCTTTTTTATCAAAGTCAAAGTCGATATTTACCTTTGCTACGACCTTATCTGCCCCGCCCACGATAGGAGCTAGGACATTTACGATCTTTTGCTCATAATTATTTTCAAACTCGCGCTTATAGCGGATCTGCTGAGCTATGGCATCACTATCAAACTCACCGTCCTCATCGCCAAGTGCGACGCCGTCTTGATTGACGATCTTTACGTTTTCGGTGCTTAAATTTGTAACAGAGGCCGCCACAAGGTTTTTAATGCCAAAAATTTGCTTCGCGTTTAGACTAACGCCTGGCTTTAGCTCAACCACGATCGAGGCAGTTGGCAGTGCTTGTCTTTCAGTAAAGACGCTCTCTTTTGGTATGGCTATTCTTACAGTTGCTTTTTGGATAGATGAGAGGCTCTCGATCGTTCTAGCTAGCTCGCCCTCAAGCGCTCTTTGAAATTTAACTCTCTGTTCGGCATCCGTTGCGCCAAATTCTTGCTTGTCAAAAATTTCAAAACCGATCTTGCTCTCTTTTGGTATGCCAAGCGTTGCAACAGCGATACGCTCTTTATAGACATCACTTGTTGGCACAAGGATCGTGCCTTCATTTGCTAGTTTATACTTTATGCCATCTTTATTTAGCTGATCGACTATTAAGGCTGAGTCGCTTGGGCTGATGTTTTCAAAAAGGACGCTATATCCTGCAAAGCTATCACTTTTGCTTTTGTAAAGCGTTAAAAATACCAAAAAAGCCACAACCAAAACGATCGAGCTGCCTGCGACGATCTTTTGTTTTAGTGAAAGCTTTTGATAAATTTGACTTATTTGATGAAGTAATGCCTTAAAATCCATATCCCTACTTTAAAATTTGCTTTAACTCTTCAAAAACTCTATCGTTTTGCCACGCTTGGCCGATGGTTATTCTCACCGCATTTAAGGCGTAGCTTTTTAAATCTCGTAAAATTATACCTTTTTTTAGCATCTTTTCGCATATCTGGCTTGATTTTGGCTCATTAAATTTAAATGTGGTGAAATTTGTGTAGCTTGGGATAAACTCTATGCCGTTTTGCTCTGCAAACTCCTCATATCTTTTCATCTGCTCGAAGTTGTTTTGCATAGTTTTTTGCACAAATTCATCATCTCCAAGCGCTACTATCGCTGCTCTTAGGCTTGGAGTTGTGATGTTAAATGGAGCTCTTAGCTTTGAAAGAGCACCTATGATCTCTTCATTTGCCACGCCGTATCCCACGCGCATGCCACCAAGTGCGTAGGCCTTTGAGAAAGTGCCAAGATAGATGGCATTTTTAAATTTCACCACCTCACTTGGCTTTATCTCTTTTTTGCTATCTTTAAATTTAGCAAATTCGTTGTAAGCGCAGTCAAGCACCACAAGCGTGTTTTCATCAACTTTTTCTATAAATTTAAAAATTTCTTCAGCGTCCAAGCACTCGCCCAAAGGGTTGTTTGGCATACATAGAAAAATAACTGAAATTTCATCTTTTTTCGCGTTATAAATTTCTAAAAACTCGCTCAAATTATGCTCCATGCTCTTTGTGCGATAAATTTTAGCTCCTGTTTGCTTTGCGTAAATTTCATACATCGCAAATGTCACGCCAGCCATCAAAACGCCACTTTGCTTGTTTGCCTTTGCGTGAAGTGCAAACTCTATGATCTGGTCGCTTCCAGAGCCGATGATTATATTTTTGCTAGTTACGCCAAATTTCTTAGCCAGCCCCTCTTTTAGCTCAAAGTAGCTATCGTCTGGATAGAGATGTGCGTTTTTGGCGACCTCTTTTAGCGCCTCTTCTACGCGTTTGCTCGTGCCAAAAGGGTTTTCATTGCTCGCTAGCTTTATCACATCTTTTGCATCGATGCCAAACTCTCTAACTACAAGCTCGATCGGCTTTCCAGCCTCGTAATTTACTAGATCATCTAAAAAGTCATTAAATTTCATTACTCATCTCCGTTTAAATAGCTTCCAAGCCAAGTTATCTCAGCGCCACTCTCTTTTGCGAGTTCAAAGGCATTTTGCACCTTCTCATCGTCGATATGCCCTTCAAAGTCAAGGTAAAAAATTGACTTAAATTCGCGTTGCTTTATAGGACGTGACTCAAGTTTTGTGATATTGATATTTTCATTTTTAAAGATAGAAAGCAGATCAGCAAGGCGTCCTGGACTGTGATCAGTCTTTGCTAGGATCGAAGTTTTCGAGTTTTCAACCTTGGCATTTTTAAAATCACTTAAGATCAAAAATCTCGTTCTGTTTGCCATATTATCTTCGATCGTTTCATAGACGATTGGCACATTGTAAATTTTAGCTGCGATTTTTGAGCAAATAGCGGCTGATTCTCTATCCATAGATGCCATATATGCGGCTGCGGCGGTTGATTTGGCTGGGATAAATTCGACCTCATTTAGCAGGTGATCTTCTAAAAATTTACGGCACTGGTTGTAGCCTTGCGGATGCGAGTAAATTCGCTTTATCTCTTTTAAATTTTCATTTATGCTAACAAAGCTGTGGTGGATATCTACGTAGAGCTCTGCCACTATCTTTATATCATCAAATTTACTCAAACAATCAAGCGTAGCTCCAACAGCGCCTTCAGTGTTGTTTTCGATAGGCACGACGCCATATTTTGCCTCTTTTTGAGCTAGCTTTGTAAAAACTGCCTCGATCGTAGCAAGTGGCAAATATGCGCTCATCACGCCAAATCTACTTTGCGCCGCTTGATGCGTATAAGTGCCCTCAGGCCCTAGATAGACGATCTTTTGAGGCATCTCTAAATTTCTACTAACAGCAAAAATTTCAAGATAAATGGCCTCGATCGCAGCCTTATTTAAGGCTTTATCTTTGCTAAGGCTAGTTAAGCGGTTTATGATAGCTCGCTCGCGCTCAGGGCGATATATAGGCGTCCCAGTCGTTTGCTTTAGCTTGCCAATCTGCTCAACAAGCTTCATTCTTTCATTTAGTTTATTTAAGATGAGATCATCGATACTATCGATCTCTTTTCTAAGCTCATTTAGCTCTTGCATCAGCGCTCTCCAAAAACTCTATCTCGGGTGCCACGACATCCTCGAAACTCTCGCGTCTTCTTATCAGTCTATCTTTGCCATCAAGCACGCAAACTTCAGCGGCTCTGTTTCTTGTATTGTAGTTTGAGCTCATGCTAAATCCATAAGCCCCAGCTCCTTTAACCACGATGACATCGCCACTCTTACACTCTGGTAGATTGATATCTTTTGCTAAAAAGTCACCGCTTTCGCAAACTGGACCAACCACGTCGCAAGTGCCTAAATTTTCATCCTTGCCGTAAGCAAAAATTTTGTGATGCGCGCCATAAAGGCTTGGTCTTATGAGATCATTCATCGCGCCATCAGTGATGACAAATCTCTTTTTGCCATTAAATTTCTCATATAAAACGCTTGCGACAAAGTAGCCAGCATTGCCAACGATGAAGCGTCCTGGCTCGCAGACGATAGTGACGTCTTGACCCTTTAGCGCGCCTAAAATTCCTTGTGCGTAGTCATATAAATTTATCTCTTTTTCGTCGTTATAGATGATGCCAAGTCCGCCACCAACGTCAAAGAATTTGATATCTATTTCAAGTGCTCTTAGCTCTCTTAAAAGCTCGCTAACGATCTTTGCAGCGTCTATTATAGGGCTTAGTGAAGTTAGCTGCGAGCCGATGTGAAAGTGGATGCCAGTTGGCTCAAGAAACTCTGAAGCTTTAGCGTGGATATACATCTTTTTAGCAGTCACCGCATCAACGCCAAATTTGTTTTCATTTAGCCCTGTCGAGATATATGGGTGCGTTTTTGCATCAACGCCTGGATTTACCCTGATGCTGATCCTAGCTTTTAAATTTAGCCCCTTTGCAATGTTTTCAAGCCTTAAAAGCTCGGCAAAACTCTCGACATTTATAAGCAAAATTTCATTTTCTAAAGCCTCTTTTAGCTCCGCATCGCTCTTGCCAACGCCGCTAAAGATGATCTGATATCTCCTAGCTCCTGCTAGTAGAGCTCTTTTGACCTCGCCGATGCTCACGCAGTCAAATCCTGCTCCAAGATCAGCTAGAAATTTTAAAACACTTAAATTTGAGTTTGCCTTTACAGCGTAGCAAACCAGAGATTTTCTAGCGTAAAATGCGTTTTTTAGCGCCTCGTAGCGCTCTTTAATGTAGTTAAAATCATAAACGTAAAGTGGGGTTTTGTATTTGCTTGCAAGCTCTTTAAAATCCATAAAATAGCCTTTTTTAAAATGGCTTGATTTTACAAAAAAGTTGCCAAAATTTGGCTTAACGATGCGATTTTATGAGATAAATGGCGTATGCAAAAAGAAAAATAACAGGGAGCACCATACCGATCTCTGGCAAGATGACTGAGGTTTGAGCAAATTTAGTTAAGATAAAAAGAAGCCCCCAAACTACGAGAGTTACCACAACAAAGATAAAGGTTGAAAGTGCAAGGTTAAAAAACCTGCCGGTTACTGGCAAATGATAGTAGAAAATAAGCAGCAAAAATGGCGCAAAAAATGGTGTGATGGCAAGGTTATAAAATGCCGTTCTTGCACTATCAAGCCCTATGCCTTCGTTTTTAAATGTCTTTATAAAATTTATCGCATCAGGTATGTTAAATTTCGAGTTTTCAACGCTTGCAGCACTCTCAATGCTCTTTGGCTTAAAGCCTCTTAACGCATCTAAATTTTCGCTTTTTATCTTACTAAAGCCATTTTCGCCAAGCTCTAAATTTTGAGGCAAGAAGGTTTGATTTACATCCTCTAAAACCCACTCATTGTCTTTAAATTTAGCGTGGTCGGCAAAAGTTGTTGAGAGCAAGTCAGTGCCATTAATGTCAAAAATTCTCACGTCATTTGCCCTTTGTTTGGCTGAGTTTAGCTCTTTTATATAGATAAATTTGCCTTCAAATTTCAAAAATGAGTCGTTTGTGCTTTTTGAAAAAGCGGTGTTTTTAGCGATACTTTTTTGATAGTCATGTGCATAAGCAAATGGCGTAAAATTTAGCCCGACATAAAAAATCGTCACAAAAAAAGCGATGAGAAATGGCGGCAAAATGAGTTTGTTTTTGCTAATGCCAAGAGCGTAAAAGCTGATTAGCTCGTTTGAGCGAACCATATTTACATGTAAAATTATTAGTGCAAAGATGAGCGAAAGTGGCAAAACGTAGCTAATGGCACTTAGCGCAGTAAGACCAACGTAGAGCAACTGAAGGTTCGCAGATGGCGGTAGATCTTTTAAATTTGTAAGCAGATCAATGCCAACATAAAATAGCTCAAGCGCTAAAAATACGATAAGAAAAGATTTTATATAGACCCAGCCAACGTATCTGGCGTATAGTTTCATTTGATAAGACCTTTTTTTACCGTAAATTTTTGTGAAATTTCATTGATATCGCTCTTTAGTAGCTCGCAAACCGCATTTTTTGTATAGGCTAAAATTTCATCTAAAGCCTTTTTCTCCTCGTTGCTAAACTCGCCAAGGACGAAATTTTTAGCATCGCCCTCATGCCCGATACCTACGCGCACTCTTTCGTAGTCATTACCTATTAAATTATCGATCGATTTTATGCCGTTATGTCCGCCGCTACTGCCGCCTTTTTTAAATTTAACCGCGCCAAAACTAAGATCAAGATCGTCGTGGATGACGATTATCCTATCTGGTTTATAAAAGTCTTTTACCGCTTTAACACTTTGACCTGAGAGGTTCATAAAGGTTGTTGGTTTTAGCAAGATAATATCGTTAAATTTAAAAACTTCGCCTTGAAATTTGGCTGAGCTAATATCTTTGAATTTTGAGTCTTTTAAGAGATCTATAAGCATAAAGCCTATGTTGTGTCTAGTATTTTCGTATTTGAGGCCAGGATTTCCCAGCCCCGCTATTAGTGTCACAAAAGCCCTTTTTATTTAGCTTTAATAACTCCAAGTACCGCAACACGGTCAGCGTCAATGATAGTAACGCCTTTAGGAGCTGTGATATCACGAACCAAAATCGTATCATCAATGTCAAGTTTGCTTACATCAACGTCAAATGAATTTGGTAAATTTTCAGCCGTGCATTTTACGCAAAGACGTCTTTTTGACTGGATCAAAACGCCCTTATTTTTAAGACCAATAGGTGTTCCAACTGGCTTAACTGGGATCATATATTTTGATAAAACGCCTGGAAGTGCTACTTTTAGATCTACGTGTTTAAGATCACTTGTAACAACATCTCTTTGGTAATCAACAATAACGACATTATAAACTTTTCCGCCTACTTTTACATCAAAAGCAAGGCTCTCTTTTTTGCGTGCCTCTTTGATAAAGTCATTGACTTTAAAAGCAGCTGCAACATTCTCTAATCCCTTGCCATAAATGTTGGCGATTAGATAACCATCTCTTCTCAAAGCCTTCGCAGACTTCTTACCGATACTCTCTCTAACGATTCCTTCTAACATCGTTTTCCTTTCATAAAAAATAGGTGCTGATTTTATCTAATGCTTTATAAATTTCAGATAAAGCTTACTAAATTTCTTTAAGTGCGATCACTTCAGGTTGATCTTGTTTGCTTTGAGGTTTGCCAAAATTTACACCATTTTCAAAGCTAAAACCTGCTACATTTGAGCTTTTTATCTTAAGCTGCAAGTCGCCCCTGTTACTAGCATTATCAAGCGCTACTTCGGCACTAATTATCTTATTTTCATAAAGCTCAAGCAGGTGCTGATCAAAGGTTTGCATGCCGTAAGTATTTTTTGACTCAGCTATGGCAAGATCGATCTCATCAAATTTCTCTTCAGATATGAGCTCTTTTATACGGGTATTTTTTCTCATGATCTCGACTGCTGGGCGTCTTGTGCCAAAAAGCGTCTTAACTAGCCTTTGTGAGATGACGCAAGCAAGGACAGAAGAGAACATAAGACTTACCTTATCTCGCTCGCCTTGTGGGAAGCTATTTACTATTCTATTTACGCTCTCTTTTGCATCAAGCGTGTGAAGTGTCGAAAGCACCAAGTGTCCAGTCTCTGCGGCTCTAATGGCAGTCTCAATGGTCTCAAGATCTCTCATCTCACCCACCAAAATGATGTCAGGATCTTCTCTTAATGAAGCCCTTAGCGCATCTGAGAAATTTAGCGCATCTGCCCCGATAGAGCGCTGATTGATTATACTTTTATCATCGTTAAATACATACTCGATCGGATCTTCGATAGTCACGATGTGCGATCTTTTTGTCTGGTTGATGAAATTTATCATGCTTGCAAGCGTTGTCGTCTTGCCGCTTCCAGTTGGGCCAGTCACTAAAATGATGCCACGAGTGGTCTCTGTGCAAATTTTTTCTATCACACTTGGTAAATTTAGATCTTTTATGGTTGGAATTTTCGTTGGAGTGACACGAAAGACAGCAGAAATTCCGTTTATCTGCAAAAACATATTTACACGAAAGCAGTACTCATCATTTAGTTTATAAGAAAAATCTATGTCTTTTTTCTCCATAAACTCATCAAATTTAGCCCCCAAAAGTTCATTTGCGATAGCCACTGCGTCACTTGGGTCTAAATTTTCTTCGCTAAGTGGCATGATCTCGCCATTAAATCTGCCATAAACAAGGCTTGCAGACTTTAGATGAAGGTCGCTGCCGCCTTTATCCACCAAAGAGCACAGATATGAGTCTAGGTCTTGTTTGGTCATTAAAGTGATTTCATAATGTCGTCAAATGCTACAACAAACTGTTTTAAGCCATCATTTAAAAGCTCTTTATAAGTAGCATTTATATCGATCTCATTATTTTTTATGATGTGAAAAAAGCTTGAGATATTCTCTTTGCTAGGGGCATTTTTTGCCTCAGCTTTTTCTTTTATAAATTCTTTTATCGTCTCTATCGGAGCTGTGTTTATAGAGTTTTTATACATTAGCTCTCTAACGTAATAATCCCCTCTTAAGCCACCACCTTTTACGCCAGTGCTTGCAAAAAGTGTTCTTATGTTTTCTAAGCCAAAATCCTCAATGATATGATAGATATTTGCAGCGTTCATTATGCCGATCTGTCCTGTTGGTAGGCTTTTTGCAGACATTGTCTCATCAAGCTTTCTGTCAAATCTACTAACAAAAACGCTGATCACACCTTTTGGCATCGTCGTATCCACAAAGCGGCTTGCATAAGCTTTGCTACCCTCTTTGAAAGCCTCTAGGCAGTTTTTGGCCTGATCTGGCGAGAAAATGAGCGTTGCATTTACGCTGATACCTCTTGCCATGAGTGCGCTCATCGCTTCATAGCCCTCTTTTGTGGCTGGAATTTTTATCATGACATTTGGCATTGAGATAAGGTTGTGAAGCCTGATGCCCTCTTCTATCGTCGCAGCTGTTTCGCCACTTAAATTTGGATCAACCTCGATGCTAACAAAGCCATCATCGCCATTTGCGTAGTTTTTTAGCATTTTACATGCGGCGATCTTGATATCTTGGGTCGCTAAAATTTCATAGAGATCTTTTGGGTGACGCTTGTTGCTATTTTGTATGATCTGTTTGTAAGCAGGTGATGCAAAAGCTGTTTTAAAGATAGCTGGGTTGCTTGTAGCTCCGTTTATAACGCCTTTTTCTAATAAAGAGTTGAATTCGTTTTGTAAAAAATCTCTCTCTATAAAGTCACACCAAAGAGAAAATTTAGCTTCATTGTCATACATTTTTTCACCTTATAAAATTTAAAATTTCACGCAGATCCTTGACATCCACGCAATGCGTTGCCTCTTTTTTTAAAATTTCTTTCGCACAAAAGGCAATTTTTAGATCACATTTTCTAAACATAGATACATCATTGGCTCCGTCGCCAACGCACATGATCTCACTTTTATCTAAATTTAATAGCCCCTTTAAGCGATCTATCATCTCGCCTTTTGAGCTACCAAACATCATCTCTCCGCCAACTTCACCTGTTAAAATTCCATCTTTGTGGTGCAAGATATTTGCAAAATTTGCATCAAATTTAAGTTTTTCTTGCATCTTATCAGTAGCGATGTGAAAACCACCACTAAATACCACGACTTTTATATCCTTTTGCTTTAGAGCAGCTATAAGCTCGCTAGCTCCTGGCATGATGGGTAAATTTTTACAAATTTCATCTGCCTTTGAAAGTGGCATTCCTTTTAAAAATTTTACTCTTGCTGTAAGACTTTCAAAAAAATCAAGTTCACCGTTCATCGAACGCTTCGTTATGCTAGCCACCTCATCGCTGGCGTTATTAGCGGCGGCGAGGATATCAATCGTCTCGCCGTCCATTATCGTAGAGTCAAAGTCAAAAACACAAAGTTTTATCAAACTATGCCTTAAAAATCACGCTTTAAAAGGCTCTCAACCTTTAAAATCGTAAGGATATTTTGATCGCGTTTACCGATACCATAGATCATGCCTTTGTCTTTTACTAAAGTCTCTGGCGGCGGATCGATCCTATTGCGGTCTATTCTGATAGCCTCCGTCAAGCGGTCTATCACGAAGCCTGCTATGTTATCCTCATCTTTCATGACGATATATCTTGTATTTGAGCTTTGCTTTGTAACATTTAGTGAAAAACGTTTTCGCAAATCAATAAGCGGGATAACGTTTCCACGTAGGTTAAAGACACCAAGAACATAGTCAGGCACGCTAGGAACACGGGTGTATTCGATAGGCTTGATTATCTCTTGGATATTTAAAATAGGTATCGCATACTCTTCTTCGCCAACAACGAAGCCTACAAGTTGGACTATATCTTCGTTATTTTTTATCTCAGGCTCGTCAATTTGCTGTTTTTGTTTGCTTAAAACTTGGTTTAGTTTATCATTCATCGCCTAACCCCTAACCTAATTTAATATTTTTTCTAACAACGTTTTCAAGGTATTCTGACGAATATGGTTTTGTGATATATTCTGTCATACCAACCTCTACTCCGCGCAATCTATCAGTTTTAGACGTTCTTGATGTTACTGCTATTAGCGGTAAAGTGCGATACTTAGAGTATTTGCGAATTTCACCAGCTAGAGTATATCCGTCCATCCTTGGCATCTCAATATCAATGAGCACCGCATCAAATGCATGCTCGCCTGATTTAATTATATTGAGTGCTTCTACTCCGTTAGTTGCTTCTATTATTGTGACGCCGATTGGCTCAAGCGATTTTTGCATGATGGTTCTATCCATCTTAGAGTCATCAACGATTAGAACCTTATAATCACTTGGTTTCTCTTTTGCTTTAGTGCTATCTTCCATTTCGGCTCTAATATTTACCTTAATATCCTTTGCCATCTCCATCATAGCACCAACGTCTATGATAAGAGTTACGCGGCCATCGCCTCTAATAGTAGCTCCAGCGATGCCTGGGATATTTTGTAAATAATCACCCATTGACTTAATAACGATCTCTTCTTGACCGACTAATGTATCTACTATGATGCCCAGTTTTGCCTCGGCAACGCCAATAATTACGACATAAGTTTGATCTCCACCATCAAAGACTTTATTGACACCAAAGACATCTGAAAGTCTAACAAGAGATAAGACCTCATCTCTTAGTCTTAGAACGTTTTTGCCATCGATCGTGTAAATATCATCAATAGGCACACGAACAGTTTCAAGAACGCTCGCAAGTGGTATCGCATAAAATTCCTCTTGTGTTCCGACAAGAAGTGATTGAATAATCGCAAGTGTAAGTGGAATTTTAAGCTTCATAACTGTGCCTTTTCCAACTTCACTCTCAATATCAATTATGCCATTTAGCTTTTCGATATTTGTCTTAACAACGTCCATACCAACGCCACGACCAGATACGTTTGTAACCTTAGCTGCAGTTGAAAATCCTGGCTTAAATATAAGACCAAAAGCCTCTTTCTCGCTCATCGCATCAGCTTCACGCTCAGTGATGATGCCTTTTTCTATCGACTTAGCTTTAAGCATATCAGCATCCAAGCCCTTACCATCATCAACTATCTCAACAACGATATGGTTGCCCTCATTGTAAGCTTTTAGCTGAACAAGGCCTTTTTCAGGTTTGCCCATTGCTTTTCTTGTCTCAGGATCTTCGATGCCATGATCGCATGAGTTTCTGATGATATGAACTAGCGGATCGCCGATCTCTTCAACGATTGATTTATCAAGCTCTGTCTCTTCACCTGAAATTTCAAGGTCGATCTGCTTACCAAGGTCGCGGCTAAGGTCGCGTATCATACGTGGGAATTTATTAAAGACTTTTGCTATTGGAAGCATCCTTGTCTTCATAACAGCTAGCTGGATATCAGTCGTAACTAGACTTAGACTTGAGACTACTTGATTTAGCTCTTCTAAGAATTTCTCGCCCTCATATCTCTCTTCTACGTCATCATAAATTTTTAACAAGCGGTTTTTACCAAGAACAAGCTCGCCGATTAAATTCATCAAGTGATCAAGTCTTTTTACTTCAACACGTATCGTTTGCTCTTGTGCTACCGCACTGTTACTACTAGCTGCTGGCACTTTTTTATCCGCATCTCTTTCTCTACTAGGAGCTGGCTTAGGTGCAGGTGCTGACGCAGCGCTTGTGGCTGGAGCTATCTCTTCAGGAGATTTTGGAGCTATGCCTTTTGAAGCACGTCTTGCTTGATCTTCTGCTTTTCTAACTTTTAAAAGTCTCTCTATCTCAGCCTCAACCTCAGAGTCACTTAGCTTTGAAAGCTCAGCATCACTTACTTCAGGAGCTGCTTCTTCAGCTGGTGCGACAGGTTCTGGCTCTTTTACTGGCTCAGGTGCTGGTGCGGCTGGAGCTTCTGCGGCTGCGCTTGGTGCTTCACCTTCAGAAATTTGAGTAAGTCTTACACAAATATTTTTGATATCAATGCCAGCGGCTGCGTCACTACCGTTATCTCTAATGCTCTCAAGTAGTCCCTTCATCATATCAACTGATTCAAGAACAACGTCCATGATGTCCGGAGTGATTTTTAGCTCGCCTTTTCTAGCTTTGTTTAAAACATCCTCCATGTGGTGAGTAAGCTCTGTTAAAACGTCAAAATTTAAAAAGCTTGAGCTACCTTTTACTGTGTGAGCAACACGGAAAATTCTATTTAAAAGCTCCAAATCTTCAGGGTTTGCCTCTAGTTCAACAAGGTCATGGTCTATCTGCTCAATAAGTTCGAAAGCCTCTATTAAAAAGTCTTCCATTATTTCTTTCATATCATCCATACTTCACCTCACTTCGCAGATTTAGAATGTGCTTCAATCACTTTTAGCACCTCTTGATAAAATACACCAGCATCAAATTTTGTAAGATACGCAGCACCACCGGCTTCTTTACTCTTAACCTCACTAAATTCGTTGCTTAATGAAGAGTTAAACACAATCGGAACATCTTTAAATCTATCATCATTTTTAATAGTTGAAGCAAAGCGGTATCCATCCATTTGTGGCATTTCGATATCACTTAAGATAACTCTAAGCTCTTTTGTTAAGTTATCTCCATATCTTTGATAAAGCTCCTCCATCCTCTCTAAGCCCTCAACGCCGTTTTTAGCTTCAACTACGCTAAGACCCATCTTCTCAAGTGCGTCTTTTACTAGTTTTCTAGCAGTTGAGCTATCATCTAGAACTAAAGCAGCGCCTTTGATCTTTTGATCGTCTGTTACGTCAAATTCGATCTTTGGTGAGTAAATTCCTAGCTCTTCAACGATGCTTTCAAGATCAAGAATTAAAAGTACTTCGTCATTTTCTATTCTTGTTACGCCTGTGATCTTACCTTTGTCTAGAGTGCCAGCTCCAGCAGCAAAATTTGCAGGCTCTATGTCTTTCCAGTTTATACGTCTGATCCTCTTGGCCTCATGGACGATAAAACCGATCAATATACCGCTAAATTCAGCGATAATAACACGTGGCTTTATGACTACACCCTCAGTTGGTTCGACGATATTCATCCATCTTGCCAAATTTATAACAGGGATAACCACACCTCTTAAATCAAAAATTCCCTCGATATACTCAGGAACGCCAGGAAGCTCGGTAAGATTTGGCATCTTAATGATCTCCCGCACCTTTGCGACATTGACTCCGTATATTCCTTCATATACTTTGTTTTCGGCCTTTTTAAAGATACGAAAATCAACAAGTTCCATCTCGTTTGAGCCCGTTTTTAGTACGTTGTCTCCAAACATCAATGTCCTTTCAAACTCATTTTGAGCAAATTCAACTTTTGCTGGGCGTATTCTACAACAAAATAACTTTGCTCGCATGCAAAACAAGGTAAATTTATATAAAATCTATCGTAAATATCAAATAGCTCACCTTGATGATAGTGTCCCTCTATCACTATACTTGCGTCAAAGCCCCGCAAATGCTTGCTCATTAGCTCCTTGAAGTTTGAAATTTTATAGTGCAGATTTTTCTTAGTAAGTTTGGTTAGTATCGCTTTTGAAATTTTAAAATTCAAAATTTTATCAAGCGCGTTCATAAATTTCAAAAACCATCTAAGCCTTAAAAACCTAAGCGCATACTTATCTATAAAAGGCAAAAATATATCGCCATGCGCGATCTGGACGTGCTCGCCACTTATAGTTCTAAATTTCACTGGCTGAGCGCAAATGTCATAGACCTTTACCCCCTCAAAGCTTAGCCTCTCGCCTTTGTCCCAAAAATCTCTAGTTTTATTAAATAAATTTGAAAGTCTAAAATCGTGGTTGCCCTCGAAGTAAAAAATTTCCACCTTTTGTGAAATTTTATTTATAAGTCTTAAGTGCTCAGCGTAAAATTCTTGCGTATATTCACCCTCGCCCGTTAAAAAATCAAATATATCGCCAAGCAAGAAAATCTGCGGTGGCTCCTTGATCTCTCCGCTATCAACGGCATGCAAGAATTTCAAAAATCCATCGCGATTTACATTTTCATGCGCATCAGCTAAAAAGATCGCGCCTTCTTTTATAACGGGGGCATATAGGTATTCGCTCAAATTTTGCCTTAATTAAAAATTAGCAGAGCCAAAAAGCAGTTTTTAGCCCTTCGCCTCGTCTTTTAGTCAAATTTTATAGGTTTGTAGCAGATCTTAACAATCTCAACGTCGCTTCTACCTTTTGGTAAATTTAGCGCTACCTCATCGCCCTCAGCCTTGCCTAAAAGCTGCTTTGCAAGAGGTGAGTTTATCGAGATATAGCCCTTGTCTAGGTCACTTTCACTCACGCCAACTATCGTGTAAGTATGCTCTACCTCGGTCTCTTCGTCCATTATCGTCACACTAGAGCCAAATCTCACTCTGTCATGCTCGTAGCTACTTGGATCAATAACTTCAGCATTTGCCAAAAGTGCGCTAAGCTCAGCGATCCTAGCGTCTATAAAGGCTTGCTTCTCTTTTGCTGCGTGATACTCAGCATTTTCTTTTAGATCGCCGTGGCTTCTTGCGATGTCGATCTCTGTTACGATTTGTGGGCGCTGTACTAGCCTTAGATCTTTTAGCTCAGCTTCTATCTTCTCGTATCCGTGCATTGTCATTGGTTCACTCATTTTTTACTCCATATTTTTTAAAATTTTTACTACATTTTTACTGCTACCATGCCCTAGGTAAGCCCTTAGCTCATCGCAGCCTTTTAAGAATTTTTGCCTATCGCAGCTCTTGTAGGCTCTTAGCAAATTTTCAGCCGTTGCAAACTCTTGGATAAACTCCTCATGAAGCGGCTCTTTGCCCATGAAGTCAAACATTATATTTGCAAGTCCCGCGTGCTTGATCTTTACGAATTTTCTAGCGATGAAAACATCTATCGCTTTTGCCTTATATGCTAGCACAAATGGCGTGCCAATGAGCGCTGCTTCAAGCGTAGCAGTGCCAGAGCAAACAAAGGCAAAGTCACTCTCATACAAGGCCTCAGGCGTGTTTGAGACGACCTCAAAATCACTCACATCGCCATAAATTTCGCCCACTTTATCAAGCAAAAATGGCGGCACGACAAGTAGCCTTGTAGCCTCTATCTTTTTAGCAAGCTCTCTATAAACTGGCATAAGCCTAGAAATCTCTGACCTTCTTGATCCTGGCAAAAACGCCACTTTGCCACTGCTACTTAGGCTAGTTTTCTTAAGCTTTATCTCGTCCATCAAAGGATGGCCCACGTAGGTCGAGCGACTATAAAATTTCGCATCAAATGGCAGGATCGAAGCTAGGTTGTCACAATACCTCTCCACAACGCTCACTCTTTTTGGCTTCCATGCCCAAACTTGAGGCAAGATGTAGTATGTCACGGCTGCTTTTGCACCGGCCTCTTTTATCGCCTTTGCAAGCGGCAGGTTAAAGGCTGGACTGTCTATTAGCAGCACCGCATCAGCCTCTTTTGCCATCTGGCTCATCACTTTCATCGCCTTTTTTGCCTTAAAAATGAGTGGCAAAACCTCGACAAAGCCCATCGCTGAAAACTCGCTGCTTTTCATATATGGCGTGCCAAGCTCTTCGCTAAAAATTCCCATTAGCTCAAATTCGCCCTCGAAATTTTTCAAAATTTCTTTTAAATGCAAATTTGCCGATGGCTCAAGAGCGGAGACTAAAATTTTCATTTACACACTTTCATCAGGTCTTTTTTTGGGGGCATTATACGCAAAAATTCTTTAAAATTTTAAGAAAGCTGTGATAAAATCCAACCCTTTAAAGGATAAAATTTGAAAGAAATTTTGATAACAAATGACGATGGATTTGAGGCGACTGGCCTGCTTGCCTTAAAAGAAGCTTTAAGCGAGCTAGATGGCGTAAATGTCACGATCGTAGCTCCAAGCTCTGAAAAATCAGCCTGCGCTCACTCTTTGACGCTCACAAGGCCTCTTAGGTTTATAAAACTTGATGATGGCTTTTTTAAACTTGACGACGCAACGCCCAGCGACTGCGTCTATCTCGCACTTCATGCACTTTATAATAAAAAACCAGATCTAGTGATAAGCGGCATAAATCACGGGGCAAATTTAGGCGAGGACATCACCTACTCTGGCACGTGTGGAGCGGCGATGGAGGGCGTTTTACAGGGCATTAAAAGCATTGCTTTTTCACAGTTTTATGAAAACAACTCACTAAATGAACTTGGCTTTGAGCTAGCAAAAGAGGTCGTTAAATTTATCGTACCAAAGGTGCTAAATGATGAAATTTTGCTAAATCAAAGAGAATTTTTAAATGTAAATATCCCAGCTAGAGCTAGCAAAAATTTCAAAGGTTACGCCGTCGTGCCAGCTGGCAGACGCACCTACGCCACGCATGCCACGCTTAATCGCAACCCAAGAGGCATCGAGTACTACTGGCTTGGAAACGCCGCACTTGAATACGAAAAAGGCGAGCCAAGCGACATCAGCAAGGTAAATGAGGGCTTTGCCACGATAACGCCCATAAAACTAAATATGACCTCATACGAGAGCTTGGAGAGCTTAAAAGGGAAATTTGATGCAAAATGATAGATTTACAAGGATAAGATGGCTCTTTGGCGAGGATGGTTTTAGCAAGCTTCAAAGCGCAAAAGTACTAGTTTGCGGAGCCGGAGGCGTTGGTGGGATGTGCGTGGATGCGCTCGCTAGAAGCGGGATCGGAAGTATCACTCTAATCGATAAAGACATCTTTGACGTGACAAATCAAAACCGCCAAATTTATAGCGAAAACGTGGGTGGCATAAAGGTCGAGGAGTTTGCCAAAATTTATCCTTGTATCACGCCTATGCAGACGCTGATCACGCCTGAGTTTGTTGTTGGATTTGACTTTAGTAAATTTGACGTGGTGATCGATGCGATAGATGATATAGCTGCCAAGATCGCCCTTGCAAATGCGGTAGATCCTAACAAATTTATAGCCTCGATGGGTGGGGCAAAAAGGGTTGATCCAACCAAGATAAAGGTGGCCTGCGTTTGGAAAACATCGGTCGATCCACTAGCTAGAAAATATAGATATGAGCTCAAAAAATCAGGCTTTAGCGGTAAATTTGACGTGGTCTTTTCGGTTGAAGAGCCACTTTGCAAGCCACTTGGAAGCTTCATGGGCGTGACTGCTTGCTTTGGACTAAATTTAGCCTCATTAGCTGTTAAAAAGATAGTTGGGCAGCAAGTCTAAAATTACACTCCGAGCAAAATTTCAAATTAGAGCTGACATTTTTGGATATAAATTTAATAGTCAGCTCTACAATACACAAATTTAATAATCCAAGATGAGCAAATTCTAAAATTTCATGAATAGGCGAAGCCAAATTTTAGTAGTCAATCCTTGCGAGTGAATGAAATTTTAAAATTTGTAAAATAGTAAATTTCTATTTTTGAAATCCAGATTTTAAATTCATAAACTCTTTATCCAAAAGGGAGACAAGGGGACTCGAATTTTGCTTCTCAGGCTCACAACTGTAGGATAGACACAAAAACTCGTCCACTTATCCCACTTCTTTTTTAATCCCTCGTCTGCTTGCAGTTACAAGGTAAAGCCCGAGTAAAAACCCCTCGCACGTTAGAGGTGGCATGCGCGATAGCACTATAGTGCCGCATGCGTTTTGCTATCAAGTAAGTTTTCGCAAATTGAAAAATTTCATGAACGAGTAATTTCGGCTCTAAAATTTGAGCTAAGCTGCAAGCGAAGCCAAATTTTAGTAGTCAATCCTTGTGGGTGAATGGAATTTTAAAATTTGTAAAAATAGCTTGATTAAATTTGATTTATCCAAGAAGGAGACAAGGGGGGCTTAAATACGAAGCCGCCCCCTTATCTCCCTTTAAATACCTCAATCCTCTCGCACGTTCAAGATGTATGCTTTAATGCTGGTGCATCGCAAACCACAACAAATTTCTATTTTAAAATATGGCTTTAAATTTATAAGTCCTAAATTTTAGTAAGTAGCTTAAATAAATAAAAATTTAAAATAGGCGCAAAGTTTACATATTTATCTGATCGTATTTACTGTTTTTACAACCAAATGCGATTTATCATTTAAAATTTAACTAGCCTTTTTTATATTTTCTAAGTAGCTCATTTATCTGGTTTTCAAATTTGCTCCATCTTGCTTCACTGCCATGCTTTGCGAAGAGCCTTTTGGCATGAGAGATCAAAATTTCACTTTTGTCTTTTATTAAAAGATATTCATATATTTGATTTATCGCTGCAAGGCCGTTTTCTTCAAGTATTAGCTCTATTAAATTTTCTTCAGAGCTATTTTGCTCAAAAAATTTAAAAACAAAGCCAAGGTCATTTATTAAATTTTTATAAATTTTAGCCACGTCACTATCTGACTCTAGCTCGTAGTATGCAGCAGCTGTGCGAGTGATTTCATGTGCTCTAGCTCTAAAATGGCACTCATACTCTTTTGGCTTGCTAAGCGCTTCTTTGCCAAGAGTAGCCTCTATAAATGAGCCATAAATGCCGCAATTTATATAAAATCTCGTGCGCTCTAAGCTATTGCTGCTGCTTTTTTGAAAATTTACAACATAGATAAAATTTGGAGTATTTTTGTAGAAATTTAAAGCGCTCTTACTAAAGCCATTATCCTTAAATAGTGGCTTTAGAAGAGCGATAAGCTCGTCAAATTTCTCTTTCATAAATTTAACGTGCCAGATGTATGGTTATTTATTTGCGCGCTCGATGTACTCACCACGAACTGTATCAACGCGGATGACCTCGCCTTCTAGTACGTGAAATGGTATCTGAACTACCGCGCCACTCTCGAGAGTAGCTGGCTTTTTACCACCTTGTGTATCGCCCTTGAAATTTGGTGGAGTTTCAACTATCTTGAGCTCGACTACTTGTGGCACTTCAACGCCGATAGCATTTCCGTTGTGAAATAAAATTTCAACCATCATGCCATCGATCATCCATTTTTTAACATCACCCACGTCCTCGTCGCTGATCGCAACTTGCTCGTAAGTAGTCGTGTCCATAAACTGGCAAAACTCACCATCATCATAGAGGTACTGCATCTCTTTTTCTTCAAGATGCGGCTGCTCGCACTTATCGCCTGCGTGAAAAGTCTTTTCAAGAACCTTTCCATCGACAAAAGATTTGATCTTTGCACGAACAAAAGCTGCACCCTTGCCCGGTTTAATGTGTTGATATTCTACGATTTTATAAGGAACGCCGTCGATCTCGATCTTTAGTCCCTTTTTTAGATCGCCCATTGAATATGAAGCCATTTTTTATCCTTTCGTAATTTGTTATATAACTGCGTATTGAGCCCAAACACAAGCTTCAAGTGCGTTTAATCTCTCTAGCGTTTCTGTTTTTATATGTTCATCAACCAAGATGACTGCAAGCGCCATGCCGTGCTCATCTCTACCAAGACGGAAGTCAGCGATGTTTATCTTCTCATCAGCTAAAATTTTACTGATCTGAGCGATAACGCCTGGTACGTCGTGGTTTTTAAAGATGATCATCTTGCCTTTTGGCTTGAAGTCAGTCTTAAAGCCATTGACGGTTACTATGCGTTGTTGATTTTCCCCAAAGACCGTGCCGCCAACGCTTACGATGCCATTTTCAGTCGTAAGACGAACTGTGATCTTGTTTTTAAAGATGCTATCTCCACCTGTGCTAGTTTCGGTGGTTATGCCTTTTTCGTCGCATAAAAATTTAGCATTTATGTAGTTTATCGCATCGCCAAGGCTCTCTTTTAAAGCGCCCACAATCGCAAAAGTTAGCATTGAATTTGCATATTCGCCAATCTGCCCGTGAGTCTCTATACGGATAGCTTTGATCGCGCTTTTGTTTATCTGAGCTGCAAGAAATGCCATCTTGCTTGTAAGATCGATATAAGGCTCAACAAACGGCGGTAGATCTTCTGTTTTTATAGGTAAATTTAAAGCGTTTGGATAGCTTATACCGCGTGCTGCCAAGATAGCTTGCTCGACTGCCTCTACTGCGATGTTACGCTGCGACTCAAGGGTGTTTGCCCCAAGATGCGGTGTGACGCTTACATTATTTAGATCAAGAAGCGGATGACTTGTCGCTGGCTCTTTTGTAAAAACGTCAATGCCAGCAAATGCTATCTTGCCACTTTTTAGCCCTTCATAAAGAGCCTCTTCGTTATAAAGACCACCTCTAGCGCAGTTTATAAGCCTTACGCCATCTTTCATCTTTGTTATTTCTTTAGCGCCGATCATATCGGTTGTCTCTTTGGTCTTTGGAGTGTGGATCGTGATGAAGTCGCATGCCAAGATGTCATCAAAATTTTTAGTATATGTGCCACCCATATCGATGACTTTGGATGGATCGATGTATGGATCGTATGCGATGATATCCATGCCAAAAGCTTTTGCGCGAGCTGCTACTCTTGAGCCGATGTTGCCAAAACCGATCACACCTAGCTTTTTCTTAAACAGCTCAACCCCATACCACTTCTCGCGTTTCCAAATTCTATCTAGCTTTAGATCGTTGTGAGCGTATTCAAGTGATCTTGCAGCTGCTAGCATGTGTGCCATAGTTAGCTCAACTGCTGCAATAGTATTTGCAGTTGGGACGTTCATAGCGATGATGCCTCTTCTTGAACAGCCATCTATATCAACGTTATCCACGCCAACACCAGCTCTAACAATAGCTTTTAGTTTTTTACCAGCTTCTAAAAACGCCTCATTTACCTCAGTAGAGCTTCTAGTGATCGCTACATCAGCCTCACCTAAAATTTTTAAAAGCTCATCTTTTGGGGTATTAACTGCGTCTATTACATTTATATCTTGTTCTTTTTTTAAAAGTTCAAAACCTACTGGGTGTATCGCATCGCAAACAATGATAGTTTTCATAATTTTACCTCTCTCACACTTGAGTGGATATCATAAACTCTTAGCTGCAAAATGATATTTTGCAAAAGCCTTGAGTCTTGGGTATTTAAAAAGATCTGGCTCTTAGCCCCATCTCTTACTACAGTAAAATCAACCTCACTATTTCTTAAAGTCTGCATCAAGCAGAACATAGAGTAGATATCGTTTTTATCTATCAAAAGTTCGTATGCTGTGATCTTTGGCTTTTCTATCTTAGGTCGGTTGTATTCTATAAAAATTTCATTTACAGGCAATACGTAATCTTTTTTCTTAATAGTTGCCAGCTCGTTGATCCAGTTTTCACTGCCGGCTGTGCTTTTGGTTATATTTTGCTCATTTGTCATATTTTTTTCAGTAGTTTGGCTGAAATTTACGCTTGCAAATTTAACAAGATAAACTCCAACCAAACCTAATATCACAAAAAGCAGAACAACTACTAATAAAAGCGTGCGTCTGCCCATTTATACTAGCGTAATTGTTCTTTTATGATGTCGCCAAGTGTTACTTTGTCGTCGTTGTCGTTGATCTCATTTAACACTTCACGCTCTTTTTGTTTTGCTAAACGGCGTATGCTTAGGCGAATTCTATTTTTCTTCTCATCGATAAATGCGATAGCAGCTTCGATCTCATCGCCAATTTTTAGTGTGCTAGCATCTACGCTACCTAGATCTTCTTTGCGGATTAACGCATCGACATTATCGCCAAGCTCAACAAATACGCCGAAGTCTTTAATGTCACGGATCGTTCCTTTTACGATGTCGCCTACACTAAATTTATTAGCAAATGCTTGAACTGGACTTTGTTTTAGATCTTTTAGGCTTAGAGAAATTTTTTGCTCAGCGCTGTCGATTTTGATGATCTTTACTTCTAGCTCGTCGCCAGCTTTGAACATATCTTTGCACTTGTCATTTCTATCCCAAGATGCATCTTCGTTGTGTAGTAAGCCCTCAACGCAGCCTACTCTAACAAATGCACCAAAATTTGTGATAGTCGTCACAACACCTTTTACTACGTCGCCCTCTTTAAATTTAGCTTTAAATTCATCAAATGGCTTTGGAAGTAAATTTTTAAGGCTCACTCTTAAGCGGTGTCCTTTTGCGTCTATTTCGATGACCTCAACATCGATCTCTTGGCCTTCGCTGATGTGATCTTTTGGATTTTTGATATTTTTATCCCATGAAATTTCAGATATATGTAAAAATCCTTCAATATCATTTCCAAGATCGACAAATGCGCCATAAGGCTCGATGTTGCTAACTGTTACTTTTATAGTGTCGCCAACTTCTAGGCCGTCGCTTATGATCTCTTCCCAAGGATCTGGAGTAGCTGCCTTGATAGATAGAGATAGATGGCGTTTTTCGTTGTCATAGCTGATAACTTTAACTAAAACTTTATCGCCTTCTTTGTATAAAGAGCTAGGATTTACTGGGCCTTTGTAGCTTATCTCGCTGTAATGCACAAGTCCGTCTACGCCGCCAACATCAACAAACATACCATAAGTTGTGATTTTCTTAACTGTGCCCTCTATAACACTATCGTTTTCTACTATGTTTGATAGAGCTTCTTTGCGTTTTTTGCGATCGTCATCTAAAATTTTCTTTCTTGAGACAACGATGCTATTCTCTTCTTTATCGACTTTTATAACTCTTACTTTGTATGATTTTCCAACTACACCCTCAGCGTTTTTAAATCCACTGTGCGTTCTTGGTAAGAAAAATTCTACGCCATTTGCATCTTGAGTGATAAAACCACCTTTATTTTTTCCAACTACTTTTACGTCGATTTCGCCAGAATTTTCAGGATCGTAAGCTTCGATGAAAGCTTTAACTTTCTCTTTTCTAAGTGCTTTTTTGTGCGACACTATAGGTCTTCCATTTCTTGATCCAGTTATTACAACTTTGATCGTATCGCCAACTTTATGCGTCAGGTTGCCGTTTGCATCAGTGATCTCAGAAACATTTAAAATACCTTCTGACTTCTTGCCAACGTCGATTAAAACCTCATCGCCATTGATACTGACGATCTTTGCGTCACTATCTTCTTCAGTCTTTTTAAAAGACTCCTCTAACATCGCAGCAAAATCGATATCTTCGATATCTTCGTCTTTTGCTTTTCCTAATTGAACACTTTTGTTCACAGCCATCTTGATCCTTTAAATTTTATTATGCCAGTAGAGGCAAATTGGCTTATTATAGTTAATTGTGGCTTTAGCTAGGATAAATTTTATACTTTTTTGATTCTGTCAACGACTTTTTGTATGATCCAGTCAGGTGTGCTAGCGCCCGCACTTATGCCGCACAAATTTTTGCCGTCAAACCATGATCTTTCAAGCTCTTCTTCGCTTTCAATGAGGTAGCTATCTTCGCAGAAATTTTTAGATATTAGGTAGAGTTGTTTTGTGTTTGAGCTGTTTTTACCGCCGATTATTATCATCACGTCAGCTCTTTTTGCTAAATTTTTAGCAGCCTCTTGGTTTTCAAATGTCGCGTTGCAGATCGTATTAAAAACGCGTAACTCTTTTACATGAAGCATAAGGTAGTTTGCGATCTGCATAAATTTCTCAACTTTTCTAGTAGTTTGGCTAACGAGCGCGACCTTTTGCTTAAATTTAACGCCCTCTAGCTCGCTCTCTTCAAGTACGACATAGACATTGCCCTTGGCATACGACTTCACCCCTTTTACCTCTGGGTGATGCATGTCGCCAAAGATCACCACATCATAGCCCTCTTCGCTCATTTTTTCGCAAATTTGTTGTGGCTTTGTCACAAACGGGCAAGTTGCGTCGATCACTTTTATATCAGTCTTTTTTAGCTCTGCAAGGTCGTTTTTAGTGATGCCATGAGTGCGGATGATCGCCTTTTTCTCATCTTTTAGCTCATCTATGCCCTCAAGCGTCTTTACATTGTAGTTTTTCTCAAGCCTATTTATCTCTTCGTTATTGTGGATGAGCGGACCGATAGTTGCGGCATCTCCAGCATTTTCAGCTATCTTTATCGCCCTTTTTACACCAAAGCAAAATCCATAACTACTAGCAAGCTCAATCTTCAACTCTAGCTCCCATTTTCTTTAAAATTTCAGCAAAATTTGGAAACGAAGTGGCGATAAATTCGCTCTTTTCTATCTGCATGCCACATTTTAGCCCAAGTATGGCAAAGCTCATGGCAATCCTGTGATCTCCGTGGCTATCTATCGTGGCAAATTTAGCCTCAGAGCCATTTATGATAAAGCCATCTTCTAGCTCACTAGCATCGACACTGCACTGCTTTAGCGCATTTATAGTGACAGCTATCCTGTCGCTCTCTTTTACGCGAAGCTCTTTTGCATTTGTTAGCTTGCTTTGACCCTTAGCGCAGGCAAATGCGATGGCTAAAGCTGGGGCTTCGTCGATGAGCCACGAGATATTTTCGCTAGCCTCTACACCTTTTAAATTTGGCGAGTATCTAACTTCAATATCGCCGATATCTTCGTATTTGCTTGAGGTTTTATGAAATTTTATCTCAGCGCCCATTTTTTCTAAAACCCTGTAAGCTTCGATGCGAGTTTTATTTAGCAAGATATTTTTTAAAATAATATGCGAATTTGGGATGATTAGAGCCGCGACCGCAAAGAAAAATGCCGAGCTTGGGTCATTTGGCACATCTATGTCAAGTGGCGCAAGTGGGCCTTTCATCGGCTCTAGCGTGATCTCTAAGCCGTCACGCTTTATATCAGCTCCCATGCCTGCAAGCATGCGCTCAGTGTGGTCTCTGCTTAGCTCTGACTCGCTAAATTTGCAGCCATTTGAGTAAAGAGCTGCTAGCAAAAGCGCACTTTTTACCTGAGCTGAAGCGATCTTGCTATCAAAACTAAACCTTTTAAATTTAGTCCCTCTTATGCAAATAGGGGCGTTGTTTGCGTTGTTTGCACCATCTATCTTTGCACCCATATCATTTAGAGGCTTTGCTATCCTTGCCATCGGACGAGAATTTAAGTATTTATCGCCACTTAGCACAAAAAAGCCCTCCTGCGCAGCAAGTAATCCCATAAAAAGCCTCATCGCCGTGCCTGAGTTGCCACACTCCAAAATTTCATTTGGCTCTTTTATCCTTTGTGGCGGAGTGATCGTTATCTCAGCGCCGTTATCTTCGATCTTTGCGCCTAAGAGCTCGACTATTTTTAAGGTATTTAGCGTGTCGCCTGCTCTTAGGTAGTTTCTAACGCGAGATGGCTTGTCGCTTAAAAGCGAAAACATCGCACATCTATGCGAGATAGACTTGTCAGCTGCGATGTCATCGATGGTTAAATTTAGACTTTTTTCTAATGGATAAATTCTCATCTTATTCCGATATTTAGTTTCTCTTTTAGCTCGCTTAAAATTTTATCCATAAGCGCGTTTATATCGTCATCTTCGAGCGTTTTTTCCATATCTTGAAATGTAAATTTAAGGCTAAGGCTGATCGCGCCGTTTAGTTTTGCATCTTTATAGATATCAACTGGCAAGAACTCTTTTAGCTCTTTTAAATTTAGCCCTCTTATGCACTCATAAATTCGTCCAGCCTCGAAATTTTCAGGCACGATGAGGCTAAGATCCCTTGTAGTGCTTTGGAATTTTGAGTAAGGCACTGCTAAGATCGGCTCAAATTTAAGCTTTGCAAAATCAATCTCACAAACATAAGTTTTAGGCAGATCCCTTTTTGCCTCTACTCTTGCATCGACTCTGCCGATATAGCCGATCTTTTCGCCATTTTGATATATGTGTGCTTGCTCGTATGGGCTAAGATACGATATTTCGCGGCAAGGTTTTAGCTCAAATTTACCTATGACATTTTGCACCATCGCTGCAAATGCGTAGAAATTTGCCTCCTCGCCCTTTGCGCCGTTTATGAGTGTTGGCTCTTTTAAGAGGCCTGATACGACAAAGCCTAAATTTAAGCCTTGGTTTGCATTTTCGTCAAAAACTTCGCCAAGCTCAAAAAGTCTAACTGAGCGTTTTGAGTTTTTGATGTTTTTCTCGCTTGAGCTTAGGAGGTGATTAACAAGTGCTGGTCTAAGCGTGTTTAGCTCGTTGTTTATAGGATTTAGTATCTTGATCTTGCAAGGTTTGAAATTTAGCTCACCTAGCTCATCAAGGCTGTCAAATACGTAGTGCACGCTTTCAAAAAAGCCATTGTCGGCTGCACGGTGTCTTAAATTTAAAGCACTTTTATAGTCAAAATATGTCTTATTTAGCCTATTTTTCTCAGAGAAATTTAGTGGCGTTGAGGCGATATTGTCGATGCCTATTATCCTTACGATCTCCTCGCAGATATCATGCGAATTTACGATGTCGTGGCGAAATAGCGGCACTTTTACATTAAAGCTCTCTTGTTCGACATTTACTGCGATCTCAAAGCCAAGTTTCTTTAAAATTTTAACGACATCATTTCTTGCAACCTCTTGACCGATCATATTTTTAAGCTCGCCAAGTGAGATGCTAAGCGTGATAGGCTCGGTGTTTAGAAGTGATTGCTGTGAGCCTGCAAAAAGACTTAGGCTATCTTTAAAGCCAGCTAGCCTTTTAAAAAGATAGTCCGCCCCGTAAGCTAAATTTGGCTCGCTACCACGGCTTGAGCGATACACTTGATCGCCTTTTGGTAAATTTTTATTTTCAAAAATGGCTTTTGAGACAACATCTGGTTTTACATAGCTAGCCTCTACCAAGATCACCTTTGAGCCCTCATCGACCCTAGCCTCATCACTTTGGTAAATTCCAGCAACGCCTAAATTTTTATCCTCACAAAAGACCACGCACTCACCATTTTCGCCATTTTTGATGTCAAAAACTGCCTTTTCGCCCTCGCCCACAAGCTTAGCATGATCATAAGCTCTAAATAAAACGCCTGTGCAAAATGTCGCGTATTCAAGCAGTCTTTCTACTAAATTTGTCTTTTGGCAATCAATTAGAGCTAACCTCAACCTAGTTAATAAATTTTCACTTAATGCATTTTTTAGCTCAAATGCTTTATACAAAAACGAGCCATTTACCTTATCTTCAGTTCGCACAGACGCGATCCTACCGATGCCTAGTAAATTTTCGCTATCTTCATTTTCATGGCTATCTTTCATATTTAGATCAAGTGCGGTGCAAATTTCTCTTGCGATGCCGTGTAAATTTTGACAGTCGCCTCTGTTTGCTGTGACATCAACCTCGATGATCACATCTTTAAACGCTTCAAATTCGCCAAGACTTGTGCCAAGTTTTAGCTTGCCTATGCTCTCATCAAGCGGCAGGATACCGTCATTTGTCTTAGGTAGTCCTAGCTCAGTTGAAGAGCAGATCATACCGCATGACTCGATGCCTCTTAGCTTTGCCTTTTTGATCTCAAGACCATTTGGCATCGTCGTGCCAATGAGAGCGACTGGCACAAACTGACCAGCCTCGACGTTTTTAGCCCCACACACGATCTGAAGCGTTTCGCTGCCAACATCAACCTGACAAACGCTTAGCTTATCGGCGTCTGGGTGCTTTTCTCTACTTTTTACGTAGCCAACTACGATGCTCTTTGGCAAATTTATCTCTTTATAGCTATCAACTTCTAAACCGATTGAATTTAATGTCTTTGAAAGTGTCTCGCCGCTAACCTCGCTAAGGTCGATCCACTCGTTTAACCAATGCTTTGAAATTATCATTTAAACTGCTCCAACAATCTTAAATCTCCCTCAAAAAGTGACCTTAGATCAGGCACTCTATGAAGCAACATCGCAAATCTCTCAACGCCAAGGCCAAAGGCATATCCGCTTACATTTTTATAGCCAACCGCCTTAAATACATTTGGATCAACAACGCCGCATCCAAGCACCTCAAGCCAAGTAGTCTGCTTGCACACCCTGCAGCCCTTGCCATGGCAAAATATACAACTAATATCAACCTCTGCGCTAGGCTCCGTAAATGGAAAGAAGCTAGGGCGAAAACGCACTTCAACATCGCCAAACATGTGTTTTAAAAAGCCCTCAAGCATTGATTTTAAATTTGCAAAGCTAACTTTCTCGGCATCCTCCACCACAAGGCCTTCTACCTGGTGAAACATCGGTGTATGCGTTAAGTCCATATCACGTCTAAAGACCGTACCTGGCGCTATCATGCGGATAGGCGGCTTTTGATTTAGCATAGTTCGCACCTGAACTGGGCTCGTATGCGTCCTTAAAAGCCTAAAATCATCTAGGTAAAATGTATCTTGCATATCCCTTGCTGGGTGGTATTTTGGTAAATTTAGCGCCTCAAAGTTGTGAAAATCATCTTCTATAAGCGGCCCAGTCTCGAGCGAGAAATTTAGAGCTAAAAAATACTCAATTATCTTATCCATCGTGGCCATCACTGGGTGCAGCGCCCCGCTAGCAACAGGCTCGTTAAAGAGCGTAATATCAGCGGCCTCTTTTTTCATCTTGCTATCTATCTCTTGCTCGCTAAGCTCAGCCTTTTTAGCTTCTATAAGCGCGCTTAGTTCATCTCTTTGCTTGTTTAAATTTGCTGCAAATTCCTTTTTCTCATCCTCGCCAAGCTCTTTTAGCTTTGCAAAACCTTGCGCCAAGATGCCCTTTTTGCCAAAAATTTCTACCCTGACCTTCTCAAGATCATCAAGAGTTGAAATTTCATTTTTGATTTTGTTAATGAAATCTTGCAATTTTTTACCTTTATGAATTTTTGCATCGATTTTATAGAAAAAGAGTTAAAATCAAGATAAAAAGCGCGAAATTTAAGCACACTTTGATATAATTTCTCAAACTTTCAAAGGAGCTAAAATGACCATATTTGAAAAGATCGTTGCTGGTGAAATTCCTTGTAACAAAGTGCTTGAAAGCGAGAAATTTCTAGCTTTTAATGACATCAACCCAAAAGCGCCGATCCACATCCTCATCATTCCTAAAAAACACTACAAAAACTTCCAAGAGATGGATCCAGTTTTGATGGGTGAGATGACTAAATTTATCCAAGAAGTGGCGAGCTTAATGGGCGTTGATAAGAGCGGATACCGACTCATAACAAACTGCGGCGAAAACGGCGGTCAAGAGGTCATGCACCTGCACTTTCACCTACTTGCTGGCGCAAAACTTGGCTGGAGCGAAGGCGTAGCTGATCCACAAAGCACATTTTAAAAATAAAATTTAGACTCTTTTTGAGTCTAAATTTCACTTCAAATTTTTACTTCAAAACTCAAATCTTAAATTTTATAAACTTAAAGTTGTTCTTTAGTTCATTTTGGGTCGAATTTATCTCGCCAAGCTCTGATTTTACGAAGTTTGTAAGCTCTATCTTGCTCACGCTTGGAGATAGGATTTTTATATACTCTTTTTGATTTTTAAGCTCTAAGTTGTTGCTAAAAAGAAGCACTCTAGCATCTAGCTTTAGCCCAGCTCTAAGCTCAGATATCGTAGCTAAAAGCTCTTTTATATCAAAGCCCTCCGCCGTTTCATCCACAAGTGCTAGTGAGCAAGGTTTTGTCTTTATCTTTATCAAAAGTTCGCTAAAGCTATTTGCGATCTCAAGCGTGTTTTGAAACTCGCCAAGAGCGCCAGCAAATATCTTATTTTCAAGCTTCGTGCTCTTGTAAATAACGATATTTTCATTTTTACTAAAGTATCTATTTTCTTTACTTGGCTTATAGTTTTTTATAAATTTAGGCAAAATTTGATTTAGCTCATCTTTGCTAAAAGGCTTTCTGATCTTCTCATCAAACGCTGGCAGCAGCTCTCTTTCAGGGATGTTTGAGGTATTTGAGACCACGGCGACCAAATTTATCTTCTCTTCTTGAAGCGATCTTATCTCTTTTACGAAATTTGCCACGCCATTTTCAAAAAATGAAGCATCGATAAAGGCTGCGTTAAATCTATTTAAAAGCAGTGCTTGTTTAAGCTCTTTGTGGCTGCTAACGCCTATGACTTCGCAGTCTAGGAAGCTAAAAGCACGTGAAAACATCTCAAGACTAAGTGGGTTTTTGTCGCATAGCAAAAAGAGCACCTTCTCTTCAGCCAAGCTCTCGCCCCTATTTTTCTCCATATAGACAAGCCTTGCAACGCTAAGTGGCGTGAGTGGATCTTTTAGCAAGACCGCATTTTTTATATTTATATTTTTACTAGCACTTTGCCTTGCAAAGACGATATCGTAGTTTTTCGCTAGTGCTTGGTTGTTTGAGATGATATTTTGAAACCTAAGTCCCATATCTTCTAAGGTGGCTGCGAAAAATTCATTATATTTTGCATTTATATCAGGCAGATACGCGATCCTTAGCTCGTGATTTAGGCTGAAATTTTGCAGTTTTTGCACCTTTTTTAGACTAAGGATAAATTTAAACTCATTACCAGCTCCACCAAGTGTGCTTATGTCAAGGCTTGAGTTAAAAAGCTTTAGATAAAAGCTAGCAAGTCTTAGATAAAACTCGCTCTCTTCATCATTTATCTCGCTTTCATCTTCTGTGTTTAAAGCTTTTATCTGCTCTTCATTTATGAAAATTTGATTTGTCCTTATCTTTGTTTCGATGAGCAAAAGACCGCTTTGACTAAGAGCATCGCTGACATTTTTTATCTCCACTATCAAGTTGGCAAATTTATCGCATTTTGTCACGACAGCTTGCATGATAGAGCCAAAGACGACGCTTATCTTCTCGCTATCGCCCTCTAGCTCGTCGCTAATGTTTGCATCAAGATAGGTTAAGAAATTTAGCTTTTTCTCTTGCGTGAAAGGTATCTGCGCTTCAAGGATATTTGAAAACAAAATTTGTGGGTTAAATGGCTTTAAATTTAGGCTTATCTCGCCATTTTTGCTATCAAGCAAGCCTTTTATATTGCTATAATTTATCGCGATTATCTGGCTATTTTTTTCTAAATTTTCAAAAACAAGCTCATTTTTTACCACGTTTTCATCTTTTTTTAGCGTAGCGACCGAGCTTAAAATTTGCTCTTTTGAGAGGTAAAATTTCTTATTTAGCCTAACTAGCAGCCTATCTTTTATCGCTGTAAAGCTTCTTTCTTGCTCATACTTTTGAAGTAGCTCTTTATATAGCGCGATGAAATTTTCTATTAAATTTTGTGGATTTCTATCTCCTCTTTTTAAAACCTCATCTCTTACAAGCTTCATTTTTTGGTTTAAATTTTCTAAATTTTTTAGCCAGATATATGTTTTATAGCCAGCGTAAAAGAGCCAAAGTGAAAGAAAAAACATCAAAAATGTTAGACTAAGCACCTTTACTCTAAAGTTATCATTTAGTCTCTTTAGCTCGTCACTTAAGACATTTGCTATCTTGCTAAAGAGCTTGGCTCTATTGCTTTCAAAGGTATATATCTGCAAAATTTCATCACGTGTTAGCTCATTTTTTAGCTTTAGCTTAAGGCGGATCTCGTCATAGCCCTGAGAGGTCTCTATATTATCAAGCCTATCTATATCTCTTATTATGTTGTCTTTTATATCGCCATTTGGGAGCAAATTTGCATTTATATCGTTGTATTTAAGGCTATCTAGAGATTGTTTTAGCGAACTTTCGGTAATTTTTTCTTTGCCCATAAGCACAGCCAAGATATGCTCTTTTGTGGTATTTACGTTTTGAAGCAGCTCATAGGTTCTAAGTAAAGAGAGTATATAGCGCTTGATATCAATATCTAAAGCAACATCTCTAAATAAAATTTGCCCACTTTCAACAGCAGAATTTGCTAACTCAACAAAGCTAAGAAACGAGAGATTAGAGCTCTCCCAACTTGCATTTGCGTTTTTTAAAACATCATTTAGCCTATCTCTCATTCTTATGTCATCTGATGTGTTAGAAAGAGTGTTTGATAAACTTTTTACAAACAAATTCTTAGCAGCATTTGCCTCTCTTAAAGCCGTCTCGTCTTGTGGCGACCTAGTTTTTTCATATCTTTCGTAAGCTATTCTTTCTGAAACGATCGCATCTAAGGTTTTTCTTATCAAACTTTCTCTTTTTACCTCGCTATTTATGCCATAAGAGATCCTAAATTTATCAAAGTAGAGAGCGCCACTATAAAAGCAAGCCATAGCCGCCAAAAATATCGGCAAAAGAACTAAAAATTTACTAACCCTCATTGCCAAGCCTTTTTGAAAATTTATTGCAAAGTGTGCTTATTTCGCTTAGTCTTTCATTTATCTGAGCGATTTTTTTAATCTTGTTTGGTCTAGTAAGAAGCGCATCGAAATTTGCCACAAGCGGAGTGATCTTTAAATTTAGCGCTGGCTCTTTTAAGATCTTTATGCTCTCTTCTAAAAATTTAGCATCTCGCGCTTGCACCGCACTTTGGATAAAGATCATCTTATCTTTTGCCTTACTTAAAAATATACCAAGGTAGGTCGCAAACTCGCTTTTGCTTAAATTTAAAAAGCTAGCAGTTTCGCTAAACCAGCTCTCGTTTAAGACCTCTTCTTCTTTGTCCAAAAGCTCTTTTTCATCGACCTTTAAATTTGGCAAGCGAAGTTTGGTCTTTGCTTTTATCGCAGCTTGCTGGTTTTGGCTGTAAATTTCTGTTTGATCGAGGATCAAAAGCTCAAAATACTCTTCATTTTTTACTGAGCTGATCTTTGAAAATTTAAGCGTCGCATTTAAAATTTTGCCGTTTTTGGTCTTTAAATTTACTCTTAAATTTGGTCTTTTAGCTAGATAATCTATAAAAACTCCAGACTCTTTGTAGTCTAAAACTAGCTCGTCAATATCTTTATGCTCGCTTAAAAACTCCCTTATATCTTTAAATTCAAGCAGGCCAAGAGAGATATCTCCCATCGCTAAAATTTGACCGTTTTTGTCGTATATTATCACTTCAAATTTCCTTCTTTGAGCGTTAAAAGCTTTGCTGCTACGCTTTTGTTTGTTATTTTTGCCACTTCGTCTAAATTTGCTTCGCTGATTTTATCAAAACTTCCGTAAAAGCTGATTAATTTCGCGATACTGCCCTCAGAAACGCCAGCTTGTCTTAGCACTGATCTTTGCATATCGTTTTTCTGCCTTGTTTTTCTGTGAAAACTGATGACAAATCTATGGCTCTCGTCGCGCATTTTTTGAAAAAACTGCAGCTTTTTATCGCTCGTGCTTAGGCTAAAGCTGCCATTTTTTGTATAAATTTTATCTTTCGCCTCGCCTTTTGCGCGGTGAGCTTTGGCATCGATCTTTTCTTTTGAGATAGCGATCACATCGACGTTTGCGCCGCTACTTGCTAAAATTTCGCAGGCTAAGCTTAAAAGCGCCTCGCCACCATCAATAACCCAAAGATCAGGTGGGCTAAGCTTATCAAACCTAAGTGCCCTAGCAGTTAGGCTCTCTCTCATCTGGTCGTAGTCGTTTTTAGAGCCAAGGTGCATGTGGCGGTAGTTTTGCTTCGCCCACTCGCCATGCTCATAGCGCACCATCGCCCCCACACTTGCCTCGCCAAAAAGGTGCGAGTTGTCGTAAGCCTCGACCACGTAAGGCGTGTGAGCTAGATTAAAATACTCTTTTATCTCGTTTAAGAGCTCGTTATCGTGTGTTTTTAGGTATTTTTCGATGCTAACTTCGGCGTTTTTGGTGGCGATCTCACAAATTTTACGCTTATCGCCTATTTTTGGGCAAGTGATGCTAAATTTACGCCCAAACCTCTCGTTTAAAATTTCCTCCACTAGCTTACTATCTTCAAAGTCTTCGTGGACGTAAATTTTGGTGCTGATTATTGGCTGACCGGCGATGAAGCTTTTTAAAATAGCCTGCTTATAAGCCTCGTTTATCTCGTCTTTTTGAGCGTTTTTAGCCTGTGTGATATCGGTTTTTACGCCTGTTATCTTGCCACTTTGCACGCTAAATCTCACCGCACAGATCATATCGTGCACGCAAGCGACCGAGTAGGCCTCAAAGTCCTCAAGCTTGGCAAGATCGACTTCGACCTTTGTTTGCATATTTTTAAGCGTTTGCATCTTATCTCTAGTCGCGGCTGCTTGCTCGTAGTCTTCGGCCTTGGCGTAGTTTAGCATGAGCTCTTCAAGGCGAGCGATTAATAAATTTGGATTTTGCAAAGCGGCTGTGGCATCAGCAACTATTTTGGCATAGCTCTCTTTTGAAATTTTGCCCTCACATGGGGCATGGCAGCGTTTTAGCTGGTGAAAAAGGCAGGCTTTTTTGCCTTTTACGCAGGACTTTTTTTGAACTAGGTTGAAATTTAGATAAAGCGCCTCAAGTAGTTCGCCAGCTCCACTAAAATATGGTCCAAAATAGCGTATATTTGAGCCTTTTACCACCTTTCTAGTGATCTCAAATCTAGGAAATTCGTCATTTAAATTTATAAAGATATAAGGGTAGGTCTTGTCGTCACGAAGCAAGATGTTGTATTTTGGCTTAAGCTGCTTGATGAATGAATTTTCAAGTATAAGCGCGTCTGCCTCGCTTGGCGTGACGATGTATTCAAGATGAACGGCCTCGCTTATCATCTTTGAAATTCTTGGGCTTAGCTTTTCAGCTGGAGCTAGGCTTGGGGTAAATTTAAAGTAGCTTTTGACCCTGTTTTTTAAAATTTTGGCCTTGCCGACATATAAAAGTCTGTTTTGAGCGTCAAAATACTGATATACGCCAGGCTCGTTTGGAAGCGTTCTTATCTCGTCTATCAGCATCTTGCCTGCTCGTTTTTCTTTAGCAAAATTTCTCTTAGCTCTTCAAATTTCTTATAAATTTGCTCATTTGTGGCTAAATTTTTAAACTCGCCTTTGCTGGCTGGAGTGATAAAATTTGATCTTTGCGTAGGTTGAGGCGTGAAAAATTTTAGATATTTGCTCACGATAAATCTTATATTTTCTTCTTTTTTATTTTTTATATAGTTGATCTCGCTAAGAGGTTTTGGCTCGATGACGCTTGCAAAAATGCTATTTTTATTAAATTTGCAAAAGGTTTTTAATAACCCTTTTATATCATTTATACTACTATCACGTCTAAGCTCCAAAAGCCCTGAGGGATGAGTGAGAACGAAGGTTAAAATGCCTTCTCTAACATAGCAAAAAGCTATGTAAAATCGCTTTGCTTTACCCATTAGGCGAAGAAGCTCTTGGCACTCGTCTGCCATGCTTAATTTTTCTTTATACAAAGGATTTTCGTGGATAGCATCTATCATAAATTTGGCGTTTTTCATAAGGCAATCTTATCATCTTTTATTTTAATTTTCGCTCTTTTTGCACTTAGTGGCTGCGGCTACAAGGACGATCCATTTTATGGCGATGCACCTGTAAAAGAGAAAAAAACTGACAAGATCAATAAAATTTGATCTTAAATTTGGCGTAAGATAAAAATGTAATGCAAGCTTAATAAATTTAACTAACCTAAATTTTAGGCTCATTTAAGTAAAATACGCAAATTTTTATCTTACAAGGAGAGTATATGAGGTTATTTGGACTTCTAGGCTTGTTTTTTGCTATAGCCTTTGGTGCTGACGGAGAAGCTGCGGCTATTGACTTAACTACTACATGGGCGGGAATTTTATCGCTTATCATTTTTGTTGTTGGATACTTTTTCATAGCAGCAGAAGAGAATTTTCACATCGACAAGGCAAAACCTGCCATTTTTATCGGCACTTTTATGTTTTTACTAATCGGCGTTTATATGCTTATAAACGGCATGGATGTGCATTCGCTAGAGCACGAGGTAAATCACCTGATCTTAGAGATAGCTCAGATCGTATTTTTCTTAATGGTAGCGATGACATTTATCGAAGCACTTGTTGAAAGAGATGTATTTAACGCACTTAAATACAACCTAGTTTCAAAAGGCTACACTTACAGAAAGCTATTTTGGCTAACTGGTATTTTGGCGTTTTTCATTAGCCCAGTGGCTGATAACCTAACAACAGCGCTTATCCTATCAACCGTTCTTTTAACGATAGACAGAAATAATACAAATTTCCTAGTCGCAGGTGCGATAAACATCGTCGTAGCAGCAAATGCAGGCGGAGCGTGGAGTCCATTTGGCGATATCACTACACTTATGGTTTGGGCAGCTGGCAAGTCACCATTTTTAGACTTTTTCGCACTTTTCCCAGCTTCATTTATCGGCTGGTTTGTGACAGCGTTTTTACTTTCACGCATCGTGCCAAATACTGCGCCTCATTTTGACGTGGCAAATGAGCCAAAAGTGGTTATGAAAAAGGGCGGTAAAGCGGTTATCTTTATAGGTGCATTTACTATCTTTTGTGCAGTTATGATGCACCAGTTGTTTCACTTACCAGCTATGTGGGGCATGATGTTTGGCTTCTCGCTGTTTAGCCTTTATACATATTATTTCAAAAAAGCTCACAAAGACGAAGAGCCTATGAATGTCTTTCACTATATGTCAAAGATCGAAAACAACACGCTATTTTTCTTCTTTGGAATTTTAGCTGCAGTTGGTGCTCTTCACTTTGCTGGATTTTTAAATTACGCTGTGTCACTTTATGATAAATTTGGCTCAACACCTGTAAATATCGGAGTTGGCTTCCTCTCAGCAGTCGTTGATAACGTCCCTGTTATGTCAGCCGTTCTAAAAGCAAATCCAGCTATGGGAGCTGATGCAGGCGAGGCTATGAGCCAGTGGTTACTAGTGACACTTACAGCTGGTATCGGCGGTTCGATGATCAGCTTTGGCTCAGCAGCTGGCGTTGGAGTAATGGGTAAATTAAAAGGAATTTATACCTTTGGTGCGCATATGAAATATGCATGGATGGTAGTTTTAGGATACATCGTATCACTCATTGTTTGGTATGTGCAGTTTGAAATTTTTCATATCTATTTTTAAAAGGTTATAAATGAACAATACGATTATAGTTTTGGACTTTGGTTCGCAGTATACTCAGCTAATAGCTAGAAGGCTAAGAGAAGAAGGAGTTTATACTGAAATTTTGCCATTTAACGCAAAACTAAGCGATATAAAGGCAAAAGATCCAAAAGGTATCATTCTAAGTGGTGGTCCAGCTAGCGTTTATGCCAAAGATGCCTACTTTTGCGACAACGGCGTCTTTGAGCTAAATATCCCTATACTTGGCGTTTGCTACGGCATGCAGCTACTTGCTCACACGCATGGTGCTGAGGTTTTAGCCGCTGATCATAAAGAGTACGGCAAGGCTGAACTTAGCGTCGTAAAAGAGCACGATCTTTTTAAAGATACACCTTCAAAACAAATCGTATGGATGAGCCATAGCGACTATGTAAAAGACCTGCCAAAGGGCTTTGAGGCGATTGCGATTAGCGAAAATTCGCCTTATTGTGCTTTTGGCGATGATAAGCGTAAATTTTATGCGATCCAGTTTCATGCAGAGGTGCAACATAGCGAGTATGGCACGCAAATTTTAAAGAATTTTGCTAAATATATCTGCGGCTGCGAGAGCACATGGAACATGGGAAGCTTCGCTAAAAATAAGATAGAAGAGATCAGAAAAACAGTGGGCACTCACAAGGTGCTTTGCGCAGTTAGTGGTGGTGTGGATAGTTCTGTGACCGCAGCACTTTTGGCAGCTGCTGTGCCTGAAAATTTGATCCTTGTTTTTGTCGATAACGGACTTCTTAGAACAAACGAAAAAGAACAAGTTGAAGCTACATTTAGAACAAAGCTTGGCGTTGAGCTAGTTAGCATAGATGCGAGCGAGATATTTTTAGGTCGCTTGGCCGGCGTCGTTGATCCTGAGAAAAAACGCAAGATCATAGGCGAGACATTTATAGAAATTTTTGAAAAAGAGGCTAAGAAGCATGGCGATGTGAAATTTCTAGCTCAAGGCACTCTTTATACTGACATCATCGAAAGCTCAGTAGTTGGCTCAAGCAAGACTATAAAGAGCCACCACAACGTTGGCGGCTTGCCTGATTGGATGACATTTGAGCTAATAGAACCGCTAAGAGAGATTTTTAAAGACGAGGTTAGAAAGCTAGGACTCGAGCTTGGACTAAGTCGCGAGCTAGTTTTCCGCCATCCTTTCCCTGGACCTGGCCTTGCTATCCGCATCATGGGCGAGGTAAATAAACCAAGCCTTGAGCTACTTCGCAAAGCTGACGTGATCTTGCGCGATGAGCTAAAAAGTAGTGGCTGGTATAACAAAACTTGGCAGGCATTTTGCGTACTTTTAAACGTAAATTCTGTTGGTGTTATGGGCGATAACCGCACTTATGAAAACGCTGTTTGTGTGCGCGTGGTCGATGCGAGTGATGGCATGACTGCAAGCTTTTCAAGGCTTCCTTATGACCTGCTTGAAAACGTAAGCCGCCGCATCATAAACGAGGTAAATGGCATAAACCGCGTAGTTTATGACATCTCAAGCAAGCCACCTGCAACTATCGAGTGGGAGTAAATTGAAAAATTGAGAAAACGAGCTATAAATATTGTTGATTTGTTTTCAGGAGCTGGTGGTTTAACATTTGGTTTCTACTATAAAAAAGATATGAATAAATTTGTAAAAAATGATAAATTTAATTTTTTGTTTGCAAATGAATACAATAAACATGCTGCAGCTGCTTTTAAGTTAAATTTTCCAAATATAAATTTATTAGAATGTGACATTAAAGAAATTAATAAGAAAAAAATCAAAGATAATGGAATTGATATAAGTTGTGTTGATCTTGTCATAGGGGGACCACCTTGTCAATCTTACAGTACCGTAGGCAAAAGACAGTATGATAACAGAGCTATTATGTATAAGGAATACTGTAGATTACTAAGTATTCTGAAACCAAAAATGTTTATTTTTGAAAATGTCAAAGGTCTGCTTACAATGAAAAACAATGTTGGCATTCCTGTAATAGAAGATATATATAAAATGTTTAATAATATAAAAAATACCAATGGTTATATGATATATAAAAAAATTCTAAATGCAGTGAGTTTTGGTGTACCACAAAATAGGGAGAGAGTATTTATAGTTGGTGTAAGAAAAGATGTAGATCTAACATGGGAATTTCCGGATGAAATATTAACTGATTGTAATGCATTTTTAAGCGTGGAAAATGCATTATCAGATTTACCACCACTAGGATCAAACGAAGAAAAGAATGAATATTTAACGGCTCCTAGGAATATTTACCAAGAGCTTATGAGAAATAATAACGATGTTTTAACTTGCCATAAGAGTGGCTCTTATGGCAAGAAAATTCAAGGCGTTATCAATGCTGTAATAGAAGGCGAAGGGCGAGAGTATATAAACAGTTTGGTTGATGACAAAAAGTTACCGTCAGAATATAGACTCACTTCCGGCTACAAAAATACATACGGAAGGCTATGGTGGAATAAACCGTCTACAACGATAACGAATAACTTGGGAACGCCTTCATCTCTAAGATGCATACACCCAAAAGAAAACAGGGCGCTTACCACAAGAGAGGGGGCTAGATTGCAGTCTTTTCCTGATTTTTTTAAATTCTATGGTGGTAAAACTCAACAAAATTCTCAAGTCGGTAATGCCGTACCTCCCTTGCTTGCTATTAGTCTTGCAAATGAAGTAACAAAAAGTTTCTTATCTTACAAGAAAAAACATAAGAAGGGATAATGATGCAAAAGGTAGAATTTTCTTTCGGATGGCTTGCTTTAAAATTACTAGGCAAAAGCCTTTATTCAAATGCTTGGAGCGCTATTTCGGAGCTTGTAGCAAATGGTTTTGATGCAAGTGCTAAAAATATATATATTTATATAAATATGATAAATAAATCAAAATCTCTTGTGGAAATTATTGATGACGGTATCGGTTTGGATGACAATAACATTAGTATCTACGCGAAAGTCGGTTACAATAAAAGATTGGAGCAGGCCCCAGAAGTATTCGACAACTATAAAATGATGGGTAGAAAAGGTATAGGAAAGTTGGCGGCGCTTTATCTTTCCGAGAAGTATTTTATATTGTCTAAAACAAGTGCTGGAATGGTCAATAAATGGGAAATGAACTATAGTGAAAACAAAAAAGACGAAAATGAAAAACCTTTTTTAAGATTAATAAACGGTACAGAAACAAAATTACGATCTAATCAAATTTGGGAAAAAATTAAGACAGGTACGGTGTTAATCTTAGAAAATGTAAATCTAGAAGGACTTGGCGAACGAGCACTAGATAGCCTAGAAAACAAGTTATCTAATATATTTTCGTTGGATTCTATGATTGATAGAAAGATTTTTCTAGCAATTGTAAAAAAGAATAGTGAAAAACCTATATTTAGACCGATAGAGAAAAAAATAGCATTTAAAAATATGGCTTTTATAGATTACTTTCCAAAAGATAGCCAACAAGGGTTAAAAGAAACTTTTGACAAACTGATTAAAGAGGATTCTAAATTTAAAATAGAGTCCAAAAAGAGAGATAAAGAATATCTTTTTGATAGAAAGATTGAGTTACTTGATAAAAATAAAGTTAGTGGAAGTGGGGAATTTACTGACGAGCAAGGCATCAAAAAAAGTAAACAATATACTTTAAACGGATGGATAGGTATACATAGTACGATAGACAATAAAATAGCAAAAGACAATGATGTAAACTTTACAAAAAATAGTTTTTATAATCCAATTCAGCTCAGGTTATATGTTAGAAACAAGCTCGCAGTAGAAAATTTCCTAAACTACTTAGGCAATACTCAGGCTTTCGTCAATTATATAGAGGGTGAAATACACTTTGACTTATTAGATGAAGATGATTTACCTGACATAGCAACTTCAAATCGTCAGAATTTAGATGAACATGACGAAAGGGTCGCGTTGTTGGTAGACATTGTAAAAAGTATAATTGGCGATTTGATAAGCAAAAGAGAAAAACTAGCAAACGATATAAGGGACAAGGATAATAAAAATTTTGATAAAAGAAAGAATAATTTTATAAAAGAAGTAGAAAATGAACTAAAGGAGCGTTTTCCTAACGAACCATCAGAACAAGTCAATGAGTTTACGATGATCGTAGCCAACAAAGTACAAGGCGACATGTTGAAAGATAAGTATAAAATATTTTTATCCCACTCTAGTAACGATAAAAGATTTACAGACTTTATATATTATTTATTAATAGAAAAATGTGGAGTTAGAAAGGATGAAATATTTTATACTTCCGCACAAGACAGCGACAAATTTGAAGTTTTAAAGCCATTGAAAGAACAAATAAGAGAAAATATTACGGCTAAAAATGCACTGTTAGTGTACTTAACGAGCAAAAATTATAAACAAAGCGAATATTGTATGTTTGAGGGTGGTGCAGGATGGGCTACTAGAGGAGTAGGGGATTATATATTAATGTCTTTATCTTATAGCGAAATACCGGAATTCCTTACGAATGGGAAACTTGAATTCTCGTTTATTAAAAATGACAAAATTGTATTGAGTAAGGAAACATACGATTTTATTGTAAACAAGGTGCTAAATATAATCATTGAGCATCTAAACAAAAGCAGGGATGAGGATGAAAAAATATTGTTATTTGATAAATCTAATTTCCCGACAGATATAGAAATGAGTAATGCCAGTAAGTCCGATTGTGATTTTATGAACAAAGATGTAGTGGAGTATTGGAAGAACTATGTGGAAAATGGTATAAGTGACAACAATATAAATATCGCAACTTATGTTACTAATAGGAAAGAATCAGATGCTAATAACAAAGAATTAAATATTGTTCTAAATGTCACTTCCTAGAGTTAGAAAAATACATAACATTTAAGTAAACTATATAAAATTTACTACAATAGTATGTTATTTTATAAAAAATAAAAAAATTAAATTTGCAACATCAATAAAGATATAAGCATAGTAGAAAAAGTCATTTCAAAACAAAAAACGAAAACATCAAGATATAAGCATTTAATAGCTTAACATAATCTCACAAAAATGATAAATACTTTTTGTTTACTTAATAAGTTTAAACCAAGTTTTTAAAATTGACTGTAAATTTATATTTCTCTGATCCTGCCAATCGCTTCAGCAAATTTAAGCTCTTTGTTTTCAAAGAGGTTGTACTCGATCGCATCTTTTTCGCTAAGTATGACGATGGTTGAGCCAAGCTCGAAATTTCCAAGACGCTCACCCTTTTTGATGTGTAAATTTTCATATTCATAAATTTGCGTAAAATTTGCCATCGCATTTGTCTGGATACGCTCATCAAAGCAAAATTTCATCTTACCAACGTTTAGCGCACCCACGAAAACTAGCCAAAGTTTTTTGCCATTTTTCATCTCACAAAGTAGCGCCACACGCTCGTTTTTGGTATAAAGGCTATCGACCTTGCCAAGCCATTTTACTGCCACACTGTAAAGCTTACCAGGGATATAGACCGCTTTTTTTATCGTAATGTCGCAAGGTGCATGATAGTGGTGGTAGTCTTTTGGGCTAAGGTAGATGTTGGCGAAGTCATACTCGCCCTCAAGCTCGCCCTGCCCTAAAAGCTCCTTCACGCCGTAGCTCATGCCCTTTATGCTAAAAGCTTCTAGCTCTTTTGTAGTGCCAAAGCTAAGGCAAGTGCCATCAACCGGACTTATAAATATCTCGTCTGCTGCGTCAAATTCTCTTGGCTTTAAGAGCTCTCTGGTGAAAAGTTCGTTTAAATTTTTATACTCATTTGATGGCTTAAACTCGCTCATGTCGATCTTAAATAGCTTTACATAAAAGGAGTTGATAAGCTCTTGAAGCGGTTTGAAAAAATTTAATTTTGCAACTTTACCAAAAATTTGAGAAAAGAGATTGTCACTATTCATTTTATTCCTTGCTTAAATTTAATATAGCGATCTCGCTTGGCGCAAAGATCCTAACTGGAGGCCCCCAAAATCCTGCGCCACTACTAACATAAGCTTGCATTTTATCATTAATCTTATAAAGCCCATGTAAAAAACCTTGATCTAGCAGGACTAAAATGCCAAAAGGAAAAATTTGTCCAGCATGCGTGTGGCCGCAAAGGACTAGATCGACATCTTTTTGCATAGTTTTTATAAATTTTGGCTGATGAGAGAGCAGGATAGTCGGTAGTTCTGGGTCGCATCCTGCTAGCGCTTCGTCTAAATTTGGCTCTAAATTTTTAAACCTTATGCCAGCTAGATCATAGACTCCTGCCAAATTTATACCAGCTATTTTTTCATTTTTATTGCCAAGTATCCTAATGCCAAGAGCGCGAATTTTTTCTAATATCCCATCAACTCCGTGGTAGTATTCGTGATTACCAGGAACATAAAAGGTGCCATAGGTGCTTTTAAGATTTTTTAATGGATCTAAAAAATCGCCTATAAGCTCGGCTCTCATATCAACCAAGTCGCCAACTATCACCACTAGGTCTGGTCTAGCTAAATTTATCTCTTTTGCAAGCTCAGCAACAAAGTCCTTTTGCAAAAACTCACCAATATGCACATCTGTTATCATGGCTATTTTTAGATCACTTTGTAAATTTTTTATTTTTATACTAATCTGTCTGATCTTTGGCGGAGTAAGTGCGTTAAAAATTCCTTTCAAAAAGCAAGCAACTACAAAAATGACAAATGTTACATCAAAGCAAAATTTAATAAATTTTCGTCTTGTGGGATTAAAATGAGCTTTTGAGCAAATGGATCTAACAACATCATAAAACAAACTAATGCCGAATAAAAATAGCGAAAAACCAATGAGCGTCCCTGCTATCAGATAGAGTTCTATATTTAAAAAAGAAAATCTTAGTTGAAGAACAAATACAAATTCAAGCACACTAATAATATAGAAAAATATACGAATTTTTTTAAGGTGTGGGGCAAAAAAAGATACCTTTTTGATAAAACGTTTGTATGAGTATAAATTTGTAAGAGCACTAAAGATAAATGCCCCAATAATGATCCGAAAAAGTCCCAAAATATCTCCTTGAAAACAAAGATTATATTTTATATTTTTAAATTTACATTATAGATTTTATTAATTATTTAGAACAATTTGTAGTGCTAAGCTGTATGATTTTATGATTTAAATTTACAAAAATAATTGTTAAAAGGTATTTTGCTTTAGGATAATAACTAAAAGATAAAATTTTGGAATTTAAAAATAAAAAGGTGGGAAAGTTCCCACCTTTATAAAGAATTATTTAACTTTACCAGTCTCAATTCTTTGTTTGTAGATCTCACGAAGTTTTCTTATATCATTTTTAACTTCGAATACGCCATGCCAGTGTGAGTAGTCAGGGCCACCCATTAGAGCGCCTTGTCTCATACGACGGCCTTCATGGTGCCACATATGATAGTAGATATCTTGGAATTCATCTTCCCAAGCATCTGCAAGTAGTAAGTTTTTAGCCTTCAACTCTTCAAGCATCTTAGTTGCTTCAGCATTGTAAACGTTATAAAGCTCTACTTGCTTATCACCCATAATGAAGAAGTTATCTGTATGAGTTGATGTATGGCAAGCTTTACAAACTAGCTTCATCTCAGCTCTTGCTGCTTCTGGTCCATTTGGATGACCTGCAAGTGGCGTTCCTATGGTTAGTTTGCCAGTTTTTTCGTAAACAACAGCAGCTTGTTCATCACCAGCTGTTCTTAGCTTACTGCTGACGCCCCATAGGTTCCATTTTAGTCTTCTTGAAACATTGTGAGTTGTTGTTGTTTCACCAACACCACTCATGTGGCAAGCTGCACAAGTTGGAGCTCTAAAGTCTGGTACATCCCATGTATCAGGAGCAGCATCAAAATTCCATTTGTGAGCTTCGCTATTATAGATATGTCCGTGCATTGAGTTGTTAAAGATCTCAATATCTGGGTGATCAGGTCCAAGGTGGCAAGATGCACAAGCAGCTGGTTTTCTAGCTTCAGCTATGCTAAATGTGTGTGCGCTGTGGCATGATTTACATCCGCCTACGCCACCATCAGGATAAACATTACCTATACCGTAGTTTGGCCAAGTCTCTTTTGTAGGTTTGTGATCAGCGTCTAGTTTGATGACGGTTCCGTGGCACTGTGTACAACCAGTAGCGTCTGGAGCCATTTTGTATTCTGGATGATCCATACCTTCATAGTGATACATTAGTTTTACCATCGCAGGGTTAGCATACATTTGCATAGCACCTCTTGCGTGACCACTCTTAACAAATTCTTCAACCTCATTTTCGTGACACTTAGCACAAGTTTTTGGGCTAACTAGCATTGAAACATGGTTGTTAGAATCTTTTGGATGCACCTTAACTGAAGCCATAGGATTATCTGCATTTACAGAGTGGCAATCCATACAACTTACGCCAACGTGAGCGTGGCGACTATTTTTCCAATCGGCAACTATGCCGGGTGTCTCTTTAGCGTGGCACTCAACACAGCTTTTTGATAAGTCTGACATTTTATGTGCAACTTTAATGTTTTTGATAACATTAAGGTTTAAAGCGTCAGATTTATTTGCATCCATGTTTGCGGCAAAGCCAAAAGACATTAGACAGGCTAATAACATTAGCGACTTTTTAAACATCTCTCCTCCTTACTTGGTTTTATTGTTTTCTTGTTTTTTAATTGCTTCAAATTTATCGATTTGTAGTCCTAAATTCTTGTGACCAACATGCTCGTGGCAGTCAACACATGATTTCTTATTAGGATTTCCAAGAACGAAATAATCTCTATGTGGCAAGAATGATTTACCAGCTTGAATAACATTTTTTAAATTTGAGTGGCAAGTCAAACATCCACTATCATAGACAAAGTGAGATGCATGCTCGCGTTTTTTACGCCAGTCGATCTTGTCTGTATCTGTAAAAAATGTCTTATAACCATCATTTATCGATACTTTAAGTTTTGTAAGTACATAGGTATAGGCACTTGTATGATTTAGGTGACAGGCTGAACATTCAGCTTTTATGCCAAGCTTGTTATTGCCGCCGTGTACATCTTCATGATATGCAGCATTCATAGGATCCATCGTGTGACACATGGTACAGACAAATCCGCTACCAGTCGCATGAAGTGCATCAGCTATGCCCATAGAAGCGATAAGGCCGATTACGATGCCTATTATCACAGATGACCAAACAAAAAATTTCTTCTTAACTTCAGCCAAAATTTCCTCCTGAATTTATCAATATATCGTAAATTTTTACGAAAATTTTAGACGAATACTATCCAAAAATATATAAATTTTTTCTTTAAGTAAATGAAAATATTTATTTGATATTAACTTTCAATAAGAATAAATTTCTTGTAGCCCACCTACATTTTTTTCCAAAATTTGGTTCTTCTCATCAAGTTTGACCAAACCATTTGTTTTAAATTTATTTAAAATTCTCGAAAAAGTTTCTGGAGTCATATTGAGTATCGATGAAATTTTTGTATGCTTTAGTTCATTAAATAGATCTTCATGATTTAAAATGAACCTAGCCACCTTCTCTTCAGAGCTTAAGATGAGCTCTTGATGAAGTAAGTTCGTTGTTATTCTTATCTTTTGAGCCATTGATTTCAGAAATTTCATGCAAATTTCTGGCTTTGTTAAAAATTGTGCTTCAAATTTTTCATAATTTATCTTTAAAACTTCACCAGAGATAGTAAAAATGGCACTTGCTGGATAAGGGATATTTTCAAAATTTACGACTTCAGCTACAAAATTCATAGGTGCAAGCTGATGGATAAAAATTTCCTTGCCATTTGCCGTAGTTTTATAAAGTTTAACCGAGCCAGTTATTAAAAATGTAAGCCACTTTGGCTCCTCGCCCTCTATAAATAAAAACTCGCCTTTTTTGTATTTTTTAACAACGCTTATTGTTTCAAGTTTAGTTAGGTCATCGGCGCTAAGACCTTGAAAAAATGGGATTTGTTCTATCATATTTCACTCGCTTTTAAGATGAAAAAGCATTTTAGCATAAAAAATAGGACAAAATTTAACGGATTTCAAAGGGAGCTTTCTCCCTTTGATTTAAGAATTTATTTTTTAAGAAGATCTCTGATCTCAGTTAGAAGTGCTATATCAGCTGGAGTTTCAGGCTCTGCAGGGGCTGCCTCTTCTTCTTTTGGTAGTTTATTTTTAAGTGTATTTAAAGCTTTGATGACGCAAAAAATACAAAACGCAATGATTAAAAAATCAACCATTGTTTGTATAAATGAGCCATAGTTTATCGTAACAGCTGGCGCACCTTCTGCTGCTTCTTTTAATGTTAGCTTAAGATCAGTGAAATTTACACCGCCTGTTATAACACCAACCACTGGCATGATAATATCACCAACTAGCGATGAAACGATCTTTCCAAATGCCCCACCGATAACAACACCAACTGCCATATCTATGACATTTCCGCGCATCGCAAATTCTTTAAATTCGCTGATCAAACTCATTCTTTCTCCTATAAATAGTTAAATTTTCGTGCGGATTTTATAAAAAATATGCTTTGCTTAGCCTAAAAATTTAAAATTACATAACTTTAAATTTATCAAGCGAGTGTTATAATCCAAACTTCAAATTTAACGTAAGGAATGAGCTTATGTATCGTTTTGCACCCTCTCCAACAGGAGATATGCACATAGGAAATTTACGTGCTGCTATTTTCAACTATATTTGTTCTTTGCAAGATAAAAGTGGCTTTATTTTACGCATAGAAGATACCGACAAAGAGCGAAATATCGAGGGAAAAGAGAAAGATATCTTAGAAATTTTGAGCAAATTTGGCATAAAACCAGAACAAATTTACATCCAAAGTGAAAATTTAAAATTCCACAGACAGCTTGCATCAAAGCTTCTCATCGATAAAAAAGCCTTTGCCTGCTTTTGCACCGAAGAAGAGCTCGAAGCAAAAAAACAAAAAGCAAAAGAGCAAGGCGTGGCATATAGATATGACGGCACCTGCGAGAGACTAAGCGACGCTGAAGTTTTAAACTGCGAGAAGCCATTTGTCATCCGCATGAAAAAACCAACACGCACGATGAGCTTTACAGATGCGATCAAAGGCGAGCTAAGCTTTGAACCAGACGCCGTTGATAGCTTTGTCATCATGAGAGCGGACAAAACTCCGACTTATAACTTCGCCTGCGCGGTTGATGATATGCTTGAGGGCGTGACCTTTGTCATACGCGGCGAGGATCACGTGAGCAACACACCAAAGCAAGACCTCATACGCGAGGGTCTTGGCTACACTGGCAAGATGAACTACGCGCATTTACCTATCCTTTTAAATATAGAGGGCAAAAAAATGAGCAAACGCGAGAACGAATCAAGCGTAAAATGGCTCTTTGAGCAGGGATTTTTACCTGAGGCGATCGCAAACTATCTGATACTTCTTGGCAACAAAACTCCAACTGAAATTTTTACGATAGAAGATGCAGTGAAGTGGTTTGATATAACTAAAATTTCACGCTCACCTGCTAGATTTGACGTGAAAAAGCTTGAGCAGATAAATAGAGAACACATAAAGCTTGCTTCAAAAGAGCGCATAAAGGAGATCTTTGGCGTGGATGATAGCAAGGTTGAGCTAGTTAAATTTTATACTCAAGAAAGCTCTCTAGTGCCTGAGATAAAGGCAAAAGTAGAGGCTATATACTCACCAAAAATAGCTCCAGACGAGTATAAAAACGAATTTGAGATCATCAAAAAAGCAGCTCGTAATTTAAAACCGTGCGAGAGCTTTGATGAGTTTAAAAAAGAGCTTATGAGCGCTACAAATTTAAAAGGCAAAAACTTTTTCATGCCGCTACGTGCGCTTCTTACAAACGACCTTCACGGCCCTGAGCTAAGCGAGCTCTATCCACTGATCAAAGATGATCTAGGCAAAATTTTAATCTAGGAGCAAAAATGATACTTTCCACCCTATTTTCAGCGGTCGCAAACATTTTGCACCTTATCATCACGGTATATACGTGGATCGTCATCGCAGCGGCTCTCATTAGCTGGGTCAAGCCTGATCCTAGCTCGCCAGTCGTGCAGCTACTTTATAGGCTGACTGATCCTGTTTATAGCTTCATCAGACGCTACATCAAAACAGAATTTAACGGCATCGACTTTGCCCCGCTCATCGTGCTTTTAGCACTTCAACTCATAGATCAATTTTTAATAAGGCTTTTATTTGTTTTTGCTGCGTCACTTTAGTATCCTCTCTTTAGCCTGCGTTGCTCTTTTAGCTAAAATTTACACCTACGAGGAGCTAAAAAACGAGCCAAAAAGCCTTGCAAAAGACTACTACATAAACCGCCTTATAAACGAGGGTAGCTACACAAAGGAGCAGATAGCAGAGCTTTCACGCGACGTTTTTAGAAAAAGCGGCTTAGTTCAAAAATCAATCAATAAAATTTTACCTCCCAAAGCAGCCCCTAGCAAATGCCCTGGCATAAGCGCAAGCAACATCACAAGTGCTAGCTTGGCTTGCCAAAATTTACTAACAACGATGAGCTTTTCTCTAAAACTTGATAGCAAAACTCGTGAAATTTTAGCGGCAAATCTTGCAAATACAAATTCAGAAAAAGCTAGAATTTTACGCACTTTAAACGAGCCAAACCCGGCTCTTAGTTTTGCAAATGCAAACGATACAAAGAGCTTTTTAGAGCTTTTTAACGCTTCAAGTCCGCAAAGTAAAAGTGCTCTTTTTAGCGTAAATTTTGAAGCAAATTTTATGAACAAGCTCTACATGCAAAAGGGCTTTACAAATTTACTAAACGATGTCGTATTTAATAAAAAATATGAAGGCTTTAGAAGAAATTTACTTAGCATAGATCCTACAGTCACTGAAAAAAGCGACGCATTTACACTTGGTCTAAACGCCATCTTGCTTGGTCAAAATGACGTTGCATTTAGTTTTTTCACAAGAGCCAAAAACACCTTTGATAGGACTTGGCAAAGAGACAATGCCACATTTTGGCAGTATGAACTAAGCGGCGATGAGAGCTTTTTAAAAGAGCTAAGTGCTAGCAAAGATGCAAATATCTACTCACTTTACGCAAGAGATTTGGTCGGTGGCGAGCCACTTGAGGTGATCGTGCCAAGACCTAGCAAGCAAAATATCGAAAATTTTGATGTGAGCGATCCATTTTTATGGAACAAAACCGCTGCCCTTGCAAAGGATATGAACGCCACGCAAGCAAGCGAATTTGCGATGAAATTTTACACAAACGAAAGCATCGGCGCATACGCATACTTCATGCAAAAGGCGCATGGCTGGGAGAAGCAGTACTTTTTGATGCCAAGCTCACCAGAGCTTGAAGGCATCAGCACTGAGCGAAAGTCGATGATCTACGCACTTGCAAGGCAAGAGAGCCTCTTTATCCCAAGCGTCGTTTCTACCTCTTACGCCCTTGGAATGATGCAGTTTATGCCATTTCTTGCAAATGCGATCGGCAAAAAAGAGCTAAAAATTCCAAATTTTGACCAAGACGATCTTTTTAAAACTGATGTTGCATTTAAATTTGCAAATCACCACCTAAACTACCTTGATAAATTTCTCTATCATCCGCTCTTTACAGCCTACGCGTATAACGGCGGTATCGGTTTTACCAAAAAAGTCATCACAAGAGATGATATGTTTAAAGAAGGTAAATTTGAGCCGTTTTTATCGATCGAGCTAGTCCCAGTGGCTGAGACTAGAAACTACGGCAAGAAGGTGCTTGCAAACTATGTGATCTATATGGCGCTTAATGGTTCCAGTATAAAGATTTCGCAACTTTTCGAAAATTTAACAAAACCGGCTTTGACTGATAAATTTCGAAACTAAGTGCAAGATCGTCGCTTTGCTTACTTGGTGCGGTCACTTCATAATAGACCGCCCAAGGCATAGAAAATCCAGCAAATTTAAGCATCTCGTCACTTTCATCAAGCAGCCTTGCATTTGTGGCATTTGAGTCACCATTTACCTTTATATTGCTCAAATTTTGCGCATGCTCTTTTGGGTTTATAGCTACTAAAAAGTGCTCTTTGCTCTCGTCTAAATTTGAGTTATATATAGGATTTAGATAGGTTGCGATTATGAGCGTTCTATCGGTGCCATCTATGATCTCGCTCTTGCTTGTGTAGGCTAAAAGCTCATTTTTTAGTGGCTCATGCACGATCACTTTTTGATCAGCACAACCAAATATCATCAAAATAAATATAAAAAATAGTGTAAATTTTCTCATAAAAAACTCTTAAAATATTAAATTTTCTCGCATTTTAGCATTTTATTTTTTAAATTTCACTCATAAATTTTAAAGCCAATATGAGCTATAATCGCAAGAAATTTTAACGAAAAAGGCTCTTATGAAAAGACTTGCCATTGCTTTTTCTGGCCCTTCAAATAGCGGAAAAACGACGCTTATCTTAAAAGTCGCAAAAAAATTTATAGATGACGGGCTAAAGGTCGTTGTAGTCAAGCACGACCCAGGCGACAAGGCCAAATTTGACGTTGAAGGCAAGGATAGCTTTAAATTTTCTCAGGCAGGAGCTGACGTAGTCGTGATGAGTCCGACTAGAACGACTTATTTTTCACAAAGCTCGCAAGGCATAGACGAGGTCATAAGAATGATCGGCGAGTTTGACATGCTCTTAGTCGAGGGGCTAAAGACACTGCCACTGCCAAGACTAAGCGTCTTTAGAGGCGAGATCGATGAAGCTTATCTTAGCTTTTCAGATGCGATCGCCACTTATAAAAAGCAGATCCCTTACGAGATCACAAATCTAAATTTAGACGATATAGACGCCATTTGTGCGTGGATAATCAAAAATGCAAAGGCTGTATAATGCAAGAACTAAACCAAATTTTTAACACCGTTAAAGATATCGCAAAAGAGATAAGCGAGGTCATAAAATATGCCGATCTTGGCTATACAACTCACGAAAACGCAACTGGCGACACCCAGCTAAAGCTTGACGTTAAAAGTGACGAGATCATCACGGCTAAATTTAAGCAGCTTTCATGCGTAAAAGCGCTAATTAGCGAAGAGAAAGAGGACGAGCTTGAGATAAATAAAAACGCTAAATTTATCATCGCTTACGATCCACTCGATGGCTCAAGCTTAGTTGATGTAAATTTTGCTGTTGGCTCGATCTTTGGCATATACGAAGACGAGGTAAAACCAGAAAATTTAATAGCCGCAGCTTACAGCATCTATGGTCCAAGACTTGAGCTAGTAATTGCCGAGAAAAAGGGCGCTTTGCCTAAATTTTATAGACTTGGCAAAGATGGCGAGTTTAAATTTGTAAAAGAGCTTGAGCTAAAAGAAAAAGGCAAGCTAAACGCCACGGGAGCTACGCAAAAAGGCTGGAGCCAAACGCATAGAAATTTCATAAACGAGCTATTTAACGAGGGTTACAGGCTAAGATACTCAGGTGCGATGGTGAGCGACTTGCATCAAATTTTACTAAAAGGCGGCGGTCTTTTTAGCTACCCAGCAACGAGCGATCATCCAAATGGCAAGCTAAGGGTTGTCTTTGAAGTGTTGCCATTTGCCTTTATATATGAAAACGCAAAGGGCGCAACCTCAAACGGCAAAAACCAAACACTTTTTGATATAAAAATAGAAAAAATCCACCAAACTACGCCATGCTTCTTTGGTTCGCGTGATGAAATTTCACTTTTGCATAAATTTTACGAGCAAAAATAATGCAAGAAGCACAAGCAAACGAGCCACTTGACGCATTTGAGCTAGCCCTAAAGCAAAAGGCTAAAATCATGCAAGAGTGCCAAGAACAAAAAGGTCGCAAAAGCTGTTTTAACTGCGAGGCATTTTTTGACTGCGAGACGAGGATAGAGTATGTAAATAGCTGCTACAACTCGATGTCAAAAGGCAACACCGGCAGTGACGGCGGATTTGATTTTTAAATTTAAAGGAAAAATATGAAAGAAAAAGCTTATATAACTACTCCGATTTATTACGTAAATGACGTGCCACACATCGGCCACGCCTACACGACTATCATCGCTGATACGCTAGCTAGATTTAACCGCTTGCAAGGCAAAGAGACCTACTTTATGACTGGCACGGATGAACACGGTCAAAAGATCGAGCAAGCAGCTCGCGCTAGAGGCAAAACGCCAAAAGAGTATGCTGATGAGATCAGTGCAAAATTTAGATCGCTTTGGGATGAATTTGAGATAAGCTACGACCATTTTATAAGGACAACCGACGAAGAGCACAAGCAAACCGTGCAAAATGTCTTTGAAAAGATGCAAGCAAACGGCGATATCTACAAGGGCGAATACGAGGGCTTTTACTGCGTTAGCTGCGAGACATTTTTTAACCAAAGAGATCTACTTGAGGACAACCGCTGTCCAGACTGCGGCCGCGTGACATCTTTGGTTAAAGAAGAGAGCTACTTTTTCAAGCTTTCAAAATACGAAGACGCGCTTTTAAAATGGTACGAAAACGACGAGCTTTGCGTCATCCCAAAGGGCAAGAAAAACGAGGTCGTAAGCTTTGTAAAAGGCGGACTAAAAGACCTCTCAGTTACAAGAACGAGCTTTGACTGGGGCATAAAGCTACCAAAGAGTGCAAACGACGACAAGCACGTTATGTATGTCTGGCTTGACGCACTCATAAACTACCTAACAACGCTAGGATACTCAAGAGATAACGCTAGAATGGACTTTTGGCCGCATACGACACACATTGTCGGCAAGGACATTTTGCGTTTTCACGCAGTTTATTGGCCGGCATTTTTGATGAGCCTTGGCTTGCCACTGCCAAAGCACGTTGCAGCGCACGGCTGGTGGACGATAGATGGCGAAAAGATGAGCAAAAGCAAGGGCAATGTCATAAACCCAAGAGAGGTCGCAAATGCTTATGGACTTGAAAATTTCAGATACTTTTTGCTTAGAGAGGTGCCATTTGGACAAGATGGTGACTACAGCCAAAAAGCCTTAATCGAGCGCATAAACTCAGAGCTTGGCAACGGACTTGGCAACTTGCTAAGCCGCATAGTAGGAATGAGCGCAAAGTATAGCGACTACAAGATCGACTCAAAAGATGTGATCAAATTTCATAAAGCCGAGCTTGATGAGGCGAAGGGCTATCTTGATGAGGCGATAAAAAATTTAGAAAATTTAGCGACGAACCGCTACTTAGAGGATCTTTGGAAGGTCGTAACGCTTGCAAACGCAGCCGTTGCGAAGTATGAGCCATGGTCGCTTGTAAAAGCTGGCAAAAGCGACGAGGCAAACGCACTTGTGGCACTTTGTGCAAATTTACTTGCAAAAGTAGCGATACTGCTTAGCCCAGCTATGCCAAAAACTTGCGCTAAGATAGCTGATACGCTTGGCTTTAGCATAGATACGGCTTCTTATGAGAGCCTTGTATTGAAAAATGAAATTTCAAATTTTGTAGCAAAAGCTACTGAGCCACTCTTCCCAAGGATAGAAAAAGAACTAATGGGCGAGGCAAGAGGACTAAAAGAAGAGTCAAAAGTAGAGGCAAAGATTGAGCCAAAAGAGGAGAAAAAAGAGGAGATCATTAGCATCGATGACTTTGCCAAAATTGTGATAAAAGTAGGCGAAGTACTCGAGTGCGAAAGGGTCGATGGCAGTGATAAACTGCTTAAATTTAAGATAGATCTTGGCGAGGAGCAGCCACGTCAAATTTTATCTGGCATCGCCAAATACTATGAGCCTAGCTCGCTTGTGGGCAAGCAAGTTTGCGTTTTAGCAAATTTAAAAGAGCGAACGATGATGAAAAAATATGTCTCTCAAGGCATGATCCTAAGCGCATCAGACGGCTCGCTAACGCTTCTTGGCACGCAGGGCAAGGTCAAAAACGGTGCGATCGTTGGCTAAATGACGATAGAAAATTTAACCCACATAATAAATGGGCAAATTTTAAACAACCCAAGCATCTCAAGCGTGACTAGCTTCGCGTTTGAGGCTAAAAATATAAAACGAGGCTACGCTCTCATCGCCACACAAAGCGATCAGATCGCACCTGCGATAAAGCAAGGCGCCTACGCTATCATTAGCGAAGAGGAGATCACGCCAAGCGACGAAGAGATAGCCTTTATCAAGGTAGCAAGCCTGCAAACGGCTATCATCAAGCTCATGCGCTTTGAGGCGATCCATAAAAATATCAAATTTTGCGCGGTCAATCCCTTCATAAAAGCGCTTTTAGAGAAGTCGCACCTTGAAAAAAATGCCCACGTCATACCTGAAAATTTAACCGAGCTTTTTTACAAAATTTTTCATGCAAATTTGTTTGACACATTTTTTAGCGACGATACGAGGATACTTCAAAGACTCTCACTACTTTACGAGACAGCCTGGACTGACACAAACATAAGCGTGCTAAATCCAAGCTCGATCTTTTTTACAACGCTCATTTACGACGACAAATACTATCAAAATTTATCCATCCCTAGAGTTTTTGCTGGGATGTTTTGCGGACTTCTTGGCTATCTTAAGAAAAACAATATCGGCTTTAAAGTGACAGAAAGCAGGATTTCATCGCACTTTGACCCAGTCTTTATCGACAAAGACTTTAAGCCAGTTGGTTTTGGCAGCAGTTTTAGAGCGGTGATAGCCGAAGAAGACGAGGAGTTATTTTTGACTGAAAGTATATTTCTAAGGCGAAATTTCAGCGAGAGCGAGCTTAAATTTTGTCTGCCAAAAGATAGCACGCTAAAGGTTGAAAACGCCATTTTTTATGAAAATTTAGACGAGATAAAGAAGCTACAAAATTTCGTCTACGCCCTTGTGCTTTGCAAAAAAGAAGAACTACTTGATAGCCTAAGTCAAAGTAAAGAGCAAGGCGGGCTGTTTTAAATTTAGAGCCAGAGCCTAAGCCCTGGCAGTTTTTTACTCACCTAAGAAGTATTTTAGATCAGCTTGCGCGTCGCCGCTAATTGGTCTAACGTTAAATTTATCCACTAAGAAATTTATGATCTCTTCATTGAAAAATTTAGGCAAGCTTGGTCCGACGTTGATGTTTTTGATGCCAAGGCTAAATAGCGCTAGCAAGATGATGACCGCTTTTTGCTCCATCCACATTAGCACGATAGAAACTGGTAGGTCATTTACTGCGATGCCTGTTGCCTCGCTTAGCGCAAGAGCGATCTTAACTGCGCCGTTGCTGTCGTTGCACTGGCCAAGGTCGATGTAGCGTGGTAGCTCGGTGCCTGGGACGTTGCCAAAGTCGATGTCGTTAAATCTAAATTTACCGCAGCTTGAAGTAAGTATCACACAGTCTTTTGGAAGGCTAGCAGCTAGCTCTCTATAGTACTCACGTCCCTTGCCAGGCGCGTCACAGCCAGCGATCACGAAAAATCTGCGGATCTTACCAGTCTTAATCGCGTCTAAAATTTGTGGGGCTAAAGTTAGTATAGTCTTGTAGTGGCCGCCAGTTACTAGGCTCTCGTCGCTATCAAAGCCGCTAACGTCGCCACAAGCTAGTGCACACTCGATAAGTGGTGTGAAGTCGTCGTTTTCGATGTGTTTTACGCCGTTTGTGCCTGCGATTGAGTAGCCAAACAGCCTATCAGCGTATGTGCAGTTTGAGCGTAGTGGCACGATGCAGTTTGTTGTCATTAGTATCGCGCCTTTAAATTCGTTAAATAGCTTAGTTTGGTCAAACCACGCCTTGCCGACGTTGCCTTTTAGGTGGCTATATTTGCGTAGCTCTGGGTATCCGTGAGCTGGAAGCATCTCTGAGTGAGTGTAGATGTTGATGCCTTTATCTTTTGTCGCCTCAAGTAGCGCTTTTAGAGCGTGCAGGTTGTGACCACTTACCAAGATCGCCTTGCCCTCGACCTTGTTTTGGCTCACTCTAACTGGTGTTGGGATGCCAAATTTAGCCGTGTGAGCCTCGCTTAGCAGGTTCATCACCTCAACGCCAGCACCGCCTACTTCAAGAAGCTGTTTGATGTGCTCGTCGAAGTTGAAATTTGAGTTTGTAAGCGTAAAATAAAGCGTATCAGCCATAACGCGGTCGACATTGCTAGTATCAGCGCCAAGCTCGTGTGCGTGGTGGCGGTATGCACTAAGGCCTTTTAAGCCAAAAACCATCGTATCTTGCAAAAGCGCTAGCGTGTCGCTCTTGCCACAGGTTCCCATAGGCTGGCCCTTTGCACCGCATCCGTCCTCAGCGCTCATCTCGCACTGATGGCAAAACATCTTCATATCTTTCATCTTTTCTCCTTGTGAATTTAAAAATTTAAGCGGATTTTATCCTAGGTGGCTAGTCATTTTGGTTGATAGCAGTCAAGAAAAGTTAAATTTAAATTTTAGTTGTTAAATTTAAGATTTTATGATTATGGATATCAAAATATAAATTTGAAATTTGTCATAAAGAGTTAAAAAAATTTACAAAACAACGATTTACATTTGAAATTTATTTAAAAGGATGAAAATGAAAAATTTATTACTAGCGATATTTGCCGCCTTTATGCTTTGTGGTTGCGCTCCAAAGGGGATATTTGTGAGTTTGCCAGATGAGCAAGCGCCTTCAAGCATTAGCAAAAAGACAAAAATTTACATCGAAAGCGTCAAAGATGTGAGAGCTTTTGAAAACGACCCAAAACAAGCAAGCATCCCATCTTTATACAAGCACAATGTAAATGAAGTTAGCGCAAAAGAGAAACAAAAATACATCGGCAGAACCAGAAGCAGCTATGGCAAGGGGCTGTGGAACGTCATTTTAGAAAATAAACAAAGGACAACTAGCGTAGTAAGGGCGCGCATAGAGGATGCCTTTAGAAGCAACGGCTACCAGGTCATAAAAAATGAAAATGATATAGATAAGGATACTATAAGTGTTAATGCAAGGATAGAAAAACTTTGGACTTATATGACGCTTGGTGCAGTAAAAGTTGGTCTAAACGCTGATATAAGCACCATTTTAAGCGTAAATAGCAAAGAGCTAAGCACGGTCGTAAAACGCAAAGAGGAGTATCTCTTAATAAACCAAAATGATTATGCAAATATCATCAAAAGCTCTTTGGCTGAGTATAAAGAAAAGCTTGCAAAACAGATAAGCGAGCTAAATTTAGAGTAGAAATTTAGGCTAGCTACTAAATTTATAGTGGCTAGCTTTTAAATTTCAAGGCAAATTTCACTTTTTATAAGGGATTTTATCAACGGCATTTGCTTTTTTAAAGCCATTTAGTCTTAGCCTGCAGCTATCACAAAGCCCGCACGCCTCATCCTCGCTCTCGTAGCAGCTCCATGTTAGCTCTATTGGTGAATTAAGCTCAAGCGACTTTGAGACGATATCAGCCTTGCTTAAATTTACAAGCGGCGTTATGATCTCGCAAGAAAAATCAGCCGATGTGCCTAAATTTATCGCCTCATTTATGCTTTTTATAAAGCTCTCTTTGCAGTCAGGATACCCAGAGCTATCCTCCTCGACCACGCCTATGTAAATCGCCTGCGCCCCCTCTTTTTCAGCAAGTGCTGCGGCGATTGAGATAAATACGCCATTTCTAAACGGCACGTATGTGTTTGGCACATCCTTGCTAACGCCATCTTTTCTTATCTGCAGGCTCTTATCAGTTAGCGAATTTCCGCCGATCTGTGCTATAAAGCTAACATCTAAATTTATCTTTTTAACCACGCCTAGTCGCTCACAGATCTCGTCAAACGCGCGCTTTTCTCGCTTCATTGTTCTTTGTCCGTAGTCAAAATGAAGTGCGACCACATCATATCCAGCCCTTTTTGCCATCACAGCGCAAAGCGTGCTATCCATACCGCCGCTCATTATACAAACTGCTTTTTTCATATTTTGCCCTTTAAATTTGCTAAAATTATACAAAAATTTACTAAGGACAAGCCAAAAATGATACTTTGCGAAGAGAGTTATCCTGAAATTTTAGATCAAATTTGCTCATATCTAACGCCTGGTGAAGTTGAGCTAGTTTTTATCAACAAAGATGAGATGAGAGAGCTAAACAGATCCGAGCGTGGCATAGACAAAACCACCGACGTCTTAAGCTTTCCCCTTGAGCTTATCGTCCATGCCCCACTTGGCTCAATAGTCATAAACAAAGATATGGTAAAAGAAAAAGCAGCCGAGCTAAATCACAGCGAAGAAGCCGAAACTGCGCTACTTTTCACACATGGCTTACTGCATATCTTGGGCTTTGACCACGAAAAAGATGATGGGCAGATGAGAGAGAAAGAGTGCGAAGTGATAGCTAAATTTAACCTGCCAAAGAGCCTAATCGTAAGAAGCTAGGACGTTAGGCTAATTGATCTTATAAACAAAAAGGGCTGATCTAGCCCACTGTTTTAAACACTCTCTTTTTTCGTCTCTAAATTTTCAACTTTTGGCGCAAAAGCCTTGTTTATCTTTCTTATCCAGATGATAAGCGAGATAAATAAAATGAAGTAAAGGACGTAGCTAGCGATAGGCCAGCTAGTGTTTGTGCCGCTATCTTTTATCGAGATCGCGTTTCTAAACTCGTTTAGCATAGAAATTCTATATCCATAGTATTTGATAGTGACGTTTTTATCGCTATTTGTAAAGCCTTGAGCCTTGGCTTGGATGTCGGCTGAGTTAAATTTAAAATAAAATGGGAAGCCCCACGCCGTATCTTCGTTTCTATAAGCCATAACTTTTTCAGCGTTTTTCGCATCTTTTGTGTAGATAAAATAGACATCTCTTACAGGCCCATCGGCTGGGTTTTTAGCGTCTATTATGCCATCTTTGTCCATGCGTTTTACGTCGCCGCCAGTTATCTGCACGCTTGCGTAGTGCGGGAATGAATAATCAACTACAAGAGCCAAAAATAGGTGCAAAAGCACAACAAATGTAACGCAAATTCTCTTTAAAAATGTCATCATTTCTATCCTTTAAATTTGCACTATTTTATGAAAAGATAGCTTAAATAAAGGGGCAAAGCGCCCCCCCCATAAATTTAAGCCTTTTTATTAAGCATAAATTTTAAAAGCTGAGCAAAGAAGCAGATGCCGCCGATTATTAAAATCGTATCGCCAAGCATCCTTAACCATCTTAAATTTTGCAAGTGTGACTGTTGTAAAAGCTCAGCACTTCTTGCATACCACATGCCCTGCTCCAAGCTTGCAAATGCTTGATAAATTCCTATTGGAAGTAGTGAAAGCACGATCATTAGCATAAGTCCTGCATTTAGTCCCCAAAAGCCAACTTTCATCAGATTTTCATCAAATTCTTGCCCTTTAAATAGATAAGTAGCCACAAGCCAAACAAAGCCAAGTGCCAAAAATCCATAAACACCAAATAGTGCCGCGTGTGCGTGAACTGGCGTTGTATTTAGTCCTTGGATGTAAAATAGTGAAATTGGAGGATTTATCAAAAATCCAAAGACGCCAGCACCTAGCATATTCCAAAAGGCAACTGCGATGAAGCAGTAAAGTGGCCACTTAAGCGTTTTAGCCCAGCTTTGAGCAAACTGGAGTTTGTAGTGTTCATATGCCTCAGCTCCAAGTAAGACCAAAGGCACGACCTCAAGCGCTGAAAAGCTTGCACCAATAGCCATTATAGGCGTTGTAGTGCCTGCAAAGTAGAGGTGATGGAAGGTGCCTGGGATCCCACCTACCATAAAGAGTGACGCACTTGCAAGCGTTGAAAATGTCGCAAATCTTTTTGAGACAAGGCCCAAAGAAACAAAGACAAAGGCAAGTGAGGCTGTCGCAAATACCTCAAAAAAGCCCTCAACCCAAAGGTGTACAACCCACCAGCGCCAGTACTCCATCACAGGAAGCGGACTTCTTTGACCATAAAATAGCCCTGCTCCGTAAAACAAGCCAACCGCAACAGCTGACATAGCAAAGATAGCAAGTAAATTTTTATCGCCTTTGTTTTTAAACCCACCTGCAAATCCACGAAGAAGCAGAAGCATCCAGATGACAAGACCAACAAACAAAATGATCTGCCAAACTCGTCCAAGATCGATATATTCATATCCTTGATGTCCAAGCCAGAAGCTTAAATTTATAGGCATAATGTTTGCGATAGCTAAATATTCGCCCACAAAACTGCCAACTACAAGGAAAAGTAGAGCGTAAAAGAGCAGATCAACACCAAGCTTTTGAAATTTTGGATCCTTGCCGCCATTTATGATAGGGGCTAAAAATAGTCCAGCTGCTAAAAATCCAGTCGCTATCCAGAAGATACTAGCTTGTATATGCCACGTTCTAGCAAGCGAATAAGGAATGTAGGCTGATAAATTTATGCCATAAAATTCTTGTCCTTCGACTGTGTAGTGAGCTGTAAAGCCGCCTATTAAAATTTGAAACGCAAATAGCCCCAGCGTGACAAAGAGATACTTTTTAAGCGCCTTTTGTGATGGAGTTAAATTTAGCTTTTTAAGCGGATCTTCGCTAATTGGCTCAAGCTTTTCATCATCTTTTTTGCCATAAAATGAGCTAAACCAAACAAGCAAGCCAATGCCAGCTAGAAGTATCACGACGCTTGCGATCGACCAAAAGACATTCTCACTTGTTGGCACGTTATCGATTAGTGGTTCGTGCGGCCAGTTGTTTGTATAGGTTGCCTCGCTACCAGGTCTGTTTGTCGCTGTTGCCCAGGCTGACCAGAAGAAGAAGTTGTTTAGATCGGCTCTGTCGCTAGCATTTGGAAGCGTATTTTCTTTCATCGCATAAGCTTCTCTTAAAGGCTTAAATTTAGGGTCATTACCAAAAAGCGCAGCATACTCGCTAGCTACTTGACTTATTGCCTTTAGCCTATCAGCGCTTAGCACAAATTTATCGTCCTTTACGCTATTTTCTCTATACTCTTTTTTGAGCAAAACCTTTAAATTTGCTTTTTGCTCGTCATTTAGATCAGCGTATTTTAGATGATAAATTTCATCAGCTTTGATCTCTAAAAAGGCAACTAGCTCTTTGTGAAGCCAGTCCGCACTCCAATCAGGCGCTTGATATGCCCCGTGTCCCCAAACAGAGCCAACCTGCATACCGCCTATGCTTTGCCAAGCCTCTTGACCTTTGTAGATACTCTCTTTATCGATTACGACCTTGCCATTTTCGTCAGTAAAATTTACAACTGGAGGCGAATTTCTATAAACCTCAACGCCATAGTAGCCTAAAATACTAAAGCAAACTACCAGCACAGCAACAAGTGCGAGCCAGTATCTTTTGTATTCACGCATAAATTCTCCTTTTTTAAAATTTAGGAGAAAGTTTATCTCATTTCAAAATAGTGACTAATGATATATGTCAATAAAAAGAGAATATTTATCCTATTAGCTTTATATGAATTTACAAAACATGCAATTTTTTCACAATGAACATGCAAATTTTACATAACATTAATGTAAATAGCAGTAATATATCAACCAAACTATTTCACACGAAAAAAGGAAAAAATATGCAAATGAATTTCATGCACAAAGTGGCTAAAATAGGCCTTGTTGCTTCACTTTTTGCAGCTCTTAGCCTAAGCGCTGCTGAGTCTGCTAGAAGCATCACAGATATGAAAGGCGTCAAAGTAAGCGTGCCTGAGAAGGTTGAGAAGATCGCTGCACTATGGAATGCAAACAACGAGATCATCCTAGCACTTGGCGGTATGGATAAGGTTGTAGCCACAACTGATCTGATCAAAACCAACAAGTGGTTTGAGCACGTCTATCCAAAACTTAAAAATTTACCAGCTGCACTAAACGGCAAAGACCTTCAGATCGAAGAGCTTGTTAAGCTTGCTCCTGATGTTATCATAGTTTTTAACAAAAACTACCAAGATGAACTTATCAAAAACGGCTTTAGCGCGGTAAATTTGATCTTTAGAGACTATCCAGATATGGAGAAAAGCATCTACGCAACAGCTGAAGTCATAGGCACTGATGACGCTAGAAAAAAAGCTGAAAAACTTGCTAATAAAATCCACGATAACTCTGAGTTTGTAACAGCAAGAACAAAAAACATCCCTGACGCTAAACGTCCAAAAGTACTTCACCTTCTTGGCGGAGCGAATTTGCTAAAAATTGATGGTACAAACACTATCCAAAACACTTGGATCAAGCTAGGTGGCGGTGTAAATGCTATCAATACTGAGGGCTCAATGATCGAAGTTAGCGCAGAAGAGATCATCAATGCAAATCCTGATATCATCATCGTTGGCGGCAATGACACAGATGCACAGATCAAAAAGATAAAAGAGCACCCTGCATTCTCTGGCTCAAATGCTGTTAAAAACGGCAAAATTTACGGCAACCCAAAAGGTGTATTTAGCTGGGATAGATATGGTGCTGAAAACGTACTTCAAATTTTATGGGCAGCAAAAACTATCCAACCAGATCTATTTAAAGATGTCGATATGAAAGTAAAAACAAAAGAGTTTTATAAAGAGTTTTTAGGTCACGAGCTTACCGACACAGAGTATGGCTATATCTTAAAAGGCCTAAATCCAGATGGTAGCAGTAAGTAAGATATGAAAAACGCAAATTTTTCAATAGTTGTTATCTTTTTAGCTCTACTAACGCTTGTTTGCGCCTTTGTCGCACTTGGCGTTGGTAGATTTTACATACCTTTTAACGACGTCTTTAGCGTGCTAGCTCACGGTTTTGGTTTTGGAGATGGCGCAGCTAGCAACATCACAAATGTGATAGAAAATTTACGCATACCGCGTATCATCGCAGCCATCCTTGTTGGAGCTGCTCTTAGCGTGAGTGGTGCAGCCTATCAAGGCGTCTTTAAAAACCAGCTAGTAAGCCCTGATCTTCTTGGCGTCTCGGCTGGTGCTTGCGTGGGAGCTGCAACTGCCATTATCTTTGATCTATCGCTATTTTGGATACAAATTTTTGCATTTGGCTTTGGCCTAGCAGCCGTTGCTATCACTCTAGCCATACCTAAGATGATGGGGCGCGCGAGCACGCTTATGCTGGTTCTTTCTGGTATCATCGTAAGTGGCCTTATGGGCTCAATAATCGGCTTTTTAAAATATGTCGCAGACCCTGAGACAAAGCTACCTGACATTGTTTATTGGCAGCTTGGTAGCCTTGCTAAGCTTGATAGCGATAACTTAATATACGTAGCTCCAGTGATGATCATCTGCGCCATTTTACTAATCGCCATGAGCTGGCGCATAAATTTGCTATCTCTTGGCGACGAGAGTGCGGCAAGGCTGGGCGTAAATGTGGCTTTTGAGCGCGCCGTCATCATCATCTGCGCTACGCTTCTTACAGCATGCAGCGTCTGCATAAGCGGTATAGTCGCTTGGGTGGGACTTCTCATGCCTCACCTAGCTCGCATGCTAGTTGGCGCAAATAACATAAAAAGCATGCCTGCAAGCATATTTATGGGTGCGATATTTTTGCTTTTTGTAGATACTTTAGCGCGCAGCATAAGCGTGAGCGAAGTGCCTCTTGGCGTACTTACTGGCTTTATCGGCACGGTATTTTTCGTCTGGGTCTTGTGGCGAAATAAAAAGGTTGCGTGATGCTTGAAGTTAGAAATTTAAACTTTAGCTACCCAAATGGGGCTGGCAAACTAGAAAATGTAAATTTAAAGATAGGCGCTGGGGAAATTTTAACCATACTTGGTCGAAACGGAGCTGGCAAATCAACCACTCTAGGCTTAATAAGCGGCTCACTAAAGCCAGTTTCTGGAGAAATTTTCCTTGATGGCAAAAACGTAGATAGCCTAAGCAACAAAGAGCGCGCTAAGATCATGGCATACGTGGCTCAAAGCGAGGTTACTGAGTATGACTACACAGGGCTTGAGTTTATCACGATGGGCCGTGCGGCGCACCTTGGTATCTTTGCAAGACCTAGCAAAGAGGACGAGGAGATCGCTAGAATTTACACCAAAAAGCTTGAGATCGAGTATCTTGAGGATCGCTTCATCACGCAGATGAGTGGCGGTCAAAAGCAGATGTGTATGATCGCTCGTGCGATGGCTGCGCAACCAAAGATGATCATATTTGACGAGCCAACGAGCGCGCTTGATTTTGGCAACCAGTATAAATTCCTACGCACAGTCAAATGGCTAAAAGAGCTTGGCTACTCGGTCGTGCTAACCACTCACAACCCTGACTTTGCCGTGCTTCTTGGCGGATATGTCGCTCTTGTAAAGGGTGATGGCGAGGTTGGATTTGGCACGGTTGATGAGATAATTAGAAGCGAGAATTTAAGCCAGCTTTATGGACTAAATTTAAACGTGAGCTACATCGACGAAGTAAAAAGAAACTGCTGCCTCACTTATCCACTCTAAATTTATCTGCTCTTAAATTTTTAAGGGCAGATAGTCGTTTTATCTAAAAATTTCTACTTAAATTTACTAACCATAAATGCTAAAATGCAAAATAAATTTAAAGGAAAAACTATGGCTTACCCACTACTAGGCACAAAGATCGTGATCGATGAAGAAAAGGTTTTAAGAGAGAAAAAGTATAAGCTAGACGTGATCTATGAATATTTAGACAAACTTGCTAAGCAGTGCGACTTGATCAAAATTGATAAAAACACCTTTCACGCAAAGGGCGATGAAAATGACTTAGCAAATTTGGGTTTGTTTATGTGTAGATATGCGGTAGAGAACGAATGGCTGACAAAGAATATCAAAGAGTGGATTTGTATTAACGAGCGAAGTGGCGATGAAGACATGGTAGCAAGGTTTAAAAGAGAGAATATAGGGGTTTGGGAGTGAGCGATAAAAAGGATAAATTTATCCCGTCATATCAAATTTCATATAAATTTTAAAAAGAGCTTGCGAAAGATTAAATTTTGCTAGATAAGACAAATTTAGGTATAGCGCAAAAGTAAAGACGTTTTTAAACCCTGAGCCATTTTGCCACAGAGAACTAGACTGAACCTTTTTATTAATAGCGATATTGAAAAAGACAAGATCGGTCACGATAAAGCTAAATAAACCCGCGTATTAGTCACCATTTTCTATCAAATTTAAAGCTAGCCGTAAAAGTTTGCGTTCTCATCTTAAATTTGACGCAAATTTATATCCCATCAGCCAAAAAAATTATCTACCTTAAATTTAACACAACCCATAAGATCAAATTTAAGCGTTATTTTTAAATTCCGCCACTCTGGCCTTTGCAGCCTGCGTGATATCGTCCTCGTAGTCGTAGAAGTTAAAGGTCGCTCCGTGCTGGAAAAAGCCATTTAGTATGTCGCCGCTTTGGCGATTTTTCAGATCAAGCTCTGCCACCTTAAAGCCGTCATTTGTCGCGCAAAATTCTTTTAGTCTAGCTGGCGCCTCCTTTAGCTTGGTAAATAAAAAGCAGTATCCATCGCCGCCATTTCGCCCCACTCTGCCTCTCAGCTGATGAAGCGTGGCAAGCCCCAGCCGCTCAGCACCCACGATTACGATAGTATTTAGCCTTGGTAGCGAGATACCCACCTCTACAACGGTGGTTGAGAGCAAAATTTCGCCCTCTTCTCTAAACCGCCTTAAAATTTCCTCTTTCTCTTTGTCCTTGCCGTGCGTGACGAAGACATTTTTGAAATTCTTTAGCCAAAAGCCCTGCGCCTCGCTTAGACTTTGGTAGTTTGAGCTCTCGCTGCTCTCAACTAGCGGATAGATGATGGCTACTTGAAAGCCGCCTGCAAGCTGCTTTTTGATGTGAGTTAGCAAAAAGCCAAACTCGCTAGCGCCTAAAATTTGGCTCGTTATATTTTTCTTAAATGGCATCTGCTTTAAAAAGCTAAAATTTACGATCTCAGACTGGATTAAACTTAGCGTCCTAGGTATCGGCGTAGCTGAAAACTGCACGAAATTTGCTCGCTCGTCCTCGCTTGAAGCAAGCTCCTCTATCTTTTTGCGCTGGTTTGAGCCAAAGCGGTGCTGCTCATCGACCATGACAAGCGGCGAGTTTGGCAGCTCGTGAAAGAGTAGCGCATGCGTGCCAACGATCAAATTTGCTCCGCTAAAGTCTATCTTTTTCTCCCCGCTTCGCACCAGCATCACATTCATAAAAGGTGGCAGCAGCCTCTTTGCTTCATTATAAATTTGCTCGCTTAAAATGCTTGTTGGCGCCATCAAAATGGCACTTTGCGGATAGACGCTAAGAGCAGCCGCTAGGATAACTAGCGTCTTGCCACTTCCCACATCACCCATTATGACGCGCCTTTTTGCCTGCACGGCGCTAAGGTCGTCTCTGATGTCATTTATGGCGTTTATCTGATCGTTTGTCGGCGTAAATGGCAAGCTCTTAAGCCAAGAGTTTATATCAAAAAGCTTGATCTTTGGGCTTTTAAAGTAGGTTTTTTTGGCACATAGCTTTTTTATGTAGTTAAAAATTTCTACAAATTTTAAAATTTCTAAGCCTTCATTATCATTTTTTAGGCGGTATAAAATTTGCACGCTTTGCTCGTCTAGCCTTTGTAGATCAGCTAGAAATTTAGCCTCTTTTTCGTTTAAGCCCTCGGCCATTAAATTTTGCAAATTTAGATATTTTAATATGAGTTTTTTTAACTCCTCATCTTTTAGCTCGGTCTTAAATTTAGGCACGATCTGGCCTATTTTTGTGGTGATTTTTGGATTTACGATCTGCCATGAGCCAAAGGCGTAGGAGCAAAGCCCATATATCGCCATCTCTTTGCCCGTCTTAAAAGCGCCGTAGTGCCAAGACTTTGCGTTAAAAATGACGATCTTTACGCTACTTTGCCACTGCTCGCAGAAGGCAAGTGCGGTTAGCATGCCAGGGCGCGAGGCGAGCGAAGTGATCTTTACATTTATGCAGACTTGCCCCTCTCTTGGGCTCTTAGCGATCGTCGTATCCTCAAAGCCCTTTGGTAGCACGAGAGCAAGGTCAAGCAGGCTAAGCACGCCTATTTTTAGAAGTTTTGCTCTGTCGCTTGCTTCAAATTTCATTTTTTAAGACGCAAAAACTTAGCTGATTGATCTCTGCGTGGGCTTTTATGAAGCTATTTAGCTCGCTTAGCGAAAGGGCTGAAATTTTATCAAGGTCCTTTAAAAATGCCCCAAGCTCGCCATGCTCATAAAACTCGCCTTGTGCTATGTCAAGGCGCTTAAATAGCGTCTCAAGCCTAAGCGGCAACGAGCCAAGTAAAAATTTCTTCGCCTGCTCAAGCTCGGCCTTGCTAACGCCTTTTTTACTAAATTTTAAAATTTCCTCTTTTATAACGGCGATGGCTTCATCTTTTTTCTCATTTTTTGTCTGCATGTAGCCGTAAAGCTGGCTGTAAGAGAGATTTAGCAAATTTCTAGCGTAGGCGCTATATGCAAGCCCTCTTTTCACGCGGATCTCCTCCATGAGCCTCGAGCCAAAGCCACCCTCGCCTAAGATAAATGTCGCCACTGCGGCCTTGTATTTTTCTTCAGGTTTTACGTTAAATGGCGCACCAAAGTAGATGTATGCCTGCTCGCTTTGCCTGATGATCTCGCTACTTTCGCACTTGTCACTTGGGCTAAAGCGCTCGAGCTTTCGCACCTTGCCAGGTTTTAGGATCTCTAAAACGCTTGCAAGCTCTTTTGTCTGCTTCTCATCGATGTCGCCACCTAGCACGCAAAGCAAATTTGAAAGATCTAAATGCTCGCTTAAAAATTTGCTTACATCTTCAAGCGTGATCGCTTTTATGCTCTTTTTAGTGCCGATACTTGGCTCTGAAAGCACGCTTTTTGGATACAAAAGCTCAAAGAGCCCCTGCCTTGCCACGTAGTCAAAGTCGTTTTCATTTGCTGCTATCTCGCCAAGTGTGACGGTTTTGCACCTATTTAGAATTTCATCTGTTAAATTTGGAGCGCTTATAAGCTCTTTTAGCTTGCCGCACGCAAAGGCAAAGTGCTCTTTTAGGCAGTTTAGATCGATGCAAAATGTCTCAAAGCCGCAGCTTGCATTTAGGCTAATCGCCCGCACTTCAAGCTCTTTGGCAAATTTAGCCGAGCCTAGCTTCATATCGCCCTCGTTTAGCAAATTTGCACTTAGCCTTGCAAGACCTGCTAGCTTGCCATTTTGCGAACTACCAGCTGCTTTGAAAACTAGTTTTAGGCTCACTACTGGCATCGCTTTTGAGCTTTCAAAAACGACTGGGATTTTTACATTTTTTACATTGATATCTAAAATTTTCATCTAAAATTTCTCCAAAATATCGTAGTTTGTGTTGCGCTTAGCTGGGATTTCTCCGACATCTTTTATAAGCTCGATCATCTGGTCTTGATTCATCCTAAAGCTAGCACCTGCGGCTTTTACGACGTTTTCTTCCATCATCGTGCTACCAAGGTCGTTTGCACCAAAAAGAAGCGCTAGCTGGCCTACGTAGCTGCCCTGCGTGACCCAGCTGCTTTGGATATTTTTAAAGTTATCCAAAAAGAGCCTTGAAACCGCAAGAAGCCTTAGATAGACGTTTGAGCTTTGCTTTTTGATCTCTGGAAACTCTTGCATGAGCTTTGTATTTAGCCCTTGAAAGCTCCAAAGTATAAATGCTCTAAATCCAGCCGTTTCATCTTGCAAATTTCTGATATGCTCCCAGTGCTCTACGATCTCGCGAGTGCTCTCAACCGTGCCAAACATCATCGTAGCAGTTGTCTTCATGCCAAGCTCGTGCGCCTCTTTGTGTATGCGAAGCCAGTCTGCGGTGTCGCACTTTTTAGGGGCGATGATGTCACGCACTCTGTCGCTTAAAATCTCCGCTCCAGCCCCTGGCATCGAGTATAAGCCCTTTTGGTTTAGGCGCCTTAAGACCTCTTTTGTAGAAATTTTTGAAACTCTTGCGATGTAGTCGATCTCAACGGCTGAGAAGCCATGTATCGTGATGCTTGGATAGTGCTTGCTAATGTAGCCCACAAGTTCCTCGTACCACTCGATCTTTAGCTTTGGATGAACGCCACCTTGAAATAAAATTTGCGTGCCGCCGATGGCTATTAGCTCCTCGATCTTCTTGCCGATCTCTTCAAAACTTAGCACATAAGCGTCTTCTTCTTTTACGTGGCGGTAAAATGCGCAAAATTTACAATCCACCCAGCAGACATTTGTATAGTTGATGTTGCGATCTACAATGAAGGTCGTAATGCCTTCTGGATGAAGCTCTTTTTTTCTAGCTAGCGCCATCTTGCCAAGCTCGTGAAGCGGTGCATTTTCTATAAGATCGATGGCTTCATTTACACTAAGTCTTTTCAAATTTAACCTTTTATTTTGCTTATTTTTGGGCGAGAGTTTAGCCAAAAATGCTTTTAAATATGATAAATCAGGCGTTATGAAAAATTAATTTTTAAAGGCTAAAATGTGAGAAATTCTTTAAAGGAGCGAGTTATGAAAAAGATGATATTTGCCGTTATCTGCGGTCTATTTTTAGTTGGTTGTGCCAAAAACGAGCCAAAGCCAGCTGGGCCTCAAGGTGCAAGTTGTGGATGTGCTCATCATCAAAAAATGATGCAAGAAAATATGCCAAGCTGCCCACATCACGGCATGCAAGGTGCGATGCATGAGCAAATGCCAGCAGGCTGCCCAGCTCACGCAAAATAATTAAAGTGCCAGATGGCACTTTATTTTAATATAACTTTGTCGCCTTTGGTGCCTAAAACCTGCACTTTCTCGCCGTTTTTTAGCGCTCCGTCATACTTCCAAAGAGTGCCTTTAAAATAGACCATATTTTCTCTGATCTCGCCAACTCCTGGCTCATCTAAAAACTCCTCGTTAAAGCTCTCTTTTTTAGCCATAAATTTACTCTTTAACGGCGCCTTTAAGAGCACAAGCAAGATAAAGGCAAGCGCTAAGACGGCTAAAATTTGAAAGCTCCACTCAAAACTAAAGCCAAAATTTACCGCCCCAACGATGATAAAAGCGACGCCAAAAAAGAGCAGATAAAATGAAAATAGCATAAGCTCAGCCACGCACAAGAGCGCGCCTATGGCTATCATTATAAAAGGACTTATCACGCCTTATCCTTAGCTAAGAAATTCTTTAAAACGCTAAGCGAGCCAATTAGCTCAGTCGCCTCATAAGGGACTAAAATTTTATCTTTTGAGCTATTTTTAGCTAGCTCGCTAAATGCCCCAACCCTGTCACGCGCAAGCAAAAATTCAGCCGCATTTGCGTTTTTGCTCATGCTGTCATTTATCATATCCATAGCCTCTTTTTGAGCCGTTGCGATGGCGATTTGCTCGTATTTTTTCGCATCAGCCATACGCTCTATCGCCTCTGCTTGAAGCACTTTTTCTTGTTTTAGTGCCTCTGCGTTGCGGATTAGTGCCTCTTTTTCAGCCAAGGCTTTTAGCTCGATCGCACGCTTTTCACGCTCAGCCTTCATCTGCATATTCATCGCCTCTTCGATGCCAAGCGGGACAGAAATTTCAGAAATTTCCACACGCATGATCTTTACGCCCCAGTTGCCAGCTGCGTCGCCAAGAGCCACTTGAAGTGCGGCATTTAGGCGGTCGCGTGAGCTTAGCGTATCATCAAGATTCATCGCGCCTATCTCGCCACGAAGCGTTGTCATGGCTAAATTTGCAATGGCGCGCTTGTAGTTATCTACGTTATAAACCGCCATTTTTGCGTCAAATACCTTTAAAAAGACGATGCCATCAACGCTAATATTAACATTATCTTTTGTGATGACTTGCTGTTTTGTGATATCAACAAGCTGCTCTTTTATAGTTATGATCGCTCTTATCTGATCGACAAATGGGATGATGATATGAAATCCCCCATCAAGCACCTTGTGAAATTTACCAAGTCGCTCGATCAGCAGGTTATCTGCTTGCGAAACGATCTTGATACCAGCTTTTAAAAACAAAAATGCAAAAATAACCAAAATAACGACTAAAACGCCAAATGTCTCAACTTGCATCTTCTCTCCTTTAATTTATAATTTGTTATTTTCTTAAGTATTATAATACATTTTCAAACTTTATTTTTAAAGGATTAGCATGAAAAAATATATCTTTGCACTAAGTGCGGCTCTACTTTTAGCAGGTTGTGCTACGTCAAACCAAAGCGCGAGCGTCCCTCAAGGCAAATGTGAAGTAAAAGGTAGCTGCATGGCTCCAGTAAGCAGCATCGAGGGCACTTACAAGGCATTTTTACCTTGCGCTAGCTGCATGGGCATAGACTCAACCCTTACGCTTAAAAAAGACGGCACATTTGAAAGTGTGATGAACTACAAGTCAAAAGACAACTACAAAGCCGTTAGCAAGGGCAAATACTCAGTCAAAAACGGCGTTATCACAACCGTTGATGAGTATAAAGAGAAGAGCTTTTATAAGATCGAGGGAGAGAGCCTAAAGATGCTTGACATGGATCAAAAAGAGGTCACTGGCGAGCTAAAAGATAAATACATCTTTAAACGCGTAAAATAAATTTTAAAGGCAAAATGATATAATTTTGCAATTTTTAAGGAGTTGCAAATGAAATATCTTTTTGCCATACTTATCTCATTTTTCATCATCGGCTGCGCGAAAAATGAAAATTTAAAGCCACAAAACCAAGAGCAAACACAAAAATCAAAAGAAGAAAAACCACTTCTTAGAGACGAAAAACCCAAAAAACCAGAAAAACTCATACTTTCAAACTCTATCTACACGAGTTACTACACCACCTTGCCATGCTCAAACTGCGAGGGCGTGAAGACTATCTTAACTCTAAATAAAGACAAAACCTACACAAAAACTATGCTTACGATGGATAAGGCTGCTACCTTGGTAGAAAAAGGCGGCACATTTGATGTCGATGAGAGCGCTATCGTGCTAAAAGATGAAAGTGGTGCACTTAGCTACTTTGTGCCAAACAAAAACTCACTTCTTCAGCTTGATGATAAGAAAAATAAGCGAGTTGGCGTGCTAGCTCAAATTTATAACTACGAGCCAGTAAATAAGGCTTATAAAGATAGTTTTTTTGCTAGATTTTCTAAATTTAAAGACAAAAATGGCTTTTTAGAGCTTGTGCTTGTGCCTAGCAAAAACGGCGCAAAGATAAGCTTTTACTCATCGCTAAAAGATGGCTCGCCACTTTGTAAATTTAACTCAGAGCTGCTTTACGACAAGGGCATTTTTTACCTTTTGGACGAAAAAGGCGTGGCTTTAAGCGTGCATAAAACCGCTAATGACATCTTCGTAATCGCAAACGATAAAATTTGCAAAAACGCTCACATAAGCGGACACTACAAAAGAGAAAAAGGCAGATCTAGCCTCTTTGGCAAGGGCTTTTTTGCAAAACTTACAAACGAGTCAGCAAATGCTGATGTGATGAAATTTTATGGCGCAAAAAACATAAAAAGAGACAATACTAAAAAAGAAAATAGCTACATCGTCACAAGTAAAAACGAGAGAATTTTTGAATACACCTTGCTAAACGGCATCATTACAAGCATCGAAATTTACTCAAATGAGTTTAAAACTCCAGAAAACATCAGCCTAAAGTCAAATTTTAAAGATATAAAAAACGCACTTGTCATCTCTAAATTTCAAAGCGACGCAAACAATATCTATCTAAAAATAGACAGCCACGACATGCTCATAAAGCTTAAAAATCCACTCGCACAAGAGATAACAAACTTAAACCAGATACCAGACGAGGCGCAAATAGAGCAGATAACTCTGATGTGGAACCAGTAGTTTGAAAGAGTATCTTAAGCTTTTAAAGGATGAGAGAAATTTCCGCCTTTTAAGCACCATCCAGCTCATGTGCTACTTTGGCGTGTGGTTCTCGCACACAGGCATTTTCACGCTACTTATCTCGCTTGACGCTCCTGTTTGGGCACTTACATTAAGTGCGGCGATGGCATTTATCCCAGGCGTTGTCATCGCTCCATTTAGCGGCATTTTAGTTGATAAATTTAGCCCAAAACCTATGCTTGTTATCATGATGGCGGTTGAGACCATAAGCGTTTTTATGCTGCTTTTTATAAACTCACTTGATTTTTTATGGCTACTTTTGCTTATCATTTTTGTTAGAAACGGCGTTGGCGGGATGTATTTTCAAGTAGAAATGAGCGTGCTGCCAAAAATTTTAAGCAAAGAGAGCCTAAAGCTTGCAAATGAGATCCACTCGATCATCTGGGCGGTCTCATATACCGCTGGCATGGGGCTTGCCGGGGTTTATATACACTTTTTTGGCATCAAAAGTGCATTTTTGCTTGACGGAGCTCTTTATCTTTGCAGTTTTGGCTTTTTATATCTTTTAAAGCTAGATGAGCTAAAGCCAGAATTTATAGAAAAACCTCTAAAAATGCTCAAAAATGGGCTTAAATATCTAAAAGAAAATAGGCTCATCGTACATCTTATATTTTTGCACGCCTTTGTTGGCATCACAGCTTATGACGCACTGATCGCGCTTTTGGCCGACTATAAATACGCAAATTTACTCTCAACCTCGCTAGTTATTGGCCTATTAAACGCCTCAAGGTCGATCTCACTTATGTTTGCACCAGCCTTGCTTAGTAAATTTATGAATAAAAAAACGCTCATCTACATCTACATCGGTCAAGGAGTTGGCATCATCATCTGGGCGCTCTCTTTGCGAAATTTTTATCTCTCACTCATTGGCATCATCTTTGCTGGATTTTGCACTTCAAGCCTTTGGAGCTACACCTACACGCTGCTTCAGCAAAACTGCCAAAAAGAGTTTTACGGCAGAGTGATCGCGTATAATGATATGATTTTTCTTGGATTTAGCGCGCTTATCTCATTTGCGATCGGCTTTTTATACGAGCTTGGACTAAGCGTGGAGACGATCGCAGCCTTTATGGGAAGCCTCTTTTTCGTTGGAGCCTTTTACTACCACGTAGTTTCAAAAAGGTATGAGATAAGATAGTTGCGTCTAAATGGCTAGAAATCCAGCCATTTATATTTGCTTACTTTCTAGCAGCTTTTACCGCTTCAAGTAGCTCTTCAAAGCCAGCTTTACTTGAGTACTCGACATCTTTTAGTATCTCGACACCTGCTAAATGTCCCTTATCTTTGTCAGCAAAAATCGCCATAGCCTTATCTAGTCCGTGATGGACATTTTCGTGGTGCGCAGCTATGCTTGAGAGGGTTCTTGGATCTTTTATGATGGTATTTTTCACATCCTTTTCATACCACTTGCCAAATCTACACTCATGCACGTCTTGAATTTTATTTATCTCGCCAAGCAAGACGCCTCGGTAGCCATTTAGCTTCATGTTGATGTGATCTATCTTGCCGTTGCTTACATTTACTTCGTTTGTGACATTTAGAGCTTGGTTTAGGATGTTTTGCGTGTTGGCATTTACGCTTGAGATGTTGCTCTCAAAGCCGCCTAAAATTTGCATCGCATTTGCTGAAATTTTAGAGAAACTCTCGCTCATTTCGATCATCGTATTTGCACTTTGCTTAAGGCCATTTATATTTACTTCAACCTCAAGCGTAGCCTTTTGCGTGCGCTCAGCAAGCTTTCTAACCTCATCTGCAACGACCGCAAAGCCTCGTCCATGCTCGCCCGCACGAGCCGCCTCGATAGCAGCATTTAGTGCTAGCAAATTTGTCTGATCTGAGATATCTTTTATGAGATTTATGATCTCAACGATAGAATTTACGCTTCCATCAAGCGAAGAAGCGTCGTTTGAGAGATCGCCACTCATCTGGCTTACTTGCTCGATCGAGCTTAAAATTTCAGCCGTTTGAGACTTGAGCTCGCCTGTTTCTTTGAAGGTTTTTTCATTTAAATGGTTTATATTTTCAAGCATTTTTAGGTTTTCTTCGATGGTTGATTGTAAGAAATTCATACCATCTTGATAGCTAGTAAGCAGCAAATTTACAGCCTCTTGCTTATCCTTAGTTTGCTCTTTTGGCTCGCAAGTTTTGGCATTTTTTAGCTCATTTTTAAGTGCTAAAATCTCAGCCTTTAAAGCTTCATTTTCTCTTTCTAAAGCTTCATTTTTACTACCAAGTTCTTTACTTTTGCTGTCAAAAAACATTTTTCATCCTTTAAAATTTGTAAATTTTGCGTAATTATAATTAAAATTCTACTATATGGTTGTAAATTTCAAATTTTTTATATTTTTTTCTCTTTAAACCACTTTTTAATTTCATCAATCCAATCCAAACTTTTAACACTACTATTTTGAGCTATTTCAATATATTTTTTAGCAAATTCTATTTTTCTATATCCGCTTTTTTGATCAAAAAAATCTTTTAGTATTTTTCTGTCATCATCTCTTAGATTAAAACAAAAGTGTGAATTAAGAGACTTTTCGTTTTTAAAATTTTTTATATCTTCAAGTATAGCAGCGATATCTTCGTCTTCGGTATATTTTTTTAATGTTTCAATAAAAACAATACCATCCAAACAGTCCTCTATTTCCGTTTTCATTTCATAATCATTGCTACTTACATCAACCAAAGACGTTTTTTGATCATTACTTTTATTTAAAATTCTTTTTGCAACCATATTGTTTTTATATTTGCCATCACAGATGAGTTGCTCACTCTTGCCGTCACTATCTATTAAACAATAGATTTTCCCCTTTATATTATTTTTTTCTTCCATTGGTAGCATTAAGTATTTATAAATTTTTATAACTTCAGAAGCTCCGCCGACTGGCAATATTCTTAAATTATTCCTTTCTACTAAATCTTTAAAATAGAAGTCAAAATAAATTTTATCAGAGCTGCCTTCGCAAATTAGCCAATTATATGGTTCATCGAGCCTTACTGACGAAACAATTGATTGGACCAAGTCATAAACACTTTTAAGCTGAACATCATCAGGCATTTGAGCATAGTCTTTCTTGTTAATCTGTTTTAATTCCTCTCTATAGTTATACAAATCAAATGTATTAAAGTTAAATCTAATATTTTCATTCATAGTTTTTTTAGAAAGAAAGTGAGCATTTGCATTCATTGCAACTGGCAAGAATCCATACCAATGTGTAGTAATTATAACTTGTGCCTTACTTTGAGAAATCCTTATTAATTTTTCAAATTGAGAAAAATTTTTAGATAAATTTAAAGACGACTCCGGTTCATCTACGGCAAGTATAATTTCTTTATCGTCTATAGCTTGACTATCTAATAAAGCTGTTGCTACATCTATAAGAGACTGTCTTTTTTCTCCGGAGCTTAATCTGTCTGCTTTTATTTTATCGCCATCTATTACTTTATGTAAAATTCTAATTGAAAAAAATAACTCTATAACCTTATCTATTAATTCTTTCATAGTAATATTGGTTCGATTTGATGGGCTCTTGTAAGCATAAAGATTTAAAAGTTTTTTCTCCAAAATGTCAACAAAGTTATTCAAATCTTTGTTGATACGCTTTAGATTTTTCTCTTCGATAATGTTTGTTATTTTAGTACTAATATCTGTTCCAATTAGTTTTTGCATATTATCAGTCTCGAGTTTTGTAAACTCTTCTATCCCGGCTTCAACAGGCATATAAATATACGAATAATAACTTTTAATTATGCTGTTTAATTTCTCAAATTTTTTTCTTAACTCTCTGTTTTTACTATCTTCATTATCCTCTTCATTGTCGTTTTCTTGACTACTATAGTCTAAATTAAATGCATTTGCAATTAAGCCATCAAATGATCCAAAATATGATTTTTCACCTTTATCATAACCTATTCCAGAAACAACAAAAAAATGGGTTTCTTTGTATTTATTAGCAATAATTTTTAAATCATTTTTAATAAAGTCGATAACATCTTCATGTATGCCCTTTGGTAGCTTAGAATCATCAATGTTGTAAAAGTATTCACTAATCTTTTCTATATTTTGAAGAGTTTCACTATCACCCTTTGTTAATAATCTAACTTTATTTTTTTCAAGCAAGTTTAAAATAACTATATAAGGCCTACCTGGTCCAGAAAGACTAACTCCTTTATGGTAATTCCACTCTCTACCATTAAAATATGTGTCAAGGGCTTCCAAAATTGAGCTTTTTCCTACACCGTTGTCGCCAATATAAGCTATAAAATTATGATTAGTGGTAACAGGTATATATCTAATTCCATTGTATATCTTGTAATTCTTTAATAAAATTCCAACAATCATTTGATTTCTCCTCGATTTTCCAACCAAGTCTCTAAAATTTTAATTTGCTCTTCAACACTTTTATTTGCCGTGCCACCTTTTGAAGTGCGGGCCTCTTTTGAAGCATGAAGATCTAGAAATTTAATGGCATTTTCATCTAAATTTTCATCGACACTTTTTAGCTGCTCTTTGTTTAGCTCACTTAGATCAAGCCCCAAGCTTTCAGCCTTTGCCACAGCCTTGCCGGTGATAAAGTGCGCCGTTCTAAATGGGATATTTTTCTCACGCACTAGATAGTCCGCTAGATCAGTGGCACTCAGATGCCCTGTTTTTGTCGCTTTTAGCATATTTTTTTCATTAAATTTAGCCGTTTTTATCATCTCATTTAGGATAGTAGCCGAGCTTAAAATGGTCGCAACACTATCAAAAACGCCCTCTTTATCTTCTTGCATATCTTTATTATAAGCAAGTGGCAAGCCTTTCATCGTAGTTAGCAGCGCTACTAAATTTCCATTTACACGCCCAGTTTTACCACGTATGAGCTCAGCGACGTCTGGATTTTTCTTTTGAGGCATGATGGAGCTGCCCGTGCTGTAAGCGTCACTAATGCTTACAAAGCCAAATTCCTGCGAGCTCCAAAGTATGAGCTCCTCGCAAAGTCTAGAAGCGTGCGTCATAAAAACGCTAATGTTAAATAAAATCTCCAGCGCAAAATCGCGGTCACTCACGCTATCCATCGCATTTTGCGTGCAACCTGCAAAGCCAAGCTCGCTTGCAACGATAGTTCTATCTATCTTGTGTGGCGTGCCTGCAAGGGCTGCTGAGCCAAGCGGACTTAGGTTGTTTCGTTCATACGAGCTAACAAATCGCTCAAAATCCCTCTTAAACATAAACGCGTAAGCTAGCAAATGGTAGCTAAGGCTTACTGGCTGGGCATGCTGAAGGTGCGTGTAGCCTGGCATTAGCGTATCTTTGTGGTTTTTGGCTAAATTTGCAAGTGTGGCGATGAGCTCTTTGATGAGAGATGAAATTTCTAAATTTTTCTTCAAAACGTAAAATTTAAAATCAAGCGCAACCTGATCATTTCTGCTTCTAGCTGTGTGAAGCCTGCCTCCAAGCTCGGCACCGATGATCTCGCTAAGGTGCTTTTCAACCGCCATGTGGATATCCTCATCCTCTATCTTAAAAGCAAATTTACCAGCTCTTATCTCAGCCAAAACCTCATCAAGCCCCTTTATTATCGCCTCTGACTCGTCTTTTTTTAAAATTCCGCAAATTCCAAGCATTTTAGCGTGCGCCTTACTGCCAGCGATATCCTCTTCAAAAAGATTTTTATCAAAATTTATAGAAGCGTTAAATTCCTCAAGCAACTTCGAGCTAGCCTCGCTAAATCTGCCCTCCCACATCTTTTTATGTGCGTTTTCATCCTTTTTCATAGCTTTGCCTTTGATTAATTTTGCGTGATTTTAACAAAATGGTGCTTAACTAGGCTTTTACGAGCATTTTAAAAATAATTTTTTTGATCAAAAAAGTGAAATGTAATATAAAAATTATGCTAGAGTAGTAAAAAAGTTATATATATAATTTACATTTAAGGTTATTAAAATATAATTCGCCCAGCAACTTTTTAAAAACTATTTCAAGTTTTTTGATTTATTGCCGATATAGTTATAAATGAAGAAATAAACTAAAAAGGAAGGACGATATGCAAATAGATGCAAATATGAACTCAAATGTTTTCTATCATAACGGCTACACATCTATATCATCAAGTAGCGCTAAAACCAGCATATTAGTATCTTCTGGCTATGGTACAAAAGATATCGTTAGAAGTAATGATGTGCATGTCGAACAAAGAGAAGAGGTTAGACAAAAACCTACAATTATTAGAAAAGAAGATGTCACAGAGTTACAAAAAAATTTAGAAAAATTACAAGATCAAAGAAGCGATATAGCTGATCAAATTTCAAGCATCCAGCACCTGAAAGATCGTGATTCTATGCAGATGCTTCATCATCTAAATTTAGAACAATCAAGCATTCAGAATAACATTTTAAGTATTAAAACTCAGATGACAGAAATGGTACAGGCTTAAGACTAAGCCTTACCAATAATAGTTTTTAAAACCAAACAAAAATCCTCTAAAAAGTATCCCATTGACTTATAGAAGTTACTGCTAGCATTTTGTTCAAGCTCTTTTGCAAGTTGCTCGGCATAAGGTAAGAAAAATGAGAAGCTAAAAGCAGCAAGAAGTTGCATAGACTCTTTTGTCGCCTCTTTTTTTAAGATATTTGCTATCAAAATGAGCTGATTTGAGATGCTATCAACCTCACCCATTTTTGGCTCGAAATTTATAGCCTTGTAAAATTGTGCCAAATCATCTTTTGCGCTTGAGAAATAGTAGCTTGCTTCAAATTTTGCCTTCAAAATGACAAAATCATCACACAAGGCCGCACTACTCTCATCTTTGATAAATTTAGCGTAAAGCTCATTTCCTTTTATGTTCGCATCGCTCTTTGTCTGTGTTATCCACGCATTTGTCTTTTTGATACGCATAAAAGATGAGACACCCAAGATACCATTAAAATTCGTAGCAAGTGCAGCCGCTACAACGCTATAAAGCTCTCCAAGTCTCAAATTTAATCCTTAAGCTTCAAATATCTAAGTCTAAGCGCATTTAGCACGACAGTAACCGAACTTAAGCACATCGCCATAGAGCCATAAACTGGGCTTAGAAGCAGTCCAAATACCGGATAGAGCACGCCAGCAGCCACTGGTATGCAAATGGCGTTATACATAAATGCCCAAAACAAATTCTCTTTTATGTTAGCAATAGTCGCATTTGCAAGCTTTACAAGCCCGCTCACGCCGCGCAGATCGTTTTTTACAAGCACGATATCGCCAGCACCTTTAGCGATGTCTGAGCCTGAGTTCATAGCGATGCCAACGCTTGCTTCTTTAAGCGATGGCGAGTCGTTTATGCCGTCCCCTACAAAGATCACGCCACCTCGGCTCATGAGCTCTTTTACCTTGTTAAATTTATCCTCAGGCAGCATATTTGCATAATATTCGCTCACATTTAGCTTGCTAGCGATATTTGCCACTACTTTTTTATCATCACCTGAGAGGATCACGCTTTGTAAATTTAGCCTTGCAAGCTCGTTTATAACGCTATTTGCTTCATTTTTTAGCTCATCGCTTAGCGTTAAAAAGCCGCTAAATTTTTGATTTAGCGCGCAAAGTATGACGCCGCTTCCATCATTTGTAGCCTCTTTTATCGCCTCAATATCAGCTTCATTTAGCAAGATATTGTTTGCTGCGAGCAGTTTTTCATTGCCTATTATTATCTTGTTACTTTCATCTTCATAGACGATGCCTTGACCAACTACGTTTTGAAATTTACCATTTAGCTTTTGTAAATTTATGTAATTTTGTTTTGCATATCTTACGATCGCTTTTGAGATCGGATGCTCGCTTAAATTTTCAGCAGATGCTACTAGCTCTAGCTCTTTTTCGCTTAAATTTGAACTCTTGACGCTGATTAGCCCCTTACTTAGCGTGCCAGTTTTGTCAAATGCTACAAATTTAGCATCTTTTATAAGCTCCAAAACCTCTGGATTTTTCACTAAAATCCCAGCTTTTGCACCACGCGAGAGGGAGCTTACGATTGCTATTGGCGTGGCAAGTCCTAGTGCGCATGGGCATGAGATGATAAGCACGCAGATCGCGCTAGAGATCGCATAGGCGAAATTTCCACTAAAAATTATCCATATTAAAAATGTAAGAACTGAGATCGCCACGACGCTTGGCACAAAGATGTTTGCTATCTTGTCAGCCAGCCGTCCGATAGGCATCTTTTTAGAGCTAGCGTCGCTTAATAAGCTTAAAATTTGAGATAGCAAGCTTTCAAAAGAACTCTTTGTCACCTTGACGCTTATGTAGCCATTTGTGTTTAGAGTGCCGGCAAATACGCTATCTCCCACCTCTTTATAAACTGGCAAGCTCTCTCCTGTAAGCATAGAAGCATCTATCTCAGCGCCACCTTGAACTATCACGCCATCACTTGGGATGTTGTAGCCATTTTTTACGATGACGATGTCGCCTACTTTTAGCTCATTTACATTTACCTCTTTGCTCTGGCCGTCTGGCATGACCAAAAAGGCGGTCTTTGGTGAAATTTTAAGTAGCGTCTTTAGGTAGTCGCCTGCCTTTGCCTTTGAGCGCTCTTCAAGATACTTACCTAGCAAAACAAAGGCTATTATCATCGCTGCACCCGAGATATAGACGTTTTTTAGATCATCTGGGATAAAATTTGAAAAGATCACAACAAAAAGCGAGTATAAAAACGCACTGCCACTTCCAAGCGCGACAAGCACGTTCATATCGTAGTTTTTGTTTTTGACAGCCTCTATGGCGTGAGCAAAGAAGTCTTTGCCGCTAAAAGCTAGCACCAAAAACGCTAAAACTAGCATGAGTAAATTTACTAGCACGCTGTGAGGTGCAAACATCTCAAGCGCCATTATCACGATGCTTGTGATAAATGCAAATATAAATTTATTTCTTATCGAGGTTATATGCTCGTCTCTTTTGGCTTCAAATTCATCAATATTTGTCGCCACAAAGTAGCCAAGCTTCTTTATCTTTTGCTCTAAAACTTCACGCACGCTAGCATCTTTTAGGACAAATTCGCCGCTTGCGTTTGCAAAATTTACATTTGCTTCAAGCACCCCATCTATCTTTTTTGAGACCTTTTCGATAGCGTTTGAGCAATTTACACAGCTCATTCCCGCTATATTTAGCTTGACTTTTAAAGGCATATCAAAGCTCCTTTATAACGTCAAATCCCAGATCAGCCATTTCTGATTTAAATTTCTCTACATCGCCATCTTTTATATCAAGGCTTACTTGCCTTGGCTCTTTGCTAAGATCGACTTTTATCTCGCCAAAGTCATCTTCAAGTGCGTTTTTTATAGTATTTGCGCAGTTTTGGCAATGCACGTTATTTACCTCAAATGTTTTCATATTATCTCCTTTATCATGTGGTCGTATTCGTGTAAATTTATGATCTTTTTGGTGTTAAATTTAAAGCCAAGGCTCTCGTAAAATTTACGAACTTTTGGCTTATTTACATCAACTATCAGCGAGACTTTTTTATGTCCTAGCTCTTTTGCTTTGGCAAATGAGTGCAAGATAAGCTCTTTTGCAAGCCCTTGGCCTCTAAATTTCTCATCCACAGCGATGCTATCTATATAAAACTCATCATCAAAGCACTCTTTTTCTACCTTGGCGTCTTTGCCAAGCGCCTTTAGATGCTGTGAAATTTCTCTATCAAACTGCCACGCGTCGCCACCAAAATAAGCACACATAGCAGCGATGATCTCGCCGTCACGCTTACATATATATATGTTTTTATAGCTAAGTCTGTTTGTCTCGCTTTGAAAAAATTTCTCTAAAATTTCATCGCTTTTTGCAGGATCGTCGTAGCCACTTAGCTTGTAGGCGATATCCTCCATCGCTAAATTTAGTAGTTTTATGCAGATTTTTGCATCTTGTTTTTGGGCATTTTTTATCATGGGTATGATTATATGCCTTTAGCTTAAATTTTTATCAAATATTATTCTCAAATTTACAAATTAGGCGCTTTAGCTAGCAAACTAAAAATGTTTTAAAAAAGTATAAAATTTTTTTAGTTATAATCCGTAAAAAATTTATTTAAGGATATTTATGGGACGAGCATTTGAGTACCGAAGAGCGGCAAAAGAAGCTAGATGGGATAAGATGAGCAAGGTATTTCCAAAACTTGCAAAGGCTATAACAGTAGCGGCAAAAGATGGTGGATGTGATCCAGATATGAACCCAAAACTTCGTGCAGCCATCGCAGCAGCAAAAGCTGAAAATATGCCAAAAGACAACATCGATGCGGCTATAAAAAGAGCAAATGGCAAAGATAGCGCTGATATCAAGACTATCTTTTATGACGGCAAAGCAGCTCACGGCGTGCAAATCATCGTTGAGTGCGCGACTGATAACCCAACAAGAACAGTTGCAAATGTAAAAGCGATATTTAGCAAAAATGGCGGAGAAATTTTGCCAAGTGGCAGCCTTAGCTTTATGTTTACAAGAAAGAGCGTTTTTGAGCTTGAAAAACCAAGCGCAGATATAGAAGAGATCGAGCTAGAGCTCATTGATTATGGACTAAGTGACATCGAAGAAGATGAAAACGCGCTATTTGTTTATGGTGATTACGCAAATTTTGGCACACTTCATGAAGGCATAGAGAAGCTAAATTTAGTAGTTAAAAAAGCTTCACTTCAGTACTTGCCAAATCAAACCGTGAGCCTAGATGAAGAGCAAATGCTTGAGGTCGAGAGGCTTCTTGACAAGCTAGAAGACGACGATGACGTCCAAGCAGTTTATACAAATATCGAGTAAAAAGGAGCAACATGCGTTTTGATGAGTTAAAAGTTTATGATATAAATTTAGACGAACTAAAAAAAGATAAATTTGCGGTTTTAAAGACAGAAAAAGGCGATATCAAACTTGAGCTTTTTGCCGAGGATGCACCGCAAGCTGTTGCAAATTTTGTCCATTTGATAAAAACAGGCTTTTATAATGGCCTCAATTTCCACAGAGTTATACCAAATTTCGTCATCCAAGGTGGCTGCCCAAACGGCACAGGCACAGGCGGTCCTGGCTGGAGAATAAAATGCGAATGCGATAATCAAAAGGTAAAGCACGAGCGTGGCAGCCTTAGCATGGCTCACGCAGGTCGCGACACTGGCGGATCGCAGTTTTTCATCTGCCACAGCAAGCAACCTCATCTTGACGGCGTGCATACAGTCTTTGGAAAGTGCGCTGATGACGAGAGCTTAAAGGTACTTGATGCTATCAGGCAAGGCGATAAGATCCTCTCAGCAGAGATCAAGCAGAGCCTATAAAAGGGGAATTTATGGATAGTGCAAAAACGCAAAAAAGTCTCTTTGTGAGGCTATTTACCAATCTCGCCATTTGGGTTGTGATAGGTATAGTTGGCGGTGTTATCGTTGGTATGGTCGCACCTGAGCTTGGCATAGCAAGTAAGCCAGGCATTGATTATTTTATAAAAGCCCTTAAAATTTTAATCGGCCCTATCATCTTTTTAACGATCGTTTCAGGCATCGTCGGGCTTGAGAGCTTAAAAGATCTTGGTACCATCGGACTTAAGGCGTTTATCTACTTTGAGATAGTTAGCACGCTTGCTCTTGCTGTTGGTATCATCTTTGGCGAGACGCTTCGTCCAGGACATGGCATGAACCTTGACTACACTCAGCTTGACGCCTCAAGCGTGGCTAAATTTACATCTCAAGCTGGCAACATGGACGCAAATAGCGGCTTTTTAGCGCACACGCTTCATCTTTTAAGAGGCGCTGTGCCAGTAGATGACATTTTCCCTTACGTGCACATACTTGATCCATTTATAAAGTCAAACACACTTCAAGTGCTTTTCATGGCGATAGTCGTTGCCATCGTGCTTTCGCTACTTGCTCATGATAAAAAGCAAGCTTGTCTAAAACCGCTTGAATTTATCCAGCACTACGTCTTAAAGCTTCTTACTTGGCTTATGCTATTTAGCCCAGTGGCGGCCTTTTCAGCGATGGCTTATTTGATCGGTAAATTTGGCATCGGAACGCTTCTTGGTATGATGGAGCTTCTTGTCGTTATGGCGCTTGCAAGCTGCTTTTTCATCTTTGTCGTGCTTGGCGTCATTTGCTACTTTGCCAAAGTTAATGTCTTTAAATTTATGCGCTTTATCTCAAAAGAGGTCTTAGTCGTTTTTGCAACAAGCTCGAGCGAAACAGCTCTTGCGCCACTTATGCAAAAGCTAGAAGCAGCTGGTATAAATAGAGGTGCAGTTGGCCTTATCATCCCAACTGGCTACTCATTTAATCTTGACTGTACCAACATCTATCTAAGTTTAAGCGTTATCTTCTTAGCTCAAGCATTTAATATACCGCTAAGCTTTGAACATCTAATAAGCATACTAATCGTGCTAATGATCACAAGTAAAGGCGCTGTTGGCGTTACAGGCTCAGGCTTTGTCGTCCTTGCTGGCACACTAAGCGCACTTCCAAGCACTGGCATACCAGTAGTCACCGTAGCTGTGCTACTTGGCGTTGATAAATTTATGTCAGAGATGCGTGCTGTTGGTAACCTTTGCGGCAATGCCGTTGGCTGCATGATCGTTTCTATCTGGGATAAAAAGGTCGATATGGAGAAATTTAGATACGCACTAGATCATCCAGACGAATTTCACTTCCACTCATAATAGAATTTTTAAGGGGCAAATCGCCCCTTTTTATCTTAAAATTTACTTCAAAACTTAAAGTGCTTATCCCCTATTTTTACAATACCCAATGAAAATTTAGAAATTTTATTTTTAAATATAGAAACTAATATTATAATTATTGAAAATTTTAATTTGGAGGAGTTATGAAGACATTAGGCATCATAGGCGGCATGGGACCACTTGCCACGGCTGATTTATACAAGAAGATCATCGATATAACCCCAGCAACTTGCGATCAAGAGCACCTACACATCGTTATCGACTCATACGCTCAGATAGAAGATAGGACAAAATTTATCATGGGCGAGGGAGAAAGTCCGCTTCCAAAGCTAATTCAAAGTGCTAAACTTTTAAAAAATGCAGGATGCGATGCGATGCTAATGGCTTGTAACACGGCTCACTACTTTGCTCCAAGCATCGAAAAAGAGGCTGGAGTGAAAATTTTGCACATTGCAAAAGTTACCATAGATGCCTTGCAAAAGAAATACCCGCACGCTAAAAATATCGCTGTCATCGCAACAAGTGGCACAAAAAAGGCAGGCGTTTATGATCAAATTTTAAAAGAGCGCGGGCTAAAGAGCGTGGATTTTAGCAAAGAGACGCAAGATGTCATCATGGAGTGCATCTACAAAGGTGTCAAAGCTGGCAAATTAGAAGAGTATGTGCCAGTATTTTATGAAGTGCTTTCAAACATTGAAGCTGACGTTTATATCGCAGGCTGCACTGAGATACCGATGTTTTTACCATTTATCAGCAGCGAGTATAAATTTATAGATGCGACATTTGAGCTGGCAAAAGCTGGCGTAGAATTTGGCTTAGAAAAGAGAGTATTTTGATTAAATTTAGCCAGATATCTGGCTAAATTTTTGTTTTAACTACAAAAACCCTACAACTTATACTAAAAACAACAGCGACTTTTTATAGTTGAAATTTGAGATCAAATTTAGCTGGAGTGTTCTGGCTAATTTTAAATTTTTAACTGCAAAGACCACGCTACTT
>NZ_CABPVL010000002.1:29721-110996 GCF_902460895.1 Campylobacter concisus | reverse complement strand
CACTTCACCCAACCGTCTATGCAAAACTGCTTGGCGAGAAGATCGATAAACACGGCGTTAATGTCTATCTTGTAAATACAGGCTGGAGCGGCGGTGCTTACGGCGTTGGTAAGCGCATGAGTATAAAAGCAACTCGTGCTTGCATAAATGCGATCTTAGACGGCAGTATCACAAAAAGCAAATTTTATAGTGAAATCTAGAAAATATCTTTAAATTTGGTTGGGGCATTTTTGCAAAAAGTTTAAAAATTAAATTTAAAAGTGAGCTACGTTTTTACTATTTAAAAGTTTAAATTTAAAAAGCCTTGTAGGCAAAATACCCACAAGGCTATAAAATTTTTAAGCTTTTGGACCAGCTTTGGCGTATTCAACGCCCTCTTTTACATCTTCATAACGTTTGAAATTTTCAACAAACATTTTAGCAAGCTTGTCGCGTGAAGCGTTATACTGAGCTGAATTTGCCCATGTGTTTATAGGATTTAGCAGTTTTGTCTCAACGCCACCTAGCTCTTTTGGGATAGCGAAGTTAAATTTATCAAAATTTTCAAATTCGCATTTTGTGATACTGCCGTCTAAGATCGCATTTATGCAAGCACGAGTTGCTTTTATACTCATGCGCTTACCAACGCCGTAAGCACCGCCGCTCCAGCCTGTATTTACAAGATAGACATTAACGCCGTGTTTATCGATCTTCTCGCCAAGCAGTTTTGCATAGACGGTTGGGTGAAGTGGCATAAATGGCTCGCCAAAGCAAGCGCTAAAAGTAGCTACAGGCTCAGTTATACCGCGCTCTGTGCCAGCAACTTTTGCTGTGTAGCCACTTAAGAAATAATACATCGCCTGCTCTTTTGTGAGCTTCGCAACTGGAGGAAGCACGCCAAAAGCGTCAGCGCTTAAAAAGATGATGTTTTTTGGATGGCCTGCGCTTGAGCTTGGCTCGTAGTTGTCGATGTGATAGATCGGATAGCTCACGCGTGTGTTTTCAGTCTTTGAGCCATCTTTATAATCAACCACGCCATTTTCGTCAGCCACTACGTTTTCAAGTAGCGCGTCACGCCTGATCGCTGCGTAAATTTCTGGCTCGCTACTTGGATCAAGGTTGATACATTTTGCGTAGCAGCCGCCCTCAAAGTTAAACACGCCATCATCGTCCCAGCCGTGCTCGTCATCGCCTATTAGTTTGCGTTTTGGATCGGTTGAAAGTGTCGTTTTACCAGTGCCAGATAGACCAAAAAATAGCGCCGTATCACCCTTCTCGCCTACGTTTGCAGAGCAGTGCATGCTTAGCTTGCCCTCAAGTGGCAACCAGTAGTTCATCATAGAAAAAATGCCCTTTTTCATCTCGCCGCCATACCATGTGCCACCGATTACCGCGACATTTTCCTCGACATTAAAGATGACAAAAACCTCTGAATTTAGCCCATCAGCCTTGTAATCCTCATTTTTTGTCTTGCAAGCGTTATATACTACAAAATCAGGCTCAAATTTAGCCAGCTCCGCTTCACTTGGGCGGATGAACATATTTTTTACAAAGTGCGCTTGCCACGCTACTTCGGTGACGAAACGAACTGATTTTTTGCTCTTTTTGCTAGCTCCACAAAATGCATCTTGGATGAAAATTTCTTTACCACTTAGCTGCTCTTTTGCTTTTTTAAGAAGCTTATCAAATAGCTCTTTTGTGATAGGCTGATTTATCTTACCCCAAGCGATGTATTTTTGGCTTGGGTCTTGCTTGACAAAGTACTTGTCTTTTGGGCTTCTGCCTGTAAAAATTCCAGTATCGACCATAAATGTGCCGTTACTTGAGACTCTGCCCTCGTTGTTTGCCTTTTCAAGCTCAAAAAGCTCGTCGTAGCTTAGATTGTGATTTATCTTTTTGATCTCTTTTAGACCTAGCTCGTCTAGCTTATTTATCATGTTGTTTCCTTTAAATTTCGTTTCTTTATAAATTTGACCTAAAAGTCATCAAAATGTTAATCAAATTTCGCTTAACACTATCTTTTTAAAAGTGGCAAATTTATTTAAATCTAGCCACCACTTGATTGTTCGCGACACTTTGACCTTTGCTAACCTCAATAGAGCCTATGATGCCATCTTTTGGGGCTTTGACCTCTATCTCCATCTTCATCGCTTCAAGCACGACTATGGCCTGACCTTTTTTGACATGATCTCCTGCGCTAACTAAAATTTTATGCACAGCGCCTGGCAAGCTTGCAACGATATCATTTTCTGTTGCGCCTGTTACTGCACTTTTGGCACTTTTTACGCTCTTGCCTTCAACTTCAGTGATTGATTTTACTTGGATACTGTCGTTAAAACCTTCGCTTACTTCAACGTTGTAGCGACTACCATTTACCACGACGCTATATCTGCCGCTTTGAGTTTGTCTGCCATCGTTTGCCTTGGTGTTTAGATCGATCTTTCTTACATTTACTTTGGCTTCGCCTTTTAAGAATGCGATGCCTTTTTCTTTACAAGCTGCTGCTATAAAGACGTTTTCTTCGGTAACCTTGATCTTGTTTTGTTTTAAAATTTCTTTTACATGCGCAAGTGACTTGCTCTCATCTTTATCAGCTATATCGACTGCGTGTTTTGTAGTTGGTTTTAGTCCTAGTTGCTCGCTAGCAAGCTTAATGATCTCTTTATCAGGCGTAACTGGAGTCTTGCCAAAGTAGCCAAGCACCATTTTACCGTATCCCTCAGCGATCTTTTTCCACTTGCCAAACATCACGTTGTTAAATGCTTGTTGGAAGTAAAACTGGCTAACAGGAGTTACTGAAGTGCCGTATCCGCCCTTTTGCACCACCTCGCGCATCGCAAGGATGACCTCTGGGAATTTATCTAAGATGTTGTTATCTCTCATCATCTGGGTATTTGCGGTGAGCGCGCCACCTGGCATCGGTGAAAACGGTATGAGTGGGCTTACTTGCACAGCTTCAGGCGGTAAGAAATACTCTTTTAAACAATCATTCAAAACGCTTTCATATTTTAAAATTTTCTCCACGTCAAGTCCGCCAAGATCGTAGTTTTTGCCTTTTACTGCGTGAAGCATGGTTAGGATATCTGGCTGACTAGTTCCGCCACTTACTGGGCTTGCGGCTAGATCTATGCCATCAACGCCAGCTTCAAGCGCTGCGAGGTAGCAAGCAACACTTACGCCTGCAGTTTCGTGTGTGTGAAGTCTGATATGAGTTTTTTCTGGGAGTAGTTTTCTAGCCATTTTTATGGTTTCATAGACCTTTTGTGGGCTACTTGTGCCGCTTGCGTCTTTAAAGCAAACGCTGTGATAAGGGATATTTGCATCTAAAATTTCTCTTAAAATTTTCTCATAAAATTTAACATCATGAGCTCCCACACAGCCACTAGGCAGATCCATCATAGTAACGACAACTTCGTGTTTTAGCCCGTGATGAGCGATCCTCTCGCCTGAATATTTTAAATTTTCAACATCATTTAGTGCGTCAAAATTTCTAATAGTAGTAGTTCCGTGTTTTTTGAAAAGTTTTGCGTGAAGGTCGATTAGCTCGCGGCTACCAGTGTCAAGGGTGACGGTATTTACGCCCCTACTTAGGGTTTGAAGGTTTGCTTTTGGTCCTACGATGCTTCTAAATTTATCCATCATCGCAAAAGCGTCTTCATTTAGGTAAAAATAAAGGCTTTGAAATCTCGCTCCTCCGCCAAATTCAAAATGCTCTATGCCAGCCTCTTTGGCTGCTTCAAGCGCGGGCAAAAAGTCGTTCATAAGCACTCTAGCGCCATAAACTGACTGAAAGCCATCTCTAAAGGTCGTATCCATAACATCGATAAATCTCTTTGCCATATTTCACCTCATTAAATTTATAAATTTACTAAAAAGCGGTCATAAAAAATGGCTAAATTTGATAGAAACTCAAATTAGCCATTTTGCTTGTTTTTGGTATTTTACAACCAAAAACTTTTATATCATTTAAAAAGTGAGAGTAAGAAGTTAAATAATCCGCCGTGGCTCGTATCAAGCATCGGCTTTATCTCCATCAAAAAGACGCAGAAAAAGACTAAAACTGCCACTTGGATGATGATGTAAGGCACCACGCCTTTATAAATAGCAGCTGTTTTTATCTCAGCAGGTGCGACTGATCTTAAGAAAAATAGACTAAATCCAAATGGCGGCGTCAAGAATGAAGTTTGTAAATTCATAGCAACTAAGATCGCTAGATAGACTGGGTTTATGCCTAGTTTTGCGGCGATTGGCACCAAGATAGGAAGCACGATATATGAAATTTCAACAAAATCGATAAAAAAGCCAAGCACAAAGATAACAGCCATACTAAAGATGATAAATCCCCACTTCTCGCCTGGTAAATTTGTCATGAAATTTTCAACTATCTCATCGCCTCCAGTGTAGCTAAAGACCATAGAAAAGGCAGTCGCACCAACAAGTATAGCAAAGACTAGAGCTGTCGTTTTTACGCTCTCAGCCAAAGCCTCTTTCATCATAGAAAATGAAAATGTCCTATAAAATATTGCTAAGATGATAGCGCCAACGCAGCCAAATGCTGAGCTTTCGGTCGGTGTAGCGATACCTGCAAAAATGGATCCTAGCACACAAATAACTAGCAAAAGTGGCGGAAAGATCGCAATTAGCGCTCTAACGATCTGCTTAAATTTACTAACGCCACTCTCGTCTTTTACCACAGGAGCGACCTCTGGCTTAAGATAAGCAACTATCAAAATATAAACTATATAAACCCCAACTAGCGTGAATCCTGGCACAATGGCTTGGTGAAAAAGCTCGCCAACTGGCACTGAGAAGATGTCGCCCAAGATGATAAGCACGATAGAAGGCGGGATGATCTGACCAAGCGTACCAGCAGCGCATATCGTGCCACATCCTAGGGATTGGTCGTATTTATACTTTAGCATTACAGGCAAGCTTATAACGCCCATAGCAACAACGCTAGCACCTACAACACCAGTTGAAGCAGCCAAAAGCGCTCCAACTAAGATAGTACTTATCGCGATACCGCCTCTGATTTCTCCAAATAGCATACCCATGCTCTCAAGTAGTCTCTCGGCTAGCTTTGACTTTTGAAGCACGACACCCATAAAGACAAAGAGTGGAACTGCTATGAAAATTCTACTCTCCATGATAGAGAAAATTCTATATGGCATGAAGTTAAACATATCTTTAAATACCTCTATACTGCCAAGTAGTCCATCGCCATCGCTAAGGCTCTCTACGACGCTGCCAACCATGCCAAATATCATCGCAACCGCACCAAAGGTAAATGCCACTGGAAAGCCAATGCCAAGCATCAATAGCGCGGCTATAAACATTATTAATCCCGCCATATTTTCTCCTTACTAGCTTTCTTGTAGCGATTTAAATTTTTTATAAAAAAGCCGATCGCAAAAAATACAAGCACATAAAATGAAAAAGGGATCATCGCTTTTATGATCCATCTATGGGTAAGACCGCCTGGATCTGCGCTAGCTTCTGCTGAACTATAAGCATCTCCTACAAATCCAAATGATAAATTTGAAACCAAAAGCGCAAATGGTATGACAAAAAATACAGTACCAAGCATATTTACAAGGGCTTTTTGTCTTTCTGAAAATTTAGCATAAAAGATATCAACTCTGACGTGCGCGTCCTCTTTTAGAGCATAACTCATGCCAAGCAGAAATATCACAGCAAAAAAGTGCCACTCAAGCTCCTGAAATGCAACGTTGCCGTAAGAGAAAAAGTATCTTGCCACAACGTTAAAAAATACGTCTATTATCATCAAAGCCATAATAAACATACAAATATAGCCGACTATATCGCCAGCCTTATCGAAAAATCTCTCAATCTTATCCATTAAAAACCTTTAATAGTTCATTTATCATGATAATGAGCACACAAACTGGCGCTACATATCTTAGTAAAAAATACCATGCGTTAAATACAAAATCACTCATATATGGGCTAAATAGCACATATAAAGCATCTCTTTTCATAAAATATCCTACAAATATCGCCCCACCGATGCCGCTAATTGGTAGCAAAATATTTGAAGCGGTAAAGTCTAGGAAGTCAAAGAAATTTTTGCCAAAGAGCATAAATTTATCGCCAACATTTTCTATATTTGACAAAAGGCATAAAAATCCCACTATGAAAATCCCAGCTCCAACTATGCTAAGAGCCTTTCTTCTACTCATGCCATACTCTCTGATCAAGAAAAATACAAATGGTTCAACTATAGAGATCGCTGAAGTGATACCAGCAAAGATAAGTGCAGCAAAAAATGCCACCGCTAAAATTTGACCTATCACACCAAGCTTAGCAAATAGCGTTGGCAGTGAGATAAAGACAAGTCCTGGTCCTTGAGACGGAGTAGCTCCAAATTCAAATATAAAGGTAAAAATAACAAGACCTATCATAATAGCAAGTGCGATATTTATAAAGACGATACTTAGCGTTGAAGTGGCTAAATTTGTATCATCACTTAAGCTAGCTGAATAGGTAATGATCGCTGCCATGCCAAGAGATAGTGTCCAAAATGCAAGTCCAAGAGCTAGCAAGAGCGAGTTAAATGAAATTTTACTAAAGTCAGGGATGAGCAAAAACTCGGCTGATTTAGAAAAGCCATCCATCGTCATAGAAAATATAAGCATAATTAAAACCATGATAAATAGGCTTGGCATCATCCAAACATTTAGCTTCTCTATGCCGCTTTTTACGCCTTTTGAAAGGATGTAAAAGCAAGCTGCAAATGCTATAACAAAATAAAGCGTCTGCTCTCCAAGACCATGCGTCAAAAGATCGTTAAATATCACTTTTGAGCTATCTATATCACTTGGCAAGCCAGAAAAAGATAGGACAAAATACTTAAACACCCAGCCTATTATCACGATGTAATATGACGAGATGATAGCTGCTGTAACCATGGCTAAAATTCCAACCAGCTGCCATAAATTTTTATTTTTAGCTGCCAGCTTTCTAAAAGCATTGACACTGTCACTCTCGCTAAGCTTGCCGATACTAAGCTCTGCCATAAAGATAGGCACGCCGACTAGAAAAGTTATCAAAAGATATAGGATAATAAACGCCGAACCGCCGTTTTCACCAACCATGTATGGAAATTTCCATGCATTGCCAAGTCCGACAGCCGATCCAGCGACTGCTAGGACATAGCCTATTTTAGAAAATTGTTCTTTTGCCATATTATGAGATCTCCCTTATTAACACCACCAGAACTAAAAGTGGAGCCACAAATCTAATTAAAAAATACCAAATTTTAAATACAACCTTGCCCATATAAGGCACAAATAGCTCTTTTAAAAGCTCAAATTTCATAAAGTAGCCAACAAAGATAGCAAACAAGATACCACCAAGTGGGAGCATGATATTTGAGCTAAGGTAATCAAGCAGGTCAAAAAAGCTCTTACCAAAAAATGTAAGTGCATCTTTAAATTCGCTTGTGCCACTTAACGCACATAAAATTCCTAAAATATAAACCACGCAAGCGACGATTAGGATCGATTTGTTTCTACTAAAATTTAGGCTTTTGCTTAAGAAAAATATAAATGGCTCAACCATCGAGATAACCGAGGTGATGCCAGCAAAAAATAGTGATATAAAAAATGTAAATGCCAAGAAATTTCCAAGCAATCCAAGCTTAGCAAATAGCGTCGGTAGCGAGATGAAAGCAAGCCCTGCGCCTTTTGATGGCTCTGAGCCAAACTCAAATGTAAATGTAAATACGATAAGGCCGATGATGACGCTTATTATGATATTTGCAAAGACGACATAGAGCGAAGAGGTAAATAAATTTGTATCATCGCTTAGACTTGATGAGTAAGTAAGTATGCAGCCAATGCCAACGCACATCGTAAAAAAAGCAAGTCCAAGAGCGTTTAAAACAGCTGCTTGATCTATCTTTGAAAAATCAGGCACTAGTAGAAATTTAGCCGCTTTATCAAAGCCCTCCATGCCAAAAGAGTAGCCAAGCATAAGCAAAAGCAAGATAAAAAGAGCTGGTATGAGATAGACATTTATGCGCTCGATACCACTTTTTACACCCTTTGTAAGGATGAAAAAGTAGGCAAAAAATGCGATGCTAAAGTATAAAATTTGTTCATTTATGCCATTTGAAGTGAAATTTACAAAAAGCGTCTCTGAGCTTGCCATATCTTTAGGTAGCTCGCTAAGACTTAAAATGACGTATTTTAAAACCCAGCCAATGATGAGCGTGTAAAACGAAGCGATAAATAGCCCAGTCACCATGATAACACCGGCAAATTTCCAAGAATTTGCCCCTTTTGTAGCTAAACTTTTAAACGCTCCAACCGTATCAAGACGTGAAATTTTGCCCATCGCCATCTCAGCAAAAAATATGCTAAGACCAACAGCAAAGGCAAAAAATAGATATATAAGGATAAATGCCGAACCGCCGTTACTGCCGACCATGTATGGAAATTTCCACGCATTACCAAGGCCGATAGCCGCTCCAATTATCGATAAGACAAAGCCAATTTTACTAAATCTCTCTGCCATTATTTACCTGCCATCTGGTAGATCATTATCGCACAAATGGCAACTGGCACGACATATCTTAAAAAAAAGTACCAAATTTCAAAAAACGCTCTTCCCATAAAATCGCCAAAGAGCAGATATAAACTCTCTTTTTTAAGTTTATAACCAACAAAAAAGCTAAATACGATAGCGCCTATTGGCATCATGATATTTGATGTGAGAAAGTCAAGCGCGTCAAAAAATGGCTTACCGCAAACGCTAAAAGCACTTGAAGTGTCTGAATAATATGAAAGTATGCAAAAGATGCCCAAGATATAGACAAAGGCGCCGATGTAAAGAAGCGCCATCTTTCTTGAAATTTCAAATTTCCTAACCAAATAATAAGCAAAAGGCTCGATCATCGAAACCGCGCTCGTGATACCAGCAAACAAGAGTGATACGAAAAATGCGACCGCCATAACGTTGCCAACGATGCCAAGCTTTGCAAAAAGCGTGACAAGCGAGATAAAGATAAGGCCTGGACCACTTGCCGTGCTATCAGCCCCATAAGCAAATATAAATGTAAATACGACAAGCCCCATCATAATACCTATTAAGATATTTATAAAGATGATAGAGAGTGTTGATTTTATTAAATTTGTCTTCTCAGGTAAATTTGCAGCATATGTCGGTATGACGCCAACGCCCATAGATAGCGAGAAAAACGCAAGGCCTAGAGCCTGCAAGATAACATCTGGCGTGATCGCACTAAAATTTGGTACAAATAAAAATTTAGCCGCCTTAACAAAACCATCTCCCATGCTAAGCGCGTAAAAAAGCATGCAAACCAGCAAGACAAAAAGGCTTGGCATCATCCATATATTTAGCTTTTCGATGCCACTTTTTACGCCTTTTGAAACGGCAAAAAATACCATTAAAAAAACCAAACTAAAGCAAAGCACGGCACTGCTTAGGTCATTTGATAAAAGTGTGTTAAACTGCTCGCCTGCCGCTTTTGAGTCAGATAAAAGTGGCGAAAAACTAAGATAGATATACTTTAATATCCAGCCAATAACAACCATATAAAATGAAGCTATAAGTATCGCGCCGATCATGAAAAAGCCAGAGAGCGACCACGCTTTTTTATTTTTTGGAGCGAGCTTGTAAAGAGAGCTTACGATGTCGCTTTCGCCAAGCTTGCCGATGCTAAGCTCCGCTAAAAATGCCACAAAAGCGATAGCAAATGTAAGAAGCAAGTATAAAATTATAAATGCCGAACCGCCGTTATTTCCCACCATTGTAGGAAATTTCCAGGCATTACCAAGACCCACAGCAGAACCAGCCATCGCAAGAACAAAGCCTATCTTTGAAAATTTTTCGTTTATCATTGAAAACCTAAGATTAAGAATAAATTAAATTCTTTCAAAGATAGCATAAAAAAACTTTCATTTTTCTAAGCCAAGAATTTTTTATAGGCAATTTAAATTTTTAGTGTTTTTATTTGAAACAAAGTTTTGTTTTTGTAATATTACGGCTCATAAAGTTTAAGTAGGGGACAGATCCGAAAGAGCTTTAAAATTTTAAAGGAGCAACGATGAAAAAGATCGTGTTTTTAATTCTTGGTCTTGCTGCATTTGCATTTGGCGCTGACGGCGAGATGATCAGATCATATTCAGTTATCGCTGGCGGTATCGGCCTTGGCCTTGCAGCTCTTGGTGGTGCTATAGGTATGGGTAACACAGCTGCTGCAACTATCAGCGGAACAGCTAGAAACCCAGGTGTAGGTAGCAAACTTATGACTACAATGTTTATCGCTCTTGCGATGATCGAAGCACAAGTTATCTACGCACTTGTTATTACACTTATCGTTCTTTACGCAAACCCAATGCTTGGCTAAGCGTAAAGCTTAAATTTAGCCCCTCTTTTGGGGCTTTTGTTCTTTTTTGCGATCATGGTGGAATTGGTAGACACGCTATCTTGAGGGGGTAGTGCCATTAGGTGTGCGAGTTCGAGTCTCGCTGATCGCACCATCTTATCTCTCTTTCTAAATCAAAATCTTAAATTTCTAAGCTATAAAAAAGGAAAATTTTGTGTTAGATAAAAAACGTGCCTTAAAACAATTACAAAACGAAGCAGACGATGTTGCTATATACTCACTTCTAGAAGCTAGCGAAAAAGTCGAAGAGAACAAAAAGGTACTTCGAAAATTAATCGCAGAAGAGAGACGCCACTATGCTTTTTGTCAAAAGATAACTGGCGAGAGCAGAAGTGCAAATTTATTCAAAGTCATTTTCTATACGATACTTGTTAAAATTTTTGGCACCTCTTTTACTCTAAAATTTATGGAGTCACGCGAAGAAAATGCAGAGAAATTTTATCTTGACATAGTAGATGAATATCCTGAAGCTCGTGATATTTACGAAGAGGAGATGAACCACGAAAATAGTCTAATCTCCATGTTAAAAGACACAAAACTCGTAAATGCTGGTGGCATCGTGCTTGGCATGAATGATGCTTTAGTTGAGCTAACAGGCACACTTAGCGGCATCGCGCTTGCTTTTTCAAATACAAAATCAGTTGGCGCAACAGGCCTTATCATGGGCGTAGCAGCTGCACTCTCTATGGCTGGCTCAGCATATCTCGAGTCAAAAGAGAATCCAAGCGACGAGATCAAACCGCTTACCTACTCGCTTTACACAGGCGGTTCATACATCATAACAACGGCATTTTTAATACTTCCATTTTTCATCTTTACAAGCGGTCTTTACGCCGTCTTGTCGATGTTTTTCTTTGCGCTGGTTGCTATCATCACTTACAACTTTTATATAAGCGTGGCAAAAGAGCTTAAATTTTTACCAAGAGTGATTGAGATGTGCGTGATAACTTTTGGCGTTGCGATCATATCTTTTGGCATCGGCTTTTTAGTTAAACACTATTTTGGACTAGATATTTAATCCAAAATTTCATACCAAGTGTAGCTATCGTCCCCAAAATTCCCACTAAAAAGTGGTTTTAAATTTAGATCAAGACTCAAATTTTCACCAATTTTGAAATTTGAGCTTTGATAGATAAGTAGCCACTTTACATTTGCTAGTTTGCCCTCTTTTGCAAGTTTTAAAAACTCACCTGCTCCTTCAAACATGCTAAGACCTTTTAGATCAAGCTCTTTTTGAATGCTAACTTTGCGATCCGGCACGCTAAAAAGTGGCAATGTTTCATCAAATTTATCGCCTCTTGAGTAGATTATGACATCTGGGTTTTTGCCATTTTTTATAAGTCTGGTATCGAGCCTTGGTCGATCTGTCCGCACTGTGTTGCCACCGATTATTAACGTATCTATGACGCTTCTAAGTTTATGCACATGCGTGCGGCTAAGCTCATTTGTGATGATGCCACCACTTGCCACGCCGTTTTTACTAAGAGCTATTTTTAAAAAGCTAAATCCACCATTTTGATAAGCCAAAAATGGCTCAAGTAGCTTATCGCAGCGCTCTTTTAAAACGCCAAATTTAACTTTCACTCCAGCACTTTGAAGCAAATTTCCACCGCCACTTGCTATTTTATTTTCATCGTGGCTGCCAATTATCACATCGCTAAAGCCAAGCTCTTTTAGCAAATTTGCACAAGGTGGCGTTTTACCGTGATGCGAGCAAGGCTCAAGCGTGACATAAGCTTTTGCATTTTTTAGTAAATTTGAGTGGTTGTTTAGTATAAATTTATAGGTAAATTTTGGCTCTAAAAGGCCAAATTCGCCCTCTTTTATATTGGAGCTAAATTTAGCATTATATGCTTTTATAAAATCATCTTTAAATTTTTCACTTTTTTTGCAAAGCGCAAAGAGTATCGCTGTCGGTTCAGCGTGTAAATATCCAGCCTTTTCATGAGCTTTGCAAGATAAAATTTGCCCATTTTCATCAAGGATAAGGCATCCAACGGCTGGATTTGGGTAGGTCAGGATCTGAAATTTCCAAGCCTCGCTTAAAGCAAGACCCATGTAAAATTCGTCGTTCATCTTAGCAGACTATATTTATTTTCCTATATCTTTTATCTCATCAACAAGAGTTTTTGAGATCAAGTCGATATCGGTTGGCTCATCCTGTGCATCCCACCTAAATGCAGCAATCTCCGCCAAAACAGCTATCTCTTTAAAATAGCTATATTTTGTCGTAGAGACTGGTATAGCATAAGAGACCAATAGCCTATCTGCGTTATCATAAATTTTCACGCTGTAGCTAAAGTGAGGCTTGTTTAACGCCTTGCCACCCCAGTTAAACCATCTTTCATAATCCATTTGTATTTTTATCTTAAAGCTATTTTCGTCTCCTAAAATGCCCTGCTTTTTTAGATGTTTGTTTATAAATTCCACAAATTCATCACGAAGTTCGCTTTCATTTTTATAGTTAGGATTGTATTCGTATCTAGTTGGTTGATTTGTCAATGTCAGGTTAAAATCACTAACAATGTATTTAGCCACGCCTTTTTGTATCGGCGTTGGCTCAACATTATATTTATATCTTCCCGCGCATCCAACAAAGAAAGCACCTAAAACTATTAAAAATAGTATTTTTACAAATTTCATATTTTCTAAATTTACGACAAGCCGTCAATCTTGCCGTTGGCATCTATCCTCATATTGACCGCAGCCGGCACTTTTGGAAGTCCAGGCATTAGCATGATCTTACCGCAAACTGCGACGATAAAGCCAGCTCCAGTTCTAATGTCAAGGTCTTTTACACTAAAAGTAAAGCCCTTTGCTCTACCCAAAAGCTTCGCATCGTCACTAAATGAATACTGAGTTTTTGCGATACAAACTGGCAAATGGCTCAATTTTAGCTCTTTTATCATCTCAAGCTTTTTAAGAGCAGCCTCTTCAAAGACCACCTCGCCAGCTCCATAAATTTCCTTAGCGACCTTTTCTATTTTAGTTTTCGTATCGTCACTCATCTCGTAGGTGAAATTTATCTTGCTTGGCTTATCGCACGCCTTTAAAACTAGCTCGGCAAGCTCAAGCGCACCTTTGCCGCCTTTTAAGAAATTCTCGCAAACTGCTACTTCTACGCCAAGCTCACGGCAGTACTCTTTTACGAAATTTATCTCTTCATCAGTGTCAAAGCCAAATTTATTAAGCGCCACAACTACGTTTTGACCAAATTTGACTTTTAAATTTTCGATGTGGCCGCCAAGGTTTTCTATGCCTTTTTTAAGGGCATTCATGTCTGGTTTTGTGATCTCGTCTTTATTTGCTTCGCCGTTATATTTTAGCGATCTGATCGTGCTTACAAGCACCACAGCGCTTGGTTTAATCTCAGCAACCCTGCACTTTATATCTAAAAATTTCTCCGCGCCAAGCTCCGAGCCAAAGCCAGCTTCAGTTATGACGTAGTCAGCTAAATTTAGAGCCGTTTTTGTTGCGATGACAGAGTTGCAGCCGTGTGCGATGTTTGCAAATGGACCACCATGCACGAGTGTAGGTGTGCGCTCTAGTGTTTGAAATAAATTTGGCTTGATCGCATCTTTTAAAAGTATGCAAACAGCGTCTTGGCAACCTAGATCACGCACGTAGATAGGCTTTTTATCGCTATCGTAAGCAACCATGATGTTTGCTACGCGCTCTTTTAGATCTGATAAGCTTGTTGCTAGACAAAGTACAGCCATGATCTCGCTTGCGGCGGTGATATTAAAGCCATCTTCTCTTGGCACGCCGTCCGTTTTGCCACCCTGACCCACAGTGATAAATCTAAGCGCGCGGTCGTTCATATCCATACAGCGCTTCCATAAAATTTTCTCGATTTTTAGTGGGTTTTCTTGATAGAGGCTATTATCTATCATCGCTGAAATGAGGTTATTTGCCGAAGTTATCGCGTGAAAATCGCCAGTGAAGTGTAAATTTAGATCCTCCATAGGTGCAAGCTGCGAGTAGCCGCCACCTGCTGCTCCACCCTTTATGCCAAAAACTGGTCCCAAAGATGGCTCGCGAAGTGCTAGGCAGACCTTTTTATTAAGTGAATTTAGTGCGTCGGCTAGGCCGATCGACATAGTCGTTTTGCCTTCGCCGTATGGGGTTGGATTAGTCGCGGTGACTAAGATGAGCTTTGAGTTTGATGGCTCAAGCCTTGGAGAAATTTTAGCCTTAAATTTGCCGTAAAGCTCAAGCTCGTCTTCGTTTAAGCCTAGTTTTGCGGCAACTTTACTGATGTGTTCAAGTTTCGTTTGGTGAGTTATCTCGATGTCGCTTAGCATTTTACCACTCCAAATATGTTTTTGCTTTTTTTATCTCACTGATGTTGATCTCAAAAATTCCCTCTTCGTTTTCTACTGCGATGTTCTCTTCGTCCGCTTTTACAAGCCTTCCTGCAAATTTCTCAGCCTCGGTTTGAACTTTAACTAGCTCGCCAACACTCGCTTTAAAGTGTGAAGGCTTGCTAAGCTTTCTCTCAAGGCCAGGCGAGCTAACCTCAAGGTTATAATCCCCACTAACTGGCGGTGTCACGTCAAAGATAGGCGAGAGCAGACGGCTCACTTTTTCGCAGTCATCAAGGCTCACTCCGCCATTTTTTGTAATGTAAACTCTAAAAATAGCCCTGCCATTTTCATTTGCGATCTCGCTGTCGTAAAGCTCAACGCCGCATTCGCGTACTAGTTTGTCTAAATTATCCATTTTTGTTTAAATCCTTTGAAATTTTATCAAACAACTTATCCATATGGTTTTGATACTCTAATCTATCGTCAAATTTAAAGTGAAAATTTGGACATCTATACCAGCCCTCAGCTGCCATGCAGTGGTTTTGCAAATGCCTGCAAACGCGCTTTAAATGCCCCAAAATATACTCTTGCTCGCGCTCATCAAACATCATCTTGTCAAGATAGACAAAAGCGTCGTATCTGCCCTTTTTGCACTCGACGTCAGTGACGCAAAGTCCCTTTAAAATGCTATCTTCAAGAGTGGCTAGAGCCTCTGGTATGAGCTCTTTTAGCACACTCTCTGTTCTCATACGCTTTATTTCGTTAGCGTTCATAGAGTAGCTTTCTCCTTGACTTCTTTGAAGCTTTCAATGTAGTCATTTTCTCTGATGTCGTTGAAATTTTCGATACCAACGCCACACTCGTAGCCTTTAGCAACCTCTTTGACGTCATCTTTGAAGCGTTTTAGTGAGCTTACTAAGCCCTCATAAACGACCACACCTTCTCTAATAAGGCGAATTTTTGCCCCTCTGTTTATCGTGCCCTCAGTGACGATACATCCAGCGATAGTGCCAACTTTTGGCACATGGATCACTTGGCGAACCTGAGCTTGACCAAGCTGCTCTTCTCTGATGATAGGTGACATTAGTCCGCCTAAAATCGCCTTCACGTCGTCGATTAGATTATAAATAACATTGTAAGTTTTTATCTCGACGCCGCTCTCTTTTGCTTTTTCTTTTATCTCGCCAGTTGGTCTTATGTTAAAGCCAAGTATGATACAGTCGTTACTTGCGCTTGCAAGTGCAACGTCGCTTTGCGTGATACCGCCAACGCCTGAGTGGATCACATTTACTCTGATCTCGTCATTTGCTAGTTTTTCTAGGCTTGCTTTTAACGCTTCAAGTGAGCCGCCAACGTCAGCTTTGATGATGACTGGAAGTGTTTTTAGCTCACCCTCAGCGATCTTAGCGCTAAGCTCATCGATACTAACCTTTGTACTCTTGCTAAGCTCTTTTTGGCGGATATATTCAGCCTTTTTCTGTGCATACTCACGAGCCTCTTTATCAGTTTTTACGCCTATTAGCGTCTCGCCAGCCTCTGCTATCTCGCTAAGACCCACTATCACGCCACATTCGCCTGGTTTTATCTCTTTTAATAGCCTACCCTGATCATCAAGCAAGCTTCTTATCTTACCGTATGCAACGCCTGCTACGACGGTGTCTCCGACATGAAGCGTGCCGTTTTCAACGATGATGGTAGCTACTGGACCACGGCCCTTTTGAAGTGAGCTCTCGATGACAGTAGCCTTTGCGTTTGCCTTTGGATTTGCCTTTAGCTCCAAAAGATCAGCTTGTAAAAGCACGATCTCAAGTAGATCATCTATGCCCATACCTGTTTTTGCAGAGATCGGCACAAATTCATACTTGCCACCCCACTCTGTTGGCATGATATCAAGCTCAGCAAGACCAGTTTTTACTAGATCTGGATTTGCTGACTCTTTATCCATTTTGTTTATAGCGATGATTATTGGCACACCAGCGGCTTTTGCATGACTGACCGCCTCTTTTGTCTGTGGTTTTACGCCGTCATCTGCTGCAACAACTATGATAACTATATCAGTTACACCAGCACCCCTTGCACGCATAGCTGTAAATGCCTCGTGACCTGGAGTGTCGATAAATGTGATGTTTCTGCCATTTTTATTTACCATATAAGCGCCCACGTGCTGAGTGATGCCACCAGCCTCGCCTGCTGCTACGCGAGACTTTCTTATGTAGTCAAGTAGCGAGGTTTTACCGTGGTCTACGTGACCCATGATGGTTATAACTGGCGCTCTTGGCTGGAGATTTTCATCGTCTTTTATCTCCTCTTCGTAGGCTGCTACATAGTCAAATTCTTTTTGATCGTCGATGATATTTACCTCGACGTTAAACTCATCAGCCAAAATTTCTATCGCATCTTCATCCAAAAAGTCATTTTTAGTTGTCATCATACCAAGCATAAATAGCTTACCTATGACCTCGCTAGGCTGTTTGTTTAGCTTTTCAGCAAATTCATAAACGCGAATTTCTTTTGGGATATTTATCGATGTTACAGCTTCGCTATTTTGTTTATTTTCAGGCTTTTTGTGTTTTTTTCTAGCTCTTCTTTGTATGCCGCCCTCGCCAAATGAATTTATCGTGTTATTGACGGTTGTTTTCATCGCATTTGGCTGTTTTGTCCTTTGCATCGGAGCTGGAGCTGGGGTTTTAAAGCTAAAATCGGGTAGCACCACCACATCTTCATCTTCAAGCACGATGTCGCCAAAGTCGCTTCCACCAAGCAAGTCCATCTTCTCAGCGCTATCTTTTTTACTTACAACTGTTACTTTTTTCTCTTTTTTCTTTTTTCTAGCCAAATTTTCATCGCTAGCAGAGAACATACTCTTAAAATCACTAATATTAGTTACAGCCGCCTCAGCCTTTTTCTCCTCCTTTACAGGAGCTGACGCCTCGTAATCTTTTTTCTTTTTAACTATCACAAGGCCGCGTCTTTTTTGGGTCACATCAGCCAAGCTCTCTTTTGGTTTTGGTGCTTCTGCTGGCTTTTGCTCGACCTTTATGGGCTCTTCTTTTTTAGGCTCAGCTTTAGGTTTTTCTTCTGAAATTTGCACCTCTTTTTTAGGCTCTACTTTTGCCTTTTCAGGCTTTGGCTCAGCCTTAGTAGCTGCCTTTTTAGGCTCAGTTTTAGGTTTTTCTTCTTTTTTTGCTGGCTCTTTTTCTGTCTCTTTTTTAGGCTCTTTTTTTGCCTTTGGCTCGCTCTTTTTCTTTTTAAATTTATCTGGTATTACGCCAGTTTGAACGTATTCATATATTGCTTCAGCCTCTTCAAGGCTCACAGCATTTGAGTGAGTTTTGACCTTTAGGCCTAGTTCTTGAGCTTTTTCGACTATCTCTTTACTTGGGTAGCCAAGCTCATTTGCGATCTCTGAAATCCTAACATTGCTCATTTAAGAGTATCTCCTTTAACTTCGGTGCGTCAAGTCCGAGGGCACCTTTAGTTTGTTTATCAATTATTTTTTTTAAAATTTTGTCGTCTTTTTGCAAACAGCCATCACACAGATAGAAACTGCGACCATTTCCTTTGCCGCACTCCAAATTCTTGCCTACCAAGCGGTATCTTTTTAGCAAGTTTTGAGAAAATTTGACTTTGCAAGCGACGCATGTCCTTACTGGATTATTTTTATTCATTATACCTTTTTAAACTTGTTTTTAGCTTTGCGTGATTTCGTATCCATCGTTATCAAATGAAAAAATTTCCACTCTAAAATCACCAAATTTACTCTTTAAAACATCTTGTAAATTTTTAGCATCATCTTTGTAAGCGATGTTTAAAAAGCTTGAGCCTGAGCCTGAAAGTGTGCTCATTAGCGCGCCGTTTTCATAAGCTACTTTTCGCACTTCAAAAAGCTCTTTTAAAGCGCTCATTCTGCGCTCTTCGTGCATCATATCTTCACTTGCTATCCTCAAAAGATCATACCTTTTTTCATAAAAACAAGATGTCAAAAATGCAGCGTGAGAGAGGTTATTTACACACTCTTTCATGGTGTAGTTTTTTGGCAAAATTTGCCTTGATGATGCCGTGCTCATCGGCTTATTTGGGATGACGACGACTGCTTTTATGTCATCGCTTAAATTTATTTTATTTGCATAAACATTGCCGTTTTTTACGATAGCACTGATAAATCCTCCGTGAACTGCTGGCGAGATATTGTCCGGGTGGGTTTCATAGATGATCGCTTTATTTAAAACGACGCTTTTGCTAGCCTTAAACCCAGCCATCTCGTAAGCTGAAGCGATAGCACCAACGATCACTGCAGAGCTGCTGCCAAGCCCTCTTGAAAATGGGATATTGTTTTCAAAAACGACTCTAAAATTTTCATTTTTCCCAGTTAGCTCTAAAAAAATTTCATTAAAAATGCTTAGAAAAATGTTGTTTCTCTTTAAATTTGTGCTATCACTTCCCTCGCCATTTATCGAAACTGAGCTAAATTTAGATGGTTCGATCTTTACGCTATTAAAAAGCTTTAAACTAAGTCCTAAAGCGTCAAAACCAGGTCCTAAATTTGCACTCGTAGCAGGGATTAAGATATTCAAATTTTCTCCTAAACAGCTTGGATGATATAATTTGGAAGTGTATCTGAATTTAGTTTTAATTCATCTAAATTTAAAGGCAACACAAATCTCACTGGCTCAACTTTTTCAAGTGAAATTTCGCCATTTTTTAAGACAAAACTTAAATTTTTATTTGCTCTGATCGCTTGGCCGCCGTTTAGACTAAAGCCACTTACTGCGTAAAATTCACAGCCCTTTGCCAAAGAAAAAGTCTTTAAGATAACGTAGGCCACCTTTAGCCCCATGAAGCTACCTGGCGTGTTTGCGTAGATAATCTTTGTGATGTTAAATTTAGAGGATAAATTTTCTAGGATTTTTATCAAGGCTTCGCTGACATGCTCGTCAGTTGTGATCTCATCAAATTTTACGCCATCTTTATAGACTCCAACTAAAAGCGGAGTCGATAAAGAGACTACTAAAATTTCAATATTTTTTATGCAAATACCTTTTGATACTCTTTTAAAAGCTCGCCACTAAGCGTTGCGATCTCATAATTTTTCTCATCTGCCATTAAAGCAAGTGTTAGTTTGTGATTTAGATCGTGGCTGCCCGCAAATGCTGTGTAGTCACCTAGTAAAGGTGCTCCAAGCAAGCTCAAATCGCCAACTGCGTCTAAAATTTTATGCCTTACAAACTCATTTTCAAATCTCAAACCCTCTGGGTTTAAAATATGCGTATCATCGATAGCCACGGCGTTATCAAGTGATGCACCAAGGGCTAAATTTTGAGCTTGAAGGCGTTGCAAATCTTTTAAAAAGCCAAAAGTTCTAGCGCGAGCGATATTTTTTACAAATGAGCTCTTGCTAAATTCAAAAACATATCTTTGCTCGCCGATAACTGGGTGGTCAAATTTGATCGTATAGTCAAATTTTGGATTTCTTGAAGGCAAAGTTCGCACAAATTTTGACCCCTCAACCACCTCAACCTCGCGGCGGACAAGGATGACTTTTTTACCAGCGTCAAGATGTCTTATACCAGCTTCATCAAGCAACATGCAAAAGCTTATCGCACTGCCGTCCATGACAGGAATTTCGTTTGCATCAACTGAAATTCTAATATTATCAATGCCGTATCCATTTACAGCTGCCATTAGGTGCTCTATCGTGCTGATAAAGCCCTTTTCGTTGCCAACGACGGTTGCCATTTGCGTATTTATAACGTTTTTAGGCTCGGCTTTAAAACTAATACCAAGATCTTCGCGGTGCAAAATAATACCTGAATTTGCATCAAGAGGTTCTAGTATAAGTCTTATCGGCTCACCCTTATGAAGCCCTATACCAACGGTCTCAACGCGTCTTGCGATAGTAGTTTGTTTCAAAAATTTTCCTTATATTTTTTTGTTCGCTTATGATAGCACTAAAAAATCAAATTTGCAAATTTAATTCTTATCTATCATCGCCTTTGCGGCATCTAAGACACTTGTCACATTGTCTTTTATCCACTTTTTATCCATCCATTGTTGAGGCCTTACCTCTTCGCCTTGGACCAAAATTCCAAAGTGAAGGTGATCTCCAAGCGCAAGACCGCTCGTTCCAGTTGTGCCTATTTGATCGCCAGCAGCAACCATGTCGCCCTCTTTTACCTTCGCACTTGAGCAGTGTCCATAGAGCGAATAAAGTCCAAATCCATGATCGATCACAATGTTTAAACCATAAATTCCATTCTCAGATGCTAGCACAACGCGGCCCGCATTGCTAGCTATTATCGGAGCTGATGCCACGCTTGCAAAATCTATACCCATGTGCCATGACTCACTTACTTGCTCGTTATTATATGTATAGAAGCGGTGATCGGCAAAGTCAGCTACTTTTTTGCCATTTCTAAGCGGGTAAAATGGGATGATATTAAAGCCGTTTGTGATGTCAGTATCGACGTTTGAAGTAAGTGCTGTTATCTTCTCTTCGTTTGAATTTCTTAGTGTTTCATTGACAAATTTCATCTTCTCAAGCCTTGAAAGAGCGTTTGGATCTTTGGCGTATTGATCTGTTAGATCAACGATCTTTCCGTCCAAAAATCTATCATTTAAAGCAATGGTTGAAGTTTTGTATTTTACATTTTCATAAAAATATCTCACGTGAGACTTGCTCTCGTTACCTGCAAAGTCTCTTGCGATGACCTCAGCGCTAAAGTTTTCAACCTGCACTGGCCAAGCAACAAGTGCTGCGTAAAAGCCCTCTTTGTAAAATGGCACGGCCTTAAATTTCTTACCAAAATTTGTCTGGACATAGACCTCTTTTAGCTGATTATCAGTCGCTCTAAAGACAACAACAGCGCTACCGCCTTTTGAGATAGAGTAAGACTGAGAAAGCACGTAAAGATCAGGCTTAGAGGTGTCAAGCACGACTTCAACTTTTTTGCTTGCTTTATTGCCTGTAAAAAAGCCCCATTTGCTAGTATCAACCGCTTCTATGCTCATCTCATAAGTATCTTTTTGAGCGAAAAAGCCAGTCTTTGGAAAGGTTAAATTTACATCAAGCTCAGTGCTTGGATTTTGTATGATTTGATTTAGTAAATTTAGATCATTTTTGCCGTCATTTATGCTAATGCGCACAAATTTTATGCCGCTGTCATCTTTAAATTTGATATTCATAGGCGAGCGAAGGTTCCAATAAACCTTATCAGCAACGCCGATAATTGGCTCGTTTCGCTCAAAGTCTTTCGACATCAAAGCATAGCCAAAACCACCAGCTAATATCAAAACAAGTAAAACTACAACAATACCAAAACCGCCTATTCCACGTCTATACATATATTATTACCTTAAATTTTATTTGCGAAATTTTACATTTAATCAATAAATTTTTAGTTAATTACAAAATTTCTCTTACAGCTCTAGCTTCGCTCATCCAATCAAAAAGCTCGTCCCAGCGCTCATCTTTTATGAGATCTTTGCATAAATTTAGCTCTTTTTCAAACATATTTATCGCGGCAACGACGTTGTTTTTATTTTGCTTAAAGATATCGCTCCACATAAATGGCGAACTCTTTGCGACACGTATCATGCCCTTAAATGTCGGCCCTCCAAGTGCTACGATGTGCCTTTTATCCTCTTCTTTTAAGATCCCGCTAGCAAGCGAAAATGCAATAGCATGAGGTAGATGTGAGATGAGACCCACGTGATGATCATGCTCTTTTGCACTCATGAAAATGATCTTCATACCGAGGCAAGAAAATAGTTCAACGCTTCTTTTTACATGTTTTTCTGCGCTCTCAGCAAAGTCGCAAACTATGACAGTTGCCCCTGTGTAAAGCGACTTAAAGGCAGCCTCAGGACCAGAGTATTCAGTACCTGCCATCGGGTGAGCCGGGATGAAATTTTTACGAATTTTTTCTGGCACGGCTTCTATTATCTTTTGTTTGGTCGAGCCAAAATCAATGATCGTCGTATCTTCGCTAATGTCAGTTAAATTTTGCACGATGCTCACGATAGCTTCGACTGGCACAGCCAAAAAGATGATGTCACACTTCTTTTTCATCTCATCGATGCTTAAAATTTCATGCACCAAGCCAAGTTCAAGCGCTTTTTTACTGTGATTTTCATCTTTATCATATCCGCTGACACATGAGATTAGTTTTTCATCTTTTAGCGCAAGACCAAGCGAGCCACCCATAAGACCAAGTCCGATGATACCTATTTTCATAAAAAACCTTTAAAATTATAAAATTTAAATTTTTTAAAAATAAAATATGATATTATACGCACTTATACTAAAACTCTAGGTTAAATTTAATGAAAAAGAAATTATTTTTACTAGCACTAGCTTTAAGCGGTCTAAATGCGCAAACGATTCAGTCAATAAATTTCAAAGGTCTAATCCACCTTTCACCTGATGTAGCCACTCAGATAATGGGGCTAAAAGTCGGTCAAGAGCTAACTCCAAAGCTTAGCGATAAGGCCATCACAAATTTATACAAGCAAAATTATTTTGATGATATCTATATAGAGGATACAGGTAGTGGCAATCTTTTAGTAAAAGTAAAAGAGAAGCCAAGTGTTGCTAGAGTCGATCTAAAGGGTGTTGTGACAAATGACAAAACTGCGATCGAATCACTAATCAACATCAAACCTGGCAATATGTATGATGAGCTAACTATCGAAAAAACAAAAGAGAGAATTCGCCAGTACTACGAGTCAAAAGGCTATTTTGACACAGTTGTCGACGTAGAAAAACAGCCGGTCGCAGACAACGATAGCTCACTTTTCATCACTCTAAACATCAACCGTGGCGAAAATATGATAATCAAAAAGGTAAATTTAGTCGGGGCAAAAGAATTTGACTATGACGATATCGAGCCAGTAGTTGCAAACAAAAGTAGAGAATTTATGGGCTGGCTTTGGGGCAGAAACGACGGTAAAGTTAAACTTTTCGAGCTTGAAAATGACCCAGCAAGAATTCAAGATAAGTATTTTCAAAAAGGTTATCTAGATGCGACAGTTTCGTCACCTTATCTAAATGCGTCATTTGATAACTACACAGCTGATCTTACATACTACATCCATGAGGGCGAGCCTTATAAGGTTTCAAACGTAAGCATCACAGCACCTGAAGAGCTAGGACTTGATACTAAAAAGATCATAGATGACTTTAGACTTGAAGCTGGCGATACGATGAACTCAGCAAGACTTCGCCAAGATATGAAAAAGCTTGACGATATGGTAGCTGACAAGGGCTATGCATTTGTCAAAGTTTATCCAAAGACTGATAAATTTGATGAAAATAAAACAGTTGATATCGACTACGAAGTTGATCCTGGTGAAAAAGTATATATAAGAAACGTTCAAATTTCAGGAAACGATAGAACAGTTGATCGTGTCGTAAGACGTGAGCTATATCTAACTGAGGGAAATTTATATAGTAGAACCGACCTTCAAGACTCAAAAGATGCACTAAAAAGAACAAGCTACTTTGACGATGTCGAGATAGAAGAGGACCCAGTTGATAAAAATACAGTCGATCTAAAAGTAAAAGTAAAAGAGGCTTCAACTGGCTCGATAAGCGGTGGTATCGGATACGGAAGTAGCGATGGCTTGCTACTAAACGCTGCCCTTTCTGACACAAACATCTTTGGCTCTGGTCTTCAAGGACAAGTAAGCGTTGATAAGAGCGATAGAGAGCTTTCAGGTCAGATAAGTCTTACAAATCCAAGAATTTTTGACTCAGAGTATAGCCTTGGCGGAACACTCTATGCAAACGACTATGACTGGAGAACATATAAAGAGAGAAGCTATGGCTTTAGCACAACGCTTGGTAGAAAATTAACCAGAAATTTAAGTGCATCACTTACTTATAACATCGAGCAAAGTAAAGTTACTCTAAAAGATGATGAACTAAGAAATATAAATAAAGACACAGGCAAAGAAATTTATAGAGAAGGCAAGGCTATAAAAAGCGCTATAACTCCGGCTTTAACATATAATAGCACTGATGATTACTACTTGCCAAGACGCGGTATCATAGCTAGCACATCATTTGAGATAGCAGGACTTGGTGGTGATATGGATTTTGTTAAAAACCGCACAAATTTCAACTACTATCTAGGTCTTAGAGAATACATCGACTACGATCTTATCCTAAGATACAAAGCAAGTTTTGGCAAAATTTGGGAGAGAGGCTATACTCCGATCAACGAAAGACTTTACCTTGGCGGTATAAGAAGCTTACGTGGCTACGAGAGTAGAACCGTATCTCCAAAAGTAAAATACAAAGGCGACTATTATGAATACGGCGGCGAAACATCATTTAACAACTCAGTCGAGATGAGCTTCCCTATCATAGAGCGTGTTAAAATGCGTGGTGTTGTGTTTTATGACTATGGCATGATCGGTGAAAATAGTCTAAATGAGATAAAAAGATCATCAGTTGGCACAGGTATCGAGTGGATAACACCTATCGGACCACTTCAACTAATCTTCGCAAAAGCTCTTAAACCTAAAGAGGGCGATGATACAAATACATTTGAATTTACTATCGGAAGACGCTTCTAATAAAATACTTTTAAGGGGCAAGCTAGCCCCTTAAATCTCCCGCAAACAAACAAACTTTAAGTCATATAAGAAAAAGCAAGGCTAACATTAGATATAATCCCACAATTTTTAATATAAGTGGGTAAAAAGATGAATTTCTCAGACATTTTTTCAAAGATAAGAAAAGCTCAACCTCGTCCAGAAGAAGCACCTACACACTGGGTAAAATGCGACAACTGCCACTCACTGATGTATTACAAAGAAGTTGAAGCTTGTTTTAATGTATGCCCAAAATGCGGCTACCACATGAGATTAAAAGCTGATGATCGCATAAATTTGATCTGCGATGAAGGTAGCTTTGTAGAATTTGACGCAAATTTAAAGCCAGTAGATCCTTTAAATTTTGTCGATAAAAAATCATACAAAAAAAGAATTACAGAAAATAAAGAAAAAACAGGACACACAAGCTCAGTGATATGCGGCGAAGGCAAATGCAACGGACAAGAAATTCAGCTAGTTGTTTTTGACTTTGGCTTTATGGGCGGCTCACTAGCTTCAGTTGAGGGCGAAAAGATCGTAAGAGCGATAAAACGCGCGATCGAAAAACGCCAAACCTTAATCATCGTAAGTGCATCTGGTGGCGCTAGAATGCAAGAGAGCACATTTTCTTTAATGCAGATGTCAAAGACTTCAGCAGCCCTAAAACTTCTTGATGAAGCAAGATTACCATATATTTCTATCCTTACAGATCCTACGATGGGCGGCGTTAGTGCATCATTTGCATGGCTTGGAGATCTAATAATCGCTGAACCTGGCGCGCTAATAGGCTTTGCAGGGCAAAGGGTCATCAAACAAACCATAGGCGCCGATCTTCCAGAGGGCTTTCAAAGGGCTGAATTTTTGCTTGAACATGGTCTTATAGATGACATCGTGCCAAGAAGCGAGCACAAAAAATATATAAGCGACATGGTCAAATTTTTCACAAGCAACAAAACAGCCGTTAAAAAAGAGGCGCCAAGTGAGGGCGAAAATGGCTTTGAGCTAAAGCTAAAAACCAAAGGGTAAGTTTGGAAATTTCGGTTTTTAGCATTCAAAAATCATCGCGTGACAACTTTGAAAACGAGATACAAGAATATATAAAAATGAGTGCAAAATTTGCCAAGATAAACGACAAAATCATATTTAATGAAAAGATAGCAAAGGCTCAAAGTAGTGGCAAAAGTGACGCACTAAGAGCTTATGATGAAATTTATGAGCCAAATTTAAAAGGCTTTTGCGTGATGCTTGATGAAAATGGCTCACAGCTTGACAGCCAAGAATTTGCTCAAATTTTAAACTCAAATTCACAGATCAATTTTTTCATAGGTGGAGCTTATGGGCTTAGCCAAAATTTAAAAAACAAGGCACAAAAAGTCGTAAGCTTAAGCAAGATGACTATGGCGCACAAAGTCGCCAAGCTCGTACTTTTTGAGCAAATTTTTAGAGGGCTTTGCATAAATGCAAACCACCCATATCACAAATAAAGGAATATAAAATGACTCAAAACGAGCTAAATTTTTTCAAAAAACTACTTGAAGATAGAAAGTTACAAATCAAAAAAAATATTTATGACTCATCAGTTGAAGTAAGCGGTCTAAGAGATAGTGGAGTAAGCGATGAATTTGACATCGCTTCAGTAAATACCGACCAACTTATAGAGCAGTCTATCTCAACCCAGCAAAGAGCCGAGCTTCACGAGATCGACGAGGCGCTTGAGAAGATAGCAAACAAGACTTATGGAATTTGTGACATGTGCGAAGAGGAGATCGGCATCCCTCGCCTAAAAGTAAAACCGCATGCAAAATACTGCATAGCTTGTCGTGAGATAATAGAAAAAACAGCAAAAAACTAAGGAGAAAATATGAAAACCAGAAAATTTCTCGTCTACTGCATCATCTACACAGCAGTTGTTGCAGGACTTACCTATTCTCTTAATAGTTCAGACTTCACCTTTGAGCTCTTAGGTCAAGCCATAACCTTGCCAGTAGCTGTCTGGGTGGCACTTCCAGTAGCCCTTCTAGCGCTCCTTGCCCTACTTCACATCGCATATCACGGATACGCCTTTTATAGATATAAAAAATGGATAAAAAAAGATAGCCAACTCTACAAAGACCTTGCAAAAGAGACGCTTCTTGGCTTTGAGAGTAACAAAGACTTCAAAACCGATACTTACAAGATCGCCTCACAGCTCACTCGCTCTATCTCACCAGTAGGCGAGCTTAAAGATGTTGGTGTTGATGACGGCGAGATAAACAATATCTTACAAACCATAAAAAGCATAAAAAACAAAGAGATCGTCGATCTAAAGAAATTTAGACTAGCAAAAGATAGCAAGCTAAACATCCTAAACGAGCTAAACAAGATCGAGCAGCTGCCTACTTACTATCTTGACGTGCTTAAAAACCAAGAGCAAAACGATAGCCTTAAAAAGGCAGCCTTCGATAAGCTCATAAAAACAGCTTCATTTAGCGATATTAAAAAAATCGATCCAGAGCTAGCAAGCGAAGATATAATGACCATTATCACGCGTTTCGTAAATGATGAGATCGACCTAAGCAGCGATGAAATTTTTGATCTTTTAAATAATGCAAAAGTAACAAAAGCACAATACGACAAAGCAGCTATAATGCTTAAAAATAAACTAAAACCAGACGCATTTATCGGCATCTTTGAGAAGCTAAAAAGCATCCATGCTGACGCTGATGAAGCCTACGTATATGCGCTATTTGAGCTTCAGATGCTTGATAAAGTAAGAGAAGCCATCGAGGGCAGCGACCCTGATGAGTTTAAAGAGATAAAGGTTTTACTATTTTTGCGAGATAACGGCAAAATGGTGCCTAGCTCGCTATTTTTTAAATGATAGACTTTAGTAAAAAGCCACTTTTCTTAGCGCCACTTGCTGGCTTTTCTGACCTGCCGTTACGAAGCGTCGTCAAGAAATTTGGCTGCGACGTCACTGTTAGCGAGATGATCAGCGCAAATGCCCTAGTCTATGAGAGCAGTGACAAAACTCTTGAAATGCTTAAAAAATCCCCAAACGAAGAGCCCTACGTCGTCCAGATAGCTGGTAGTGATATAGAAAATTTAAAAAAGGCCGTGCAGATAATCAATAAATTTGATGGAATTTATGGGCTCGATCTAAACTGCGGCTGCCCTGTGCCAAAAGTCGTTAGACAAGGTGCGGGATCGGCTTTACTAAATGATCTTGACAAACTTCAAAGCATCATCTCAGCCATAAAAAGCGTCTCAAACAAGAAGAGCCTAAGCGTTAAATTTAGACTTGGCTTTAACGACAAAAACGAAGAGAAAATCGCAAAAGCCTGCGAAGAAGCCGGCGCAGACTACATCGCGGTCCATGGGCGCACCAGAGCTGGCGGATACAGCGCAAAGGTTGATTACGAAGCGATCGCAAGAGTAAAAGCGAGCGTAAAAATCCCAGTCGTCGCAAATGGCGATATAAACGCACAAAATGCAGATGAAATTTTAAATCTCACAAAGTGTGACGCCCTAATGATCGGCAGAGCAAGCATCGGTAGCCCTTGGATATTTCACGAGATAAAGACCAAAAGTAGCGTGGATAAGGCGCTAAAGCAAAAGATCATACTAGCTCACTTTGACGCTATGATCGAGCACTACGGCGAGCACGGACTTTGCATATTTAGAAAGCATCTCCACCAATACAGCAAGGGCATAGACGGCGCAACAACCTTTAGAAACGATGTAAATTTTATCAAAGATATGGCAGCGATGAGAGAGCGCATAAGGGAGTTTTTTGCCTAGATGCAAGGCTACATCCTGCGCGTGCAAAAGGTCAGAGACGAGGACCTTTTAGTCTTTGTGCTAACGCCAAATTTGCTCGTAAAGTCATATAGATTTTTTGGCGCTCGCCACTCAAACATCATGACTGGCTACAAGATCGACTTTGAGCTCGAGCAAGAGGCGAAATTTCTACCAAAACTTAGAAGCATACTTCATCTTGGCTTTAAATGGCTGCTAGAGCGTGACAAGCTCATCATTTGGCAACAGTTTATGCGCCTACTTTATGATCATCTAAAAGAGGTTGAGCAGCTTGATGAAATTTACTTTAACGAGCTTGATCGCTGCGCCAAACAGATGCAGCTGCAAAATCCAAAGCGCCTTATCATCGAAAGTTACGTCAAAATTTTAGAGTATGAAGGCAGGCTTCACAGCGAGCTTGAGTGCTTTATCTGCGACGAGGAGATAGAAAGTGAGCTATGCCTAACTCGTGGCTTTTTGCCCTCTCACAAGCACTGCCTTGATAGGAGCGAATTTGACGCTAGCAAGATCAAAAATTTATTTGATACAAAAAGCACAATCGAGCTAAACGACGATGAGATAAACCGCCTTTATAAAATTTTACTTGACGGGCTTTAGGCTTTTACTTTCGTCCTCTCATCAAATTCTTTTAAAACATCCATTATCTTACTTGCTAGTCCCTCAAGCGTTTGATCTTTTTTAAGCTCTAAATTTCTAAGCTTTAAAATCCTAGCTAGTATATCTTTTAGATCTTTCTTGCCAGATAGTATCTCATTATAATAAGCCTTTGGTATGCCTATCTCGCTTCTATCTTGTTTTGTAAGTATGAGTGTGTCTCTATATACATTGCGAGCCTCATCAGTAATCCTTGTTGTGCCACCTTGTAACACAAGACCTTGCTCGTTTTTTAAAAATGCTACAAAGATTTGCTCCTTTGTATAGCCTTGTTCATTGTCATATACAGACATATCAGGCTTGAAGTCATATCCAGCACTACTAACCCACATATAAGGGATAGTATGCTCAGTTGTCATCACTTCTGGAGAAAAGTCAAGGAAATTTCCATTGACTTCTACATTTATATCGCTTAGATCATCCCACAGCCTATGTGCATCGTCTGCATCTTGTGTTGTCCTGAAGACATGAGTTATCTTTTCATTGCTCCTATCAGTTAGCCCATCTATCTCATCACTTGACATCCTACCCATTAGATATTCAGAATAATCTATTTTTTTATCTTTTGAAAAGTAGCCCTTTGGCATCTTTGCTAGATCTTCATTTGAGTAAAACTCTTTACCTTTACTGATCACTCCAGCTGAAATTTGATCAAAAATTTTATAGTATTGCTTTATGGTATTTGCTAGATCGATATTTGCAAAACTATCCTCTCCAAAGAGTTGGTTATCTTTTTTTGTTTCCATTGAAAAATTTATACTATTTGGATGTTTTTGATTGTGTAGCACTATCGCATCAAGTGTGCTTTTGTGGATTTTAAAGTCCTGCGGCAAACCTGCAGCTTTGTTAAAATCAGCCCCCATAAATCCCTTTAGCATCTACACTATATCCATAACCCTCTTGTGAAGTAAATTTAGCCTGATAAAGAGAGTCGATAGCGCTAGATGAAACAAAGTCATTTTTAGGAATAGTGGTTTGGCTGATCGAATTTATATTTGGAGTGTTAGGCAAGAAGTTTGCAAAGCCTTCGCTTTTTGTCTGTTTTTGGTAGTGCTGTTTTGTTAAGATGGAGTTATAAGAGATTTTCATAGCTTACTCCTTGAAAATTAGCTTCAAAGAGTAAGCAAAAGTTGTGCCGAAAAATTTTTATCAGCAGGGAAGCATTTTGTGTAGAGATAGGATATATATAAACTAAATTGTTGAAAGGTCGATTTAGTTATTGATTATACTCTAGCCCATAAAAGCATTAAACCTAAGTAGGTTGAATTTATATTCTTTAGCTGAATATGTGTTAGTGTATAAAAACAGCATTGCTGGATAGGTGGTAGTAAGATGCTCTAATGCAAATTAATACCATAAAAAGAATTAAAGCCTATGAAAGAGATGCTGGAATACCTAAATAAAGTGAGACCTTAGCAATGCTTAATAATATAGCCTATTCGCCAAATCTAAATAACAATTCACTATTTGAAGGAAAAGAATTTGCGAGTAGAGTTAATTATAAGAAAGTGATGGGCAATAGCACAAACTTTACTGGAGCTTTTAAATTCTACGATGATGATAAAAAAACCATCTGGGGCAAAACGTCAGATAATGATCTAGAAGGACAAAAGATACGTCGAACTTTAGAAAGATTTGGTGTGTCTTTTAGTAATGAGGGTCGTAAGCTTCTTGAATCGTCTAATATAAGTGTAGATGAATTTATTGAGAAATATTCTAAAGTTATAAATAGGAGTATGCCGCAAGAGGTTGGTGACTATGGACTAATAGATCAAAAAAGCGATCATGAAGAACAAGACAATCAAACTGACACGCAAAAACAAGAAGCCTTTAAGCCCATGCAAGTAACTAAGAAATTTAAAACTTATGATATGCAAGCCGATGAGAAATTTAAAGAATTTTACAAATTTATAAAAACTGAATTTGATAATGGCGAAAGCATATTTGAAATTTTAGAAAAAGTCGCAAATAAAAAAGTTGATAAAATCGCATAAAGGACTAAATTTAGAGCAATCATTGCTTTCTATAATTTATCAAGCCATCTTATTTAAAATTTGCTTCTTATCTATCTTTTGCATAAGCTCTAAGACATCTATGCCTCTTTTTTCTTTGAAATTTAAAAGCTCTCTTGCATAGAGAAATTTTTGATCCTTGTTTATATCATAGGTCTCATACTTCTTCTTAACCTGCATAGGTTTAAATTTCTTCTCACTTTGCTCTTTGGCAAAATTTGCATTATATTCTTGCTCTTCTTTGATTATCTGCTTTCTTTGTTCTTCAACATCCTTTGTAGCTTTCTCTCTTGCTTTGGCAAATAATGTTTTAAATTCATCTATGCTTAGGTCGGTTCTATCTAAAAGACTAAGTGACTCCTTGTTTTCATTTGGATAAAGAGAAGACATGCTATCCATAAAAGCTCTTAGGTCAGCCTCCTCTTCTTTTGTGCCAAGACCTATTAGTTTGCCCATCATGGTTGGCTTGCCATCAACAGAGTTTTCCTTTAATATATCAGAATACATTATAAGGACTTGATCTTTCGCCTCTTCTAAAGTTTTTGGCTGTTTCATCGACATGGCGTTGCGATCTTGTTCGGTATTGTAACGCTTAGAAAGCATATTATCTATTTTGCTTATCGTTTTTGCAACCCAATTATCTTCATTTTCGTCTATGTCAATAATCTCTTTTATGCTCTTTCCAACTGGACTATACCATAAAGCTTCTATTTTGGCCTTTTCATCATCTTTGGTATCTTTAGGGATATTTTCTTTTTGGATAGTGGTTTCTTGTATCGATGTGTTATTAACTCCGTTTATGCTAGTTATCATTTTCAATTCCTTTGAAAGTAATGGCCTACAATAAAATTTGTAGGCCACTTAAATTTTTACCAACCACCTAGGTCGGATTCCATTCTTCTTTTAAAAGCGTCTCGTAATTGTCTAACAACGGTAAAGAACATCTCATGCTAATTAATTTTTTAATAGCCTTTTTTATTCAGCCCTCTGTAAATAACACATCCTGACTGAAGTCCTAAATCACAAGCCTTGCCATAATATTGTTTTGCAGTGGAAAAATTTTGTTTTACACCTTTACCGTCTTGGTAAAAAACCCCTAAGATAGCGCAACAATCAGCATTTCCACTATCACAAGCTTTTTGAAATAGCTGGGCTGCTTTTTGGTAATCTTGATTTACACCTTGACCGTCTTTGTATAAAACACCTAAGCCTAAGCAACTCATAGACCATCCACCATCACAAGCTTTTTGATAAAGCTCAGTAGCTTTTTGGTAATCTTGATTTACACCGTAACCGTCTTCATAAAAAACCCCTAAGTTAAAGCAACCCTCAGCATTTCCACCATCACAAGTTTTTTGAAAAAGCTGGGTTGCTTTTTGGTAATCTCGATTTACACCTTTACCTTCGCCGTATAAAGACCCTAAGCTATTGCAACCCCCAGCCACTCCACTATCACAAGCTTTTTGATAAAGCTGGGCTGCTTTTTGGTAGTCACCTTTAACGTAAGCTTCGTATCCCAATTCAGTAAGATCTTTGGAAAATCCAATAGAAAATAAAACTACAAGTAAAACTAAAATTCTTTTCATGTTTTTACCTCCTTAATGTAAACTATATAGACGATATTTTGTCTTTCTTAAACTTAAATTATTATTAATTATCTATTTATTTTTATGATAAAATATCATATATAAGCTTACCTATCATTTCCTATACTTTTTCTAGAAAACAAACTCTGGTTTTAGTTCATATTTTTTTAAGAGAAATGGGTCAAATTTCAAGCATAAATTTACTCCTAAACTCTCGTATCTACCTTTTTATAAAGCCTATCTTTGCTAGATAGTTCTTTAAATTTGATGCGAGCTTCATTTCATCTTCGCTACTAAAGATGTTTGTCACGACCTCGTTTTTGCGACTATTTAAAAAGTCAATATTTGATCTATCGCTCAAATCTGCGTTAAAATCAATGCCTTTCATCCCTTGTGAGATGTAGCCTTTTGGCAGGCTTGCTAGGTCGCTATCTGTAAAACTATCTTTGTTTAAACTCTTACCCATTACTTGAGAAAAGATAGCGTAATACTGACCTATCGTGTCTGCAATGTCGATATTTTCAAAGACGTCATTGTCAAAAAGCTTGCCGCTTGCGTTGCTGTAAAGGACGCTATTTATGTTATTTTGCTTTGTTACGAAGTTTAGAAACTCTTTCAACGTGCTTTTGTGAAGCTTAAAGTCCTGTGGCAAGCTGGCTGCTTTATTAAAGCTAGCATCCATAAAGCCAGCATTGTCGCTTTAATAAGCTAGCTCGTTTTTATCTTTAAATTTCACGCTATAAATGCTTTGCTGTGTATCTTTTGTAAGCTCAAGTCTTTGTAAATTTTGTGCAATGTCTTTTGTTTTTTCATTATTTGCAAGAGCGTTTTGAAATTTGACACTTTCAGACTGCTCTTTTTGAAGTTTCCTTGCTTTTGCTTCAGTCGCTACTGAGCTATACTTTTGCGTGCTAACACTAAAAATGCTCATTTTTCATCCTTGCTTATCAAATTTATATTTAGTAAGCAAGGAGCGTTCCTGCTTTAAAATGAGTTGTGGCTTTTGGGTGGTTGTAAGAAATTTGGTTTTAAATTTAGCATTAATGGCAAAAATGAAGAGTTAAATTTACTCTTCACTGCCTTCGTTGATACCAAAAAATGTATCTGTGTGGATGTTTTCAAATGCTGCTTTAAGCGATGTAAAGAGCTTTGGATTTTCTTTTTCTAAATTTGCTAGAAGCTGTTTGGTCTCATATCTAGCGTGTGGCATCTTCACGTCAAATCTCATCGCAGGACATGCCTCATCACCAACAACTCTTAGCTCATTTTTGATCGCATTTTCGCGAAGCTGTCTCTCACGCACAAAGATAAATGGTCTGATCACGACGATGCCATTTTTTGCTCTATATTTTGGAGCAAGCGTCCTAAGCGCGCCATTGTAGGTAAAATTCATAAAAAAGCTCTCTGCTGCGTCGTCTAAGTGGTGAGCGATCGCAAGCTTGTTAAAGCCGTGCTTTAGCGCATAGGTGTAAAGATACCCTCTTCTCATGCGCGAGAAAAAGCTGCAAAAGCTAGAATTTTTGCGTATCTTCTCCTTTGATATCTCGAATATCGAGCTATCGATCACCTCGTGCTCTATGCCATGCTCGTTGCAGTGCTTGGTAAGATATGCGTAGTCTTCGCCCATGCCGTAGCTTAGCGTTACCGCCTTAAACTCAAATTTCTCAGGTGTGACATTTTGGATGTGCTTTAGCACGTGAGCGAGTGCGAGACTATCTTTGCCGCCGCTAAGACCAAGCAAGATCTTATCTCCGCCCTCTATCATCTTGTATCTAGCATTTGTCTGGCCAACTTGCCTAAGCAGTCTCTTGCTAAGCTCTATCATAAGCTCTCCACCATTTCTAGGATAAATTTAGCGCTGACGTTTGCTGAGTCTTGTAAGAATTTATCAAAGTCAAACTCAGCCTCATTGCCAGCTCCGTCGCTGATGGCTCTAAGGATGAAAAATGGCACGCCAAGCGTCTCGCAAACTAGCGCAACGCTCGCTCCCTCCATCTCGGTAGCACTCGCGTTAAATATCTTTTTGATCCACTCTTTTTTCTCGTTGTCGCAGATGAACTGATCGCCAGTTGCGATGATGCCTGAATTTAGGCTCATGCCCTTTTTGCTAGCGACATTTTTAGCTAGCTCATTTAGGCTCTCATCGCTTTTTACAAATATGCTAGTTCCTGGCACAAAGCCGTATGGATGCCCAAAAGCTGTGATGTCAAGGTCATGCTGCGCAAGGCTAGTGGCATATAGCATATCGCCTATCTTTAAGCTCTCATCAAGTGAGCCAGCAACGCCCGTAAAAAGCAGCTTTGAAGCCTTAAATTTCTCTATCATCAAGGTCGCAGTGATCGCCGCATTTACCTTGCCGATCTTCGAGTAGGCGATGACTAGGTCTTTGCCTTTGTAGTTTGCCTCGTAAAATTTATTATTTGCATATTCGGTAGTTTTATACTCGCCAACCATCTCAAGGATCGGCGTTATCTCTTCTTGCATCGCTCCAAGTATCGCTATCATCTCTCCTCCAAAATCTTCACAATCTCTTCAAGGCTCGCCATGTCAGTGACGCTGTATGTCGGTTTTTCTGTGATCTTTTTGTTTATGCCTTTAAGTGTCGCAGCACCTAGCTCGATAAAGCAATCAACCTCGTTTTCGTAGTTTTTGATGCTTTGCTTATAGCGAACTGGATGCGTTAGCTGCTCTTTTAAAAGCACTAGCGCTTCGTTTTTATCAGTGTAAATTTTTGCATTTACGTTTGAAACGACTGGGGTAAAATTCTCAGCCAAAACGCTCTCAAGCTCGTTTGCTAGTTTAACACTAGCTGTCTCAAGTATCGGGCAGTGGCTCGCTACTGACATATTTAAAAGTATCGCTCTTTTTGCACCTGCTTCTTTAAATTTTGCCTCATATTTAGCAAGGTCAGCCCTCACGCCAGCTACAACTATCTGACCATCGCAGTTGTAGTTTGCAGCGTAAATTTTTAGACCTTCACCTTGTGCGTTTTTGCAAATCCCCTCAACGACTTCATCGCTAAGTCCAAGCACCACCATCATGCCAGCATCTTTGCCAATGCAGGCCTCTTGCATAAATTTACCACGTAAATTTACAAGTCTAATCGCTTCAACAAAGCTAAATGCGCCACTAACCGCAAGGGCTGTAAATTCTCCTAGCGAGTGACCTAGGCTAAACTCTGGCTTAGCTTTTATGCGCTCACTAAAAGCTAGATAGCTCATAAGCGAGTTTAAAACAATGGCAGGCTGAGTAAATTCTGTCTTATCTAGCTTGTCGTTTTGAGTAAATAAAAGCTCTTCAAAATCAATGCCTGTGTCGTTGCAAGCATCATTTAATAGAAGTTTTGCCGAAGGAAAATTTTCATAAAAGTCTTTCCCCATGCCAACACTTTGCGAGCCTTGACCCGCAAAAATAAAAGCAAATTTTTTCATTTTGACTTCTTAGTGGTGATGATGTCCGTGACCGCCACAACCACAACCGCCTTCACCATGTCCGTGACCGCCGCAGCACTCATGCTCGTGATCATGATCATGTCCTCCACAACCGCAAGTGTGAGCGCCTGCTACCATGCCAGTTGCTTTTTCATCATCAGTCGCGTCTCTAACTTCTAAAATTTCAACATTAAATAGCAAGTCTTTGCCAGCGTATGGGTGATTAAAATCAACTGTTACTTCGTCATCTTTGATCTCTTTAACGATGACGCGAACGCTTGAGCCATCTTCATTTTGACCAAAAAGCTCCATGCCTTCATGTAGGTCTATACCAGCAAATTGCTCTTTTGGAAGTGACTGGATGGCATCTTTATTGTATTCACCACAACCCTCAGCTGCTTTAATGTTTATAGTAGCTTTGTCGCCTGATTTTAATTTGCTAACTTCTTCTTCAAGCTTTTCTATAATGTGGCCATGTCCCGTAATAAAAGAAATTTGACCACCTTCTTGCATATTTGACTCTAAAATTTCGCCAGTATTAGCGTCTTTTAGCTCATAAAACATTGTTATAACTTGATCTTTACTCACAATAATCTCCTTGGAATTTAGTTTTGATTAATGTGAGATTATATCTAAAAAAGAGTAAATTTTAGTTTCTGTTAGGAGCGGCTTTGGCTTCTTTGCTATCTGGATAGCCTACTTTTAAAGCCTTATAAAACCTGTTGGCACTTTGAGTATCACCGATCTTATCAAAGCTTATAGCTGTGTGATACAAAAGTTTTGGAGTGTAGTCAGCCTTATCTTCACTTTGTATACTTTTTTTATAGTATTGTATGGCTGTGCTGTAAGATTTTTGACTATAAGCAACTTCACCTAGATAATAATTTGAAGCACCAGTTTTATAGCCTTTTTTATTTAAGTATTCAAAATATTCAGCTGCTTCTGTGCTATTGCCAGAATTTAGAAGTTTAATGCCATCAGCTAAAATATCTTTGTCGTTTTTGCCACTAAAATTTGAAGTTGGCTTATTTTGTTGTTTTGGATTTGCATTTTGCTTTGGTTGAGCAGCATTTTTATCCATTATCGCACCTAATTTATTTAAGGCAGCAGTAATGTTTTTATAGTTTTTATCTTGTATATCTCTAGTCTCATCAACATAAGCTTTTAATGATGTCAAACTTACACCAGAATCGCTTATACCACCATTGACTTTGGTTTCGATATCGTTCATTCTTTGCTCAAGCTTGTTCATCCTAGCACTCATGCTCTCGATCAAGCTTTGCAAACCTTGAAGTTGTTCTGAAACATTATCCATGTTTTCTTCAATATTTTGAACGCTTCTTTTGTTGCTTAGAGTTGCCTTTTCATCATCTGTTAGTCCGTATGGATTTGCGCTATCCATATTACCTGCGTCAAATGCTGAAACTTCTTGAGCTGAACCTATAGAGAAAGCGGCTCCAAGAAGAGCCGCAATGATTATTTTTTTATTCATTATTACTTACAGATTAAGGAAGTACTTTGAAATCTGCACGTCTGTTTTGAGCGTCGCAAGCTTTTGTTTTGTCTGTACAAACTGGATTGCTTTCGCCAAAGCTTACTACAGCGATTCTATCAGCGCTAACGCCATTTCTTACAAGAGCGTCTTTAGCACTTTTAGCACGTTTTAGACCAAGAGCATAGTTATACTCATCTGTACCCCACTCGTCGCAGTTACCTTCTACTTTTATAGAAAGAGCTTGAGCGTCAGCTTGGTTGAATACTGATGCATTTGAGCTAACAACACCTTGTTGGTCAGCTTTGATATTAAATTTATCAAAGTCAAAGTATACACTTTTAACTTGGCTCTCGATGTTAGCGATAAGAGCTGCTAATCTATCAGCATCACTCATGCTACCTGAGTTATCTGCAGATTGATTTGAATTTGCATTCATATCAACTTCAGGGTTTTTAGAGCTACAACCGCTCAACAATAAAGTTGCAACTGCAACACTTGCTAGAACTACTTTTTTCATTCCATATCCTTTTTGAAAAATTTGGTCGAATTATAACATATTTTTTTTAAATATTACCAGAATATTACCAATCAATAGATTGAATTTTACCTACTTTTAGTGGAAATTGGAAACTTCTGTTCTCATTTAATCTAACAACGCCAAGCGAGCTTTGACCGCCAAATTCTTTGATAAAAACGACACTTTGACCATCACTTGAAAATCTTGGATAGTTGTTTTTACCATTTGCTGTAAGCTGGCGAATAAAATCAGTCTGAGTTGAGATCAGATAGATATTAAAGCCGCCACTAGCCTCTCTACTTGAATAAACTACATAGTTTTCAAAAGTGCTTACTGAGTTGTTGTTTTTGCCATGAAACACCATTTGCTCAACACTTCCGCCTGAAGTTGCAGGTGTTGCAAAGATGTTTGGATATCCAAGTCTATCTGAGACAAAAACTATTCTGCTGTCATTATCTACGAAATTTCCATTTACATCAATGCCTGGATAGTTTGTTATCTGAGTTAAATTCTTACTACCTGTATTGTAGATAAAAATATCTGGCTGATCTTTTGGCGCCATAGTTAATAAAATTTTGCTTCCATCTTTGCTAACGTCTGAAGCTATAAGCATACCAACGCTGTCAATTATCTTTGTTTTTGTGCCAGAATTTAGGTCGTATCTAAACAAAGTTGGTTTGTTATTCACATAAGATGTATAGTAAAATTTACTTTGATCAGCGCCTGCCCATTTAGGGAAGATGTTTAGACCACCGCTTACGATTGTCTTTTGATATGTAAGCGTGTAATCAGCCACTATAATAGAGCTTTGGCGCGCTGAAGTGTATTTTGCTAGGATGATAAATTTCTCCATCCAGCCAACTGGTGGTAAATTTAGCTCATTTGTTAGCTCAACTATACTTTTGTGTGCTAAAAACGGATACTTCGCACCATCAGGCATGTTATATACTCTCTCATACCTTGTAGTTGCAGTCTTCGCGTCAATGAGTTTTACTCTTAAAGTAAGAGGTGAGCCCATAGAGCCTTCAAGAGCATATCTAAAAATAAGCTCAACACCTTTGTCGCTCATTGTATTTGTAGCTGCTGTTCCCTCGTAGGTTGAAGGCACGTGATCTTCGATAACCTCAAAGTCTGAGCTAACTTTCAAGTCACCTAGCATGATCTTAAAGAATTTATCTTTAAAGCCTGCATCACTAACAGCTGTAGTTGCATCTTGCAAAGCTATCTTTGGCAAAGCAACACCTTGGTTTATAACAGATATCGTCGCATCAGCAGCATAAAGCCCTAGAGCAACGCACAAAAAAAGAAAAATTTTCTTCATCTCTACTCCGTAAATTTATAAATTTTAGTTTATTTTATCTTCTAAATTTAAATTAAAAGTAGTACTTTTGTCTGGATTAAACGGAAATTTCTCTGCAGTAAGCTTTTCCAGGCACTCTCTAACCTTTGCATTAAACTCTTCATTATATGATAGCTCTAAAATTTCATAGCTAAAATTTCCACTTTGATCTATCATGACTTTTACTTTGGCAAGGTTTGCAGAGTCAGCTTTATAGCTTTGCCATCTTCTTTGAATTTGCTTTGTTATGGCTCCCATCAACGGATCATAAGTGCCTGTCATTTGTGACTTTGGAGCTGTTGGGTTTTGATCTATTTTTAAGCTCTTGATGATGTCGCTAGCCTCTTTTGCAGCTTTTGAGCTAGAAGCCTCGCTTTTTTTGCGGCTTTGTACTTTATTTTCAGCCTTTTTTATACCATCGTCTTTTTTAAGCTTAGTCGAGTCTATGTCGCTAAAGAGATCTTTTATATTTGGCTCTTTTGGTTTTGGCTTTTCAACTGGCTTTGGCGTAGGTTTAGGCTCAGGTTTTGGCTCTGGTTTGACATCCTCTTTAGGCTCTTCGCTAGGTTTTGGGATTTCAGGCTTTGGTTCTGGTTTTTTAGGCTCAGGTTTTGGCTCTTCTTTTGGAGGAGTTGGCAAGCTTGGGGTTGGCAATGGTTCATCTGGCACAACAGGTTTATTTGTAGTCTCTTGTTTATCTTCTTCTGACTCTTTTTTAGGTTCTGGTTTTGTCTCTTTTACGACCTCTTTTGCTTGTTTTGGCGCTTTTATGGTTTGATCGACTTCTCTATCAACCATAACTACGTCCATAATAGCATCTTTGTCATCAGTATATTTTTTAGGAGGTTCGCTAAAAAAAGTAAGCTTTATAAACAAAGCAAGCACAATGATAATGTAAATACAAAACGCTACAAAAAACGAACTAAGCGTTGGAAATTTAACTTTATTAGGCATCTTAACCGTTTGTCTCTAAAGCTACTTTATTAAAACCAGCACCTTTTAAAGTCTTTAATACAAACATAACATCATCGTATTTTAAATTTTTATCAGCCTTTATGTATATAGGCGAGGTTTTGTCATATTTTGCACTCATTAGTGCAATGTTATCTGGAAGTTCAGCAAGGCTCATTGTACTTTGATCTATTCTAACTTGTCCTTGTGCATTTATAGACACTATAAGATCTTTTTGTTTAGACGTAGATGTTTTTGCCTTTGAGCCATCTGGCAATGTTATATCTTCTTGATATGTTATAGTTGGCATTGTAACCATTAAAATAGCCAACAAAACAAGCATGATATCAACAAGAGGCGTTATGTTTAGCTCTGGTGTTTCGTCGTCAAATTTAAGAGCCATCTATAACGTCTCGTCATCTTTTTTAAGTGCTATCATAACGTCAGCTTGACGCTCGATAACGCTCATTAATTCATAAGCTTTTCTTTTTATAAGCAAGTTAAATGTATATGCTGGGATGGCAACAAAAATTCCGCATCCGGTAGCGACAAGTGCTTCAGAGATAGCTGGGGCTATAACTCCAAGAGATGAGCCTGCACCATTTCCTAGCTGTGAAAATGTCTCCAAGATAGATACTACTGTTCCAAAAAGACCGATAAATGGAGAAGTAGAAGCTATTACGCTAAGCCATGTAAGCCCACTTGTAGCATTTTTTTCGGCAATGCTTATGCAAACATTTAGCTTTTCTTTTGAAATTCTACCGCTTGCACATTTCTTTAAAGATGAGTCATTTGGTATATTTTTAGCGCCCATAAGCAGTGCTTCAAGCGCATTTTGCTCGCGTTTTTGCCAAGCTCCTATACCAGCCATTCTTGAAAAAAGAATTGTAAAACTAACTATAAAATATATTGACAACCAAGTTAAAACTATAATTGTAATAAAACTACTTCTTTGAATGTAATTTAAAAATATATCTATTCCGCCCACTTATCTTGCTCTCACTACATTTTCCATTTTTGATATAGTTGCTGCAAAAGCATTTGTATCACTGCTCATACTCTCTATCAAATTTCTAGCAGCTTCTAATGAATTTGCAAGCTCACTTTCACTATTGCCAGAGACATAGACCGCACCGTCAGCTAGTATAACTACTTTGCCCTCATCTATCTTTGCATAGCCCCAGTTAATAGCAACTACATCATGCTTTTTATGCTTATCTTCTATATCTATAATACCTGCTTTTAAAAGAGATATTAATGAGGCGTGGTTTGGCAAAACACCAAACTCACCCTCGCTACCTGGAAGCACTACACTACTCACGTCATCATTAAATATCTGACCTTGAGGAGTTACGATCTCTAAATGTAATTTATCCATTACGCTTCCTTTTTAAATTTAAGCCTTAAGTTTTTCAGCTTTAGCTAAAGCCTCATCTATATTTCCAACCATATAAAATGCTGCTTCTGGTAGATGATCATATTTACCTTCTAAAATTCCCTTAAAGCCAGCGATATTTTCGTCAAGACTTACATATTTACCAGGGCTGCCTGTAAATACTTCAGCAACGAAGAATGGTTGAGATAAAAATCTCTCTATCTTTCTTGCTCTATCGACTGTTAGCTTATCTTCTTCGCTAAGCTCGTCCATACCAAGGATAGCGATGATATCTTGAAGGTCTTTATATTTTTGAAGCACAGCTTGAACGCCGCGAGCTACCTTATAGTGATCTGCTCCTAAAATTTGAGGATCGAGCATTCTTGATGTTGAATCAAGTGGATCAACAGCTGGATAGATACCTTTTTCTGCGATCGATCTGTTAAGAACTGTCGTGGCATCAAGGTGAGCAAAAACAGTCGCAGGAGCTGGGTCTGTAAGGTCGTCAGCTGGAACATAAACAGCTTGAACAGACGTAATAGAACCTTTTTTGGTTGATGTAATCCTCTCTTGGAATTTACCCATCTCACTTGCAAGAGTTGGCTGATAACCAACAGCTGATGGGATACGTCCAAGTAGAGCTGACATCTCTGCACCTGATTGAGAGAAACGGAAGATGTTATCGATAAACATCAAAACGTCAAGTCCCATCTCATCACGGAAGTACTCAGCCATTGTAAGACCAGTTAGCGCGATACGGTTTCTTGCTCCTGGTGGCTCGTTCATTTGGCCATAGCACAAGGCAACTTTATCCAAAACGTTACTTTCTTTCATTTCGTGATAAAGGTCGTTTCCTTCACGAGTTCTCTCACCAACGCCTGCAAATACAGAGTAACCGCTGTGTTTAAATGCAAAGTTGTGGATAAGCTCCATGATAATAACCGTTTTACCAACACCAGCACCACCAAATAGACCTACTTTACCACCCTTCGCATAAGGAGCTAGAAGATCAACTACCTTGATGCCGGTTTCAAAAATTTCGCTCTTAGTGCTTTGCTCTTCAAATGGAGGAGGATCGCGGTGGATAGACCAGTGCTTATCGAAATTTATACCCTCACCCTCGTCGATCAAATCGCCAACTACGTTAAAAATTCTACCCAAAACTTTTTCGCCAACTGGCACGCTTATAGGTGCACCAAGCGCTTTAGCCTCTAAGCCACGAGTCAGACCTTCACTCATATCCATAGCGATAGTTCTAACTCTATTATCACCTAGGTGAGCAGCAACTTCTAATATTAGTTTATGTTTCTTGCCCTCAACCTCAAAGAAAACTTCGATAGCTTCATTGATCTTCGGCAAGTAGTCATTAAAGTCAACATCGACCACAGGGCCCATAACTTGACTAATAACACCCTTCATTCATACTCCTTTTATTTCATTGATTCAACACCACTGATAATCTCGATAAGCTCAGTGGTAATAGACTCTTGTCTTGCTTTATTATAAGCAAGATTTAACTGTTTTACGCGTTGTTTAGCATTGTTTGTTGCATTATCCATAGCTTGCATTCTAGCGCTGTGCTCAGCCGCCAAAGAATCAACCAAAGCATAATACATACTATACTCAAAATATTTATTGAGCAATTCATCCATAATCTTAGTATAGTTGTCTTCTGGCTCAAATTCCATCAAAGAATTTGTCTCAACCGCAACTATCTTAGACGGCTCAATAGGCACAATATCATTTACTCTAATCTCTTGAGAAATCATATTTTTATAGCCATTGTGTATTAGCACGACCTTATCTGTTATGCCGTTTGTAAAGTCATCAATGGCATCTTTTATGATCTTTTGAGCTTTTTCATAAGTAGGAGAAGAGCTAGCCCCGACATAAGTCTCAAGTAGTTCAACGCCTTGGAAATTGAAAAATTCAATGCCTTTTTTACCAACAGCTCTTAGTCTAACTTTGATCTTTTTGGCTTTTAGCTCATCGATCATGCGCCTAACTGTCTTTATAGTCTGGACATTAAAGCCACCGCAAAGCCCTTTATCAGCGGTAACAAATATAATATCAACCTTTTCTACACTCTTTGTTGTGTTAAAAAATTTACTCTCAGTCATAACTGAAGCGTATTGATTGATCTTATAAGCTATCTCCGATAAAACCTCATTAATCTTAAGTGCGTAAACTCTAGAGTAGCGTGCAGCCTCTTCAGCTTTACGAAGCTTTGCTGTAGAGACAAGCTTCATCGCACGCGTCGTCTTTTGAGTGTTCTGGACGCTCTTGATCTTTCGTTTTATATCTTTTAAATTTGACATATCTTAGCCCTAGTTAGCGGCAAAAGTCGCTTTAAAATCTTTCAACGCTTTATGTAAAATTTCTTCTACTTCTTTATCAAGAACTTTTTTAGTTCTGATCTGCTCAAAAATTTCAGGGTATTTTGCCTCGATATATGGATATAGCTCAGCTTCAAATTTTGTTACATTTGCAGTTGCAACGTCATCTAGATAACCCTTAGCGCCAGCAAATATGATAACTACTTGATTCTCAACTGGAAGCGGAGAATATGGAGGTTGCTTTAGTACTTCAACCATCTTTTGACCACGCTCTAGTTGTTTTCTTGAGCTCTCGTCAAGGTCGCTTGCAAATTGAGCAAACGCTTGTAGCTCGCGGTATTGAGCAAGGTCTAGTCTTAGTGTACCAGAAACTTGCTTGATAGCTTTGATCTGAGCTGCACCACCGACACGAGATACAGAAAGACCAACGTTGATCGCTGGGCGGATACCTGAGTTAAATAGGTCACTCTCAAGGAAAATTTGACCATCTGTAATAGAAATAACGTTTGTTGGAATATAAGCTGAAACATCGCCTGCTTGAGTCTCGATAATAGGCAGAGCTGTCAAAGATCCAGCACCTAGTGCGTCATTTAGCTTACTTGCTCTTTCTAGAAGTCTTGAGTGAAGGTAGAAAACGTCACCCGGGTAAGCTTCACGACCTGGTGGTCTTCTTAAGATCAAAGACATCTCACGGTAAGCAACCGCGTGTTTTGACAAGTCATCATAGATGATTAGCGCGTGGCGAGAGTTATCTCTAAAGTATTCACCCATTGTTACGCCAGCGTATGGTGCAAGGTATTGAAGCGCAGCTGCGTCACTAGCACCAGCATTTACAACTATTGTGTAGTCCATAGCGCCATATTCTTCAAGTTTTTTAACTACTTGAGCAACAGTTGATTGCTTTTGACCGATAGCTACATAGATACAAATGACATCTTGACCTTTTTGGTTGATGATAGTATCTATAGCAACTGTTGTTTTACCAGTTTGGCGGTCGCCGATGATTAACTCTCTTTGACCTCTACCGATTGGTACAAGTGCGTCGATAGCTTTGATACCTGTTTGAAGTGGCTCATGAACGCTTTTTCTTGCCATGATACCTTTTGCTTTCTCTTCGACGAAGCGAGATTCAGTAGCTTCGATTGGCCCTTTTGCGTCGATTGGCTCACCGAGTGAATTTACAACACGGCCGATCAATGCGTCGCCAACTGGCACACGTAGAAGTTTTTTAAGTCTTTTTACAGAGCTTCCTTCTGTGATACCACTAGTTTTTCCAAGAATAACTATACCAACACTGCTCTCTTCAAGGTTAAGAGCCATACCTTTTTCGCCGCTTTCAAATTCAACCATCTCACCAGCCATAACGTTTTTCAAACCATAAACGTTAGCAACGCCATCAGCGACTGAGATGACTTTACCGGTCTCTTCTACATCAACACTTAAATCAAAATTTTCAATACGCTCTTTGATTATCGTGCTAATTTCGTCAGCTTTAATTTTTGCACTCACGCTTTCACTCCTTTTTAAATTGCTTTTAATATATATTCACTCATTTGACTTTTTAGTCTGTCGATAGAGAAATTTACCTCGACACCTAAATCGTCTAACTCAACTTTTACACCGTTGTAACCGCTCTTTGAGCCATCAAGCTTGATCTTAGAGTTAAATTTCTTAGAGAAATTCTCTTCCAAAGCTTTTAGCTGCTCAGCGCTTAGATCAAAATTTCCAACAACCTCTCCGCGATATGTATTTTCAAGCAGAGATTGCTCTATCTTCATCTCGTCTAGTATCGCAGGTATAAGCTCTAGCCTTTTGTTTACACCAAGAAGCTTTATAAAATTTGCAAATTTAGCATCTTGATTTTTAACCAAAGATAGCACAAATTCAACCTTTTGTGAAGCCTTTAGTGTCGGCAAACTTATAATGCTTTTAAATTTATCGCTAGCAAAAGCAGCAGCTAGCTCTGATAAATTTTCAACAAATACATTAAGTTCATTGGACTTTACGTCGCTCAAGATCGCCTTTACGTATTTTTTAGCTACTACTTCATTCATTAGCTAACCTTTTTAAGTATGATATTTACAAGCTCTTTTTGATCGACTTTTAGGCTATCGCTTGAGAAAATGTCGCTCAAAATTTCATTTACAACGCCTTTTGTCATCTTGCGCTCTTCAAATTCTTTTTGCTCTTTGTAACCTTTTTCGATATTTGCGATATCGTTTTGAGCCTCTTTTTTAACTTTAGCAGCTAAATTTACAGCCTCTTTTTTCGCGGTTTCGATTAGAGCATTTGCATTTTGCTTAGCCTCTTCTACACGCTTTAAAACGTCATCTTTTTTAGCTTTTGACTCACGAAGCTTCTCTTGGATACTCTCAAGCTTATTTGCGATCCTATCGATCCTGCTTTGATAAAGAGCTTTTAGTGGCTTAGCAGCAAAATAGACCAAAATAGCAAAGAAAAGTAAGAAGTTTAGCGTTCTCTCGACTATGTCGTAGTTTGTTCCACCATGCTCGCTAGCGTATGCTAGAAATGGAAGTGCTAGAAAAAATAAAATTTTTATCTTCATAAATTTCCTTTAAATTTTAGAGAGCTTAGCGTTTAAAGCTGCTCTAAGCTCAGGTAGTTTAGCTGATAGATCTGCCTTTAGGCTATCTTTTTGAGAGCTTAAAGCGTTTAAAAACTCATTATAATCAGCCTCTAAGCTACTTTTTACCGCATTTATCTCTTTTAAAGACTCTTCTTTTGCCAAATTTAAGGCCTCTTGTCTTATTTTGTTAGCCTCAGATCTTGCATTTTGTATGATCTCTTCGATCTCTTTTTCATGAACGCTTAAGTCGCTTGCATTTTTGCTAGTGCTCTCTTCGTCGTTTTTTATAGAGGCATTTCTGTCATCTATAAATTTAAGCATTGGCTTGTATAGCAAAGGATTTAAAATGGCGATCAAGACAAAGAGAACGATAGCCGTTAAAAGCATCAATGGCACATCTATTTCTAACATCCACTCTCCTTATTTTGTTATTAAGTTTTATTTAATATTCAAATCAAAGTCTGATTTTACAATAAATTACTAAAAATAAAAATAAATTTGTAATTCTATTTTAGCTTAGCGATAAATTCTTCTACCTGCGAAATGTCGCTAAATTCTAATATTAAATTTTTATATTTTACTTTCGTCTTTATCTTTAAATTTTTAAAAATTTCTTGTAAATTTGATAATTTTTTGCTCATTTCTTCTGAAATTTGAGGCTTTGGCTCTTTTACTTCTTCTTTATTTTTTATCTTTTTTACTAAGATTTCTGTATCTCTAACACTTAGCTTTTGACCGATGATCGTATCAACAACCATCCTTTCTTCTTCGCTGCTAAGTCCTACGATGACTTTAGCATGGCCTTGCGTGAGTTTGTCTTCTTGCAAAAGTCTTTGTGTGTAGTCGCTAAGTAGCAAGAGTCTCATTGTATTTGTTATCTGGGTTCTACTCTTATGGATGATATTTGCTAAGCCATCTTGTGTGATCTTATACTCATTTATGAGCTCTTTATATGACTTTGCAAGTTCGATTGGATTTAAATTTTCACGTTGTATGTTTTCGATAAGCGCAAGCTCTCTTAAATTTTGAGACTTAATATCAGCGATGATCGCCTTTATCTTGCTTGCTCCAAGCATCTTTGTAGCACGGTATCTACGCTCACCAGCTATTAGCATATAGCCGTCATCCTTTTTGATGACGATTATTGGTTGTATGAGACCGTGCCTTTTGATGCTGGCACTTAGCTCTTTTAAAGCCTCTTCGTCAAAATGCGTCCTTGGCTGGTAAGGGTTTGGTAAAATTTCATCTATATTTATCTCTTCGACTATCTCAGAGTCGTTTAAATTTGCGATCTCTTTGCTGTAGGCCTGCTCTACATCTTCAAGTATCGCGCTAAGTCCGCGCCCTAATCCACCTTTTTTCGCCATTTTTTTCCTTATTTTTTAGTTTAAAATACAATATGCCAAATTTTGATATGCGATCGAGCCTGGTGATTTTATATCATAAAGTATCACCGGCTTGCCAAAACTTGGGCTTTCAGCAAGTTTTACATTTCTTGGAACGACTACAAATTCCTCTTTTCCGTCCTTACTCTTAAAGAGCTTATTTTCAAAATGCTGCTTTAAATTTGCAATGGTCTCTTTTGAGAGATTGTTTTGCGAGCTAAACATCGTTGGCAAAAAGCCCTTTATATTTAGCTTTGGATTTATCGTTTTTTTGATGATCTTTACAGTGTTTAGGATCTGCGCCAAGCCCTCAAGTGCGTAAAATTCGCACTGGATCGGGATGATCACGCTATCGCTTGCACTAAGAGCATTTATCGTGATGCTTCCAAGTGCTGGAGGACTATCGATGATGATAAAATCATAGTCGTCTACAACTTCTGAAATTTTGTTTTTAAGGATTAGTTTATAGTCTTTGCTCTGGTCGTTAAATTCTTGCTCGATGCCGACAAGTCCTATGTTTGACGGAGCTAAAAAAAGCGTTGGTATCTCAGTTTTTAGTACGATTTGTGAGAGCTTTTTTCTATCTGTTAAGACGTGATAGATGTTAAACTCGTAGTCGCTTCTGCTAAAACCAAGCCCAGTAGTCGCGTTTGCCTGCGGATCAATGTCTATTAATAATACTTTTTTCTCAGCAACCGCCAGTGATGCGGCTAAATTTACGGCCGTTGTGGTCTTGCCAACGCCGCCTTTTTGGTTAGCTATTGTTATTATCTCGCTCATCTTAACGAATATACCTTTTCCCCGTTTAATAATATCGCTCCATCATCGCAAATTTCAGCATCTTGAAGCGAAACAGCTCTATTTGCAATATGCGTAATAAAACTTTTTGACTTGCAAAAGTCTATCCTAAATTTGCTAAAAATTGGCTTCCATAAAATCTTTTTATCAAGCATGCTAACAAAGCCCCAAACTAGCTCATCTACGCTAGTTTTGATATCCAAAATGCCCGCGTTTTCGGGTGCGCTAGCTAAATTTATCCCCATGCCGCAGATGTAAATTTCATCCACTTTATTTGTCAAAGTGCCGCCTATTTTACGCTCGTCCACGTAAAAATCATTTGGCCATTTTAGCCAGCATTTTGAACCAAGTTCGCTCAAGACATCACGCATCAGCATAGAAAAATATATTGAGATCGAGGGCGGAGGTATGTCGCTTGGCAGCTCATCTTCGTTTATGCAAAATGACATAAATAAATTTCCGCCAAGCCCCTCCCAGCTGTTGCCGCGGCTGCCGACCCCCTTGGTTTGATTGTGTGCTACGATCATGTGCGGTGGCTTTATCTCGCCGTTTTTTAGGGCTTCTATCAAAAATTCCTGCGTCGAAGGCAGACTTTGAAAAAACTCTACTTTCAAATCACACCTTAAATTTATAAAAGTGATTTACTGGATTTTGTCCGCCGCCGATGATGACCGCGTTTTTGATAGCGTTAAAGATATAATCATGCGCATTTTTCACGCTCTCTTTTAGACTATGTCCATTTGCTAAATTTGAAGCGATCGCGCTTGATAGCGAGCAGCCTGAGCCGTGAGTCGCAGTCGTTTTTATGCGCTCGTCGCTAAAAATTTCATACTCTTTGCCATCATAAAATATATCAAGCGACTTGCCTTCTATCTCTCCACATTTTAGATAGACGCTCTTTGTGCCAAATTTCAAAAGATCCTTGCAAGCCTCTTTTAGCTCACCCTCGCCCTTTAGCTCACGCTTTAAAATTTCGCGCGCTTCAAAGATATTTGGCGTGATCACGTTTGCAAGTGGGAAAAGCTCCTCCACGATCGCGTCTTTTGCAGCGCCCTCTAGCCAGATGTCGCCATTTTTACAGCTCATGACTGGGTCAAGCACGACTGGTGGTAAATTTTTGATCTCTCTTAGCGTTTTTGCGACGCTTTTGATGATCTCAACGCTTGGGACAACGCCTATTTTTACCACATCAACTCTTATATCATCAAATATCGCTTTGATCTGATCCTCGATGAGCTTTGGCTCAACTAACTGCATGCCAAAGATGCCCTTTGTATTTTGAGCAGTGACCGCCGTGATCGCTCCCATCGCATATACGCCGTGTGCTATAAATACCTTTATATCAGCTAAAACTCCAGCTCCGCCGCTTGGATCAACACCTGCTATACTTAGCGCATTTTTCATAACCGCTCCTTTAAATTTATTTTAATTCATCGCCAACGCTAAGGCGCTTACCATTTATATATGCTTTTGCGTTTGTTGGCTTTTTGCTTGGCTCTTGAAGCTCGTAAATTTTGACCGCCCCACCCTTGCAAGCTACCACGACGTGGTCCTTTTCTATGCTTAAAATTTCTCCGCTTTTGCCACTTTTTTCACTTAGATCAAGCGATAAAATTTTTAGTCCGCTTGCCAGATAAATCCCCGGCCAAGGTGTGAGCGCACGAAATTTATTATAAATTTGCCCTGCCTCTTCATCAAAGCTAAAAAGTCCGTCGCTCTTGCTTATCTTTTTGCAGTACGTGGCCTGCGCGTCGTCTTGCTTTTGTGGCTTTAAATTTTCAAAATTTTTAAGCACTTTTACGATTAGCTCACCGCCAAGCTCGCCTAGCTCACTAAAAAGCTCGCTTGACATCTTGTTTTCGCAGGGCGTGTAGATGAAGTCTAGCATATCGCCAGTATCAAGGCCCGCATCCATTAGCATTGCAGTCACGCCTGTTTGCTTCTCGCCTGCTAGGATCGCGCTTTGGATTGGGCTTGCGCCTCTATATTTTGGCAAGATTGAAGCGTGTAAATTTATACAAGTCGCCACGTCAAGCACGCTCCCAGGCAAAATTTTGCCATAAGCTGCCACTACGATAAATTTAGGCTCAAATGCCTTTAGCTCGGCAACCACCGCCTCATCTTTTAGTGTATTTGGCGTAAAGACTGGCACGCCTACTAGCTCATTTTGCGCGTAAATTTTAACCTCGCTTGGGGTTAAAATTTGCTTTCTGCCAACTGGCTTATCAGGCTGGGTAAATACCGCTTTTATATTAAAGCCAGCCTCTTTTATGCGCCTAAGTATCCTAACAGCATAATCAGGCGTCCCCATAAAAACTATATTCATCACTTTCCTTTAAATTTCAACGACTTTTATTTTGATCTGCATTTTGACTGCTTGGCGGCCAAGAGGCGCATGGATCTTTCTGCCAACTAATCTTTTGCAATACTAAATTTCTTAGCTCATTAACGCTAACTTTGCCACTACGATCAAGATCCAGCCTTTTAAATTCATCACTAGTGCATAGATCTGGCGCTATTTTTAGTTCAGAAGGCGCCTTGCACGCCATCCACTCATCTAAATTTAGCATGCCGTCACGATCTATGTCATTAAAATCCAAAAACATATATATTGGATCCGCTGGATCACAGCTATATGCACCAAGACAAAATAGCATAATGCAAAAAATTTTCTTCATTTTATCTTCTTAAATTTCTAAGTTCAAAGTGCCAAAAAGTCGCAACTCAAAGCTCCTTTTTAAGTAGCTCAAGCAGTGCAAATTTAAGCTCGTTGATATTCTCGTTTGTCGCTGATGAAATTGGCAAAACAAAGTATGGTTTTTTCGCGTCAAAGCTGTATAGGTCTTGCTTATAGACAAATTTACCAACTTGATTTGGCTCTAAATTTATGCTTTTCATAAATTCTTTTATATTTTCATCTAAATTTTCCGCCGCATCGACTCTGGTGATAGCGATCGCATAGTCCCTGCTAGCAAGCACACTTGAAAATTTAGCGACCTCCTCTTTTAGCACGCTAAACTGCTCGCTCATGCTTCTGTAGTTTGCGCTATCTATCATAAAAAGCAAAATTTTATTTCTCTCGATATGCTTTAAAAACTGCACGCCAAGGCCGCGTCCATCGCTCGCTCCCTCGATGATGCCAGGGATGTCAGCCATGACAAAACCGCTAAACTCATCGACTTCAACAAGTCCAAGCTTTGGTGTAAGTGTGGTAAATTCGTAGTTTGCTATCTGTGGTTTGGCGTTTGAAACGGCTGAGATGAGGGTTGATTTGCCGACATTTGGAAAGCCAACAAGTCCCACGTCAGCTATCAGTTTTAGCTCGAGCCTAACCTCTACGCTCTCTTCTGGCATGCCCTTTTGAGCGTACTCTGGAGCTTGGTTGATAGAGTTTTTAAAGTGAAAATTTCCTAGTCCGCCCTTGCCACCTTTTAATAATAGCGTCCTTTGCCCCTCTTCTACCATGTCGCAAAGCAGCTCATTTGTCTGTGCGTCATAGACTGCCGTTCCTGGTGGCACGATGAGCTCTAGGCTCTCGCCCTTTTTACCAGTCATTCTTTTGCCCATGCCAGCCTCGCCGTCGCTCGCTCTCATCGCCCTTTTGCCCTTGTAGTTTGCCAGTGTGTGGGTGTTGTTGTCGCAGACAAAATATACATCTCCGCCGTCACCGCCGTCACCGCCGTCTGGGCCGCCTAAAATGACGTGCTTTTCGCGGCGAAAGCTTACTGCACCAGCACCGCCATGGCCTGAGCTTAGGGTTAATTTCACGCTATCTATAAACATTTTTTACCTTAAATTTATCTATTATTTAGTTTGAATTTTAGGCGAGATTATATCTTTTAAATGATTAAAATTTGTTTTGCGTTTAAAATCTCAATTTGCTTTTAGCGTCTGATAAATTTATAAAATCAGCCAAATTTTTGCCTAAATTTCATAAAATGGCGCAAAAGGATAGAGAATGAAAACACTTACGATTATTGATACTTTTGGCTTCTTTTTTAGGCTTTACTACGCTATGAGCGGGCTTAAAAACAGAGAGGGCAAACCAAGTGGCATGATAAGTGGCTTTGCAAATTTCATAGCGAGCCTAAAAGATGAGTACCAAAGCGACTACCTCATCTTCGCACTTGATAGCAAGGGCACGACCCTGCGCCACGAAATTTTGGGCGAATACAAGGCAAACAGGAGCGAGCCGCCAGCTCAGCTAAAAGAGCAGCTGCCAGTTTGTATAGATATGATAGAAAAAATGGGACTTTACAGTCTTAGCCGTGAGGGCTACGAGGCCGATGATATCATCGCAAGTGCAGTTAAAATTTGCAAAGATAAAGATATATTTGTGCGAATAGTCACGCATGATAAGGACCTTTACCAGCTCATAGAAGACGGCAAAGTGAGCATCTACAGCCCACAAAGCAAGATCGACCACGATAGCGCTAGCTGCTTTGAAAAGTATGGCGTCTATCCAGCTCAGGTGAGGGACTTTTTAGCGATCGCAGGAGACAGCTCAGACAACATCCCGGGCGTCAAAGGTATCGGCGCAGTGGGAGCTAAAAAGCTTTTAGCTGAGTATGGCAGCTTAGAGGGAATTTATGAAAATTTAGCCCTTCTTAGAAACGAGCGCACCAAAAATATGCTAGCAGCTGCAAGAGACGAGGCGTTTTTGAGTAAAAAGCTAGCCACGCTCTTTGATGACGCGATCACTTCGCTTGATCTTGAGCAATCTAAATTTCCAGAGCAAAATCCTTTGATAAACATCTCAGAAATTTTAAAAAAGTACGATCTAAACAGGCTTCTTAAGAGCTTGCAAAAAGAGGAAAATGCTGAATTTAAGCTTGGCTTTAGAGCAAATTTACTACTTGATGAAGCGAGTGTTGAGAAACTGCTTGCTGACATCACGCCAGAGACCATCGTCGCCTTTGACACCGAGACCACGGGCGTTGATAGCAAGAGCGCAAAGATCGTTGGTTTTAGCTTTTGCTTTAACGACGAGGACGCCTACTACGTGCCAGTGGCTCACAACTACCTAGGCGCGCCAAAGCAAATCAGCCTAAAATTTGCCACTTGGGCGGTAGGGCAAATTTATAAATGCTGCGTGATCGGACAAAATTTAAAATATGACTTTGAGATCGTGAAAAACAACCTTGGGCTCAACCCTCCAGCAAATTTCAAAGACACGATGATACTTGCGTGGCTTAGCGACCCAAACTCAAGTGTCGGCATGGACGCGCTGGCAAAGAGGCTTTATGACTATGACACGATCAAATTTGAAGATGTGGTCAAAAAGGGGCAAACTTTTGGCGATGTGCCGCTAGAAAATGCCGCCAAATACGCGAGTGAGGACGCTTGGATAACGCTTAAATTTTATAAAACTTTTTTAAACACGCTTGATAAAAATTTACTCACCCTTGCCGATACGCACGAGTTTCCTTTTATCCTCACGCTCTTTGATATGGAGCAAAATGGCATCAAGATAAATGAAGCTAAGATGCAAAAGCTCATCCTTGAAAACGACACCAAACTAAAGGCGCTAACAAGTGAAATTTACGAGCTAAGCGGCGAAAATTTCAATATAAACTCCGTAAAACAGCTTGGCGTCATACTTTTTGAACACCTAAAACTCCCAACCAAAAAAAAGACAAAAACAGGATATAGCACCGATGAGAGCGTGCTAGCTGAGCTTACGGACGCTCATCCAGTGATAGAGAAAATTTTAGCTTACCGCGAGCTATATAAACTGCAAAGCACCTACTGCGAGCCACTTTTAGCGCTTGCGAAAAAGGACGAGGGCTCGCGAATTTACACGAGCTTTTTACAAACTGGCACGAGTACTGGCAGGCTTTCAAGTAAAAATCCAAATTTGCAAAATATCCCAGCTCGTGGCAGCCTCGCAAAGGACGTTAGAGAGTGCTTTGAGGCGCGCGAAGGCTATAGCTTTGTGGGGCTTGACTACAGCCAGATCGAGCTTAGACTGCTAGCTCACTTTAGCCGTGATCCTGCACTGCTTGAGGCGTTTAAAAATGATGAGGATATCCACGCAAGGACGGCTATTAGCATATTTGGTAGCAGCGACGGGCAAAATAGAGCCGTGGCAAAGAGTATAAATTTTGGCCTCATTTACGGCATGGGCTCAAGCAAACTAGCAAATCAAGTAAATATCACAAGAGCCGAGGCAAAAGAGTATATAGAGCGCTATTTCAAGGCATTTGCAACGATCAAAGAGTTTTTAGAGAGCATAAAAATTTCAGCCAAAAACGATGGCTTTGTGCAGACACTACTTGGTAGAAAGCGCTACTTTGACTTTAAAAGCGCCACACCTATGCAAATAGCGATGTTTGAGCGCGAAGCGGTAAATACGGTCTTTCAAGGCTCCGCAGCAGATCTAGTTAAGATGGCGATGGTAAAAGTTAGAGCAAATTTAGATGAAAAAGCGAGTATGTTGCTTCAGATCCACGACGAGCTGATCTTTGAAGTAAAAGACGAGTTTGCGCAGGAATTTGGCAGAGCAACGCAAAAGACGATGGAAGAAATTTACACGTTAAATGTGCCACTTAAAACATCGCTAAATATCGCCAAAAACTGGGGCGAGTTAAAATAGAGTAAATTTTAGGCTGGCCTATCTAAATTTAAATGAGCCAGCCTATTTTTATCTTGTAATTTAAACGGCATATATAATTAGGTATAAATTTACTGCGCTTTGCTTTTTTGCATAGATAAATTTTCAAACACGTAAGCCAAAATGCAGCCAGCTAAATAGCAAATAATGTCCGTCAAGTCAAATGTCCCACCAAAAATTATCCGTAATATTGAGCTTTTCACACCTAAAATTTCAAGAATTTTGAGGTATTGTAAGGCTTCTATAAAAAGTGAAATGGCAAAGACAACAATGGCTAAATTTATAGGAGCTACCCTAAATATAGCTCGCCCAAACGCATAAAGCATCGCAGTAGCTAGCACATCGCCGATATAGTGCCTTATAAAACCGCCTTTTATAAAGATAGCGATGTAAATTTCTATCGCCAAAATAATAACGCCGATCACCGCCCAACCTACTCTTATTTTTTGGCTAAACTCATCTTTTTTTATAGGCAAATTTATAGTTTCTTTAGCATCTTTTTTCAAATTTATCCTTTTAAATTTATCTCGCAGATTTTAACACAGATAAAAAATGCTTCTCAGATTTTAGGATTATATAAAATAAAACTTAAATTTTTTTATTAATAATTTTTAAAAACAAAGTATGAAAAATTTAGATTTTATAGTTTATACAAAGTAAAATTTATAAATTTCAAAAGAGTGGTAATGATGCAGAATTTTAGACCAAAACCACCTAACACAAGCTTTTATCTAATGCAAAACTCTCGCTTTTGTCAAATTAATCTTAAAATATAAGTTTAATCTCAATTCATAAGAGATATAATCAACATTAAATTTACATTTAACTTAGGAGGTTTCATGGATTTTCTCATGAATTTAAGTGAAGGCGTGCAGTTTGCTATCCAGCTTCTCATCGTCCTTATCTGTTTGTTCTACGGAGCTAAAAAAGGCGGTATAGCACTTGGTATGCTAGGCGGTATCGGTCTTATAGTTCTCGTTTTTGGATTTAACATTGAGCCTGGTAAGCCTGCCATCGATGTTATGCTAACCATTCTTGCTGTCGTTGTGGCAAGTGCTACACTTCAAGCTAGTGGCGGTCTTGACGTCATGCTTCAAATAGCAGAAACCATACTTAGAAAAAATCCAAAATATGTAAGTATCTTAGCTCCATTTGTAACATGTACGCTTACTATTTTATGCGGAACTGGACACGTTGTTTATACCGTGCTTCCTATCGTTTATGATATCGCTATCAAAAACGGCATCCGCCCAGAGCGTCCAATGGCTGCAAGCTCTATCGCTTCACAAATGGGTATCATCGCTAGCCCAGTTTCAGTCGCTGTTGTAACCCTTACTAGCTTTCTTATCAATGCTAAAACTCACTTAGCTGGCTTTGATGGATACTTGGACCTTTTAAAGATCACTATCCCATCAACATTTTGTGGCGTTCTGGCTATAGGAATTTTTAGTTGGTTTAGAGGCAAAGACCTTGATAAAGATGAAGTCTTTCAAGCAAAGCTTCAAGACCCTGAGTTTAAAAAATACGTTTATGGCGACAGCGCAACACTTCTAGGCAAAAAACTTCCTATGCACCAATGGGCTGCAATGTGGATATTTTTAGGATCTATCCTTGTAGTCGCACTTCTTGGATACTTTAAAGATCTTCGCCCAAGCTGGCCTACCTATAAAGACGCAACAGTCGTTCAAATAGTAGCAAACCTTCCAACTGAGCAAAAAGTCTTAAAAACCTTAAAGATAAAAGATGCCAGCATCCAAACTGAAGCTGCTGAGCTAAAAGTTTCAAACGACAAGCTAAACTCAAATCAAAAAGCTCAATCAGTCAAAATCATCGGCAAAGATGCAAATCAAACTCTTACTCGCACAGCTGATGGTGCAGTAACATATATAAATGAAAAAGGCGCAAAAGAGGAATTTCAAGGCGCTTATATCAACATAAGCAACAAACTAGCCTCTTCAAAGAGCCTAAGCATGGTTCATGTTATCCAAATTTTCATGCTTTTAACAGGTGCCATCATCTTGATATTTACTCCAACAGATGCTAGCAAGATCGGTAAAAACGAGATATTTAGATCAGGTATGATCGCTCTTGTTGCGGTATTTGGTATCTCTTGGATGGCTGAGACTATGTTTGCAGTACATACTCCGATGATGAAAGAAGCTCTTGGTGGCATCGTAAAAGAGCACCCTTGGACCTATGCGGTTATGCTACTTATCATCTCTAAATTTGTTAACTCTCAAGCTGCAGCCTTGGTTGCGTTCGTGCCATTAGCACTAAACATCGACGTTAACCCTGCTGTAATCCTAGCCTTTGCGCCAGCTTGCTATGGATACTACATCCTACCAACATACCCAAGCGACCTTGCGGCTATTCAGTTTGATAGAAGTGGCACGACACACATCGGTAAATTTGTTATCAACCACAGCTTCATCTTCCCAGGCCTTATCGGCGTTATAGTCTCTTGTATATTTGGCTATATCTTCGCTACTGCGTTTGGCTATCTATAATAGATAAATTTCTTGCTGCCTTTTGGTGGCAAGAAATTTCTTCATCAAAGCTTATCTTTAAATTTCTGCTTATTACTCATATAAACAAAGCTTAGCACTTCAGCCACAGCCCTAAAAAGGTGCGCTGGTATCGTATCATCGACCTCACAAACTCTATAAAGTTCCCTTGCAAGAGGTGGATTCTCATAAATTTGCACTCCATTTTCAACCGCTACCTTTTTTATCTGAAGCGCTAAGAAATCAACCCCTTTAGCAAGTATTATCGGTGCTTCATCGCGGCTTTTGTCGTATCTGATCGCCACGGCGTAGTGAGTTGGATTTGTGATGACGACGTCAGCTTGTGGGATATTTTGCATCATTCGCCGCTTAGCTGCACGCATTTGTGCTTGGCGGATCCTGCCTTTTACCTGTGGGTCGCCCTCCATCTGCTTATACTCGTCCTTGATCTCTTGCTTGCTCATACGAAGGTCTTTAAAATACTGAAAACGCACGATAAGCAGGTCAGCAAGACCGATCACAAAAAGTATAAAAAGCATGACGCTAACTAAGATGATGAGTTTCTCTTTTAGCCACGCAAGCTGGTCAAACATAGAGAAAAAGAGCGTGTGCGGAAGCTCTTTTATAAACTGCAAGAAAAAGTAAAATCCAACGCCAAAGACGATGCTTACTTTAACGACGATCTTGACGCTCTCGATCGCCTTTTTCATAGAAAATAAATTTTTTAGCCCTTTTAGCGGATTTATCTTGCCAAAATTTGGCGTTATGGGCTTTGTGGTAAATATAAAGCCAAACTGCATTACATTTGCGATTATACCGGCAACCGCGACGCAGATGCAAACTGGCAGGATCATCAAAAGCGCCCTGCCAAAGGTATTTACAACGATCATTTTTACCGTTGGCAAGGTCAGTGGCTGACCGATAAATTTAGAGTAGTAGATGTAAAGCGAGATGACCTGATCTTTCATAAAATTTAGCATCGCAAGCAGCACGCCAATAGCTATAACTAGGGTCACAAAGCCTGATAGATCCTGACTTTTGGGGACGTTGCCGTCCTTTTTGGCGTCTTCTATCTTTTTGGGGGTCGCTTCTTCGGTTTTTTCCTGATCTTCGCCTGCCATCTTTGTCCTAAGCTCGCTTAAATTTGGGCGATTATAGCCAAAACAAGGTTAAAATATCCGCTAAATTTAACTTTTTGGAATTCAAAAAACTAAGCCCTTTTAGGCGTTTTTGGCTAAAATTAGCAAAAATAAGGAGACGCAAAATGTCATTTTTAGAAAGCTTGTTTAACATTTTTAGAGCCAAAAAACCACCAAAAAGCGACGAAGAGCTACTTTTAGACGAGTATGCAATGATTTACACCGAGATAGAAGAGAAAAATTTAAACGATTACGACTTTTTATGTGAGCTCATACGATTACTCTCTTTTTCAAGAGCCAGACGCTACGACTTTTGCCTTGAGAAGTGCCTAGCTGATGGCGACGCTGAGGCACTAAATGATCTTATCTTTCAATACGCTAAGCTAAATTTACTCCCAGGCTGCAGCGGCGGATATGACCAGTGTGAGAAGCTGATCCCTGCGTTTTTTGCTATCGCTTGTGGTGACACAGATAGCATGGCAAGTATCTTTCCAAAAGGCCTGCCACCTAGCAAAAACGGCTATAAATTTCTATGTGTTATGCATGATCTACTCACAGCGATACTTTGGCAAGATGAAAATTTGCTTGCCCCAGCCCTAGAAAAAGCACGCACTTTTGCGGACTCTAAAAAGCCGACAAACGAAAGAGAGGCGGTTAAATTTGTGCTTGCCATACACGAAAAAAATACGGCTGCCGCGAGCGAGCATTTGCAGAAATTTTGCTCCACTTTTGGCAGGACGGAGGCGCCTAAATTTGAAAAACGCCTCTACATCTTCGCGCACGGACTTCATGCTTTGGCGCGCTACTTTTTGCCATTTGAGCTCTTTAAAGAGATAAAGCTACCAAAAAACGAAAATTTCAGTAAATTTTACGCACAAAGGCTCTTTCAAAATGAAATTCCTAAGCCAAAACTTTATTTTGTTTTTCCGCCTGAATTTGAACTAATAAATATGATCTTAAGCGCACCAGTAGCCAAAACGCTGGTATATCAGCCACATTTGCCAAATGACAAAACCTTCTTTCTAGATCATACATCTATGATAAGAAATTTAGCCGATGAGATCATAAGATCAGGGGCATTAAAGTAGAATTTATAAACTTTTGGCTAATATTCACACCTTACAACCAACAAAGCTCCATAAATCTTTTGCAAAAAAGTGCTTTTTGGTCTTACCAAATTTTAGAAAGGTAGAGTATGTCAAAATACGCTATATTTAAGCATGGCGGTAAGCAATATCGTGTTAGCGAGGGCGAGTTCCTTAAGCTAGATCACTTTAGTGCTGAAGCTAAATCAACCGTTGAGATTACAGAAGTTTTAGCTGTAAATGACGGCGAAGTAAAGGTAGGTGCGCCATTTGTTAAGGGTGCAAAAGTTGTTCTTGAGGTCGTTAATGAAGGTAAAGACAAAAAAGTAGTTATCTACAAAAAACGCAGACGTAAAGACTCAAAACTAAAACGCGGCTTTAGAAGACAATTTACACGTGTAAAAGTCGTAAGTATCGCAGCTTAAGGAGATAAGATATGGCACACAAAAAAGGTCAAGGTTCAACCCAGAATAACCGTGATAGTATCGGACGCCGATTAGGTGTTAAGAAATTTGGTGGCGAGTTCGTTCGTGCTGGAAATATAATCATCCGCCAAAGAGGAACAGCAACTCACGCTGGAAATAACGTAGGTCTTGGCAAAGATCACACTATTTTTGCATTAGTCGATGGCTTTGTAAAATTTGAAAGACTTGATAAAAACAGAAAAAAAGTATCTGTTTATCCAGCTGCATAATCCTAGGGGCATTCGCCCCTTTTTTTCTTTTTAAATCCACTCAAAAATTTAATTTATCTTTTCTAATTCTTTGATTATTTTTATAGCTCTATTTTGCCAAGTATTTTTACTCATACTTTCATAGGCATTTTTTGAAATTTTATTTAGCTCTTCATTACCTAAAGTCTTTATATAGTTAAATTTTTCTTCTAAACTTTTTTCATCACCCGCTTCATATAAAAAACCATTTTCGCCATCTTTTACTATTTCAGCAACTGGTGGGAAATTTGGAGCTAAGACGACATTTGAATTTGCCATATATTCAAAAAGCTTTAATGGAGTGCTATAAAGCGAATAATCACTTTTTACACTAGGTATTATCAAAATAGTATTGTTTTCAATAAGACTTTTTACAACTTCATTTTGAGGTAGCAGTCCTTTAAAACATACCAAATTTTCAATCTCTCTTTCTTTAAGAGTGTTTTTTAAAGTCATAAAACTATTTCCACTATTTTTGCCATAAAGTTCTAGTTTTATACTAGTTTTTAAGGCAAAATCTAGCATCAAATCAAGGCCTTTCCATAACAAGAATGAGCCATAATAGTTTATAATTGAAAAATCAAAATCTTTCTTCTTAAAATCAGAATCTTGCTTACAACCATTATAAACAACTGCCGAATTTACTATTTGTAAGCCGAAAAATTTTCTAAGCTCGTTTAGCGTACTGCTATTGTGCGAAAATACAAAATCGGCATTTTGTAGTATCTCTTTTTCCATATCATAAAGTGCTTTGTTACCCAAAGTAAAACACTCATGCGCTTCAAATACAACCTTTTGATCGGGCATTTTATTTTCTAGTAAAAATTTAGCTATCTTTAAATGTCTCGTATAAAATATTGCGTCTTTATTTGAGTAGTTATTTATTATCTTTTTTAGAAAAAAATTAAAAATTTTATTACTTTTTAAAAATAGAATCTTTTTTCTTACAAACAATATGTCATTAGCTTTTAGCTTTAAAGCGAATTTCTCATTTACCTCATTTAAATTTAAAGGAGACTGCGGTAAAACCAGCTTAGCATCGCACATATTACTAAGCTCAAAAAATGTATTTAGTATTGCTATCTCTCTTGCATTACCTTGCGGAATTTGTTCTGGATATATGTAAAACAGTTTCATAAATCACTCCTTGTTTTTGCACAAAAATACTATAAAAAGACCAAGCATTACATAAAGATGAGTAAAATACATAGTTTCAAATAATCCCCTAAATATATAAGTGCAAAGTATGCTTCCAAATATTGCTATATAAAATTTGTTGTTTGACAAATACCTTTTAAAAGAAACAAAAAGCATATAAAAAACAAACGCAACAAAAAAAGCAGTACCTACTACACCGTAATGATAATACTGACCAATAAATACTGGCTCGTCATGATGCGGATACTTAGTTCCATCAGCGCCTACACCAGTTGGGCCAAGATCATCATTATTAACATTTTTGTCATTTAAAAATTTAGTATATTGTTTACCACCAAAGCCTATACCTATATAAGCTCTATCAGAGTTAAAAAGAAGCGGCAACCTCTTTGTTAAAATATCTCCTCTACCAGAAGTATAAAATCCTTGAGCAACTTTTAACTGCAAAAGCGTAGAGTTATGATAGACGCAAGTAGAGGCAGCAAGTAAAAATAGGCAAAATATCATGGATTTTTTATTTATAAGATTAATTTTTTCATTTTTAAAAGTTAGAGCCAACATAACCATCAAACTTAGAGCAAGTGCAAGCCATGAGCCCCTAGCACCTGTAAGCAAAATAAAAATTAAACTAACAATAATATTAAAAACTATGATAAAAAATTTGTAAAAATTATTTTTGATAAAAAATATTGAGACCAAAGAAAAAATAAATAAACTATCAAAAAAGCCTGCATAAAATCTATCTATAGGTTGCGTCCATTGGTCTTTTTCATTTTTTAAATTTAAAAGAGTGCCGTCTTCTATCCCTTTTACAAAAAAATGTATATTATCTATACTAAGTGCTGCAACCATAGCAAAAAATAACCATTTTGAGTTTTTATAGCTACCATCATGCCAAAGAAGAACGATAAAAATAAATATAAACGCTCTTTTAAATTCATGAAGAGCTGAAAGTGCTGCATTTTGCGTAGCATCATAAGGAAAAAATGATATGCCAAAAACATATAAATTTAAAAGCAAAAATAGCAACAAAATAGCTTTATTGTTCTTTGCATTGTTCTTTATATTTTGTATAACATTTTTAGTATCGACTGTAAAAAGGATCAATGTTAAAAATAGAGCTAAATATATGGCTAAATTTTTAATAGCAGTTATGTGTTCGTTATACTGACCTATTAAAAATAAAGATAAAAAAATTAAAATTGCTATATTTAAATATCTGGTAGCTTTTAGCTTTTCTTGAAAAAATCCTTTCATACCTCAACTAGCTCCTGTGCAAATTTTGACCACTCATACATGCCTTTTATACTCTCTCTTGGTCTTAAATTTTCTATATTTTCTAGCGTTAAATTTATCTTTTCTATCATGTCACTTTCATCAGAAATTTTAAATTTATACCCATTTACTCCGTCTTTTATGATCTCTTTCATGCCACCGTTTATGCTAACTACGCAAGGCTTATTAGCTGCTAATGCCTCAATGACGGTTATACCAAAAGCTTCATGGCCTATGCTTGGTTGCAAGTAGACATCGCAAGCGTTATAGTACTCATTTAGCTCATCATGTCCGATAGCACCAACAAAAATGACCTTTTGATTTAAGTTAAGCTTAGCTGCTAGTTCTTTTAAGCTTTGTAAATTTTCTCCATCACCAACTAGCATAAATTTGGCGTTTTTGATCTTGTCTATATTTTTTACCATCATGCCAAAGCCTTTCCAGCCAACTACTCTACCTACGCTTCCTATCAAAATTTCATCACTTTTTACACCAAATTTCTCTCTTGTCTTCTCTTTTAGTGATGCATCTGGATAAAACTTCTCTTTATCTACGCCATTATAAACGACTTTAACTTCTCTGCCATATCTTTCTCTTAAAATCTCCGCATTTGCGTCGCTAACGCTAATGATCTTATCTATAAATTTGATAAAAAATTTATCAAAAAAGTAAAAATCCTCACCACCGCTTACAAATACTGCTTTTAAATTCTTATCACGCCTCTTTAAAGCCCATGCAACAAAAAAATCAAATGGCTTATGCACAACCAAAATATCAAATTTCTCAGTCTCTAAAAATTTTCTGGCATTAAAATAAAAACTAACTCTTTCAATAAATTTTCTAAATCTATTGCCTATTTTTACGACCTTTTCTCTAGGGCAAAAACCAAACATCTTTAGATCAATGCTACTGTCTTTTAAAAATGCTGGTATAAATTTACCTCTGCCAGTACAAATGGTCACCTCGTGTTCTTTGATAAGCTCCTTTGCGACTGAGTAGTAAAATGTCTCAACACCGCCAATTTTTAGTGCAGTTGTCACGTTATAAAGCAATATTTTCAAAATTTATCCCTTAATTTTTTCATAATATTAGCATAAAAGCTGGTCTTATTTTTTCTTCATCTCTTCAAGCTCTTGCGCTAGGAATTCCCCTGTGTAGCTGCCAGTTTTTTTGTAGTTTTTAGCTACATCTTTGACGCTGCCACAAGCTATTACTTTACCGCCTTTTGCGCCGCCCTCTGGTCCCATATCTACGATATAGTCGCAGTTTTTGATGACGTCCATATTATGCTCGATCACAAAGACTGAATTTCCAAGATCGACTAGGTGATTTAGCACCTTAACCAGCCTATCAACATCGGCAAAATGAAGTCCCGTCGTTGGCTCATCAAGGATGTAAAGCGTATTTCCAGTGTCGCTTCTACTAAGCTCTTTTGCTAGCTTTACACGCTGCGCCTCGCCGCCACTAAGTGTGACTGCGTTTTGTCCAAGCGTGATGTAGCCAAGCCCCACGTCTTGCAGCGTAGTGAGCTTTGAAGCGATCTTTGGCACAGCCTTAAAGAACTCAACCGCCTCATCTATGCTCATATTTAGCACCTCGGCGATGTTTTTGCCTTTGTATAAAATTTCCAAGGTCTGAGCGTTATATCTAGCGCCATTACAAACGTCACAAACCACGTTGATATCAGGCAAAAAGTGCATCTCGATCGTGATCTCGCCCTCACCTTGGCACTTCTCGCAGCGCCCGCCTTTGACGTTGAAGCTAAAGCGCCCTATTTTATAGCCTCTAAGCTTGGCCTCTTTAGTCTGTGCAAATAAATTTCTTATCTCATCCATCACGCCAGTGTATGTCGCTGGATTTGAGCGTGGGGTGCGGCCAATCGGGCTTTGATCGAGATATATGACCTTGTCTAAATTCTCAAGTCCGCTTAAATTTACCCCAGCTATTTTTTTCACTTTTTTGGCTCTATTTAGCTGCTCCTGCGCCTCTGGGAGCAAGGTCTGAAGCACTAGCGAGCTCTTGCCAGATCCTGAAACGCCAGTGATGCCAACTAAATTTCTAAGTGGAAATTTAGCGGTTAAATTTGAGATATTGTTGATATTTACATTTGAAATTTCGAGCCACTTCTCAGCTTTTCTATTTTTTTGATAGTCGATCTTTTTCTTGCCATTTATGTATTGTGCAGTCTGAGTGTCTGAGCTTAAAAGCTCTTTTGCCGTGCCTGCAAAGACCACGCTACCGCCAAATTTACCAGCTCCAGGGCCGATATCTACGATATAGTCAGCCTCTTCTATCGTCTTTTTATCATGCTCGACGACGATCACGGAGTTGCCTTTGGCTTGTAAATTTCTAAGTGTTTTTATGAGCTTTAGCGTATCTCGCTCATGAAGTCCGATACTTGGCTCATCAAGCACGTACATGACGCCACTGAGCCCACTTCCTATCTGGCTTGCGATCCTTATACGCTGTGCCTCGCCACCGCTGATCGTCCTAGCATCACGCCCAAGTGATAAATAGCCAAGTCCCACGTCATACAAAAAGAAAAGCCTTTCGTTGATCTCTTTTAAGATGGGCTTTGCGATCGCCTTGTCGTAGTCGCTAAGATAGGCAAAATTTTTTTCGTTTGAGAAAAAAGCGGTGCAGTTTTCTATGCTCATATCTAAAATTTCACCAAGCCCAAGACCAGCGACCTTGACCGCTAGACTTTGAGGCTTTAGTCTGTGGCCGTTACAAGCGTCACAAATTTTCTCGCTCATATACTCGTCAAAGTCTTTGTAATCCTTCAAAAGTCCGTGTGAAATTTTAACCACTCCGTCAAATTTTCTAAGTAGTTTGTTTCGTTTCCAAAAGAACTCAACATCCTTGACGTTGCCGTATAAAACGAGCCTTTTTTCATCTTCACTAAGCTCGTAATATGGCTTTTTAATGTCGATCTTATTTTGCTCACAAAACGCAAGTAAAAATTTATAGTAATAGCTCATATTGTAGCCGTAAAGTAGCTTGATCGCACCGTTTTCTATCGACTTTTCTTCGTCGATGATCTTGCTCATATCTAGGCTATACCTTATACCAAGTCCGTCGCAGTGCTCGCAAGCGCCCTTTGGTGAGTTAAAACTAAAGCTTAGCGGCTCAAGCGGCGTAAATGAAATTTTGCAGTCAAAACAAGCCATGTGCTCGCTGTAATGTATAAAGCTCTCTTTTAAGCCCAGCTCGTCAGCATTTGCGATCTCTATCTCGACCTCACCAAAGCTCTCATTTAGCGCCTTTTCAACGTCGCTTGCAAGGCGTTCGTGATTTTGCTCATCAATAGCGATCCTATCAACGATGACCTTTATCGTATGTTTTTTTGTTTTTGCAAGCTCGATCTCCTCATCAAGCCTCACCACAACGCCATCTATCTGCGCCCTTACAAAGCCTTTTTGGCGTAAATTTTCGATCAGATCCGCCCATGTGCCCTTTTTCTCACGAACTAGCGGCGCATAGATGATCACTTTTGCGCCAAGTGGGAGCTTTGAAATTTCATTTATGATGTCGCTCGCACTCATTTTTGAGATAGGTTTGCCGCATTTATGGCAGTGCTGCACGCCAACCCTTGCGTATAAAAGCCTTAGATAGTCATAAATTTCAGTGATCGTGCCAACCGTTGAGCGCGGGTTTTTAGAGGTTGTCTTTTGATCGATCGCGATTGCAGGCGTTAAACCCTCTATCTTATCAACATCAGGCTTACCCACACGGTCCAAAAACTGCCTAGCGTAGCTGCTTAGGCTCTCCATGTACCTTCGTTGCCCCTCAGCATAGAGCGTGTCAAATGCTAGAGTGCTCTTGCCACTGCCACTAAGACCGGTAAAAACTACTAGTTTGTTTTTTGGAATTTCAAGATTTAAATTTTTAAGATTGTGCTCTCTTGCGCCAGTTATTTGTATATTATCATTCATTAAATTTATACGACCTTTTTAAAATTTTAATCTGTAAATTTAGTCTAAAAGTGATAAAAACTTTATAAAGCAGTTTAGAGAAATTAAGCGTGCTGTGAAAATTTAAGAGTATATTTATATCATTTTCAGTTTTTTTTGATATTCTACGCCAAAATTTTATTTAAGGAGAAAAAATGTCTGTAAAAATAACCGATATATGCATAAGCTGTGGTTCATGCATCGATGAGTGCCCAGTTTCAGCTATTGTTGATGATAGCGACAACCCAACTGGAGCAGATACATACTATGTTTATTCAAACAAATGCGTTGAGTGCGTAGGCTACAATGATGAGCCAGCCTGTGCATCTGCCTGTCCAACTGATGGTTGCATCGTTTGGGATGCCGTAGTAGCAGGACAACCTTCACGTGATCAAATCGGCGCTGACGCTCGCACTGGCAGCACTCCAGTTATCCAATAAATTTACAAATTTTAGGCTCAAATTTGAGCCTATTTTATTTTTAAGCTTTATTTGATATAATTGCCAACTTCATTTAAATAACCTAAATTTTAAGGAAAATTTATGCAAAGAACACTTTCTATTATTAAGCCTGACGCTGTTAAGAAAAATGTTGTTGGAAAGATTATAGATAGATTTGAAAGCAATGGCTTAAGAATCGCAGCTGCAAAGAAAATAAAACTTAGCAAATGCGATGCAAAAGCATTTTATGCAGTTCATAAAGATAGACCTTTCTTCAACGATCTAGTTGAATTTATGGTAAGCGGACCAGTTGTGGTTATGGTTTTAGAGGGCGAAAATGCAGTTGCTAAAAACCGCGAGCTAATGGGCGCAACTAACCCAAAAGAAGCAGCTCCTGGCACTATTAGAGCTGATTTTGCTGATAGCATTGACGCAAATGCGGTTCACGGAAGCGACAGCCTAGAAAACGCTGTAAATGAGATAAATTTCTTTTTTGCTTCAAGAGAAATTTGCTAATTTTGGACTAAAATTTGATTATTCCGTTTTCTAAAATAGCAAACAAAGAGATAAACTTTGAGCTAGTAAGAAACAATGATCTAGTTTTTAGTGGAATTTTAAAAAGAAAAGACCCTTTTTTGGTAAAATGCCAAGGTACTATAAAGGGCGAGATAAAATATATTTGTGATCGATGTGGTGATGAATTTATGCTACCTATCGATCAAGACGTAGAGCTAAATTTAAGTGATGGTGTCTATAAAGACAGAGAAAATGAGCTTAGCGATACAGTTGAATTTTTTGATGGCAATATTGATTTAAAAGAAGTTTTTGAAAGTGAGCTAGAAGCTTTTAAGAGCGATTATTTTTATTGTGAAAAATGTAAAAATTTATAAAGGAGAGTAAAATGGCAGTACCAAAGCGAAGAGTGAGTCATTCTCGTGCAGCAAAACGTAGAACACATTACAAAGTTACACTTCCAGTGCCTGTAAAAGACAAAGATGGTTCTTGGAAAATGCCTCACCGCATAAACAAAACAACAGGTGAATACTAAAATATGATTCGCATTGCTATTGATGCTATGGGTGGTGATTTTGGTGCAGAGCCTATAATATCTGGCGTTATTGAAGCACTGAAAGAGGCAGAATTTAAAGCTGTATTAGTTGGCGATAGCAATGCCATAAAACCACTCATCCCACAACCCTATTTAAAAAATATAGAATTTATAGAAGCTACCGAAGTCATCTCTATGGCTGACGGAGCGACAGACGCACTTAAAAGGAAAGATAGCACGATCTACAAAGCTGTTGAGCTTTTAAAAGATAAAAATGTTGATGCTGTCGTTTCTGCTGGTCACAGCGGTGCTACTATGAGCTTAGCTACATTAAGAGTTGGTAGATTAAAAAATGTATCTCGTCCAGCGATCGCAACACTTATGCCTAATTCAAAAGAGACAGCTACTTTGGTTTTGGACGTTGGTGCAAATGTTGATTGCAGAAGCGAACACTTGTTTCAATTTGCTATAATGGGTGAAGCCTACGCAAAAGAAATTTTAGGCAGAAAAGAGCCAAAAGTAGGTCTTTTATCAAACGGCGAAGAAGAGAGCAAAGGCAACGAGGTCAGCAAAGAAGCCTTTAAGCTGGTTTCTAGACTTGATAGCTTTGTTGGAAACGCGGAAGGCAATCAAATTTTTGATGGCAGCATTGATGTAATGGTTTGTGATGGTTTTATGGGAAATATCCTATTAAAAACGAGCGAAGGCGTTGCTGATGCTATAGGTAAGATCATCAAAAAGCAAGTTAAAAAATCGCCTCTAGCTATGGCTGGATCGGTGCTTATGAGAAAAGTTTTCAAAACTCTAAAAAAACAGGTCAGTTACGATGAGTATGGCGGCGCTCCGCTTCTTGGCGTAAATGGCTGCGTCATCATAAGCCACGGCAAAAGCAACTCAAAAGCCATAAAAAATGCAATCTTTCAAGCAATTAAATTTGCTAACTCAAATATAAATAAAGTTATAGAAGAAGAACTTTCACACTTTGCAAGGTAAAATATGCCAAAAGCTTCATTGATCTCCATTGCGTCATATGTCCCAGAAAAAATTTTAACAAATTTTGATTTTGAAAAAATGGTTGATACAAGCGATGAGTGGATAGTGAAGCGAACCGGTATAGAGCAAAGACATATCGCAACGACTGAGATAACAAGCGATCTTGGCACAAAAGCTGCCGAGCTAGCTATAAAACGCTCAGGGCTTGAAAAGTCACAAATCGACGCGGTAATCTGCGCTACGATATCTCCAGATCATCTTTGCATGCCTTCAACTGCTTGCAAGATAGCTTCAAATTTAGGATTAAATTTTGGCATTACAGCTTTTGATATAAGTGCGGCTTGCACAGGTTTTATCTATCTTTTGGAGCTTGCAAATTCTCTTATCGTAAGCGGTGCTAAAAAAAATGTCTTGATCATAGGAGCTGAAAAATTAAGCTCGATAGTTGATTATACAGATAGAAGCACATGCATACTTTTTGGTGACGGAGCAGGAGCAGCAGTGATAAGCGCTAGCGAAGAAAACGAGATCATCGACATCCACACTGCAAGCGATGGCAGACAGGCTGAGCTTTTGATAACTCCAGGATGTGGCAGTGCATTTCCAGCTAGCGATGAGACGCTAAAAAATAGGCTAAATTTCATCCACATGAGCGGAAATGAGGTCTTTAAGATAGCGGTTCAAACGCTTAGCAAAAGCGTGATAGAAATTTTACACGCAAACAAAATGCAAAGCGAAGATATCGACTTTTTCATACCTCATCAAGCAAATATCAGGATAATAGACGCCGTAAAAAATAGGCTAAATTTCACTGACGAGCAGTGCGTTTTGACAGTTGCAAAATACGGTAACACAAGCTCTGCTTCGATCCCAATGGCGATAAATGATGCTTACGAGGATGGACGCATCAAAAATGGCTCTGTTTTGCTTCTTGATGCATTTGGTGGTGGCTTTACTTGGGGTTCGGCGATACTAAAATTTGGCGGTAGAAATTTTAGCGATCTATTATAATTAACCGCTTCTATACCCAAAAACTCTAAATTTAATAAAATTTCTACGGCATCTTCTATAAATTTTAAAAAATTTCCATTCATTTTCAAATGCATATTAAAATTACAATGTTTTAAATTTCCAGATCTATTTAATTAGAATTTAAATTTTTATGGATATAATTTCGCAATCAATAAAATTTATTATTAAGGAGAAAAAATGTTAGTAACAAAAAAAGCACCTGACTTTACAGCTGCAGCAGTTTTAGGAAACAATCAAATCGTAAATGATTTCAACCTTTACAAAAACATCGGCGAAAAGGGCGCTGTTGTATTCTTCTATCCAATGGACTTTACATTTGTTTGCCCAAGCGAGATCATCGCATTTGATAAAAGATATGACGAGTTCAAGTCACGCGGTATCGAAGTTATCGCAGTTTCTTGCGACAACCAGTTCTCACACTTTGCATGGAAAGAGACTCCAGTAAATAAAGGCGGTATCGGCAAAGTTCGCTTCCCGATCGTAGCTGACATGACAAAATCAATCGCTCGTGGCTTTGACGTACTTTTAGAAGACGCTGGCGTAGCACTTCGTGGATCATTCCTACTTGACAAAGATGGCACAGTTCGCCACGCAGTTATAAACGACCTACCACTTGGCAGAAACATCGACGAGATGATCAGAATGGTAGATACTATGCTATTTACAAACGAGCACGGCGAAGTTTGCCCAGCTGGCTGGCACAAAGGTGACGCTGGTATGAAACCAAGCACAGAAGGTGTTGCTGACTACCTTTCACACAACGAAAGCAAACTATAATTATTCAAATTTCTAGGCAGCTTTGCCTAGAAATTTCCTCTCTACACAAATTTAAATATTTTTTTAATATAACTTTATATATGATAGCGATGTTTTAATAAATAACCTTTTTTGGAGACCCCATGGAGTTTAAGGGCAGGCAAGAACTTGTCGAAAATTGCGAGGATTGCATACTTGGTTTAAGAGCTAAATTTATAGATGAGGGTATCAAATTTTGCAGACAACTGACCCTTGTAGTGCCACACGAGCAGATGAAAATTTGCCTTGAGAGTATATTTGACGCGCTACTCATCCAAAAACCAAATGCCACACAAATTCGCGACGACTTAAACAGCCTTATACCAAAACTAAATGCAAAAGATGAGCTAGTAAATTTCTTGCTCTTAAATTTGACACTAAATTTTAGTCACGCCTGCAAAGATGCAGTCTATGTGGGCTACTTTGTAAATGCTGTCTCAAGGATGAAAGAAATTTTATATAACACCCAGGATCACCAAGAAGCCACCGTAAAAACGATGATCGATACTGGCTCATTTTTTTACGAAGATCCGATCAACACATTTACACGCATGAAAAATGCCAAGGTCCGCCCTGAGTTTTTAAATTTATACGACGGACTAAATATAAAATACGAAGCCGAAATTTTAGAAGTTAAAGAAGATAGCGTCGTTTTTCGCGTAGATATGATGCAAATTTTAGCCATGAAGCAAGATGGCAAGGGCTTTATCCTGCCAAACAGCTTCTTCTCAAAGCAACTTCGCGCCGACATCATCGACTATAATATCGCCGATAAAAGCGTCACTCTTTCAAATTTCTCGCGCACAGCGACCATGCATGCAAACAAGAGAAAATTCCAGCGCGTCTTGCCAAACCGCTTTACCAAAATTTCTCTAAAAGGAGAGCAAGGCGAGCTTGAAGGCAGCCTTTATGACATCTCAGAGGGCGGCATGAGCATATTAAGCTCGCAAGCTACAAATTTTAAAGACGGCGAAGAGTTAGAGGCAAATTTTGACATCATGCTCTCACCAGATGAAGTAAAAAACGTATCTTTAAAGCTAAAACTTGTCACAGAGCTAGCATACAAGGGCTACATCAGATACTGCATGCAGCTAGTCGATGATGACAAAACGATAAAAGACTTCACGCAAAAGCGCGTCAAAGAGACACTGGACGAGCTTCGCTCGCGCATAAATTTATACGAATAAGGCAATTAGTGAAAACCATACAAGAAAATTTAAAACTTTTTTACATCGGACTAAAAGATAAAGAGCCATTTTTTTATAAAAACAAAGACCTAACCACCCACGCAGCCATTATCGGTATGACTGGTAGCGGCAAAACAGGCCTTGGTATCACGCTTTTAGAAGAGGCCTGCATAGACAACATCCCCTCTATCATCATCGACCCAAAGGGCGATATCACAAATTTAGCCCTAACTTTTCCGCAGATGAGAGCGGAGGATTTTTTACCTTATGTCGATGAAGCAGAGGCAACAAACAAAGGTCAAAGCGTAGAGGAATTTGCCGCCTCTCAGGCCGAGCAGTGGAAAAACGGCATAGAGTCTAGCTTTCAAGACCTTGAGCGCGTAAAAATTTTAAAAGAAAGCGCTAGCTTTAACATCTACACACCAAAAAGCTCATCTGGCATAGGCGTGGCACTACTTAGCGACTTTGCTTGCCCAAATATCAATGACGAAGAAATTTTTAGCAACTATATAAATTCACTCGCAGCATCGGTGCTATCGCTTATTGGCATGAGTTCTGAGGATATGAGTTCAAAAGAACAGCTGCTAATATCCACTATATTTGAGAGCAAATTTAAAGAGCAAAAAGACGTCAGCATCGAGGAGCTCATAAATTTCATAGCAAATCCTCCGTTTAAAAAGATAGGCGTTTTTGACGTGGATACCTTCTATCCAAGCAGTGAGCGTCTAAAGCTTGCCATGAAGATAAACGCACTCATCGCAAGCCCAAGTTTTAAGGGCTGGACGCAGGGCGTTAGACTAGAAATTTCAAAGATGCTTTTTGACGAAAACGGCAAAGCAAAGTGCAATATCTTTACAATCTCACACCTAAATGACGCTGAGAGGATGTTTTTTGTCACCATTTTGCTAAACGAGATCATCGCGTGGATGCGCGGCACAGAGGGCACTAGCTCACTTAGAGCGATCCTATATATGGATGAAATTTTTGGCTTTTTCCCGCCAAACGCAAATCCGCCGTCAAAAACGCCTATGCTCACGCTCTTAAAACAAGCCCGTGCATTTGGTCTTGGCTGCGTCTTAAGCACACAAAACCCGGTCGATCTTGACTACAAAGGTCTTAGCAACATCGGCACTTGGTTCATCGGTCGCCTCCAGACAGCGCAGGACAAAGCCCGCGTGATCGACGGACTAAGCGGCATCGCAGGCTCAAACCTAGATAAAGCCTCACTTGAAAATCTCATATCAAATTTAGCAAAAAGAAATTTCTTACTCAAAAATATAAACGAGGACGGCTTAAACGTCATCTCCACGCGCTGGGCACTTAGCTATCTAAAAGGTCCGCTTAGCCGCGAGCAAATTTCAAATTTAATGAAAGATAAAAAAGAAAATTTAAGTAGCCAAAATGTAGATAAAAGCGAGATGAAATTTAGCGCAAAACCTATCATCTCAAGCGATATCACGCAGCTTTATACCAGCTCAAAAAGTCTCACACCAAATTTGCTTGCAAGCGCAAAGGTGAGAATTTATGACGCCAAAAAAGGCATTGATAGCGTTTGTGAGGTGAGCTACCTTTATGAGCTTAGCGAAAACGACAAAGAGCCAAACTGGAGTGAGGCTAGCGAAGGCATGCGCATTGATGCAAGCGAAAATGAGCCAAGCGGTGCAAGCTTTGCAGCTGTGCCAAATTTCATAACGAGCGCTAAAAATTTTGACGCTTTAGAAAAAGAATTTAAAGAGTTTTTATATAGAAATTTCAAATTTAACACCTTTGAGGCGATGGGAATTTACTCAAAAGAAAACGAGTCAAAAGAGGAGTTTTTCATAAGGCTTCAAGATAAGTGCAATGAAATTTTAGAGGAGCAAACCGCAAAACTCACGGCCAAATTTGAAAAAGAGCAAAAGAGCTTGCAAGATAAGCTAAACAAAGCCCTTGCAAAGCTTGATAAAGAGCAAAAAGAGATGACCACAAGCAGCCTTGACGCAGCTATAAGCATAGGCGCAAGTATATTTGGAGCGATATTTGGCAACAAGCTCTTATCTCGCCAAAATGCCGGCAAGATCGCCTCAAGTGCCAGAAGCGCAAACAAGGTCTTAAAAGAGCGAAGCGACGTCAAGCTTAGCGAGCAAAGCGTAAATGATATAAGCTTAGCCATAAGCGAGCTTGAAGAGAAATTTGCACAAGAGTGCGATGCTCTAAAAGAGGCAAATGATGTTAAAAACATCGCGATAAACGAAACGCAAATTTCGCCAAAGAAAAGCGACATCTACGACGAAAAAGTCGTGCTTTTGTGGAGATGATTTATAAAAAAATTAGTATTTTTTTAATATCATTTCTCTTTAAATTTAAAAGGTAAAATATGCAAAATTTAATACTTTATGCCGTTAGCTACCTGCTTGGCAGCATCCCATCAGGGCTCATATTAGCAAAAATTTTCGGACATGTTGATATAAAAAAAGAGGGCAGCAAAAGCATAGGCGCGACAAATGTTTTAAGGGTTTTAAAACAAACTAACCCAAAACTCGCCAAAAAACTAGCCATTTTAACCGTAGTTTGTGACGTTTTAAAGGGCGTTTTGCCACTTATCGTCGCCTCTTTGCTTGGAGCTAGCCAAAGCGTGCTTTGGACGATGGCAGTTTTAAGCGTTGCGGGACATTGTTTTTCTATATTTTTAGGCTTTCAAGGTGGCAAAGGAGTGGCAACCGGGGCTGGCGTGCTTGCATTTTTCTTGCCAGTTGAAATCATCATCGCTCTTGTAGTTTGGTTTTTGGTCGGTAAATTTTTAAAGATAAGCTCTCTAGCCTCGCTTTGTGCGCTGATAGCTCTCATCGCATCAAGCTTTATCATCCACCCAGAGCTTGATGAAATTTACACTCACGCACCGATACTTATCATCGCATTTTTGGTAGTTTATAAGCACATTCCAAATATCGTTCGCCTGCTTTCAGGCAAGGAGCAAAAAGTCGTATGAAAAGTGAAATAACAACGATTATTAAGGATTATAAATTTCAAACCGTTATCGGGATGTTTGACTTTGAGCGAGTTGCAAAGCAAGAGGTAAAAGTAAGCTTAGAATTTCGCTCAACTAGCTTGATTGATTATGTTTTGGTGGCTGATTTTATAAAAGAATTTTACAATGAGATGAAATTTCAAAGCGTAGAAGAGTCGCTAGAAGCGACCTGCAAAGCGCTAAAAGAGAGGTTTAGCTCACTTACTAGTTTGGATATGGAGATTTTAAAAACCGAGATTTTACCAAATGCAATTGTCGGTGCAAAAATCAGCACTGTTTTTTAAAAATTTATTAAAGTATCTTGAAATATTTCTTAATTTATGATACAATCGACCATAAATTTTAGTTTAAGGAAAAGAAATGCGTATTTTAATAGTAGAAGACGAAGTAACGCTAAATAAGACGATTGCTGAGGGGTTGCAAGAGTTTGGTTATCAGACAGATAGCTCTGAAAATTTCAAAGACGCTGAGTACTATATCGGCATCAGAAACTACGACTTAGTTTTGACTGACTGGATGCTTCAAGATGGCGACGGCGTTGATCTTATAAACATCATAAAACATAAATCTCCACGCACCTCAGTTGTAGTTCTTTCTGCAAAAGACGACAAAGAGAGCGAGATAAAAGCACTTAGAGCTGGCGCTGATGACTACATCAAAAAGCCATTTGATTTTGACATTTTAGTAGCTAGACTAGAGGCTAGACTACGCTTTGGCGGCACAAATATCATCAAAATAGACGAGCTTATCATCAACCCTGACGAAGAGAAGATCACTTATCTTGGCCGCGACATCGAGCTAAAAGGTAAGCCATTTGAGGTGCTTACTCACCTTGCAAGACACTCAGATCAGATCGTGTCTAAAGAGCAACTACTTGACGCTATCTGGGAAGAGCCAGAGCTTGTAACTCCAAACGTTATCGAGGTTGCTATCAACCAAATTCGCCAAAAAATGGACAAACCGCTAAATATTTCGACAATAGAAACTGTTAGAAGACGCGGATATAGATTTTGCTTTCCCAAAAAAGCTTAAGAAATAGATTTATACTGCAATTAGCATCTGGTGCGATGATGCTAATTGCCGTTGTTTCGGTGATGCTCTATCACTACATAAGAGTTACCGTTTTTCAAAGCGTAGTTAATGAACTAAATCAGCAAGCAGCAGACTACAAAAACAATCCACAAAATTTCAATCCTAACAATCTAAAAACTTTTACTATAGAAATCCCAAACAAAACTCTAGCCACCGTAAAAGTGGGCGAGCTTAAAGGTGAAAAGCCCTATCTTGTGATGCAAAAGATAAAAGATAAGAGTATAACCACTCTAACAACAAGGCTAGATGACAGTAGCTACTTAGTCCTAGAAAAAGAGACGACGCTTCAAAGCCAGATAGTTGAAGAAATTTTTATAGATATTATAATCGTAAACGTCACAGCGATACTTTTGGTGCTATTTTATGCACTATTTTTATCAAGAATGCTTTTAATACCTATAAAAATTTTAAGTCACAAGCTTACAAATTTAGATGAGAAATTTCTAAAAGAGATCGATATCAAAAGCTTGCCAGATGAGTTTTTGCCACTTGGTAATAGCATAAATAGGCTAATTACTCGCATACAAACTTTCGTCTTATACCAAAAAGAGCTCTTTGTAGGCGTTGCACACGAGCTAAAAACTCCACTTGCTGTCATGAAAACCAAAAACGAAGTTACGCTTTTAAAACCACGCGAGAGCGAAAAATATATAGAAGCGCTAAAATCAAACAACGAAGCGATCAACGGCATGAACGCTATGATAGGCTCAGTTCTTGAGATCGGTCGTCAAGAGGGCGCGCAGTTTGAAGAGCCAGTAAATACCGATGTGATCGCATTTTTAAAAAAACTAGGCAAAAACTACGAAGTGCTCGCAAAAGGTGAAGAAAAAAATCTCGCACTCGATCTAAAACCTGAAATTTTTAACCTAAATATCCAAACCAGCCTGCTAACTCACATCGTGCAAAATTTCGTCCAAAATGCTATCAAATTTTCTCCAAAGAATAGCACGATTACGATTAGCTCAAGGGTTGAAAAGAGCAAATTTATCATCGAGGTTGCCGACGAAGGCGTGGGCATAGACGAGAGCAAGGACTTGTTTGCTCCATTTAAAAGATACGGCAACAAAGGTGGTGCTGGACTTGGACTATTTCTAGCAAAAGGCGCAGCACAGGCACTTGGGGCTGAGATATCTATCAAAAATAGAGAGGGTGCAAGCGGAGCAGTTGCAAGCATCGTTTTAAATTTAAAAGGATAAAAAATGGCAAAGAGAACCGCAGTGATCGATCTTGGCTCAAATTCTATGCGTATGGCGATATTTGAGCGCACATCACGCTTAGCATTTTTTATACTAGCTGAATACAAAACCAAAGTGCGACTAGGCGAAGGCGGATACGGCTCAAACAACGAAATTTCAGAAGCTTCAATGCAAAAAGCGATCAAAGCTTTTGGCGAATTTGACAACATCATAAAAAGCTACAAATGCTCTAAAGTCCTATGTGTAGGCACTTCAGCACTTAGAGATGCTCCAAACTCAGGTGTTTTGATCTCTCTTTTAAGAAAAAAACTTGGCATAAATTTAAAAGTAATTGACGGCAAAGAAGAGGCTACTTTTGGAGCGATAGCGGCTAAAAATTTGCTTCACAATCTAGCCGAGTGCGTCACTATCGACATCGGCGGAGGCTCGACCGAGCTTGCTAGGATAAGTAACGGCAAGATAGTCGATGTCCTCTCGCTTGATATAGGCACAGTGAGGCTAAAAGAGCTATTTTTTGATAAGAAAAATTTAAACAAACTACCCAAATTTCTATCGCAGATCACGGCGCAGATAGATGAGCGATTTAAGTGCCCGAATTTAATAGCGATCGGTGGCTCTTTAAGAGCGATCTCATCGGCCATAATGAGCAAAAATTTATATCCGCTCTCATCACTGCATGGCTTTTGCTACAAGCTTAGCGACGAGCAAGCCTACATCGAGAGCATAGCAAATGTTAGCGTGCTTGAACTAAATAAATTCCCTATAAAAAAAGATAGATACGATACCATCAGAGAGGGCGCACATATATTTTTAGCCCTTGCCAAGGCGCTAAATGCCAAAAATGTCATCACAAGTGGCGTTGGCGTAAGAGAGGGCGTCTTTTTAAAAGACTTTTTGCGTCCAAGTCTTAAATTTCCAGAAAATTTTAACCCAAGCGTCAAAAGCCTGCAAGACCGTTTCATCCTCTCTTGCAACAAAGCCGTGGCAAGATACGCAAAGGACATCTTTGTGGCACTTAAAAAGCTTCATGGGCTAAATGAGAGCTATCTTGAGACGCTGCTAATTGCCGCAAAGCTTCACAACGTCGGTCAAGAGATAGGCTTTTACGGCGATCACAAAAACTCGGCTTATATCATACTAAATGCCCTAAACTACGGCTTTTCACACGAGCAAAAGGCACTAATAGCCGCAGTCATCGGCACAAATGGCAAGAAAAATATTTATGAGTTTGAAAAGTATAAAAATTTATTACCGAAGGCTGAGTGTGTAAGGTGGCTAAGCTTCATCCTTGCGCTAGCCAAGGCACTTGATATAACCTGTGAGAAGCTAAATTTAAGCTTTGAGTTTAGCGGCCACACACTAAAAATAGAGGGCGCAAAAGAATTTGCCATGGCAAAAGAAGAGATAAAAAAGATCGCAAAACCTGAAATTTTTGCCATTTCGTTTGTGCAGGATAAAAGTAGCTGACAATTTTAAAAATTTGCAAAAATAGATTTTTAGAAATTTAAATTTTGTTTCTTTGTTAAGTGAGAAGAGAGCTTGAATTACGGTCTGCATGCAGTTGCGAGCTTGCAAAAAAGCCGTCCCCCCCCTTTTTTTTAAAAATCCCCTGTCTGCTTGCAGTTACGAGACGAAGTCGAAGTAAAAACCCCTCGCACGTTCAAGGTGGCATGCTTCAGTGCTAAAGCACTACATGCATTTAAAAACCCTATGGCGAAAATTTCTTTATTTAGTCATCGTCAAGTAAAATTTTAAAATTTCATGAACGAGTAATTTCGGCTCTGATTTTAGTGGCAAGCTTTGCGAGACCTAGATTTTAAGATAAATGTCAAGAAATTTTAACAATTTCTTTCAAAGTGTGGCGTATCAAGAAAAGAACTAAAATTGCCACCCCAACGATTAAGACTATTTAGGCTCTCCCAGTAATTGCCTATTTCTTGTAAGTCTTGCTTAGATTGAAGCCATACGCCATTTTTAAAAATATGAAGATCAATAGCACAACGTTTCAAATGATTTGACTGCATCGTCTTGCTTTTGCCAGTATTATAGTATATTTCTTGCTGGGCTTGCGTCCTTTCAAGCTCGCCACCCCTTACAGAATAGCCGTTTATATGAAGATAGATCAAAAGCTTTTCAACATCACGCATGAACGCTTCTTGATTTTCGCCAAGTGTCATATTATTACTCCTTTTCAAGTTTTTTATTAATTGCTCTATCAATTATTGAATTTATCCACTCGGTGCCACGCCAAGAAACGAAGCCACTGAGAGCAAGAGAAACCTTAAAAGTATTTAAAAAATAAAAAAATATCTCATAGCTTATCCAGCAAAGAAACATAGAACTAAGAGAACTTAAAAGCAATGAAAGAATTTTATACTTTGCCTTTTTAAAATCAATATGATCTAAATTTAGAATAGAAGCGATAAAGCCTATAATAAAAACAACGATCAAATAATAATCATCTTTAT
>NZ_CABPVL010000002.1:0-23248 GCF_902460895.1 Campylobacter concisus | reverse complement strand
AAAGCCATTAAAATAAGCAAGTGGTAGCAGTATAAACAAGCAGATAAAAACTATAAATTTGACTTTTTTCATCATAAATCCTTTTAAATTTTCACTATTGTCTTATCTTTTGCTTTAAAGTCTTATTGTGGTTAGTTTTTGTGGTGGTTTTAAATTTTAAAAAGCAGGGAGAGCTCCCTGCTGTGGTTATTTCTCTTCGTTTGTTTTGATGTAAGCGTAGTCAGAAATTTTAGTCCATTCTCTTGCTTTTTTGAGGAAAGCTCTTTGAGACTCGACGATCTCTTTAAATAGTGGATCTTTTGCGCTCTCTTCATCAAGTAGCTCGTTTGTAGCCTTTTTAAGAGCTGCGATGACCTCTGGTGGGAAAGATTTTACTTGGATGTCTGGGTACTCAGCCTTCATCTTGTCCCAGTACTCTACGTTTGCGTAAAATACCTTAGTATTTACATCTCTTGCTACTTCAGCAGCAGCCGCTTCAAAGATCGCTTTTAGATCATCTGGAAGTTTTTCATACGCATTTTTGTTGAAGAAAAACTGAGTTTCGCCATCTGGCTCTTGCCAGCCTGTGTAATAGTATTTTGCCACTTTGTGAAAGCCAAGTGCCATGTCATAAGCTGGGCTAACCCACTCGACTGCATCGATAGTGCCCATCTCAAGAGCCATGTAAAGCTCTCCAGTTGGGATAGTGTTGATGTTTGCGCCAAGTTTAGCGTAAATTTCACCGCCAAAGCCTGGAATTCTGATCTTTAAGCCTTTGATATCATCAACTGACTTGATCTCTTTTTTAAACCAGCCGCCCATTTGCATGCCAGTGTTACCAGCTCTAAAAATTTTGATGTTATATGGATCAAAAACTTTCGCCTCTAGCTCTTTGCCGCCGCCAAATTCATACCAAGCTGTTTGCTCGTCGGTATTCATCATAAATGGTGTCGCTGTAAAAAACATTGTCTTAGGGTCTTTGCCCTTGTAGTAGTAGCTAGCTGTGTAGCCGATGTCGTATTGACCGCTCTTTGCAAAGTCAAGCATCGCAAAAGGTGACTTGTGCTTTGACGGGTAGTCGATCCTGATCTCAATGCGGCCGTTACTCATCTTTTCGACCTTCTCTTTTAGCTCTTTTGGCACGTCACCAAGCACTGGCATAGTGCTCTCCCATGAGCTTGCAAGCTTGAGCTTATAGACTTTGTCATCTCCCATGGCAGCGCAAGCAAGAGCAGCTAGGCCAAGAGATGCTAATAAAAATTTATTCATACTCTCTCCTTTAAAAATTTTGCATATTATACAAAAAATTTACATTATTAAAATGTGTTATAATCGCAAAAATCAAATTACAGGGCATAAAAATGATAAAAAAGACGAAAATTGTAGCGACTTTAGGGCCAGCAAGTGACAACGAAGAGACGATGGAAGCGATGGTTAAAGCAGGGGTTAATGTCTTTCGTTTAAATTTTAGCCACGGAACACACGAATACCACAAATCAAACATCGACAAGATCAGAAACATCGAAAAAAGACTAAACAAACGCATAGGCATCTTGCAAGATATCTGCGGTCCAAAGATCAGAGTTGGCAAGCTTAGCGAGCCATTTTACTTAAAAACTGGCGACGAGCTTAGCATTTATGCCGAGGATATCGTGGGCGAAAAGATCGAAAAGGGTGTTTATAGGGTGAGCCTAAATCAGCCTCAAATTTTACCTATGCTAAAGGCTGGCGAGTACGTCTATCTCTACGATGGCTCGATCAGAGCAAGAGTTACAGGCGAGGGCAAAGATGTGGTAAAAACGATCATCGAAAATGACGGCATTTTAAACTCAAACAAAGGGGTAAATTTCCCAAACACCGCCCTTGGCATCGACATCATCACGCCAAAAGATAAAGAAGATATGGAATTTGGCGCAAAACACGGGGTAAATTTCGTTGCCATTAGCTTTGTGCAAGACGCAAATGACGTGATAAAAGCGAGAAATATCTTAAAAGAATTTGGCTCCAAAGCGGCTATCTTGTCTAAGATCGAGAAATTTGACGCGGTCGAAAACATAGACGACATCATCGCAAAGAGTGATGGCATCATGGTAGCTCGTGGCGATCTTGGCATAGAAGTGCCGTTTTACAAGGTGCCTACTATTCAAAAGCTCATCATCAAAAAGGCAAATGCAGCCAGCAAGCCAGTCATCACAGCAACGCAGATGATGCTAAGTATGGCTGAGCATGAAACCGCTACAAGAGCGGAGATCAGTGACGTAGCAAACGCCGTGCTAGACGGCACCGACGCGGTTATGCTAAGCGAGGAGAGTGCGATCGGCAAAAACCCAGTCGCAGTCGTAGAGGCGATGAGCCAGACGATCATCCAAACGCAAAGCATCTATCCATACAATAAATTTGACGAATTTGACTTTTTTGACGAGACTGACATGGTCGCAAATAGCGCAGCTTCGCTAGCCGTGCGTATCAAGGCAAATGCGATACTCTCTATCACAGGCTCAGGCAAATCAGCCATAAAGCTAGCTAGAAACCGCACAAATATCGACATCATCGCTATCACGCACGACGAGCAGACAGCTCACATGCTGACTCTTGCTTGGGGCGTGACGCCAGCGCTCGTGCTTGAAAAAACAAAGCTAAATGTCTTACTTGCAAATGTCATCAAAAAGGCTTACGACGCTGGATATGTCGAGCATGACAAGACCTATCTCGTCACAGCTGGCCACCCAACAGGCGTAGAGGGCAGCACAAACCTCATACGCATTATCAGGCGCGACCAGCTTGATTATTACCTTGATCTTGCAACTGAGTAAATTTATGGATTTTAGTGCCTGATACTTTGGGCACTAAAATTTCTTTTAAATTTATGCGCTTTTATGCACTCGCCTTGAAAATCTACCGAATTTAAATTCTTCATTTTGCCACTAAATTTAGAGCCGTGATATGCCGGATCTAAATTTGAAATTTAAACTATGTGCTTTAAAATAAAACTACTACTTTTTTGCAAATTTTAAAATTCCATTCACTCGCAAGAATTGACTACTAAAATTTGGCTTCGCTTACAGCTTAGCTCAAATTTTAGAGCCGAAATTACTCGTTCATGAAATTTTAAAATTTGTCAGAATTTTCTAAAAATAAACCGCATGCAGTGCGAAGCACTGACGCATGCCACATCTAACGTTGTCGGGCTTTACTTCGACTTCGTCTCGTAACTGCAAGCAGACAGGGGATTGTTAAAAAAAGGGGGGGGGGAGCTTCTTTGCTTCGCAAGCTCGCAACTGCAAGCAGAACGTAATTCAAGCCCCCTTGTCTCACTTTTGAATAAAAAAGTTTTTAAATTTAAGGTTTGTATTTTTAAAAGAGAAATTTGCTATTTTACAAATTTTAAAATTCCATCCACTTGCAAGAATTGACTACTAAAATTTGTCTTCGCTTGCAGCTTAGCTCAAATTTTAGAGCCGAAATTACTCGCTCATGAAATTTTAAAATTTGCCAGAGTTTTGTGCATTTGGTCTAGTTGTATAATTGCATTCAAATAAGATTCAGAAAGAATTTGTGACGCCAAATTTAGCGTCACAAATTTAAATTTATTTTTTCTTTTTGCCTTTTGACTCGTCACCTTTAAACCAGCTTTTTATCTTATCAAAGACGCTTTCATCGGTGCTTGACTTGCCTGAAACTATGCCAAAGCTAGCTTGAAGCTTGTTTAAAAGCTCTTTTTGTTCATCACTTAGTTTATCAGGCGTTTGGATAGAAATTTGCGCTACAAGTCTGCCTTTTTTGCGCGAATTTACACCCTTGATGCCCTCGTTTTCAAAGATAAATTGCTGTTTATCTTTTGCACCAACTGGCAGTTTTAGCTCGGCTTCACCGCGAAGAGTTGGGATTTTTATGCTCTCGCCAAGAACAGCTTGGGTAAAAAAGACTGGAATTTCTATATAAACATCGTCGTTGTGGCGGATGAAATGCTTGTCATCTTTTACATTTATGCTCACATAAAGATCGCCTTGAACGCCGTTTGCACCGATGTTGCCTTTGCCAGCGACCCTCATCCTCATGCCACTATCAACGCCCTCTGGTATCGTGATCTTGACGCTTTGTTGCTGGATTTTATAGGCTTTTGCGTTGCAGTCAGGACATGGCTCGCTTATCACTTCGCCAGATCCGTGGCAGTATGGGCACTCTTGAACGATATTCATAAAGCCATTTCCGCGCGTGATCCTGCCGCTTCCGCCGCAGTGCTGGCAAGTTTTGTTTTTGCCATCTTTGCTGCCTGTTGCGTTGCATGTTGGGCAAGGCACTTTTTGATCAAATTTGATCTCTTTTTCGCAGCCAAAAACAGCTTCATTAAACTCCAAATTTATAGGAATTTCAAGATCAGCTGAGTATTTTTCGCTTCGTCTTTTTCTCTGCCTAGAGCCACCGCCAAAACCGCCTCCAAAAAACGAGTCAAAAATGTCTGAAAGGTCAAAATCAGCGCTAAAGCCACCGCCACTGCCAAATCTACCCTCAAGCCCTTCTTTGCCGTATCTATCGTAGATAGAGCGCTTTTGCTCATCGCTTAAGACCTGATAGGCTTCGTTTATCTGTTTAAATTTCTGCTCAGCCTCTTTGTCGCCAGCGTTTCTGTCTGGGTGGTATTTTAAAGCGAGCTTTCTAAAGGCTTTTTTTATCTCGTCGCCACTTGCATTTCTTGAAATTTCAAGGATCTCGTAATAATCAAACTCCACATTTTTCCTTGTTTATTAAGCTTATTTTAAATGCGAGATTTTATCCAAAAAAGTTTAAATTTAAAAAAAAATTTACATTTTTGCCGTATAATCTCTACTATTTTTCAATGAAAAGGATGATTTATGATTAACGTTTTAATGATAGAAGACGATCCAGAATTTGCACAAATTTTATCTGAATATCTTGATAGTTTTAATATAAAAGTGACTAACTTTGAAGACCCATATCTAGGCCTTAGCGCAGGGATAAAAAACTATGACCTGCTCATACTTGACCTTACATTACCTGGCATTGATGGTCTTGAAGTTTGCAAAGAAATTCGCCAAAAATACGACATCCCTATCATCATAAGCTCAGCTCGCAGTGACATCAGTGACAAGGTCGTTGGACTTCAGCTTGGAGCGGATGATTATTTGCCAAAACCATACGATCCAAAAGAGATGTATGCTCGTATCACAAGTCTTATTAGAAGATATAAAAAGACAAACGAAGTGCAAGAAGAGGTCGTTGATAGCGCATTTAGGATAGACGACAAGCGCCACGAAATTTACTTTAATAATGAAGCCCTTGCTCTTACGCCAGCTGAATATGAAATTTTAACCTATCTCATCAAACAGCACAGCTTTTCAGTATCTCGCGAGCAGCTAGTTTATAACTGCAAGAGCCTAAAAGACAAGGACTCAAAGAGCTTAGACGTCATCATCGGACGCCTTAGAACAAAGATCGGCGATAGCTCAAAAGCGCCAAAACATATATTTTCAGTTAGAGGCATAGGATATAAGCTTATCGGATGAAATACTCCATAACCACCAAGATAACTATCATCTTCGCCATCGCTTTCTCGCTGATGTGCTTGCTTTTTGTGACATTTGCAAACATTCAGCAAGAAAGTGCGCTTGAGAAGCTAAAAGATAAGCAAATAAGCGCTATGAACTATCTTGTGGCGCTTTACGAGCGTGGCAATCCTCCAAGAGATTTGGAGCACTACTTTAAAAATTTCAACCTAGAATACGTCGGCAACAAAAATTTAGCTACCTCAGTTACTACAAGCGGAAACGCCATTTTTACGCAGCACACGCCCCTTGGCATGATGCAGTCGGTTAATTACAAAGGCGATTTGTATCTGCTTATCAAAAATCCATCTTTTATGCTACTACTTGAGAGTAACGATGCAAGACACGTAAATGACCCGCTTTGGGTGGCATTTTTGATCATCTCGGCTCTGCTCATCTCGCTTTATGTCTCGGTTCTTAGAAGCCTTTTGCCGCTTAGAAGACTTAGCAAAGATATCAGGAAATTTGCCAGCGGAAATATGGAGATGGCGATGACTGCTAGGCTAAATGAAAACGAGCAAGACGAGATCGGGCAGGTTGCGGTCGAGTTTGATAACGCCGTTTGCAAGATAAGAGAGCTCATCCGCTCAAGGCAGCTATTTTTACGTGCGATCATGCATGAGCTAAAGACGCCTATTGGCAAGGGCAGGATCGTCTCTGAGATGGTCGCAAACGACACTCAAAAGATGAGGCTCATAAACGTTTTTGAGCGCCTTGAGATGCTGATAAATGAATTTAGCAAGGTCGAGCAGCTTCTTTCAAAAAGCTACGCGCTAAACTACCAAGAGTGCCATTTTTCGCTTATTTTAGAGCAAGTGCAAGATATGCTTATGCTTGATAAATTTGAGGAGCGAGTGAGCTGTGACATCAGAGATGACGTTATATTAAGAGTTGATTTTCAGCTTTTTAGTTTGGCGATTAAAAATTTGATAGATAACGCCCTAAAATACGCAGAGGACAAGAAAGCCATCTTGATCTGCGATAGCGAATTTATAGCGGTTAAAAATTTAGGCAAAAAGCTAAATCACCCTATCGACTACTACAAACAAGCCTTTGTTAGAGGCGATAAAGTGAGTGCGGGGAGTGGCATGGGGCTTGGACTTTATATCATCGAGCAAATTTGTCAGATGCAAAAATTTGAGCTTGTATATGACTACGAGGACGGCTATCACGTCTTTAAAATTTTACTTCGTGCAAAGGCAAAACGCGCATGAAAAGGGGCTTAGAGAAATTTAACGAGCTAACTGAGTCTTTTGCTAGGCTTCCAGGTGTGGGTAAAAAGTCAGCCGCAAGATTTGCCTACTTTGTCTGCATGCAAGATAGCTTTGCAGGGCTAAGGCTCGCGCAAAATATCGAAGATGCGGTAAGGTTTATCAAGCGCTGTGAGCGTTGCGGTGGGCTAAGCGAAAATGAAATTTGCGACATTTGCAGTGACGAGAACAGAGATAGCGAGGTCATCTTGCTGGTTGAAAGCCCAAAAGATATCCTAGTCTTTGAGCAAAATGGCATCTACAACGGCCTTTACTTCGTGCTTGACGAGATCGACGAGGACGCCATAGAGAGGCTGCGAAGTGCTATTACGCAAAATGGCTCAAAAGAGGTCGTCTTTGCCTTTACGCCAGGGCTAAATTCAGACGCTCTTATGCTTTACGTCGAAGATAAGCTTGGCATGAGTGAAATTTCATTTAGCAAGATCGCTCAGGGCGTGCCAACTGGCGTAAATTTAGAAAACGTCGATATGCTCTCACTCTTAAAAGCCTACGAGAGCCGCACAAAAGCCTAATTAAAATTTCTTTTAGTTATAATCTCACCTAAATTTATAATGTTTAGTCCGCGTAGCCGCCGCTAAATTTAAAAGGATAGAGATTGATTTTACTTATAGATAACTACGATAGTTTTGTCTTCAATGTCGAGCAGTACGTAAAGGAGCTCACAAACGAAGAGGTTAGATGCGTTAGAAACGACAAGATAACGCTTGAAGAGATCAAAAAACTAAACCCAAGTAAGATCATCCTAAGCCCAGGGCCAAAACACCCAAAAGATAGCGGAGTTTGCCTAGAAATTTTAAAAGCAGACCTTGGCATGCCGGTGCTTGGCGTTTGCCTTGGACACCAAGCCATAGGACTTAGTTTTGGCGCAAAGATAAAAAGACTAGATGACCCACTTCACGGCAAGACCTCGTTTATAGACGTGAAAAACAAAGAGCCACTCTTTGCAGGGCTGCCTGATCGTTTTGAGGTTATGCGCTACCACTCGCTCTATGTCGATGAGCTCCCAGCTAGTTTAAGCGCTGATGCGGTGAGTGATGATGGCGTAGTTATGGCACTTAGCGTAAAAGATAAGCCGATCTTTGGCATCCAGTTTCACCCAGAGAGCTACTTCACGCAATACGGCAAAAAGATAGTTGAAAATTTTGTAAATTACAAGGCAAAAGAAGAGGTAAAAGAGCCTAAAATTCGCTCACTTAAGCCATATCTTATCAAGCTTCAAGAGAGCATACCGCTTGATGATAGCGACTTTGAACAAATTTGCGAGATAATAGCCAGCAAAGAGTACGAGATAGTGCAGCTTTCGGCACTTTTGGTGCTAATTAGCGAAAAGAGCCTCTATCCAAAAAGCCTCGCTGCACTTGCAAAAAATATCCTAAAATACTCGCAAACTTACCGCGACGATACGCCTATGATCGATCTTTGCGGCACTGGAGGCGACGGCTTTAAGACGATAAATATCTCAACTACAGTTGCATTTATCCTTGCAAGCCTTGGCATAAAGGTCGCAAAACACGGCAACAAGGCAGTTTCAAGCAAGTCTGGCAGCTCTGATGTGCTTGAAATTTTAGGCGTAAAAAGTGAAAAATCATTGGCAAAACAGTGTGAAAATTTAGCTAGTAAAAATTTAGCCTTTTTTCACGCGCCATTTTTCCATCCGCTAGTTGGCGAGGTGAGAGAAGTGCGCCAAAGACTTGGCATAAGAACCGTATTTAACGTGCTTGGACCGCTTTTAAATCCAAATTTAAACCTTACAAATCAGCTAGTTGGCGTCTATCACAAACCAGTGCTAAAGCTCTACGCCCAGACGCTTAAGATCCTTGGTAGAAAGCACGCTTTGGTCGTTCGCGGCGATGACGGACTTGATGAGATCACGCTTTGTAGTGAAACAAGTGTCGTCGAGCTAAAAAATGGCGAAATTTTTGAATACAGCATCACGCCAGAGCAGTTTGGCTTTAAAAGAGCGCTTCACAGCGACATCGAGGGCGGCATACCTGAAGAAAACGCCAAAACTTTGATCCGCACGCTAAAAGGCGAGGAGCAGGGGGCGAAATTTGACATCGTGGTCTTTAATGCGATGTTTGCGCTCTACGCGGCTGATGGCGCAAAGAGCCCAGACGAGGCCAAAAAAATGGTGCTTGAGGCGATAAATTCAGGCAAGGCGTATAAATTTTATGAAGAGTTTATAAAGGCTGGGGCTAATGGCGCTAGTTAAAATTTGTGGTATCAAAACGCTAGATGAGGCAAGTGCGGTTTGCGCTTTGGATGTTGATTTTATAGGGCTGATATTTGCTAAAAGTAAAAGAAAGGTCGAGCTAAATTTAGCTAGGCAGATAGCGAAATTTGCCCACAGCAAGGGTAAAAAAGTTGTCGGTGTTTTTGCGGAGCAAAGTGATTGCGAGATAATGGAAATTTGCCAGTTTACTGGTCTTGACGTGGCTCAGGTGCATGGAGTGGTGAGTGAAAATTTAGAGGCAAATTTAAAAGATATGGGGCTTGAGATCTGGCAGGTTTTTAGCGTGAAAGATAGCTTGCCAGAGGTTGATTTTAAGCATTTTGACATGGCGCTTTTTGACTGTAAGGGCGAAAATACCGGCGGAAATGGCACTAGCTTTGAGTGGGAAATTTTAAAAGAGGTTAAATTTAAATTTGGCATGGCTGGAGGCATAGGCGAGCACAACATAAAAGAGGCGCTCAAATTTAAGCCATATCTAGTCGATATCAACTCAAAAGTCGAGGACGAAAACGGCATAAAAGATGCGCAAAAGATAGAGAGAATTTTAAAGATCATAGGTGAGGTAGAAGATGAATAGTAAGGCGTATTTTGGAAAATTTGGCGGGCAGTTCGTGCCTGAGACGGTGATGTTTGCCCTTGATGAGCTAGAAAATGCTTATGAGAGCATCGCAAAGACAAAAGAGTTTAAAGACGAGCTTGATGATCTTTTGAAAAACTACGTTGGCAGGCCTAGTCCGCTCTTTTTTGCAAAGCGCCTAAGCGAGCACTACGGACACGAAATTTACCTCAAACGTGAGGATCTAAACCACACGGGTGCGCATAAGATAAATAACGCCCTGGCTCAAGCGCTGCTTGCTAAAAAGATGGGTAAAAAGAAAATTTTAGCTGAGACTGGAGCTGGCCAGCACGGCGTGGCAACAGCGACTGCAGCGGCACTTTTGGGCTTAGAGTGTGATGTCTATATGGGAGCTACAGACGTGGCTAGACAGCAGCTAAATGCCTTTCGCATGCAGCTTCTTGGCGCAAAGGTGGTGAGCGTAGAAGATGGCTTAAAAACGTTAAAAGAGGCGACCACAGCGGCAATACAAGCGTGGGTAAATGAGATAGAAAGCGCGTTTTACGTCATCGGCTCAGCCGTTGGCCCGCACCCATATCCAAAGATCGTGCGTGACTTTCAAAGCGTGATTGGCACAGAGGCAAAAGCCCAGCTTGAAAATTATGGAAAAAAGGCCGACTATGTCATCGCTTGTGTTGGCGGTGGCAGTAATGCTATTGGCATTTTTAGCGCATTTTTGGACGATGAGAGCGTAAATTTAGTAGGTATAGAAGCTGGCGGCCTTGGCATAGATACGCCTTATCACGCAGCTACGCTTAGCAAAGGCAAAACCGGCATCATCCACGGCATGAAAACGACAGTTTTGCAAGATGAGTACGGTATGATCTCGCCAGTGCATAGTATCTCAGCAGGCCTTGACTACCCAGGCATCGGCCCAGAGCACGCCCACCTAAACGATATCAAAAGGGTAAGATACGAAGCTGTAACCGACGATGAGTGCATAAATGCCTTGTATTTTCTAAGCAAGATGGAAGGCATCATCCCAGCCATCGAGAGCGCACATGCGGTGGCGTATCTGGAGAAGCTTTGCCCAAAACTTGATAAAAAAAGCGTCATCGTCGTAAATATCTCAGGCAGGGGCGATAAGGACATAAACACAGTCATCGGCTACGAAAAAGGAAAAATTTATGGATAAGGTTAGAAGCGCATTTAACGGCAAAAAGGCAAACATCGGTTACATCGTGGCTGGTTATCCAAGCTTAGAAAAAACGAAGGAATTTTTAGAAAATTTAGATGAGAGCACGCTTGATCTGCTTGAGATCGGCATACCATACTCTGACCCACTGGCTGATGGTAAGCTTATCGCACAAGCTAGCTTTGAAACAGCTCAAAGTGGCGTAAATACTGACGTTGTCTTTGACATGCTTGAGGACTGCAAGGCAAAAGTGACAAAGCCACTTGTTTTTCTAGTTTATTACAACATCATCTTTGCTTATGGCGTTGATAAATTTCTCAAAAGATCACGTGAAGCAGGAGTTAGTGGCTTTATCGTGCCTGATTTGCCTTGTGAGGAGTGTGAGGAGTTCGCTCTAAAATGCAAGGAACTAAATTTATGCCTTGTGCCACTTATTAGCGTCACGTCTGGGGGCAGGGCGGATGAGATATTAAAATTTGGCTCAGGATTTATCTACGTGCTAGGTGCTATCGGCGTTAGCGGTTCAAAAAGAGCTGATGAGGATAGGATAAAAAATTTAGTCCTAGAGCTTAAGAAAAAGAGCGATCTGCCAGTGGCTGTGGGCTTTGGTATCAAAAACAAAGATGATGTTAGCGAAGTGAAAAAATATGCTGACGCTGCGATCATAGGCACGCAAATAGTCAAGCTTTGCGCCAAATTTAGCGCAAAAGAGCTAGTTAAAGAGGTCGATAAACTCTTTTAAAATGCTTAATAAATTTATAGCTAATTTAGTAAAGCCAAAGTATAATTAACGCGCATTTCAAGTCTTAAGGAAGAGATATGAGAAAAGTTATAGATGAAGCCACGAGCTATCTTTGCAAAGATACTTTGGGGTTGGATTTAGAGGTTGGCAAGAGCCTTGGTAAGGGATTTTATGGGGCTAGCATACCAGTTTATAAGAGTAAAAGCGAGTATCAGTTTTATCTATTTTTTAAAAAAGATACTTTGAAAATTTTCATGAATGCCTTTTTTGGTCACGAAGATGTCGATGGTGGCGATCTGGACGATCTTTGCAAAGAGATAGCTAATCAGATCATCGGCAAGGCTAAAAATCTATTAAATGAAAAAGAGCCAAATGCTTATAAACTCGGAACGCCTGAGTTTTTGGGCGAGGTTGAGAATTTTGGCATAAAGCTAAAAGAGAAATTTATATATAAGATAAAAAATAGAACATTTCAAATAGGCTACAAGATACAATGAACGACGAAGGTGCGATAGAGACACTAGAACAGCTAGGGCTTTTTAAGAGCTATGACGAGCTTATGGATATAAGCGTTGATTTTATAGCTGAGCTAGGAACTACCACAGTTAGCATAAATGAGCTTTTGAAATTTGAAGCTGGCTCGGTCATAGACCTCGAAAAACCAGCTGGCGAGAGCGTGGAGCTATATATAAATAATAGAATTTTTGGAAAAGGCGAAGTAATGGTTTATGAGAAAAATTTAGCCATCAGGATAAATGAAATTTTGGACTCAAAGTCAGTTATTCAGTACTTCAAAAAAGAACTTTTATGAAATTTATACTATTTTTTCTGCTTTTTGCTACGCAGATCTTTGCTTCAAACTTGCTAACATACAACATCTATGAGCGCACCGACAGAGTCGACATCATGCTTAGCTTTGATGCGCCGTATGAGGGCAACATCTTTCAAAAGCGAGAAAAAGATACTACCTCTTTGATACTAAATTCTCTAAGCTACGATCAAAGCGCGAGCAAGGACATAAACTCAAAGATCATTCAAGAGCTTGAGATAGAACCAAAGCAAAACTCTTTAGTTTTAAATTTACGCTCAAACGATGCGATCATCGTAAATGCTTCAAAGACAACTGATAGCTTCGGACTTCGCATCCGCGTAACACTAAAAAATACTAAAACGCAAGTGCAAAATATGCCACAAGCTAGCGCAAAGATAGAGACTGCTAGCGCGCCAAAGACAGAAAATGAACCTATGGTTAATATTGATTCGAGATACTTCATCGTCCTAAGTGTGCTCATCGCGCTTCTTATATTTTTATATGTTTTTAAAAGATATATCACTTCAAAAAGTAGTGACTTTAGTGGATTTAAAACGCCGCAAAATCAGCCACAAAACGACACAAAGTCGATGAACTGGCTGCTTAAAAATCAAAATAGCGGCGTCAATATCATCTACGAAAAATATCTTGATCGCACAAACAAGCTAATGCTTCTAAGCTACGAAAATAGGCGCTATCTAGTGATAGTTGGCAGCTCAAACGTCATGCTTGATAGCTTTGGCGAGGATAAGATCCAAAATGAGCAGGATTTTGCGGTATTTTTTGAAGAAAATAAGAAAAAACTTGGCTCATTTTTACAAGAGCGTCAAAATAGCCTAAATAACTACAAAGATAAAATGAGCGGGGAATTTTAGCCCCGCTTTGCTACTAAATTTAAAAATTTAGAAGAGCATTTTCATAAATTTTAAAATTTGCTATAAATTCTCTCATGTAAGACTCATGCAGTGCGAAGCACTGGAGCATGCACCTCTAACGTCGTCGGGCTTTACTTCGACTTCGTCTCGCAACTGCAAGCAGACCGTAATTCAAGCCTATTCCCTCTTATTTTAAAATCCCACTCACTCGCAAGAGTTGGCTACTGATTTTTGTATGATGCTTCCCATAAAATCAAATAGAATTTTTACACATCTCGTTTCGTATTTTTCTCTTTTGATTTTATAAAATTTTCCATAAGTCCCTGCTACTGATTTAAGCGGTTTTTACGCTGTGACCTAGATTTAGGGCTTATGGTTGATGTTTCGGTTAAAAATCTTAGTGTTTAACACTGAATACAAGAAAGAAACATAACCTAAATTTTATTTCGGAGTATCAAAAATGAAAAAAGCGTTTTTTTGTGGCGTTGATGTTTCTAAAGATAAAATCGATGTTTGTTTTTTAACTTCTGTTGCGAGTGAAAAAGCTAAGTTTGAAACACTGCCTAACAATTATGATCTTATTAAAGTTTATTTCAATAGTTTTAAAAATGATGAAATTTTAGTTGTTTTTGAAGCAACTTCAAATTATCATTTAGCACTTCAAAAGGCTTTATCTGATCTAAATATTCGATATAATGTTACAAATCCATATAAGGCTTCTTTATTTTTAAAGCATCTCAGCACTATTAAAACTGATGTAAATGATAGCTATGGCTTGGCTGTTTATGCTAGGACTTTTAAAAGTGAAATATTGCCTGATAAATATAACGCCGAATATTTACAAATCAAAAGCTACAACTCAACTTTAAATTTACTTCAAAAGCTTAACACTCAACTTAAAAATTTTAAACAATCTCAAAAACTTGTAAAAAATAGCGTTGTTGATGAAGTTATCGAAAATCTTATTAAAGAGATTGCAAAGCTTCAATCTATGCTTCAAAAGTTAGCTTTTGATCTTGTTAAAAAAACTATTCCTGAGACCGAAGAAATTATTAAAAGCAATAAAGGCTTTGGCTCGATCTAGCTTTAAATTTATTCCCACAACTACATTTTAATCGTGATAAGTCTGAAAAGCAGTTTGTCAGCTTCCTCGGTCTTAGTCCTAGAATTTTTCAAAGTGGCTCAAGCGTGCATAGAAATCAAAAGATAAATAAAATGGGTAGTTCTAACATAAGACGTATTTTATTTATGTCCGCTTTGTGCGCCGTTCGTTTTAACGAGAAATTTAAAGCACGTTATGATCGTTTAATCGCTAATGGTAAAAAGAAAATGGTTGCTATCGTTGCGGTTATGTGTGCGATAGTTCGCTATTTAAAAAGCTTATTCCCGTTTAATGCTGAAATAAAGGCTATTTAATGCGAAAGATACATTATAAGCTTATTCTTTCAGTCCTTGAAATTTTATCAACTAAAACAACTTTAACACGGGCTGATCTTTGCGATCATTTAAAGATTAGCAAGGCTTATCTTTCGCAAATTATCGGTAATAGATATTTAATAAAAAATCAAATTTTTTCAAAAAGGATAAACAATGGCAAAAAGCACAGCTCCATTAATGGATAGCACAAACGAAACGCTTTATCGCGAAATTTACCAGTCGCTTAACCAGAATGCTGATTATTTCGAGCAAAAGATAAAGGTTCTCAAGGTTAAAAAGATTGAAGGCAAACAAAAATTTGATAAGGATAATAATCCTGTTGTAAATGAGTTTGGTGAGTTTGAAAGGTGGGACGATAGCTATGTTGTTACTTTTGTCGCACTTAACAGCGGTGGCGAGCATACAACAAGAATTACACAAGAGCAATACTTAGACTTAAAAGAAGATGAAGTATATATTGCTAGTGGCAAGATTGAATATAGGCTTTACAAGGACGCATATAATTCAACTCCAGTTGTAGTTTTTAGCAAATTTGTTCCCGCCATTGATAGCTTTGTCACGGCAATGCTAAAAATGGAGAGTATAAAAAACGGCTCAAATGCTTAAAAATAGGGGCTAGAACTTAGCCCCACGCCTAGACTATCAGCAAGGTTAGGCGGGACAAGCTAAACTTTACTTAAGGTTAAAGAAAATGATTTATAAAGACGATAGATTTAAAATACTTCATCAAGGTATCGACACTTTAGTTATTGGCGTTAATTGCACCGATGAAAAATATTTTGATACTAAATTTTCGGCTTTTATTCATAAAATTGCTATGCTTAAACAGCAGGCGCAAAATTTACGCACATTTGGCGAAAAATATGTGCTTGATGATTTGGGCTTTGAATATGGTAATTTCAAAGTATCAAGCAAGGGCTTGGGGCAATATTTTGGTTATTTTGCAAATGATGATATTTTTTGCACTATATCGGACACAAAATTTAAGCCAAAGGGGTTATACCATTTAAAAATTCAGTTTAGAAGTGTATTTTTGCTTAAATATGGACATATTAGGGCTTATGAGTTTGTAAATAAATTTTTAAATGATATATTTGGGGTAAATTTCCGTGTAAGCGTGCTAAGGCTTGATCTAGCTACTGATGTAACTGGGATAAAATACACTCCACAAGACTTTTTAAAATTTAGGAGTTTAAAGCGAATTTCTAACTATTCCGATCAATATAAAAAAGATGATGACGATTTAATAATTGATGAAAAATCGGCTACTTTTAGCGATATTGCCGAAATAAATGTAAATAATTTTATGCGTTTTACTCGTTTTGAAGGTGTAAGCTTTGGCAAAAATCCGCACATGTTTAGGGTTTATGACAAAATTAAACAAGTTCAAAGCAAAAATATATCTACTCTAATTTTTACGAAGTGGGAGATTAACGGTTTTAATCCAAAAATAGATCTTTTTGTATTTAGACATGAAGCAGAATTTGGACGTTTGGCAATTAAAAGATTAATTCCTATCAATGAAGAAAACGAGATAAGCTACATTTTTAGCCATTTAGGGGCGTTTTGGTCGCAAGGGCTTAGCATCTGTAAATGGTATGATCTAACTGATGATGAAGTCAATCGTTTAACTGCTGGGGCTATTCAGTCTGAAAGCATGCGTAAAATTTACCAAAGATGTGATCTTGATACTAATCGGCTTAAATTTTGGGATTTTATCTCTACTTGGGGCGATGATAAATTTAAGGTTCTTACTATGTATGATCTTATCCAGTCAAGAGATATCAAAAAAGCAAAAATGGCTTTAAAGGCTTTTGTTAGTGCGGTTTATACAAATTTAGGTGTTAGCGGTGAAAATTTTCTTTACGTTTTTACTGAAACGTTAAAAGACCTTGAAAAGGACGGCTTAAGCCTTCACGAATATGGTTTATCAAAGCTTGCAGGCAATTTTTTAAAAAATGAAAAGACTATAAAAAATCAAAATTTAGATGTTGATAATCCGCTTTTTGATGTTTTTACTGCTTCTCTAACTGATTTTTTTGTTGCAATTTCTCAAATAAGAAATGATAATTATAAACGTCCTATTGAAACGGCTTTAAAGGCTATTAAATGAAGAAGTTAAATGCTTATGGTAGCTTAATAAGTGATCTTTTGCGTGGTGGCGATGAAATTTATTGCATTGATATTAAAAGCCCTTTTATTAAAAGGCTTTATGCTGAAAAGTTGGGCTTTGTTTGGGCTGATATTGTTGTTGGTAGCCGTCGATCTTTGTATTCTGCTTTTGATGAATTAAATGAGCTTTTTAAGCAAACAAATTTAAAAAAGCTTTTAGAAGATCACGGCTATTCGTTGCGAAATGGTCGTAAGTATATATTTGCCATTAAGCAATTTAAATTAGATTTATTTTAAGGAGTTTTTTATGTCACTTCAGTTTTCTGATGTTGTTCGTGGTGCTGAATTGCCTCATTATTATGCTTCTACTGCTAAGGGGCGGATTAATTTTGTTTTTCATCATGTATCTGATCGACCTTATTTTTATGAAACTTCTAGCATTCAATTTTATAAAAATACTGATACTAATACTTTGATGATTAAAGATTTTTCTTTTCCGCTTTATAATGGTAATAATGAATTTTTTAGTTGTGATCGTATGCTTTTTCGTGGTTTTGGTTTTAAGCCTTCTTTTGATTATTATGTTAGTGGGCTTTATCCTGAAGTTGATTATGGCACTGCATCTTCTACTTTGAAAGTTGAGCTCGACTCTTTAAAAGAAACTTTTGTTGATGGCGATAGACCTTCTTTTAAAGATTTGTCTTTAAATTTAAATAATAATGGTAATCCCTTCGCTTCTTTAGCTCCTGGTTCTCTTGTTGCTGTAAGTGGTTTTACTAATTTGTTTCTTGTTAATAAGGCTTATTCTTTACATTTAAGTTCTTTTAAAATTATCGTTTTTTATGAGCTTTGGAGTATCAATTTTGCTTCTTCGAAATTAAATGAAGTATTTTTACAACGTCTTTTTTGTCCTACTTCTTTGCTTGATCGTGCAAATTTAGATGATGCAAAACAATATAAAGAAGCTGTTCTGCTTCGTTATGTTTTTGGTGGTAATAATTTTGAAGAAGTAACTGGTTATCAAGAAGAAGACGGCGTTGATTTTAAAATTGGTATTGCTAATGTTCTTGATACTCCACACATGGATACTTTATAATGCCAGCTCGTATTAATTCTAATTTTTGGTCTGCTCCAAAGAATTCAAGTGATTTTAAGCCTTTTACAATTAATTCAGCTGATGTTACTGCTGGGGCTGGTGGTATTCTTGCAGGTGCTGCTTTGTTTGGTGTCAGTAAATATGTTGAAAAGCAGTTAGAAAATAGTAGTTCTTCGGATGAAGTTTTAGGTAATATTGTTACTAAGAATAGTGAAGTTGTTTCATCTACTAAAACTGAAAGTGAAAAGCCTGCTCCTGCTGATGCTTCTAAGTTAGGTAATTTTTTACCTAATACAAATTTACTTAATATTCTCGCTAATCAAAATCAAATTTTGCAAATTCTTTGTTCTGGGTTACTTTCTTCTTCTTTATCTGCTTCTCAATCCGTAGAAGAAAACAAAAATGTAAATCCAAATGATAAGAGCAAGGCTGAAGCAAATCAAGAAGCTATCGTTAGGCGTGAAAATTTATATAGTCAGCCTTTTACCATTAAAGGACGTGTTATAAAAGACAGTAATGGTTTTTGGCTTGATCCTATCACTCAAAAGTTTTATAACCCTATAAATGGTGATCGTATTTTTGAAAATGATTTAACTTCTTTTAAAACTGAAACTCATACAAATACAAATGTTGGTAGTGGTTCGGTTGTTTCGGCTGATGTAAATTTTAAAGAAGTTCTAAAATCTCAAGCAAATATTAATAGCGAAATTTCTAAATATATATCAACTATCGGTGAAAATCAAAAAATTTATAATCAAAATTTAATTAAAGTCGCTGAAAACTCTGCTAAGCTTGTTGATAGCACAAAGGGTTATTCGCAGGCTATAAAAGAAGGCTTGGCAGGTGTAAAACTTGATGCAAAAGTTGATGTTAAAAATCGTGTTGATGCTTCTTTGAGCCTTGATCGTCCTGTTGAAATTTCTTTGCCAGCTTCTTATGCTGAAAATCAAAAAATACTTAGTGAAAACTCTACCAAAACACTTGAAATTTATAAAGAAAAGGCGGAGTATGATAAAACTTCAGTTGCTATTAAAGACCTTGACGGCAACACTATCGCAAAGGCTTCGCCGCGTGAGATAGCTCTATCTCGTCAAGCTGTTCAAGCTCGCACTTATACCGATGAAAACAATTTTGAGCTAGATAACGAAGCTCTTGATCTTTTTGATTTGCCTATGCCAAATTTTAAAGACCTTTTTGATACTGAATTGCCTAGTAAAACTTTACTTAAGGATGTTAATAATGGCTGAAAAACAATCTGAAGCAGGCAGAATTTTAAAACTTGGTATTGATGAGATGTTTGAAGACCTTACTTATAATGTCGCTTACGATCAAGTTTTAAAACGTCTAAAAAATAGTGGTATGGATGATGGCATTTTAAAAGATGCTATTAATAGTGGTATTACGATTATGTTTAGTGCCGCTTTGATGAAATATATCCAAATTCAAGAAAATGTAGTTAGTAAAATAATGTCTATCGTTTATGCTGGTGTTATCGCTTTACTCTCTCCGCTTGGTCGATATGCTAAAAATAAGCTAGGTAAGATTAAAGGAACAAAGCTTAATCGTATGATTGGCTTTTTAACTGGCAATTTTTCTGATCGTGTTGGTGTTGCTCAAGTTCTTGTTAATTGTGGTAACCAAATTATTAACACTAATAATTCTAATAGTTCTGCTTTACAAAATGCAAATGTTATTGTCGGACAACGCCAGCATATTTTAGAAACTAAAAATCAAGAATTTCAATATGCAAAGGCTAAGGTTGATAATATAAATCAAACTTTGCTTTTTAAGCTTTTTAGTTCTCGTTTTACTCCGCAGGATAAAGAAGTTCTAAGGCGTATAACTGGAAGTGATAAAATTGACATCGATGCTTTAAATCATGTTGCTGATTTTATGTTTGTTACTGATGATAGCGGTAATGTTTTGGGTCTTAGTGAGATGTTTATAACTATGATGAATGGCTTGGGTTACTTTAACGGAAAGGATAAAAATCGTGGCTCTTGATTGTGAAAGCGCATTTGCTAAAGAAATGGAAAGATTTGATACTCTTGGGGCTATTCTTGCTCGTATTGAGAAGATTTTAAGCGATCATATCGTTAATAAGCCTGAAGAGAAAAAAGATATTGGTTCTCTCGAAGAAACAAATCGACTTTTAAAAATTCTTTGTCAAGACCTTGTAGGTAAAGAATAATGGTATCTCTTTTGTGTGGGTGTTGTGGGGACAAGCCTATTACTTCTTTTTCTGTCTCTGCTGTTCTTTCATCTAAGTTTGATGTTGATCCTTGTTTTTATCGTGTTTATGAACCTAAGCCTTCTGGGGAAAATCTTTCTTTTGTTCAATTCTATTGTAATTCTTATTCTACTTTCTTTCAAAAACAAAAGCTTATTTTTGATACCAAATTTTTTATTGCTAATTGCAGTGTTAAATTTGTAAATTCTCCTAATGTTCCTTTACATGTTGTTAGTGATAACGAACAAAATAATTTTTGGTATGAGCTTGGTTCTGATTTTTTAACTCCTTTTGGTGAAACTCGTATTGTTGATGTTCCTACTCCATCTGAAATCTCTGCTTATCTTAGCCGTGATCTTCTTCTTGATCCTGAAGATGCTTCAGATTATTTTTATTTCTGTTTTTTTCATCTTATGATTTTTCTCGTCATTTTGAAGATATCTCTCATGAAGATCCATATGCCTACATTTCTTCTTCTCCTTTTTTTAGGCTTAGTCCATATACTCCTGAATTTCATGATCTGGTTAGTCGTGGCTTTGTTTATGATATAGATACTTTTTTTCCTATTTTTAAAGCAGATTTTTTAATTTATTATTCTAAATTTTATGATGATCTTATGAACCATAATTATAGTCGATCTTGTTTTGAAGTTCATAAATTTTTAAAAAAGGATTATTATGCCTATTTACAAAATAACTCAACAGCAGGGTAATAGAGTTATTACCTCCACGCTTGAAGCTAAAAGCGTTCCTGATTTAATAGCTTTTTTAAGTGCCGTTTCTACTGCTGAAATCAAGTATATTTATAAGGTTGAGTTTGAAACTCAAAAACTAAATTTTCCACCTGATGATTTTAACTACAATAAGCAATTCAAGGCTTTTGTTTCTAATAAAAATCGTATGTGTAAGCAAATTTTACTTCATAACGTTAAAAAGACTAAAAACGAAAATGAATTATCCACGCTTATCAAAACACATCTTGAAGTTGGTGGCTTAGCTGTTAAAGGGGTTTCTTGTTCTTTATTTATGGATAAGTAAAAATTAATCTTGCTTATCTATAATTACATTAATTCTATTTTTTAGAAAGAAAGGACTATTATGCTTAATAAATTTTTTTTATTATGTTTGTTTTTTAGTCTTTCTTTTTCTAGTTCAAGATTTGATAATTTTAAAAAGGCTTTTATGGATATAAGTTCTTCTGAAGCCGCTTTTGTTCTTTGTCGCAATTATTCTTATCTTGAAACAGTTTCTTGCAATGGTTATCCACCTTTGGTCGATAATGATAATTGTGTTGTCGAATATGTGTTGTTTAATGATGCTAATGCTTTGCATGAAGCTGAAACTTATCTTGATAAGCAGTTTTGCTCGGTAGATTTTTTAAGAGCTTTTCTTTTTTCTAAAGCTACTCTTATAGCTAAATTTTACAATTCTAATGGTTCTTTACAAAAGACTAAACGTTATAATCAGTATAACCGACCAGCTTGCACCTTACTAAGATAATCTTATTCTCGTTTCTGTCTTCTCTTCAAACACGGCATCACCACCGCTCTGCAGTGTGTGCCGTGTTTTCTCTTTCTTCCCCTTAAGTCTGTTTTTTCTCTTTCAGTCTTTACCCTTTACCGATCCTTCCCCCTGCTTAATTGATTTCGTTTGCGTTGTGGCGTTAGTTTTCTGCTAATGACTTAAAAGAAATTAAAATTTATAGTGTTTTTTTGCTAGCTAACGCCACGCAAACACATCGCGGACGAAAACCGCTAGCGGTTTGAGCGTCGCTGAAGCGTCCGCTTAATATATTCTTAATTATTTAACTTTTTCTTTTTTGCTTAATATTATCTCGTTTAAAACGTTTTAACAAAAAAAACAAATCAATAAAAGTCTAAATGACGAGAAAGGATATAAAATAAATGTTAAGACAACAAATCGACGGACTTTATTCAAAAAGTCTTGTTTTTTCAACTGGTAGCGACGAAAGTGCTTTATTGCCACTTCTTGCAGGCAAAGTAGAAACATATTCGTCTTTTTTTGAAGGTGGTACGGCTGTAAGCGTTACTCCGAACCCACTAAATCGTAAAAGTGTTATTGTCGGTGCTAAAACTCCGACAGGTAGGGTTTCAACTATGATAACCATTCCACACGTTAAGCAAAGCTATATGTATCAAAATTTTGTAGCAGATTTTAAAAATAATCTTAATGCTAGTTTTGATGATACGACTAAATGCGATTACGTTACTTTGAAATTTGATAGGCTATAAGGAGTAAAAAATGGCTGAAAAAGTTTTAATTAAAAATACGATAAATGGTAGAACTTATAGTTTTTCACTCCCTTGCTCAGGTGCTGAAAGTCAAACTTTTTGCGATAACGCTCTTGAAGGCACATATCATATTCTTTACAGAGATGCCGAGCAAGGTAATTCAAACGAGCCTAGCGTTATTGAATACACTATTACTGGCAAAAGTCAAGCAGGTCATAAGGCTACATTTAGCTTTTATTCAAAACCTAGTATTGACGAAGCTCAAGTAAAAACGGCTCTCGCTGGTAAAACATTTAACGGCGTTAAATTTGATGATATTTATATCATAAGTGCAAGAACTGTTAAATAATGTTTTCTTTTTTAAAATTTAGCTCTCTACTTAGTAGGGGGCTAATTATTCATATCTTCGCTTATTCAACTCTAGTCTTATATATATTTTTTCTTAGAAGTAGCATTAACGATTTTGAAGCTGAAGCAACTAAATTAAAAGCTGATCTAGCTGTTGAAAAGCTAGCTACTCAAAACGCTTTTTTAATCATTGATAACCAAAATTCTAAAATCGAGCAATTAAAAATCGATAGTGAAAAGCTTTCTTTAAATAATAGCTCGCTAAGTCAAGAATTAAATAAGCGCTTTGGCGAGATTAAATTACCTAACAATAGTGATTATTGTGAAAAGTTAAAATTTTATGATAATTTGCTTTTGGAGTTCAACAATGACTACTATAAGAAATAAAATTTACTTTTTTATCTTTCTTTCTTATATAGTGTTATTTGTTGGCTGTTCTGCTAAAGCTCCGCAAAATACTATCCAAAAGGTTTATATTCCTATAAAGTGTGATGTAAAGCTTCCTAAAAAGCCTTTGTTTGATCCAGCTGATCCAGATAGTTTAAAGG
>NZ_CABPVL010000001.1:235499-245148 GCF_902460895.1 Campylobacter concisus | reverse complement strand
GACGTAACTATCCCAACAGTAACTCTAGATCCAATTAACAACACTTCAACAGTAGTAACTGGTAAGGTTCCAAACCCAGATCCAAATACCACTGTAATTGTTGAAATTCCTGGTCATACCCCAGTTACAGTTCCAGTAAATTCTGATGGTACATTTAGTGTTCCTACACCAAATAATGAACCACTAAAACCAGGTACTGAGGTAAAAGTTACTCCAAAAGATGATGCAGGCAATGGTACACCAGTTACTACTCCAGTATCAGACGTTGTACCGCCGCAAGTAGATCTCACTCCAAAGGCTGACGGCACAGTTGATGTGGTGCCTCACGACAATGACGCAACTAAGGTTGAAATTTCATATACAGATAATGGTGGCAACACGCAAACTATAACCGTGGTCAAAAACCCAAGTGCTGGCTGGGTCGTAGATAGCACTCCTGGTAAGACGACAGCTCCAACAGGTGCTTTCAAGCTTGATCCGCATAGTGGTAAGGTCACTATCAGCGACGATGCGACAAAAGACAACACTCCAGTGACTGCAAAGGCTACTGATGGCGCTGGCAACACAGCCACAGGCGAGACTACTGCTCCAGATAAATTTACTATCAAATTTAATGATGATGCAGATGGTAACGGCACTATCACAAGAGGTGAGAACTATGCTGAGGATGGCGCAAAAGCTACTGCAACCATCAGCATACCAAACCTTGCAAAGGATGGCAGCAAGATCCATGTCGTAGGCACTGGTATAAATGACTATTACACAGTTCATAAAGATGCTAGTGGCAACGTTACAAGCGTTATAGATACAAAAGGCAACAATGTATTTGACGGCGATAATGGCATAAAGGTTAGCTATGACTATAACCACTATCAAACAGTTCGTGGAAATGCCGCAAGTATCACAGCTGAGCTAGAAGGCACAACCCTTAAAGCTACTTCAAGTGTTAAATTTGAAAATGTTGGCAAGGCTGAAGTTAAATTTGTTGAGCTTGATGAGCATGGCAATGTTCTAAATGAAAAATCAGATCAAATAACAAATCAAAATAGAAATACAGCTATGCTAGATGGTGATATCAACCACACCACAGCACGCATCTCACTACCTGAGAATGTTCAAGACGGCGATGTCGTAACTGTAAAATATGGATATGGACCTAGTGCTGCATCTTTAGCTGTAACAGGTGGCACAGATACGACTGCTTATAAGTATTTCTTAGTTCATAAAGCAGCTGATGGCTCTATGACGGTTGATCAGATCACTTCAGAGACTGATAAGACACCTATAAAAGCTGGTCTTACATCTACAAATGGTGCTGGCGAGAAATTTGGTATAGATATCCACGATATGCCAACAACTACCTATAATCTTACGCACTCACGTGGTATAGAAGTGAGTATAAAAGGTGATGACCATGCAGATAAATCTAGTGGAGATACTTGGATATTTAGAGATAGCATGGAGGCTCCGAAGGTTGAATTTATAGAAGGCAACAAAGTTTATAATCCAAGTGTTTCAGGAAGTGGCTCAGGCGCACTAAATGCTGGCATAAGCGTAGCTGACGCTATAAAAGACGGTGATATCAGCCACACTACAGCTCGCATAACATTGCCAAAAGTGTTCTCGGACGGCGACAAACTAACAGTTGCTGTAACTGACTATAACAAAATTTATGCTGACACTGGTGTAAAACAATACCCAGCAAATAACCCAGAGCCAACATTTGTTAAGGCATTTATCATTCACAAAGCGGCTGACGGCACCGTGACTTTTGACGAGGTCGATGCAGCTGGCAATGTCACACATGCAGGCATCCCAGCGCTAAATAACAACGCTATCGAAATAACTGGCGTGCCACTATATAATATGTATGAAAATGGCGTTTTGAAGTCAGATTATGTCCATGCAACTGGTGTTGATGCTACTATCACAGACCACCTTAATCTAAATGGTAACGATAGTGGAAGCAATTTAAGTTTTGCATTCTTAGCGAACGTAAATGTTGTCACTATCACAGAGGTGATCGATGATGTTGCAGGTGGTGTAGATCACGGCAATATCAAAGATAATGACGTAGTAGTAAATGGCGTAACTAAAAAAGGGCTAACAAACGACAGTACTCCGACATTTAACGGCAAGGCGGACCCTAACTCAGTAGTGGAGCTATATGATGGCACGACTAAGATAGGTAGCACAACAACTGATAAATTTGGCAACTGGTCTATCACTCCGGCCACTCCACTTGGTGAAGGTGCTCATAGTATCACAGCTTCATCTCCAGCTTCAAATGCGATCAAGGCCTCTGACCCAGCTACTATAACAGTAGATACAGGCACTAAGGTTACATTTGATAGCGTTACAGATGATGTTGCAGGTGGCGTTGTAAATGGTAATGTTAAGGGCAATGATGTGACAGTCGATGGCAAAACACTAAAAGGCCTAACAAACGATAACACACCAACTCTATCAGGCAAGGCAGAGGCTGGCTCAACTGTAGAGATCTTTGATGGTACAAACAAGATCGGTCAAGTAGAGGCAAAAGCTGATGGTTCTTGGAAATTTGAAGTGAGCACTCCACTTAGCGACGGCGAGCATGAGCTTAAGGTAAAAACTACTGACAAAGCTGGCAACACAGCCGAGGCTGCCCCAGTAACCATAACTGTTGATACGAAAGTGACAAATTTAAAAGTCGAATGGATAGATGATCTCAACAATGATGGTAAATTTAGCTGGAGTGAGAATTTAAATCCTGAGCACGCAGGACGTATAGCTTGGAAAGCATATCTTCCAAACGATGGTACGGTTAAAGTTGGTGACGTTATGCACTATATGTGGGGTGGACCAGGTGCTACTGGTGAGCTAACTTATACTATAAAAGCTGAAGATATAGCAAAAGGCTATGTGGGCTTTGTAAAACAAAATATGATTCAAGGAACATGGGAACATATTCCTTTTGGCAAGGACTCTGATGGTAAAGTTTTTGAAGCTTGGGCATATCTAACAGACGCTGCTGGTAACAAAGGATCAACAGGCAAAGATGAGATAGTCTTTGACTTTAGTGATGCACCTACTCATATAAATGCTAGCGCTATTTATGGCACAAATAGAACAGGCTTGTTACTTGATGACAATCCAAAAAGCGCAAGCGCTGTTAATATCGAAGCACAAGGTAAAGCAGTAGAGCTAGATGTTAAAACATTCACTCATAGAGCAGATGTGAAACTAGGCGATGGTGACGATATAGTAACGGTGCATAAGAGTGGCGGTGTTTGGGGTGACATGGTAGAAGACTCAAAACTAAATTTAGGCGATGGAGATAATATCTTAAAAGTAGAGACAAATATCGATAGAGCATCAGTAATCGCTGGAGATGGTTATGACAACGTCAAAGTCGATGGATATATAACAAATCGCTCTAATGTAAATTTAGGTGATGGCAACAATACATTAACGGTTGGAACAAATATAGATCATAGTACTGTAGAAACTGGAAGTGGAAACGACACCATCAAAGTTGGTAACTATATCCACTACTCTAATATAAAGCTAGGCGCAGGCGATGACTCATTAACGATTGCAAAGTCAGATATGCAAGGCAATGATATAGATGGTGGCACTGGTTATGACAAATTAGCTATCACTAATCCAGGAACATCTATAAATTTAGATAGCATCGCAGATCATGCACATAACTTTGAGGAGCTTAATATCTCTAATAAGAGCCAAAATACTACTTTAAGCGTAAAACTAAGTGATGTCATAAGCTTAACAGATAGTGATAATACGCTAAAAATAACAGCTGATGCTGGAGACAAGGTAGAATTTAAAGATGCTGGCTGGCAAAAGGGTGCATCAACTGACGGCTATACCGCATATACAAATGATACTAGCGGAACAACTGTTACTGTTGAGATCAAGGACGAAGTAACACAGCCTATGTAATCATAGATGTAAATTTGCTATTAAAGTGGTGGCGTTAAATCAAACGGAGAGCAAGGAAGCTCTCCAAATTTATGTATCAGAAATAAAATTTAAATTTGTAAAATATTTTGCAATTATTTCAACTATCTTTAAGCATCCCTCATATATAATTCCAGCTCACGAAACGAGAAACCACCTTTAACTTCAACGTTAATAAAGCCTTTTTCTTATCGTTGTTCTTTTAACTTACAATTGTTAAACTATTAGTCAATCTTTGAAATCTAAACAAGTGATCGATTGAGCCAGTCTATTATGATTAAATAATAGATTAGACAAACTAATATAAAAACTAAAAGTTTTTTTGATTAAAAACTTCATAATAAAAATCCTATCTATTAGATAGGTAATTAATATGGAGAGTTTGATCCTGGCTCAGAGTGAACGCTGGCGGCGTGCCTAATACATGCAAGTCGAACGGACAAGTAAGAGCTTGCTCTTATGAGTTAGTGGCGCACGGGTGAGTAATGTATAGCTAATCTGCCCTACACTAGAGGACAACAGTTGGAAACGACTGCTAATACTCTATACTCCTGTCTTACATAAGTTAGATAGGGAAAGTTTTTCGGTGTAGGATGAGGCTATATTGTATCAGCTAGTTGGTGAGGTAATGGCTCACCAAGGCTATGACGCATAACTGGTCTGAGAGGATGATCAGTCACACTGGAACTGAGACACGGTCCAGACTCCTACGGGAGGCAGCAGTAGGGAATATTGCTCAATGGGGGAAACCCTGAAGCAGCAACGCCGCGTGGAGGATGACACTTTTCGGAGCGTAAACTCCTTTTGTTAGGGAAGAATAATGACGGTACCTAACGAATAAGCACCGGCTAACTCCGTGCCAGCAGCCGCGGTAATACGGAGGGTGCAAGCGTTACTCGGAATCACTGGGCGTAAAGGACGCGTAGGCGGATTATCAAGTCTCTTGTGAAATCCTATGGCTTAACCATAGAACTGCTTGGGAAACTGATAATCTAGAGTGAGGGAGAGGCAGATGGAATTGGTGGTGTAGGGGTAAAATCCGTAGAGATCACCAGGAATACCCATTGCGAAGGCGATCTGCTGGAACTCAACTGACGCTAATGCGTGAAAGCGTGGGGAGCAAACAGGATTAGATACCCTGGTAGTCCACGCCCTAAACGATGTATACTAGTTGTTGCTAAGCTAGTCTTGGCAGTAATGCACCTAACGGATTAAGTATACCGCCTGGGGAGTACGGTCGCAAGATTAAAACTCAAAGGAATAGACGGGGACCCGCACAAGCGGTGGAGCATGTGGTTTAATTCGAAGATACGCGAAGAACCTTACCCGGACTTGATATCTAACAAATCATCTAGAGATAGAAGAGTGTCTGCTTGCAGAAATGTTAAGACAGGTGCTGCACGGCTGTCGTCAGCTCGTGTCGTGAGATGTTGGGTTAAGTCCCGCAACGAGCGCAACCCACGTCATTAGTTGCTAACAGTTCGGCTGAGCACTCTAATGAGACTGCCTTCGTAAGGAGGAGGAAGGTGTGGACGACGTCAAGTCATCATGGCCCTTATGTCCGGGGCGACACACGTGCTACAATGGCATATACAATGAGAAGCAATATCGCGAGATGGAGCAAATCTATAAAATATGTCCCAGTTCGGATTGGAGTCTGCAACTCGACTCCATGAAGCCGGAATCGCTAGTAATCGTAGATCAGCCATGCTACGGTGAATACGTTCCCGGGTCTTGTACTCACCGCCCGTCACACCATGGGAGTTGATTTCACTCGAAGCCGGAATACTAAATTAGTTACCGTCCACAGTGGAATCAGCGACTGGGGTGAAGTCGTAACAAGGTAACCGTAGGAGAACCTGCGGTTGGATCACCTCCTTTCTAGAGTACATATAGATATTCTCTCACAAGATATCTATAAGAAAGATATTCTCAATCATCCTTGTTTAGTTTTGAAAGATTGATAGACCTATAGGGGCCTATAGCTCAGCTGGTTAGAGTGCACCCCTGATAAGGGTGAGGTCACAAGTTCAAGTCTTGTTAGGCCCACCAGAGAATTTAATTGGGGAATTAGCTCAGCTGGGAGAGCGCCTGCTTTGCACGCAGGAGGTCAGCGGTTCGATCCCGCTATTCTCCACCATGAAATAGTTTAACAGCATTAAGTCTAATTAGAGAGCTTAATTTAAACTTTCTAATTAGACTTTTGTCTAAATGTTCTTTTAATTAATATTGTTAATAGTCACAAGCAAGTTTTAAAAACAATTTTACAGGACTTGTTAAAGATTTAAATTTCTATCATCTTTGCATTTAATGCAAAAGTTTGACATCACAATCTATTTAGGATTTAAAACTTATCTAAATAGTAGTCAATGCTTTCCGTCTTGAGAGCTAGAATTTAAATGTAGTAACATAAAGTTATCTTTAACAAGGAAGTGATGCGAATTAGAATAATCTAATATAGAAAAGGTAAGCTACAAAGAGCAAGTGGTGGATGCCTTGGCTAGTAGAGGCGATGAAAGACGTGCCAGGCTGCGATAAGTCTCGGGGAGCCGTCAAGGGGCTTTGATCCGGGAATTTCTGAATGGGGCAACCCAACTAATAGAGATATTAGTTACCGTATAACGGAGCGAACGAGGGGAATTGAAACATCTTAGTACCCTCAGGAAAAGAAATCAAAAGAGATTACGCTAGTAGCGGCGAGCGAACGCGTAAGAGGGCAAACCACTAGTTTACTAGTGGGGTTGTAGGACTGCAATATAGACTAAACTTAGCTAATAGAACAACCTGGAAAGGTTGGGCGTAGAGGGTGATACCCCCGTATATGAAAGCTTTGTTTTACTTAGCAGTATCCTGAGTAGGGCGGAACACGTGATATTCTGTCTGAAGCTGGGTAGACCACTATCCAACCCTAAATACTACTACTAGACCGATAGTGCACAAGTACCGTGAGGGAAAGGTGAAAAGAACTGAGGTGATCAGAGTGAAATAGAACCTGAAACCATTTGCTTACAATCATTCAGAGCCCTATGATTTATCAGGGTGATGGACTGCCTTTTGCATAATGAGCCTGCGAGTTGTGATGTCTGGCGAGGTTAAGGAAACCCGGAGCCGTAGCGAAAGCGAGTCTTAATAGGGCGTTTAGTCAGACGTTGCAGACCCGAAACGATGTGATCTATCCATGAGCAGGTTGAAACCGGTGTAAGAGCCGGTGGAGGACCGAACCCGCTAGCGTTGAAAAGCTATGGGATGACTTGTGGATAGGGGTGAAAGGCCAATCAAACATCGTGATAGCTGGTTCTCTCCGAAATATATTTAGGTATAGCGTCATGTAGTAATACTAGGGGGTAGAGCACTGAATGGGCTAGGGCATACACCAATGTACCAAACCCTATCAAACTCCGAATACCTAGTGTGTAATCATGGCAGTCAGGCGGCGAGTGATAAAATCCGTCGTCGAGAGGGGAACAACCCAGACTAACAGCTAAGGTCCCTAAATCTCATTTAAGTGGAAAACGATGTGGAGTTACTTAAACAACCAGGAGGTTGGCTTAGAAGCAGCCATCCTTTAAAGAAAGCGTAATAGCTCACTGGTCTAGTGATTCTGCGCGGAAAATATAACGGGGCTAAAATGAGTACCGAAGCTTTAGACTTAGTTTTACTAAGTGGTAGGAGAGCGTTGTATTTGCATTGAAGGTATACCGGTAAGGAGTGCTGGAGCGAATACAAGTGAGCATGCAGGCATGAGTAGCGATAATTGGGGTGAGAATCCCCAACGCCGTAAACCCAAGGTTTCCTACGCGATGCTCGTCATCGTAGGGTTAGCCGGGTCCTAAGCAAAGTCCGAAAGGGGTATGCGATGGAAAATTGGTTAATATTCCAATGCCAACTATAATGTGCGATGGAAGGACGCTTAGAGTTAGAGGAGCCAGCGGATGGTAGTGCTGGTCGAAAGGTGCAGGTTGGAGTTCAGGCAAATCCGAGCTCCTTTAAGCCGAGGCCTTACAGGTGCGTGAAGTTCTTCGGAATGAATCGTAAATCCTTGATACTGTCGAGCCAAGAAAAGTTTCTAAGTTTAGTTATAGTTGCCCGTACCGTAAACCGACACAGGTGGGTGGGATGAGTATTCTAAGGCGCGTGGAAGAACTCTCTTCAAGGAACTCTGCAAAATAGCACCGTATCTTCGGTATAAGGTGTGCCTAACTTTGTGAAGGATTTACTCCGTAAGCATTGAAGGTTACAACAAAGAGTCCCTCCCGACTGTTTACCAAAAACACAGCACTCTGCTAACTCGTAAGAGGATGTATAGGGTGTGACGCCTGCCCGGTGCTCGAAGGTTAATTGATGACGTTAGCTCTGCGAAGCGTTTGATCGAAGCCCGAGTAAACGGCGGCCGTAACTATAACGGTCCTAAGGTAGCGAAATTCCTTGTCGATTAAATATCGACCTGCATGAATGGCGTAACGAGATGGGAGCTGTCTCGAAGAGGGATCCAGTGAAATTGTAGTGGAGGTGAAAATTCCTCCTACCCGCGGCAAGACGGAAAGACCCCGTGGACCTTTACTACAGCTTGACACTGCTATTGGGATAAAAATGTGCAGGATAGGCGGGAGGCTTTGATCCATAGACGCCAGTTTATGGTGAGCCATTGTTGAGATACCGCTCTTTTTTATTCTGATAGCTAACTAGCTTGAGTTATCCTCAAGTAGGACAATGTCTGGTGGGTAGTTTGACTGGGGCGGTCGCCTCCCAAAATGTAACGGAGGCTTACAAAGGTTGGCTCAGAACGGTTGGAAATCGTTCGTAGAGTATAAAGGCATAAGCCAGCTTAACTGCGAGACATACACGTCAAGCAGAGACGAAAGTCGGTCTTAGTGATCCGGTGGTTCTGTGTGGAAGGGCCATCGCTCAAAGGATAAAAGGTACCCCGGGGATAACAGGCTGATCTCCCCCAAGAGCTCACATCGACGGGGAGGTTTGGCACCTCGATGTCGGCTCATCGCATCCTGGGGCTGGAGCAGGTCCCAAGGGTATGGCTGTTCGCCATTTAAAGCGGTACGCGAGCTGGGTTCAGAACGTCGTGAGACAGTTCGGTCCCTATCTGCCGTGGGCGCAAGAAGATTGAGGAGAGTTGACCCTAGTACGAGAGGACCGGGTCGAACCAACCACTGGTGTACGAGTTGTCCTGCCAAGGGCACCGCTCGGTAGCTATGTTGGGATGTGATAACTGCTGAAAGCATCTAAGCAGGAAGCCAACTCCAAGATGAATCTTCTTTTAAGAGCTCATATAGACTATGTGTTTGATAGGCTGGGTGTGTAATGGATGAAAGTCCTTTAGCTGACCAGTACTAATAGCTCGTCTGCTTATCTTTTAATAAGCATCACTTCCTTGTTAAGGATAAAAACTTAATAAGATATGTTTTTATAAAACTTTGTTTATGACTTTTAACTTTATCTTGTAGTGTTAAATAAGAGATTTATCTAGTATATCTTTTATTTAACACTGCCCGTGACTATACAGACGAGGAAACGCCTTGCTCCATCTCGAACCAAGAAGCTAAGCTCGTCCTGGCTGATGATACTCTCCCTTACTGGGATGTTGGAAAAGTAGGTCGTTGCGGGCTTTGTTGTTAATCTGCTTTAATTCTTATATTATTTAATCCTAGTTTTTATTAGTGTTTATTTCTGTTTA
>NZ_CABPVL010000001.1:195402-234502 GCF_902460895.1 Campylobacter concisus | reverse complement strand
ATAAGAGATTTATCTAGTATATCTTTTATTTAACACTGCCCGTGACTATACAGACGAGGAAACGCCTTGCTCCATCTCGAACCAAGAAGCTAAGCTCGTCCTGGCTGATGATACTCTCCCTTACTGGGATGTTGGAAAAGTAGGTCGTTGCGGGCTTTGTTGTTAATCTGCTTTAATTCTTATATTATTTAATCCTAGTTTTTATTAGTGTTTATTTCTGTTTAAGTATAAAATATTGGTTTGTTTTTTTTTAAATTTTTTATTTATTGTTTTTTATGGATTTTTATTTAATTTAATATGTTTATTTTTATTAATGTAAAATTGTAAATCATGACGAGAAGGTGTTAAGGTATGATGCTTTCGGTCTGTGAGAATATAGGTTAATAGTACGAAATAAGATCTTTGCAAAAAAATACTTATATGATGATGTTAAATTTTCAAGTATAAAAAATATATAGACTGCAAGCTAGCCAAAGAAAACGGCCTAGAGATGGTCGATCAAAAGTATTTTTTCACGCAGTTTAGATATGACGCACTCCAAAGAGCTAAAGAGAAACAAAAGCTCATGCTTGATAGTGAAAAGACAAAGAAAACCTCACTAAATTTATATGAGCGTCCATATCTTGGCACTGTTGGAGCGATAGCTCTTGATAAAAATGGCAACCTAGCTGCAGCAACAAGTACTGGTGGCATGACAAATAAAATGACTGGTCGTATAGGTGATAGTCCGATAATTGGCTCTGGAACCTATGCAGATAATGACTCAGTAGCAGTCTCTTGCACAGGCACAGGTGATATTTACATGCGTGTAAATGCTGCTCATGAGGTCTCAGCTCTTTATAAATACAAAACTTCAGATGTGCAAAAAGCAGCCGAAGAGGCTGTAAAAGAGGTAGCAGCACTAGGTGGCAGTGGTGGTATCATCTCTATCGATAAATTTGGTAAGACTGGCTTTGCTTGGACTAAAGATAAACTTGGTATGTATCATGGTGAGGCAAGACTAGGAGCTAAACCAGTCGTTTACTGGCCACTTAGTGAGAAATGATTAGATAGCTAGGTCGGATTATATCCGGCCTAGTTTTTAAAGGGAGAAAGTTTATTAAAATATATAAATTGCTCCAAGAACAATAAATGCTCTTAGGCAAAAACCGCCGATTAAAACACCATATTCATTATATACACAGCTTTTGATGCCTTCGCTACATCCGCATACTGCTCCATCTTTTGTCACGCCACATCTTTGTAGCATAAATTTACTGCCGCCAATTAATGGCAGTGCAAGACCAAGCACTATAAAGCCTATCCAAAACATCGGTGCTAGAGAGCCTGATACTATTTTGGTTATGCTAGCCATGCCAGCAGCTTCGTTTCTAACGCTTGCAAATAGCATCAAGAGGGCAAAAATTTCAAGCGCCACTAAAATAGTGTGAAATTTATGCGACTCGTGGCTCAAAACGCCGCCACCACTTAGCACAGATATAGCGTTTGCGCTAAGGCCTGTTGATATGGCTGAGATAGTAAATAGTATCGGTAGCCATATACTTGCCCAAAGTGGGATCGCTTTTACAACATATAAAAGTAGTCCAGTATAACCCATCACTCCAATTGCAAGTAGCGAGCCAAGGCTAAGCAGCATATCGCAAATTTTGCCGCCTTTTTTGACCTGTAAAAGTACAAGCACGCTAACTATTATGAAAAATGTAAGAAGATATGTGCCGATACTCATTATAGAAACTGGTCTTGTGTAAAGACCTATGATCTTAGCTGGATTGATCGCTGCGCTTGGTGCTAGGTCAAATAGTAAAAGTGCAGTTCCAACTATGACCGCTATTGGCGCGAGCAAAAATCCAAATTTATAAAATTTCTCATCAAGCTTGCCCAAAAAGCCTTTGTAGGCTAAAGCCGAGCACAAAAACGCCCCAGCACCTAAACCACCTAAAAAGAGATATATGACTATGAGCCATCCCCAAGTTGTTTGTTCCATTATCTATCCTTTAACTCTTAAAAGTTAGAAGAGCTCTTGACTGCTCTATCTCGTTTTCAAGATATAAATTTAAAAAATCAGCAAAGCTCACATAAGCTTCTAAATTTGTAGCTTCCTTACAGCGAGAGCTAAATTTATAAAACCACTCAAACGGATGAGTGCGGATGAAGTCATATTTTTTATGTAAAATTTCATCCATTTTCTCTTTTTCGTCTGCTTGTAAGGCATTGAAACTTAGAAAGTAAAGGTATTGCAGCTCGTATCCGATGAAGTCATCTGGAAATTTATCAAACTGCTCTTTGCTAAGCTTTAGACCAGAGCTCTCATAAAAGCTTCGCACCTGCATGGTCTTTTCACCAAACATCGTTTTATAATCAAAATAAACCGACTCGTATGGCTCGGCCTTTGGGTGTCTTGGCCCTACAAAAAGCCTGTTAAATTCATATCTTAGCTCATCTAGCAAATTTAGATCATCTTTGCACTTATTTAGCCAAAGTATGAAGTCGTGATTTTTAAATTTATCACTAAAATTAAGGCTTAGGCTTATGAGCTCATCTAAATTTTGCTCTCTAAGCTCCACTAAGAAAAATCGCCTTAAAAAGTCTTCAACACTAAGGCTAACGCTAAGCTTTTCTTTGACCTTATCCATCTTTTACTCTTTAATGTATGAATTCATTTCGCTTCATTCTTGGATAAAAGCGGATGTTTGGCTTGGTAAAGAAGTGCTTAAAGCCTGGCATCTCTTTTTGCATACCAGCGCTGTCGCTGACGTTGCTATCAACTAGTTTTAGTACTCCACACGGACAACCCGCCACACAAGCTGGCTCTTCGCCACGCTCAAGTTTTTCGGCACAGAGGTTGCACTTTTGAGCCTTGCCGTCTTTGCCTTTTGTGATAGAGCCGTAAGGGCAAGCCATCAAGCAGTATCCGCAGCCTATGCACTTATCATGAAGTGGCTGTACGACACCATTTTCTAGCTTGATATATGCTCCAACTGGGCAGACGTCCATACAGGCTGGCTCATCGCAGTGGTGGCAAGAGTGAGTTATAAATATCTCTTTTTCTATGCCATCTTCATGTATCATAAGACCATCGACATGCCTCCAGTTTATATCTGGATCTTGGTTGTGATAGACTTGACATGAAATTTCGCAAGCCTTGCAACCTATACAAAAGTTATAATCAAATAAAAATCCTTGTTTTCTTTTCATCTTAGACCCCTTTACATCTCTTGTTTAGCTGCTTTTTTTACTTCACAAAAGCTAGCTGTATAGGTTGAGCCATTTCCTAGGTCACTAACGCCATCAGAGCAAAGTATATTTGCTCCAGTTCTTGATTTTGTCACTTTTACCCAGATGTTGTTCCATGCATAGACTATGCCTGGGTTCATTTGATTTGTCTCGACTGCTGTAAAGACGGCTGTTCCTTTTTCGTTTGTTGCCTCAACTGTGTCTCCGTTTTTGATACCGCGAGCCTCCATATCTTCACGTGTCATAAATAGCTCAGCATTGCCTTTAACGATAACCCTTTTTAAGATATAAGGCATATTACCCCAGTTTGAGTTATCTTGGAGCTGAGTACCTGGCGTCATGAAATAAAGCGGATATTTTTTGAGATAGTCTTTTCCAAATTTATTGCTCTTTTCATAGTAGTCCCAGTCAGTTTCAAGGTCTATTACCGGATGATATCCTGCGTCTTTAAAGGTTTGTGAGTAAAGCTCGCATTTTCCACTCTTTGTGCCAAAGACTAGTTTGTCTTTTGGTGCATAAGGGTAGTATGGGAACTGATCTTTCATCGTTTCAGGCGTTCTAAATGGTTTGATCCAGCCGACTGATTTTAGTTTTTCATAGGTGATGTTTTGTTTTTTGGCAAATTCTGTATCCAAAAAGCGTCTGCAAACTGTTTCGCTATCCCAGTTAAAGCACTCTTCTGTATAGCCCATCGCTTTTGCAAGAGCGTTGAAGAACTCTAAATTTGTCTTAGCTTCGCCAAGAGGTTTTACGCTTTGAGCGTTGTAGCAGACGTATCCAGAAATTTGGTCGTTTTGGATATCCTCACTCTCCATAAATGTAACACCAGGTAGCACATAGTCAGCATAGTCGCAAGTATCGATATCATATGGATCAAGGACAACTAAGAAGAAGTCATCGTCCATTATGCGTTTTTTGATCAAATTTGTATTTGGCGCTGTTACCATTAAATTTGAGTTGTAGTTGATACAGGCGCGAATGACCGTGTTTATAGGCTTGTCAAGATATGTTGGATTTTCTTTTTGTATGCCTTTACCAAATTCTATATAGCTTACTTGCTGTCTTTCTATCTTTTTGCCATCTTTATCTTTTGGAGATAGGTCTGGCATGCAGTTGTCGAAGTTAAAGCAGCCTTTTACATGCACATATGCCCAAAATAGTCCGCCACCAAGCTTTGTCAAGGCGCCAGTTAAAACTGGTAAAAATGTAACTGCACGAACAAGTCTTGCTCCGTTAAAGTGTCTTTGTCCGCCGTCGCCGTGCATGATAGCTGGTGCTTTTGCATGAGCGTACTCTCTGGCAAAGACTTTTATCTGATCCACACTTGCTCCGCACATCTCAGACAGCTCGCCATAAGTGTATAGTGAGCACTCGTGTACTAGATCTTCAAAGCCAGTGGTATATTTTTCTACAAATTCATGATCATATAGATCTTCTTCTATCAAAAATTTACAGACCGCTAGACAAAATGCAGGGTCGCTAGATGGTTTTAGCTGGATAAACATATCTGCTTGGTTTGCTAGAGGAATTCTTATCGTATTTATAACGATGATCTTTCCGCCTCTTTTTTTAACGCGGTGAGCAAATCTTATCCAGTGTACGGCTGTGTAAGCTTCGTTTGATCCCCAGCTAATGTACATATCACTCTCATCGATCTCAAGTGCATCTTTTGAGAAGTCAGTGCCTATAACGCTAGGAGTACCCGCGTATCTTGGCCAGTCACAAGGGTTTCTAACAAGCCTTGTAGCTCCATATTTTTCAAAGAAATTTCCCGGTGCGATAGTTTTTGAGATATGTCCTTCATTACCAGAGTAGACAAACTCGGTCAAGGCTTCGCCACCAAATTTCTCTTTTATCTCAGTTAGCTTTGCAGCTATCTCTTTTAAGGCTTGATCCCAGCTTATCTTCTCCCATTTGCCTTCACCTTTTTTACCGACTCTTTTCATAGGGTGCATGATGCGGTCGGCGTTATATAGGTGCATGGCATAGGTGTGACCTTTGACGCAGACTGTGCCTTGCGTTAGCGGGTGTTTTGGATCGCCTTTTATGCTTACCATTTTGCCGTCTTTGATCTCAGCGATCATCGAACAGGCGTCGCGGCAGTTTCTAGGACAGGTTAGGTAGTGGTATTCTACGTTTTCCTCGTTCTTATAGGATTTTGGGTTAAAATCCACCTCAAATTGCTCCATACCAAATAGGTTAGGAGCTGTTCCAGCTGCTGCCAGAGCTGCTCCCGTGCCTTTTAGGAAAGAACGTCTTTGCATGTTTTCTCCTTAAATTTGATAGCTATTTCATCTCAAAGATAAAAACTTTATTCTCTTTGCCTTCTCGTGAGAAGATGTAAAATTTATTATCTTTGATCGCTAATGCTCTTGGGTTATTTACCCCACTAAAACTAAATGCCTCGTCTATCTCTTTGGTGTTTAAATTTAACTTTAAAATAGTTGAGAAATTTTTACTTAAAAGATAGAGCGCATCAGGCTCTACGTCGATGCCGGTAATGTAGTAGTTGTTTAAATTTCTACCCTCTTTTAGCTGTAAATTTGATCCAGCTTTTGGCGCAAATTCTTCCAAAATCATCTTGTCGTCGCCGTCAAATATAGCCACACTCCAGTAGTCTCTAACGTCATTTGGCACGCTAGCTGTGAAAAATTTATTTTCACTTTCTAGGTAGTCCCAGCCTAAGATGTATTGCTGTTTTGATCTAATGGTAGAAAATCTACCCTTGTTGCCAAGGTCGTTTAGCTTCCACGCGTCATATCCAGCCAATAGGTGCCTCCACTGGCTATTTTGCTCATCTTTACTAAGGTTGCTAGCTGGCTCATAAAAGACAAAAGTCTTGTTATAACTTATCATGCCAAGCTCGTTTTTATACCAAGTAGCCCCGACTGTTGCCTCCATCTCCATTATAAAATGACGATCGTGCTTGGCATAACTTAAAGGCTTTAAATTTTCATCTGCGATGTAAAATTCATTGTCGTTTGAGACAAGAGCAAAGTGCTTTTTGCTCTCATCGTAGTCAGCACCAGTTATTGCATTATCGTTTTGCAAATTTAGAGTGAGCGTATCTTTAAGACCTAGCTCTTTTACGTTTTGGATCGCTCCATTTTTACTATCCATGTCAAAGTTAAACCCAAAAGCAAGGCTTGCCAATGCGATAAAAAATATTATCTTTTTCATCTTTCTCTCCTTACTTCGCTAGGTCTGGAAGCTCAGGGTTCCAGTCAAATCTAAAATCAAGCGAGCTATCCCAGTGGTCTTTCTCCCAGAACCATTTTGAAGGATCGATGCTCATTCTAGGCGGTGTGCTAGATCCTAGATATGGCGGTGGACCAGAAGCTATAAAGGCTTGAACGCAGTTTGCAAGTATGATCACGATAAAGACCAAATTTGCAAATTTGCCAAGTGGCAAGTAGCTTAGAAAGTTGCCATATTCGCCATTTGAGCTTTTTTGCATTATAAGGCCTAAGTTTTTGCTAAACAAAAATATAAGAGCCAAAAATATGATCACACAAAAATCAACAACCATAACCCAGAGCTGAGTGTGGGCACCTAAAATTTCAAGGCCAAAACCTTGTTTGATGTCAAGATAGCCGCCAAATGTTCCATCCAGGCTGTAGTGGATAAAGCCATTAAATATGCCCCAGCAAGCCATTAGTAAAAGTGCTGCTAGATAGCCAGGCTTTAGTCCGTATCTGATGATGAAAAGCGCTATTAGGCTAATAGCTATCATCGTGATCCTCTCGGCCCAGCACATTATGCAAGGGTTATCACCTAGTCCAAAGCCAAGCACCAAGCAGGCGATACCAACTGGAAGTGCCACAAGAGCAGTGATGGCTAGTGACATAAGGTTGAAAAAGCCTTGTTCGTTTGCTGGGATTTCATTTTGTTTCGTTTGCATCTTGCCCTCCTAAAAGTTGCCTATTGGCAAGACTACCCATAAATTTACGTAAAATTCTAGTGCAACTAGTATTACGCACCCCAAAGCCATACAGGACGTTGCTAATTTCTTCATTTGTGGCTTTATGTATAAGATAAGCCCACTAATCAGAAATAGCGTCAAAATTAGAAATTCCATTTTGAGCTCCCAATTTGTAAATTTTCAACTACAAGCATGCTTATATGAGAAAAATAATATAACTATATTTATTAAATTTAGTTTAAAAAATATATTTTTATAGCTAAGTTTTACTTTATAAAATAAAATTTTGTAAATAAAAATATATTTATATAAAAATATTTTATATAATTAAGCTATATTTAATTAAATTAATATTAGTTTCTATAAAATTATTTTTATTAGCTAGCTTATAAATTCAAATTAGCTTAAAGAATAGTTATGTAATATTTTTGCAAAGGTAAAAGGGGTAGTAATGGAAAATATATTTTTGGAATCATATGATGTTTTTAAGGTATGTAAATCCCCAAGCAAATTAAAAATTTATGATGAGTTTTTGCAAAATAACAAAAGATACTCTATAACGCGTTGCTACTACGTCATCGTGGTGGATAATACATTTTTAACCTACTCACATCTCATGGTCTATGAGCAACTGCTCTATCTTTTATACTCACAAAATAAACTAAAAAATGGCGACTTTTCACTCACCCTTAAAAAAGCAGAGCTTGCTAAGAAATTTAAAACAGATATCACAAAAAGTGCCACAGATACGATAAAGTGCTTTTATGAGATGCAGGATGTGAAAATTTCGATCTTTGTAAAAGATAAGATCGAAAAGCAGATGAATATCATCGAATTTATAGACGCAGATCAAACTGAAAAGTATGGCGATCTACAAGATGAGATAAATTTGAGGCTAAACCAAGAATTTGTAAAGCTCTACCGATGCATATACCTTGATAAGATCGAGTATTTAAACAGCTTTGACATAGAGCAAGGCAGCTTCATAAGATACTTCATGCAGCATGAGTTAGATGGTGGCGTAAGAAGCTCAGCTATTATCGATAAAATGGGCGTTTTAAACTATTTGCCTTTTGCTTATAAAAAGCGTTTCGAGCAAGAGGTGGCAAATGTTAGCTTTTATTATAAAAATGAAAAATACGAGATAAAAGATGGCTTTGTAGTTGTTACAAATCACGCAAATAGAGTAATGGATAATCAAAATGCTTCGATCGAACTCTTCGGTCTTATATATGAACAGATCACAAAAAATTGCACTAAAAACATCGTACTAAATGGTGCAAATTTGCAAAATTATTACGCAAGGTTTGGTAAATTTGAGACAAATCAAACTATCTTTAAAATTTTTAGCAACATGGAGCTCATGCTAAATCACTCAATGCAAAAAGAAAATGCCAAAATTTCTTTCTTCTCTCACTTTTTTGAAAGCATAGTTTGTAAAAGAGATGCTGAGCTTGAAATTTTGATCGAACTAAATCAAAAAGGCTTTGAATATATCATCTCGCGAAGTGCAAATTTAGACTTTTATAACGTTGAGTCAGCTGACTACGGACTTACTTCCTATCCAGCTAGCTCGTGTGCGGTGGGTGGAAATTTCTAAATTTAGTTTATTTTATCTTTTAGTTTGGCGATCACTTCATCAAGCTTGCCGCTATTTTGAGCTTTTTTTAGACATTCGTTTATCTCGGTCATCTTTTTTGTAAATTCGTTTTTTATAATGTCAGCCACAAAGTCCTCGCTGCTAGTCTCGTCCAAGATAGGATACATGTCTCGCCAGATATCTTTGATCCACCAGCCGCATTTTGATATGCAAGGAAACTCTTTAAGCTCGCCAAGCTTTAGGCTCATCATAACCTCATCAGAGCATTTGATATTGTCTGTGACAAAATCTTTATGAGCGCTATCAAAGCTCGTAAACATGCGGTAGCCAAGGCTTGATACGTTGTTTTCAGAGCAAATTCTAAACTGAAAAATATTATCTTCATAGTCTAAATTCGATATGCAAATTTGATGTTTTTGGGTGAAATTTGGAAATGAGTTAAACCTTTTATCATCTATGTCAAGCCGCCACTTTGAGCAGTTGTCTTTAGCTAAAAACTCTTTAAAGCTTAGTTGCACAAATTCTTTATAGCTCATCTCATCAGCTGCGAAAAAATCATAGTTGCTACTGTTTTTTTCTTTAAAGTCTTTGAATTTCATATCATTTCCGATCAAAAAAGTGTAACTATTTTACTACTTTTAAGGATAAAAGTTATTAAATTTTACGAAATTTGTAAGATCTTTTATTAGCGAGCTATTTCGGTTTTATAAATTTAAGTTGTGTAGCAAATGTTTTTTAAAAACAAATCAAATTTCATCCGTGACTATCTCTATTTTGCTTACATCGACCAGGCCACCATCTATGATGATCTCCTCTATCTTGCCAGCTCTTATGATGCCACTTTTTGGATTTTTCACACTTTTTATGCAGCTTTTGGTGCTTACATCGACGCTTGAATACTCAAAAGCAAGGCTTGTGTCCATAAAAATGCAATCTTTCACGACCAAATTTTCCACGTAGCAAAGCGCTTGCAAGCTCTTTATCGTGCAGTTTATGAGTGTCACATTTTTCGCGTTCCAGGCTAGGTACTCGCCAGAGATAAGGCAGTTTTGCGCGACCACGTTTTCGCAGTTCCAAAAGGCATCTTTTGAGATGAGCTTTGAGTTTGTGATACGAAGGTTTTTGCAGCCATCAAAGCAGTAGTTGCCGTCCAAGCTTAGCCCATCAACCTCTAAATTTTCGCTATTTGCCCCAAAATAATCCCCTTTTGCAAAGATATTTTTTATCTTCACATCCGAGCATCCCCAAAGTGTCTCGGCGGCATCTGAGAAATTTACATTTTCAAGTAAAATTTGCGAGCTTTTTCTAAAGCTTTTTGGCGCATTTATGACCACATCTTTGAAGCTTAAATTTGTGCTGTACCACATGCCAGCCCTTGCTAAAGGCTCCAAGTATCCGCCATTTAGCGTGATGTCGCTTGCGTACCAAAGTGGATATTTGTAGGCAAAAACGCACTCATTTAGCTTTAAATTTGAGCTGTGTTTTAGCGGCGACTCGCCATCTTCAAAGATGCAGTTAGTAAAATTTATCCCCTTTGCCCCAAACATCGCGCGTTCTCCTGTGAAAATTTCAGCGTTTCTCTCTTGCATTTTTATCCTTTATTAAATTTTTCTTTTAAAATTATACTGATTTTCTCAAAAATTTATTGCAAAATACCATTAAATTTACTTTAAAGACGCAAAGCGTTATAATCGCCCCAAAAAAGGAGCAAAAATGGGTTTAAAATCAGACTCTTGGATAAGGAAAATGTCGGTCGAAAAGAAGATGATCGTGCCATTCGCCGAGGAGCAAGTGGGGCGTGGCGTCGTTAGCTATGGCGTTTCTAGCTATGGCTACGATATCCGCGTGGGTGATGAGTTTAAAATTTTCACAAACATCGGCGGAACCGTCGTTGATCCAAAGAATTTTGATGAGAAAAATGTGGTCGATTTTAAGGGCGATGTCTGCATAGTGCCGCCAAATTCTTTTGCTTTAGCGCGTACGATCGAGTACTTTAACATGCCTGATAACGTGCTAGCGATCTGCCTTGGCAAGAGCACATACGCAAGGTGCGGCATCATCGTAAATGTGACGCCTTTTGAGCCGGGATTTAAGGGGCATATCACGATAGAGATCTCAAACACGACGCCGTTACCTGCGAAAATTTATGCAAACGAGGGCATCGCGCAGGTGCTATTTATCGAGGGCGATGAGCCTTGTGAGGTGACTTATGCTGATAAAAACGGCAAATACCAAGCCCAAGAAGGCATCACGCTGCCTAGAATTTTGAAGTAATTTTTATGCCTTTGCGACTTTGCAAAGGCTAAATTTATCGCCCACTTTTTATAAAAACCCTAAACAATAAAGAAATTTTGACGAAATAGAAGCTAGAAAGAGCAGAGCTTTGATAAACAAATTTTAAATTTGGCACAGCTTTTGCTTAAAATTTTATAAACTAGAACATAAATCAAGCTCAAATATAAGGATATACATGTCAGAGAAAAAAAGTAAAAAAGCAGCTAAACAGACAAAAGAAACAAAGCTAAACGGTATAACAAATCCTATCTTTGAGAAGAATCTTCAAGCACTATTTCAGCAAGATGAAGTTTTGGCTGCTAGATTATTTAGTATGACATCACAAAATAAATATGAGATAGTTTTAGGGAAAAATGATCCTTTGGATATAAATATAATAAACAAAGAGACATCTGAATCCATATATGAAAATCCTGTCGAAGAGACATATAAGATGCTTGATGAGATAGAAAAAAAATACAAAAGATATCCAGGCCTTTTTTTCTATGGTCTTGGAAATGGTGTACTTTATAAAGCGTTGGCAAAAAATGAGACTCATAAAAGCATTGCTATCATTGAACCAGAGATCGAAATAATTTATAGTGTTTTAAATTTGATCGATCTATCTGAAGAGTTAGAAAAAGAGCAGATAGTGCTATTTTTCTCAGAATTTACAACTCACACACAGTTTCACTATCTTATAGTAAACGCTGAGTTAGAATCCTACTCAAAGACATACAATTTAATAATACACTCTAAATTTTATGATCAGTTTTCAGATGACTATATAGATATAAATAAAAAATTTGCAGAGGCATTTTCTCATATAGTTATAGCCCATGGCAACTCTATAGATGATCTTTTAATAGGCACAAGACAAAATATAGAAAATTTACCAGAGATGTTTAAAAATTATTGCTACCATGATCTAATCAAAAAGAGGTATAAGCTAGTTGATACAGCCATAATTGTCTCTACTGGCCCAAGTTTAGACAAGCAGCTAGAGACACTTAAAAAATTTGCACCTTATGTAAGTATTATAAGTGTCGATGCTTCATACCCCATACTTGCTAGAAATGGTATAAAGCCTGACTATGTAACATCGATTGAACGCATGATACCAACATCTACTTTTTTTGAAAAAAAACACCCAGATGTTGATGAAGATATATATTTTGTTATTTCTTCGGTGACCCATACACAAAGCGTAAAAAATATATTACCAAGACGCTTAGTGCTTACCATGAAGCCACAACATGAAGAGAAGATGTTCGGTTTAAAAAAATATGGCTATTTAGGAGTCGGACATAGTTGTGCAAACATGGCTTATCAGTTGGCCTATGTGTTAGGGCATAAAAATATTGTTTTTATAGGCCAAGATCTTGCTTTTGGCAAAGATGGAGCAAGTCATGCAAAAGGTCATACCATAGCTCAGCCAGATGAAAATTTATATATCACAGCTTATGGTGGCGAAGGTGAAGTGCGAACAACTTATGTTTGGACGCTATTTAAAAATCAGTTTGAAAATGATATTGAGCAGTCCAAACTCGAAAATATAACTTCGTATAACTGTACTGAAGGTGGTGCAAGAATAGAAGGAACTATAGAAAGACCATTTTTGGAGGTTATGAGAGAGCTTTGTACAGATAAAAAAGAAAAGAAGCTGCCTCACATACCAAAAAATAGTGAAAAAACAACAAATAACGATATGTTAAAAGCTTATAAAGTAATACAAGAAAAGATAAAAATGCAAACCTTTTTGAAGAAAGAGCTTGAAAAAGTATTTTTAGAAGTTACTCCTAGGATAGATGAGTTAAATTTACTAAGAGAACAAGACAAGATAACTCAAAAGCATTTTGATGAACTTTTAAAAATAGTCAAGAAAGTAGATAAAGCCAAAGACTTTATATCAAAAAGAAAGTATATGAAATACATACAAAATGTTTTTATGATATCGGTTTTCTACCAGGAGTTAGAGCTTGCTAAAATTTCTGTAGCACCAAGTGACACAAACAAAGAAAAGATAGATAAGTTATTTGAATGGGCAAATGCACATAAATACTGGCTGTTTTCAGCAGCTGGTGGTATAAATGCTGATATAGAAACAACAAAAGAAGCCTCTAAGCCTCTTATAAAAGAGCTTAAAAAACGTGGAATCTTTCCAAAAGAAGACTAATAATGGATATCTTAAGCTTAATAGGACGCACGAAAAACCTCTTTGAAGATGACATAAATGCGCTTGATAAAGACCTAAAAGAGATAGTCTCAAGCTCAAGCTTTCTAGTTATCGGTGGGGCAGGATCTATAGGCTCTGCCGTGACAAAAGAGATATTTGTAAGAGATCCAAAAAAGCTCTACGTCGTTGATATCTCTGAAAACAACCTTGTCGAGCTAGTACGTGACATAAGAAGCGAGTTTGGATATATAAGTGGTGACTTTAAAACTTTTGCCATAGATGTTGCAAGCCCCGAATTTGACGCACTTTTAGCACAAAGTGGTGGATTTGACTACGTTTTAAATTTATCAGCGTTAAAGCATGTTAGAAGCGAAAAAGACCCATTTACACTCATGAGAATGCTTGAAACAAATATCTTTAACACTGATAAAACGCTGGCTCAAGCTTCGGATATGAAGTCAAAAAAATATTTCTGCGTTAGCACCGACAAGGCCGCAAACCCTGTAAATTTAATGGGAGCTAGCAAGCGCATCATGGAGATGTTTGCGTTTAGGCACTCCTTAGAGATCGACGTCTCGATGGCTAGGTTCGCAAACGTAGCATTTAGCGACGGCTCGCTTCTTTTTGGCTTTCAAAAACGCATAGAAAAGGCTCAGCCCATAGTCGCTCCAAACGACGTCAGACGCTATTTTTTAACGCCAAAAGAGAGCGGAGAGCTCTGCCTTTTAAGCACCATTTTTGGCAAAAATAGAGATATATTTTTCCCAAAATTAGATGAAAATTTAGACCTCATAACATTTAGTGAGATAGCCAAGCGCTACTTGGCAAATCTAGGCTACGAGCCATTTTTGTGTGAAAATGAGGAGGAGGCTAGAAAGCTTGCAAAAGTACTTCCAAAAGATGGCTTTTACCCTTGTCTTTTTGCGCCTAGCGACACGACTGGAGAGAAGGACTACGAGGAGTTTTTCGTTGATGGCGAGAGGCTTGATATGCAAAGACTTCAAAATATCGGCATAGTTAAAAATGATGCAAATTTTGACAGTAAAAAGCTAGAAATTTTCAAAAACAATATCTTAAATTTAAAATCAAGCTTGACATGGAGCAAAGAGGACGTTTTGCGCGAAGTTTTCGAGCTTATACCAAATTTTATGCATAAAGAAACAGGAAAGTATCTCGATGAAAAAATGTGATTTTGACGAGGTTTTGAAATTTATAAAAAGCACTTTTGGCAAGTACAAAGTCCCGCTTCACGAGCCTAAATTTATAGGCAATGAGAAAAAATATCTACTTGAGTGCATCGACTCTAGCTTTGTCTCAAGTGTCGGCAAATTTGTCGATGAGTTTGAGAGCAAGCTAGCTCAAATGGTTGGTGCTAAATTTGCAGTTGCCACGACAAATGGCACCTCTGCGCTTCACATCTGCCTAAAACTAGCTGGAGTAGAGCAAAATGACGAAGTGATCACGCAGCCAGTTACTTTTATAGCCACTTGCAACGCCATTAGTTATCTTTTTGCAAAGCCGGTTTTCGTAGATGTTGATCTTGACACGCTCGGTATGTCGCCAGCATCGCTTAGTGCATTTTTAGAGAAAAACTGCGAGCTAAAAGGCGGTAAATGTGTCAATAAAACCAGCGGCAGGATAGTGCGTGCTTGCGTGCCTATGCACACTTTTGGACTGCCTTGCAAGATAGATGAGATAGCTGAAATTTGCAAGCGTTGGAACATCGCTTTAGTAGAAGACTGTGCCGAGAGCCTTGGCAGCTACTACAAAGGCACTCATACAGGGAATTTTGGTAAGCTCTCAGCCATGAGCTTTAATGGCAATAAGATCGTCACAAGCGGAGGAGGCGGAGCTATCATCACAAACGACGAGGAGATAGCAAAGCACGCTAAATTTATCACCACAACGGCCAAGGTGCCACACCCTTTTGAGTATCGTCACAGCGAGGTCGGCTACAACTACCGCTTGCCAAATTTAAACGCAGCCCTGCTTGTGGCGCAGCTTGAAAATTTGGAGCTATTTTTAAAGAGCAAACGCGAGCTTGCGATGATCTATAAAGAGTATTTTTCTAAATTTGATGATGTGAAATTTATAGATGAGCCAGCGGATGCTAGGTCAAATTTTTGGCTAAATGCGGTGCTTTTTGAAAGCCGTGAAAAACGAGATGAGTTTTTGAAATTTAGCAATGAAAATGGCGTTTTTACGCGTCCTATCTGGCAGCTTATGAACGAGCTTGACATGTTTAAGGACTGCCAAAGAGATGAGCTAAAAAATGCTAAATTTCTAAGCGACAGGATAGTAAATATCCCAAGCAGCGTAAGAGTTTAGCCGTGCAAGATATAGTTTTAGTAGGTGGCGGTGGGCACTGCAAAAGTGTGATAGATGTCATCGAGAGCGAAGCTAAATTTAATATAATTGGTATCATAGATACGGCAGAAAATATTGGCAAAAAGGTGCTTGGCTATGAGATCATCGGTAGTGATGAAGACCTAGCTGAGGTTTTTAAATCATGCAAAAATGCTGTGGTGACGGTTGGGCAGATAAAAAGTAGTGAGCCTAGAAAAAGACTGTTTGCACTGCTAAAAGAAATAGGTTTCATACTTCCAACCATAGTCTCACCGCTTGCGTATATCTCAAAGCATGCAAGTGTGGGTGAGGGAAGCGTAGTGATGCATCATGCCTTGATCAACGCTGGCGCATGTGTCGGTAAAAACTGTATCATAAACACAAAGGCGCTTGTGGAGCATGACGCAACTATCGGCGATCACTGCCATATCTCAACAGTAAGTGTGGTAAATGGTGGCGTTGTCGTGCAGGATGGGACATTTTTTGGTAGCAATGCAACCAGCAAAGAGTATATCGTGATAGGCGAAAATTCTATCATAGGTGGCGGAACTAGGGTGATGAGAAGCTTGGAGAAAAACGCTTTTATAAAGGCGTAAAACTAGCATTTTAAAGGAAATTTGATGTCAAATAGAGTTTTTATCATAGCTGAGGCTGGGGTAAATCACAATGGCGATATAAATTTAGCTAAAAAACTGATCGATGTGGCAGCCAAAGCTGGCGCTGATGCGGTGAAATTTCAGACTTTTAAGGCTCAAAATCTTGTTTCAAAAAACGCGCAAAAGGCTAGTTATCAAAAAGAAACTACTGATAAAAATGAAAGCCAGTTTGAGATGATAAAAAAGCTTGAACTAGACGAGATCACGCATAAAGAGCTTATAGCCTACTGCAAGCAAAAAAATATCACTTTTCTCTCAACTCCATTTGATAGCGACAGCATAAAGCTTCTTGATGAGCTGGGGCTTAGCACATTTAAAATCCCAAGTGGCGAGATAACAAATTTACCTTATCTTAGGCAGATAGGTGGGCTTAATAAAAAGATCATTCTCTCAACTGGCATGGCAAATTTAGGCGAGGTGGAGGCCGCAATAGAAGCACTTGTAAAAAGTGGCACGAAACGTGAAAACATAAGCCTTCTACATGCAAATACGCAGTATCCAACGCCAATGGAGGATGTAAATTTAAAGGCGATGATAACTCTTAAAAATGCCTTTGGTCTTGAGGTCGGATATAGCGATCATACCCTTGGCATCGAGGTTGATATCGCAGCAGTTGCCATGGGCGCAAAGATCATAGAAAAGCACTTTACGCTTGATAAGAGTCTTCCTGGACCTGATCACAAGGCTAGCCTTGAGCCAGATGAGCTAACGGATATGGTTAGAGCTATTAGAAATATCGAGCTAGCACTTGGAGACGGACTAAAACACTTTAGCAAAAGCGAGAGTGAAAATATCAAAATAGCTAGAAAGTCGATCGTGGCAAAACGAGATATAAAAAAGGGTGAAATTTTTAGCGAGCAAAATATCTGCGTAAAACGTCCAGGAGATGGTATAAATCCTATGAGGTGGGATGAGGTGATCGGGCAAATTTCACAAAAAGACTATAAACAAGATGAACTGATATGAGAAAAATTTGTGTCGTTACAAGCACCAGAGCCGAATATGGCCTGCTTTACTGGCTCTTAAAAGAGATCAGTGCAGATAGCGAGCTTAAGCTTCAGCTTATTGTTACTGGCATGCACTTAAGTCCTGAGTTTGGACTAACATACAAAGAGATAGAAAAAGAATTTAAGATAGATAAAAAGATAGAAATTTTAAGTAGTTCTCATACAAGTCTTGATATTTGCGCTGAGATGGCAAGAGTTTATGAGAAATTTGCTCCGGCACTAGTTGAGCTTAAACCTGATATATTAGTGCTTCTTGGCGATAGATATGAGATATTTGGTGTAGCAGGTGTCGCTAGTATCATGCAGATACCAATAGCACATATTCACGGCGGCGAGACCACCCAAGGGGCGTTTGACGAGGCTTTTAGGCACAGTATAACAAAGATGAGCCATATACATTTTGCAGCCACAAATGAGTACGCAAACCGCATAATCCAGCTTGGTGAAGATCCTAATAGAGTTTTTAATGTTGGCGGAACAAGCATTGAAAATATAAAAAAGCTAAATTTATTAAGCAAAGAAGAATTTGAAAAGTCTATAAAATTTAAGCTTGCTAAAAAAAATATCCTCATTACTTTTCACCCAGCTACACTTGAAAATAGTAGTGCAAGAGAGCAGTTTAATGAGCTTTTAAATGCACTTGATGAACTAGAGGAAACAAATTTTATCTTTACAAAAGCAAATAGCGACACAGATGGCGATGTGATAAATAAAATGATAGATGAGTGTGTGAGCAAAAACCCACAAAAAGCAGTGGCTTTTGCATCGCTTGGACAGCTAAGATATCTAAGCGCGATCAAATTTGTTGATATTGTTTTAGGAAATAGCTCAAGTGGCCTTTTGGAAGTTCCAAGCTTTAAAAAGGCCACCATAAATATAGGTGACCGCCAAAAAGGACGTGCTCGAGCTAGCAGTGTGATAGACGTTAGGCCTATTAAAGAAGAAATTTTAGCTGCTATCAAAAGAGCGTATTCAAAAGAATTTGAGCAAACTTTAAAAGATACGATAAACCCATATGATGGTGGCAATCCAAGCAAAAAAATGGTTAAAATTTTAAAAGAGATCAAGCTTGATGGTATTTTGAAAAAGAAATTTTATGATATAGGTATAAAATGAGAATAGTAAACGATATAAAACTAAGTATAAATTCAACCATAAAAGATGCCTTGCAGACTATCAACAACGGAGGACTTCAAATAGCTATCGTTGTTGATGAAAACGACGCTCTAGTAGGTACGGTAACAGACGGTGATATCAGACGTGGTTTGCTAAACGGCCTAGACCTAAATAGTAGCGTCAGCCTCGTAGTACATAAGAGCCCAAGTATAGCAAGTGTCGGTGATACGAAAGAGTCTATTTTAAAGATAGCACTTGCTAAAAAACTTCATAAAATTCCATTGGTTGACGAGCTTGGCAAGCTTGTGGGCATAGAAGACATCGAAGATATTATTAAGCCAGTTGGCAAGACAAATAGAGTTATCCTAATGGTGGGAGGCCTTGGTACTAGACTTAGACCACTCACGCAAGATACGCCAAAGCCGATGCTAAAGGTTGGAAACAAGCCGATCCTTCAGACGATAGTCGAGAAATTTGCAGAGTATGGCTTTGTAAATATCACGATGTGCGTAAATTTTAATGCAAGTATCATTAGGGACTATTTTGGCGACGGAAAAGAATTTGGCGTAAATATCGACTATGTTTTAGAGCAAAAAAGGATGGGTACAGCAGGGGCGTTAAGCTTGCTAAAAGAGCGTCCAAGTGAGCCATTTTTTGTTATGAACGGCGATCTTCTTACAAATGTAAATTTCGAGCACATTTTTAACTATCACACGCTACATAAAGCCACAGCTACAATGTGCGTCAGAGAGTACGACTACGAGGTGCCTTACGGCGTGGTAAAGATGAATGATAATAAAATAACTGCTATCGCAGAAAAACCAGTGCAGAAATTTTTTGTAAGTGCTGGGATATATATGCTCTCACCTGAAATTTTAGATCTAATTCCACAAGATGAGTTTTATGATATGCCCACACTCTTTGAAAAGGCGATAGCTCAAGACAAAAATGTAATCTCCTTTCCGATACATGAGTATTGGATAGACATAGGACGTCTTGAAGAGTATCAAAAGGCAAATGAAGAATATGCAAAGATATTTTAGTGAGCTATTTTAGATGAAAGCTCTTGTTGTAGGCTATGGCTCGATCGGCAAAAGACACTGCGAGGTCTTAGAGACTTTAGCACAGATAGATGAAATTTGCCTAGTCACTAGCCAAGATGTGGCTGATAAAATTTGCTACAAAAGCTTAGAAGAGGTCTCAAATTTAGACAAGTTTGACTACTTCGTCATAGCAACTCCCACATTTTTACATCTAGAAAATTTGAAATTTATAGATGAAAGAGTGAGTGGCAAGATCATACTTTGTGAAAAGCCATTATTTGAAAAAAAATATAATTTTACGCCTAAAAATAATAAAATTTTTGTAGGCTATGTACTGAGGTTTTATCCGCTCTTACAAAAGCTAAAAGAGTTCTTAAAAAACGAGAAAATTTTATATCTAAATGCTAATTGCGGTCAGTATCTACCAAGCTGGCGAAGTGGCGACTATAGAAGATGCTATAGTGCTAGCAAAGAAAAAGGTGGCGGCGTCTTGTTAGATCTTAGTCATGAGCTAGACTATGCTATGTGGCTATGTGGCAAATTTGAAAGCCTAACGAGCTTTCAAGGTAAAATTTCAAATTTAGAGATAACAAGCGATGATCTATGTATGGTTTTTGGTAGGACTAAAATGGATGCCATAGCAAATGTAAGCATTGACTATCTAAGCCATATCACACATAGAAGCTTGCGTGTGGAGTGCGAAGGCTCTACATATGAGCTTGACTTTATGGCAGGCACTCTTACTAAGCAAGATAGTAGTAAGCAAATTTTTAACATGCCAAATTTGGCAAGAAACGAGATGTTTTTAGCTATGCATAAAGATGTTTTGGGTGAGCAAAGATATATTTGTAGCTTTGATGAGGGGCTAGATGTGATGGACGCGATAGATCAAATTCAAAGGCAAAACAATGAGTAATGTTTTATGTACGATATGCGCAAGAGGTGGTAGTAAGGGAGTTAAAGGCAAAAATGTTCGAGAGCTTTGCGGCAAGCCACTTATAGCTCACACCATAGAGCAGGCAATAGCATCAAATTTGTTTGAGCATATTGTTATTAGTACAGATAGTGACCTGATAGCAGAGGTAGCTGTAAAGTACGGTGCAGAGGTTTTTTTTAAAAGAGATGCTGCTATGGCTAGCGATACGGCAGGAAAACTTGATGTTATAAAAGATGCTTTTTTAAAAAGCGAGGAACATTACGGACGTAAATTTGACTATGAGATCGACCTTGATGCCACATCTCCACTTCGTGATGTGAGTGACATAACAAATTCTTTTGAGCAGTTTTTGCGTGATGATAATGACAACCTAATAACCGCTATGCCAAGCAGAAGAAGTCCATATTTTAACCTAGTTGAAATTTATCTAGATGGACACGTAGCACTTGCAAAAACTTTACCAAATGCTATTTTGCGCCGTCAAGATGCACCAAAAACTTATGATATGAATGCTTCTATTTATATCTGGAAGCGCGAAGTTTTACTAAATAACGACACTTTATTTTTACCAAAAACTGGACTTTATGTGATGGATGAAGATAGATCGATTGATATAGATTGTGAGCTAGATTTTAAATTTGTAGAGTTTATAATGAAGGAAAAAAATGCTAACAGATAAGGTCGTAGTAGTTACTGGAGGGGCTGGCAGGATAGGAAGTGCTTTTATCAGAGCGATTACAAGCCAAAACGGAGTTGGCGTGATAGCAGAGGTTGATATAAAAAGGGCAAATTTATTAAAAGATGAGATTGCAAGCTCGCAAAAAGATGCAAGGATCGAAGTTTTGCAAATTGATATCAGCGATGCAAATTCTATCAACGAGGCTATAAATTTCTTGCACTCAAAGTATGGACATATAGATGCATTAGTAAATAATGCCTATCCAAAAAGTAAAAATTACGGTAAGAAATTTTTTGAGATCGATATGGATGATTTTAATGCCTTTTTAAATTTACATCTTGGCGGATACTTTAATATCTCGCAAAATTTCATCAAGTACTTCTTGAAACAAGGTTATGGTAATATCATAAACATCTCATCCATTCAAGGTATCGGAGCCCCTGCTTTTGAGACATATGAGGGGACAAATATGCACTCTCCAGTTGAATATACAGTTGTAAAACATGGCCTTCTTGGTATGACAAAATATATGGCAAAGATGTTTAAAAAAGACAATATCCGCGTAAATGCTATAAGTCCTGGAGGTATTTTAGATGGACAGCCTGAGCCATTTTTAAGCCAATATAAAAAGAGATGTGGTACAAAAGGCATGCTTGATGCAAATGATATTTGTGGAGCTTTAGTGTATCTGCTAAGTGATTCTTCAAAATATGTAAATGGACAAAATATCGTAGTTGATGATGGTTTTAGTCTATAAAAATCTAAATAAAATAGTATAAATTTATCTAGTTTAAGCTAGATAAATTTATATATCGCTTTTAATACGCACTTTTTCTCATACTAAATTTTACCAAGCAAGAGCTTGCTATCTATAATTTTTCTATTTTTACAATTTAACTTAATATGGAAAAATATCTAAAACCCCAAAGACTAGCTTTGGGGCTGGGGGTTTGCGTATTGTAAAAGCATTAACACATTAAGGCTTTGCTACTGCAACAAAGCCCTATTTAAAACTTAATTTAACTAGCTACGTTATTGTAGAAGTTTCATTACGTTTTGTTGAACGCTGTTTGCTTGACTCATAGCATAAGCACCTGATTGAGCTAGGATGTTATGTTTTGAGAAGTTAGCAGACTCGCTAGCAAAATCTACGTCCCTGATTTGTGATTCTGCTGATTTTACGTTAACTTGAGTTACAGTGATGTTGTTAACTGTAGCTTGAAGTTGGTTTTGAACTGAACCAAGGTCTGAACGAACTTGATCAAGTGTTTTTTGAGCTGACTCAGCGATGTCCATAACAGCCATTGCGCCTTTTAGTGTCATTACACCAGCTGATTGAGCTACTGTAAGCACTTTAGTCATTCTTTGGAAGCCCATAGCACTAGCTAGTTTGCCGTCTATTTGACCTCTTACATCTCTTAAAGCAACTGAAGCTTGAGCACCACCTTTTGCTGAGAAAGCTTCTGACTCTAGTTTTAGAGCATCACCGGCAGCTGCGCCTTTTGCAGATAGCTTAATATCTCTACCATCAAGGCGAACAAGGTTGATACGACCAACGAAAACTTGGTCTTTTTTCATACCGATTGCTTTTGAGATATTATCACCTGAAACGCTAAACGCACGACCGTCACGGCTTGTTAGAACCATTTTACCTTCTGTATTGATAGAAGCTTCAACACCTGTTTGATCTTTAACAGCGTTGATCGCATTTACTAGAGCGCCGTTGCTATCGTTTTCTTTTACATCAAGGTCGCCGATTTTAACGCCATTGATTTTAAAGCTTTTGATAGATACGCTTACTATAGAAGTTGACATAGTTCTAGTTACATCAAATGTAGCTCTAATGCCTGTTTTATCAGATGTTTTGTTGATATTTTCAGCTAATTTACCAACACCAGTTCCAAGACCAGTTGATATCTTAGTAGAAGCTATGCTAACATCATTTACGCCATCAACGCTTAAGAATTTAAGGGTAACTTTATCTGTACCAGTTAGTAGTTTTGAACTCTCAAAACGTGTAAGACCGATCTTGTCAGATGTAGTCGCGCCAATACTTGCTTTAACAGTTTGGTTTGAATAAGCACCTATTTGGAACTCTTTATTAGAGAATGTTCCGTTTAGTAGTTGCTGACCGTTAAATGAAGTAGTGTTACCGATATTGTCAAGCTCCTCCATTAGACGAACGATATCAGCTTGCAATGCTTGGCGTGATTGAGTTGTTTGGCCGTCTTGAGCTGATTGAGTAGCTTTAGTCTTGATAGTGTCAAGAACTTTTAACTGCTCGTCCATAGCTTTGTCGGCAACTTGAATGATACCAATAGCATCATTACCATTTGCAATAGCTTGACCTAGAGCTGAAGCTTGGCTTCTTAAGCTATCTGCGATAGATAGACCTGAAGCGTCATCTGCAGCTGTTTGAATTCTAAGACCAGAACTAAGTTTGTTAAGTGACTTAGATAGGTCAACGTTGTTGCTAACTGCGTTAGCGTGTGTGTTAAGTGCGTTTACGTTTGTGTTAATACGAAAACTCATTGTAAATCCTTTTATGTTTTAAGTTACGACTTCATGTCGCACGAAAACTATATCGATCGGTTTTTAAAAAAGTTTAGAGCTATGCATAAAAATTTTTTATAAAAAACAAAAATCGCGCTCCATCTAAAAATTTTTCACACGTTGCACTCTAAAAAATTATTTCTGCTACAATTACGCCAAAAAATTTAAAGGCTATATATAAATGAAAAGCTTAATCATCGTGGAATCTCCCGCAAAAGCAAAGACTATCAAAAATTTCTTAGACAAAAGCTACAACGTCATCGCCTCAAAAGGCCACATCAGAGACCTGCCAAAAACGAGCTTTGGTATCAAGATAGAGGATGATAAATTTACCCCAGAGTATCGCATCAGCAGTGATCACTCCGCCATCGTAAAAGAGATAAAAGAGCTTGCTAAAGGTGCAGATGAAATTTATCTCGCGACCGATGAGGATAGAGAGGGTGAGGCGATCGCGTTTCACATCGCAAATGCTATCGGCAAAGAGCCAACCAGCCTGCCTCGCATCGTCTTTCACGAGATCACCAAAAGTGCCATACAAAACGCTCTAAAAAGCCCAAGACACGTCGATATGAACAGCGTCAATGCCCAGCAAACAAGGCGCTTACTTGACCGCATCGTTGGCTACAAGCTAAGCCCGCTTTTAAATTTAAAGATACAAAAAGGCTTAAGCGCTGGCCGTGTGCAAAGTGCGGCGCTAAAGATAATAGTCGACCGCGAGCGTGAAATTCAGGCATTTAAACCAGTTGAATACTACACCATTGACACCGTTTTTAAAAAAGATCTAGACGCCGAGCTAGTTAAATTTGAAAACCAAAAGATAGAAAAGCTAACCATTCAAAATCCTGACCGCGCAAAATACATCATTGAAAATTTACAAAATGAGAAATTTAGCGTCCGTGAGATCGAGAGCAAGGATAGAAAGATCCAGCCAAGCCCGCCATTTATGACTTCAACTCTTCAGCAAAGTGCGAGTAACCGTCTTGGTTTTAGCCCTAAAAAGACGATGATGATCGCGCAAAGCCTCTATGAGGGCGTGCAAACAAACGAGGGCTTCATGGGTGCGATCACATACATGAGAACAGATAGCTTAAATTTAGCCAAAGAGGCCGTCGCTGCCGCTAGAGAGCATATCCTGCAAAACTACGGCAAAGAGTATCTGCCGGCCAAAGCGATAAGCTACACGACAAGCTCAAAAGGCGCGCAGGAAGCCCACGAGGCGATCCGCCCTACAAATTTAAACTTCACACCGCAAATTGCCGCTAAATTTCTAGAAAAAGATGCGCTAAAACTCTACACACTCATCTACAATAGATTTTTAGCATGTCAAATGAGCGCATGTGTGAGCCAAACGCAAAATGTCTATGTCGCAAGCGAAAAAGGCGAGTTTAAGATAAGTGGCAGAAAGGTGCTATTTGACGGCTTTTACAAGGTTTATGGCGAGCTTGATAAGGATAAAATTTTACCAAATTTAAAAAAAGGCGATGAGATGAGCTTGCAAAGCATAAAAAGCACGCAAAACTTCACCGAGCCACCAGCTAGGTACTCTGAAGCTGGCCTTGTTAAAAAGCTAGAAAGTCTAGGCATCGGCCGCCCAAGCACCTACGCACCGACCATCTCGCTACTAACATCAAGAGACTACGTGAGGATCGAGAAAAAGCAGCTCATACCAAACGAGATCGCATTTAGCATGATAGGCGTTTTGGAGGAGCACTTTAGCAACATCGTCGATAGCGAATTTACCTCACATCTTGAAGAAAAGCTCGATGAGATCGCACTTGACAAGGCTGACTGGCAAAAGGTGCTAAGCGACTTTTACTATCCATTTATGGAAAAAATTAGCGCTGGCAAAACTGGCATAAAAAGCCTAAAAACAGCCACTCCGATCGGCGAGAAGTGCCCAGAGTGCGGAAGCGAGCTAGTGCTTAGAAAGGGCAGATACGGTGAGTTTATCGCTTGCTCAAATTTCCCAAAATGCAAATACTCAAGAAACGTCGCAAAAGATAATGAAAAGAGTGCAAAAACTGGCTCTGCAACGGCTGCTAAGCCAAAACGTGAGCTTAAAAAGCTTGATGTGCCATGTCCAAAGTGTGGCGGCGAGATCGTAGAGAGATTTAGCAGGCGCGGTAAATTTTATGGATGTGCCAACTATCCAAAATGCGACTTCATCTCAAACTACGAGCCAGTCGCGCAAAAATGCGACGAGTGCGGCGGCGATATGATCAAAAAAGAGCTTAAAAAAGGCACTTTTATAGAGTGCACAAAGTGTAAGAAAAAGACACTTATCTCTGAAAATTAAAATTTCTAGCCAAATTTTAGCCCTTGAGCCTAAATTTGGCTTATAAATTTGGACTTTAAATGCCTGAAACTATCGTAGAAGTTAGCCAGTATAAAGGGCAAAAGAGCCTTGTGATAAACTGCACGCAGCTAGGGGACAGCTTCACGCCGCAGTATAAAACCGCCAAGCAAAAAAGAGCAGTGCTTGATGAGTGGTGCGACTTTTTAAGAAGCGAGCAGGAGGCATTTGACGAGCTTAACTTTTGCACCAAAATGCCTCAAGAGCTCTTTGACGCAGCGTGTTGCCAAAGAAATTTAAAGAGCCTTCACATCAAATGGGGCTCGTATGAGAGCCTTGACGCGCTGGCAAATCTTTCTAGTCTAAAGAGCCTTTTTGTAGGCTCTGGAGCCAGCGTAAAAAGCATCGCACCGATCGCTAAACTTACTGGACTTGAAAGCCTTGCGGTGGAGAATTTTCAAAAGATAAGTGACTACTCTGCGCTTTCAAATTTGCAAAATTTAAAGAGCCTAGAGATCAGCGGAGACGGACTTTCGCCTAAATTTATCCACATCGAAAGCTTAGAGTTTTTGCGCCAGATGCCAGGACTTACGAGCCTCGTGATCTTGGTGGCTAGGCTAAAAAGCAAGGACTACTCGCCTATCTTATCTCTAAAATCCATCACTCACCTAAGCCTGCCACCACAGCACGCACTTTTTGGACTTTTTGACGAGCTTAGCGCTTTGCCAAATTTAAAAACAGGGCTTTTAAAAGAGAGAGCGGAAATTTATAAGAAAAAGTGATGCTGTAAAATTTAAATTTTCGCATAGTTTTATTTTTAAGAGTAAATTGTAAAATCTTACTCGCTCGTAAATTTTAAAATTTGCTTGAAACTTGCATGATGATAAAACGCATGCGGCACGATAGTGCTTATCGCATGCACTTCTAACGTGCGAGGGGTTTTTACTTCGACTTCGTCTTGTAACTGCAAGCAGACGGGGGGATTTAAAAAGGGGGATAAGGGGGCGGCTTCGTAATTCAAGTCCCCTTGTCTCCCTTTTGGATAAAAGAGTTTTTAAATTTAAGGTCCGTATTTTTAAAAGAGAAATTTGCTATTTTGTAAATTTTAAAATTCCATTTACTCGCAAGAGTTGACTACTAAAATTTGGCTTCGCTTGCAGCTTAGCTCAAATTTTAGAGCCGAAATTGCTCGTTCATGAAATTTAAAAATTTACTTGACACTCATTTGATTTGACAAAGCAAATTTACAAATTTTAAATCTTTACTCGCTTGCCTTAGCAGACTACTAAATTTAGGCTGCACTTCATTTAGCACTAAATTTAGAGCCGTGATATGCTCGCTTATTAAATTTTAAAATTTACCCGTTTTTTTCATAAATTCAAGCCACTCTACTTAAATTTTAAACCTACCAAAGCTATAATGCTCCCCAAAAAAGGATAAAAAATGAAAACAATTATGCTTTGTGCGATATGCTCCGTCTCTCAGGGAAACTGCGCTGAGGACTGCGCTTATTGCACGCAAAGTGCCAAAGCTGGCGCTGATATCACGAAATTTAAAGAAAAAAGCGTGCAGCAGGTGGTGGACGAAGCCAAAATGGCTTATAAAAACCACGCTCTTGGCTTTTGTTTAGTCACAAGTGGTGCTAGGCTAAATGATAAAAAGACCGACTACATCGCTTATTTGGCGCGCGCCGTGAGCAAAGAAGTGCCAAATTTGATGCTCATTGCATGTAACGGTATGGCGACTTACGAGCAGCTTTGTGAGCTCAAAAATGCTGGCGTTTTTAGCTACAACCACAACTTAGAAACTAGCCGCGAATATTTCCCAAAAATCTGCACAACGCACTCTTGGGACGAGCGATATCAGACAAATTTAGACGCAAAAAGGGCTGGGCTCATGCTTTGCACTGGTGGCATTTACGGCGTTGGCGAGAGCGAGGCCGACAGGGTGAGCTTTAGAGCTAGCTTAAAAGAGCTTGAGCCGTTTTCGTCGCCTATAAATTTTTTCATAAAAAGCGACGCTCTAAGGCTTGATCAGCCACCTCTTAGCGCGGATGAAGCCCTAAAAATCGTGCGTGAGACCAAAAGCGCGCTACCAGAAACTAGGGTCATGATAGCTGGCGGCAGGGAGAAGATATTGGGCCAGAGGCAGTACGAGATCTTTGAAAATGGCGCAGACGCGATCGTGATAGGCGACTATCTCACCGCAAAGGGCGAGAAGGCAAGCAAGGACATCGAGGAGCTTACAAAGCGTGGTTTTAGCTTTGCAAGCATCTGCCACTAATGCTTGTAAATTTGCTTTTTGCTGGGCTTGGGGGCTTTATCGGAGCTGGATGCAGGTTTTTAGCTGGTGAGCTGCTAAAATTTAGCCACTTTCCCCTAGCCACGCTTGGTGTAAATGTGCTTGGCAGCTTCATTATCGGCGTTTTATTTTGCTTAAATTTAAGCCAAAGCGTGAGAGTTTTCTTGGTCGTTGGCATACTTGGCGGCTTTACCACATTTTCAAGCTTTAGCCTTGATAGCGTTAAATTTTTACTAGAAGGCGAACTTGTAAAAGGCTTTTTAAATATATTTTTAAACCTTAGCCTTTGCCTGCTCGCAAGCTATCTTGGCATTTTGTTTGGTAAAAATTTGTGAGGTTTTTAAGGTGCACAATAAAATAACTTTATCTATGCCATTTTGCAAATTTTAAAATTCCATTCACTCGCAAGAGTTGGCTACTAAAATTTGGCTTCGCTCACCGCTTAGCTCAAATTTTAGAGCCGAAATTACTCGCTCATGAAATTTTAAAATTTGTCAGAGCTTTTAACACATGCGGCACGATAGTGCTTATCGCATGCACTTCTAACGTCGTCGGGGTTAGGGGATTGTTAAGGGGGAAGGGAGCGACTTCGTAATTCAAGCCTCTTCCCCCTTAACAAAGAAACAAAACTTTAAATTTCTAAAAAGCTATTTTGCAAATTTTAAAATTTTACTCACTCGCCTTAGCAGACTACTAAATTTAGGGCTCATAACTATTCGCCACTAAATTTAGAGCCGTGATATGCTCGCTCATAAATTTTAAAATTTGTTATAAACTCCTTTGGCATAAAACACATGCGGCACGATAGTGCTATCGCATGCTCCTTGAACGTGCGAGGGGATTGGGGGATTTAAAAAGGGGGATAAGGGGACGGCCTCGTAACTCGAGTCCCCTTGTCTCCCTTTTGAATAAAAGAACTTAAAAATAAAGAAAGTCTGTATTTTTAAAAATAGAAATTTACTATCGCGCAAATTTTAAAACTTCATTCACTCGCAAGAATTGACTACTGATTTTAGGTCTCGCAAAGCTTGCCACTAAAATCAGAGCCGAAATTACTCGTTCATGAAATTTTAAAATTTGCTCAAATTTAATAAAATTGCATGCAGTACGTAGTGCCGCCACATGCACCTCTCTATCTAGCTTCTATCTTTGGCATCTGCAGCATAAAATTTCTAGCTTCGCTTAAAAGCACCGGCTTAAGCGCATCTGCTGATGTTTGTGGGTCGTAAATTCTCTCATACGAAAGCATCAAAACTCCATCTTTTTTAAGCAAAAAGTGGATTATTTCTATATTTTTGCTCTTAGTTTCATCTTTTATGAGGGCTAAAATTTGATCATTTTCTTCGCTAAAAAGCACGTTTTTATCTTGCTTAAGAGCCTTTTTTAGCTCCTCTAGCTCGCTTTTTGTCTTGACATCTTTGTTAAACTTTACCTTAAACGAGGCAAAGTGCTCGTCCATATTTTCATTTTTTAAAAAGTAAAAGCTCTCATTTTTAACCACTTGCTTTTTATAAAATGTGCTCCCATCAAACCTAAAACTCTCAACCAAGCTTAGCTCATCTGCTAAAGAAAAGAGACCAAAAAACAGCAAAACAAAAAGGCTAAATTTACGCATAAAATTTCACTCCAAATTTCTAAAAATAGCCGCTATTTTGCCTAAATTTCGCTTAGCTTAATCAAAAAATAACAAAGCTTTTTATACAATCAGGCATTTTTATTTTAAGGATCTTTTTGCAGTTACACCAAGCAAGCGAGCTTAGCATTCTTGTCGTTTTGGCATTTATCGTCTTTGCTTCGCCTTATATTTCTAAAATTTTACGCATCCCAGTCGCGCCTGCTGAGATACTACTTGGAGCGGTTGCTGGCTACATCGGAGTTGTCGGCGAAAACGAGATGTTTAAGCTCATCAGCGAAGTTGGCTTTTTCTTTTTGATGTTTCTAGCTGGCATGGAGATCGACCTTAGGATGCTCATAAACATCGACCGTAAAATTTTGCGCCTTGGGCTCATCTATCTAGCGCTCATCTACGCTCTAGCCACGGCCCTGACGCTAGGACTTGAGCTAAGCCTGCTTTACATCATCATCATCCCGATAATGGCCGTTGGTATGGTATTTACACTATTTAAGGAGTATGGCAAGCAGCAAGAGTGGCTAAATTTAAGCATGCTAATAGCAACTATCGGCGAGCTTTTAAGCATCACGCTTCTAACATTTACCGCTGCTTACTTGCAGTTTGGAGCGAGTATAAATTTATGGCTAACGATTGGCTATTTGATCCTGTTTTTGGCTATCAGCGTGCTTAGCTTTAAAATTTTGGACGTGCTTTTTTGGTGGTATCCGGGGCTTAAAGTGGTGCTTATGCCACACTACGACAAGGATGAGAAGGACATTAGGCTTTGTATCGCGGTATTTTTCACGATGATAGCTTTGATGCTCTATCTAAATTTAGAGGTCGCCTTTGGTGCGTTTATCGCAGGTATGTTTATCACGACATTTTTTGATCACAAAAAGGACTTGCCACACAAGCTTTCAAGCTTTGGATTTGGCTTTTTGGTGCCGATATTTTTCATCCACATAGGCTCTACTTTTAAGCTTTCAAGCCTAGGATCTAGCGAAGTGATAAAGGATGCTATTTTTATATTTTTAGCGATGCTTGGCACGAGGGTTCTATCTAGTTTGCTCTTTTTGGGCAAGCTTGGCTTTAGAGGGATATTTTTGTTTTCAGTTTCGCAGTCTATGCCGCTCACTCTTTTGATCGCAGTTGCTACTATCGCACACAAATCAGGCGAAATAAGTGACTATTCTTACTCATCTTTCATCCTAGCGAGCCTCGCACAAGCTATAATAGGAGCTATAATCATCAAAATTTTAATGCAATCAAAAAGCAAGGAGTAAAAATGTCATCAAATACAGCCACACTAATCGACAACCGAACTGGCAAGAGCTATGAATTTCCTATCCTAAAAGGCACGATGGGGCCAGATGTCATCGACATATCGACCTTTTTTAGTGACACTGGGATGTTTACCTTTGATCGGGGCTACACCTCAACTGCGATGTGCCGCTCAGCCATAACATACATCGACGGACTAAAGGGCGAGCTCATGTATAGAGGCTACGACATCGCCTATCTGGCTGAAAATAAGACATTTTTAGACGTTGCCTATCTGCTTTTAAACAAAGAGCTACCAACTAATGAGCAATATGCAAGCTTTAAAGATGAGCTTAAAAAAAGGAGCTTCATACACGAGGGCATGATGAAGCTATTTGATGCATTTCCAGACAAGGCGCACCCTATGGCGATCTTGCAGGCGGCAGTCTCTGCGCTAAGTGCCTTTTACTCAGACCACCTAAACATGGATAAACCTGAAGAGTATCACGAAATGGCTATGAGGATAATCGCTAAAATTCCAACGATAGCGGCCTTTAGCTACCGCTACTCACGCGGACTTCCTATCATCTATCCAAATTTAGATCGTGGCTTTACTGAAAATTTCCTCTACATGATGAGGGGATATCCATACGAGCACGTCGATCTTAAGCCTATCGAGATAAAGGCGCTTGATACGGTCTTTATGCTCCACGCTGACCACGAGCAAAACGCCTCGACTACGACTGTTAGGACTGTTGGCTCTACGCACGCGCACCCATACGCATGTATAAGCGCAGGTATCGGCGCACTTTGGGGCTGGGCTCATGGCGGAGCAAACGAGGGTGTTATCCGCCAGCTTGAAGAGATCGGCTCGGTCGCAAACGTCGATAAATACATCGCTAGAGCAAAGGACAAGAACGATCCATTTAGACTAATGGGCTTTGGTCACAGGGTCTATAAAAACTTTGACCCACGCGCAAAGGTGCTTAAAAAGATGAGAGATCAGCTGATGGATGAGATCGGCATTAGCTCAGAGCTTATAAAGATCGCCAACCGCATCGAAGAGATCGCGCTAAATGACGACTACTTTGTAAGTAGAAATTTATATCCAAACGTCGACTTTCACTCAGGGCTCATTTTAAAGGCGCTTGGCATACCAAACAATATGTTTGCCGTCATCTTCGTGATCGGCAGGACGCCAGGCTGGATCAGCCAGTGGATCGAGCTAAAAGAGCAAGAGAGCATAAAGATCGTCCGCCCAAGACAGCTCTACGTCGGAGAGACAAACAGAACACCAAAATGAGCGAGCTTTTAAATTTAGCCATCAAGGCAGCCATCAGCGCTGGAGGTGAGATAATGAAATTTTACTCATCTAATAGCCAGGCGCTTAAAGTCTGCCTAAAAGATGACAGCTCGCCGCTAACTAGCGCTGATCTAGCGGCAAATGAGGTGATACTAAAAGAGCTAAGCAAAAGCGGGATAAAAATTTGCTCTGAAGAGAGCATCTTACAAGATAGCGACAAAGATGAGTTTTGGCTAGTTGATCCCCTTGATGGCACGAAAGAATTTCTAGCTAGAAACGGTGAATTTTGCGTTTGCATAGCGCTTATAAAAGAGGCTAGGCCGGTGCTTGGCGTCATTTTTATCCCAGTTAGCAAAGAGCTTTTTTGCGCTGATGAAAACGGCGCTTTTAAAGAAATTTTAGGCGCAAATGGTGAGGTCGTAGCAAGAGATGATCTAAATGAAAAAGCTAAAAGCTTAAATAACTTCATCTTTTCAAGCAGAAGAGGCGAGACGAAGAGGGCTACGCTTATAAGAGATAGCTTAAATTTAGAGCAAAAATGCATCGGATCTGCCATTAAATTTTGCCGTTTAGCCGAGCTTGGCGGGATATATGTGAGATTTAGCCCAAGCTATCTTTGGGACAACGCTGCAGGCGAGGCGGTAGTGAAATTTAGCGGTGGCAAGGTCTTAAACGCTAGCGACAGATGCGAGCCAAGCTACAAGCTAGCGGATCTAAAAAGCCCATTTTACGTAGCTTTTGGCAAAAATGCTTTGAGCTTAGAGGATGAAGTTTTTAAGCTTATAGAGCAGGGCAGATAAGGCTACTTGCACCTTATCTCACCACTCATCTTTAAAAATGCGCTTTCGTTTTGCTCTAAAAATTTATTTGCCGCTTCTAAATCTTGAAATTTATCTTTTAGTCTGATCACTAAAGTGCCACATTTTAGCTCTCTAGCTCGCTCTAAACTGGCATCAAAGCTTTGCGTTAGATCATTTACACTTTTTATCAAAAGATCGTTTTTACCTAGCTCTTTTACGCTAAATTTAGCGTGTCTCTCAGCTCTTACTATGCCAAGATAGTTTGCTACTTTAGCGTTACTTATGTAGATGAAAACTCCCTCACGCAAGTTGCTGCTAAATGCCACTGCATCATCTTGCTCAAGTATCTTTGCAAGCTCCTCTCCACCGTAGTTTAGGCTGTTTTTAAGATTTAGATTTTTTACACTTGGCTTGCTAGCACAACCTGCTAGAAATATACAAAATATAAGAGCTAAAGTTCTTTTCATTTTAAATTTCCTCAAGCAAATAGAGCATGCTAGCTATCTTTGCTGTGCCCACGATATAGCCCTTTAAGTGAGTGACTAGTTTGTCTTTTTTAAGCTCTTTGCCATTTTTATTAGATATTTTTATGCTGTTTTCTTTTACAAATTTCAAACTCTTAGCAGCTATTTCTTCTAAATTATTTTTACCATCAAGTAGCAAAAATATATAGTAATCAAGTCTGTCAAGACGTTCTGTGAGACCAAATTTGTTTGCAAAGGTAATGTCTGCGTTATCTTTATGGTTTAAAAAATACTTTATATAGCCAGTTAAATTTGTCTTTAGCCTTGAGTAATTTGGAGCGTACTCTATATCTTTTAGCTCGTCTTTTACTATCATTGCGTCTGCTGAGTTAGTTAAAAGCCTTACAAAAGCGCTATAAACTGCTAGCTTATCTTCTGGCAAAATCTCTAAAATTTGAGAGAGATTTATACTTGCTGGATACATCCCGTAAAATACCTCACAAAGCCAAGAGATATCTTGAGGCATAAGAGCAAATTTATCATGCCAGCCATCATCTTTTTTTACAAAGTCGGCCACGACGTGAATTTTATTAACATCGCTTGGGCCTATTTGTTTATTAGCCACGCTCTCATAAGCCTTAGCATGCACGATGAGACTTTGCCTAAAGACCTTGTTGCTAACTATATCTAAAAACTGCTCAAGATCGATCCTATCTTTAAATTTGCTATCTTTATAGTTATCTATATACTCTATACCAAGATCTGGCACAAAAAGATCTTCAAGTCCGTATTCGCAAAGATAGGCAAGATCGTTTTTAGCTAGCATGGCGTTAAAGTCTTTAAAGTAAAATGGATCATTTATCTCTTCTAAAAACTCATGAGCTATATAAAAATCATCCTTTTTAAGTACGTTATCTATCCAGTGAAGCAGCAACTTTGCAGGGATCTTATCTTCGTAGTTTGCGCCAAGCTTCGTTAGCAAGACCTCTTTATATACTAAAAGCGCCTCTTTAGCAGCTTTTAGCTGCTCTTCTGTGCTATCTTTATCTTTTGCGGCGAGCAGCATGAGATCACGCACGACATCTTTTACTTTCCAACCTGGGTATGTGTTATAAGAGATAAACGCCACGCCGTTTTGGCTTAAATTTTCTCTTACGACCCTTAAAATAGCATCTTTTACAAAGTCAGGCACCCAGCTAAAGACGCCGTGAGCGATGATGTAGTCAAATTTCTCATCACTTTTAAACTCGCAGATATCGCCGTGGATTAGCTCTAAATTGCTTAGACCTATCTCTTTTACGATCTCTTTGCCACGTCTTATTTGCTCGCCGCTAAGATCGATGCCAACTACTCTTGCGTTCTCGTTATTTACGGCAAATGGGATCAAATTTCCACCAAAACTGCACCCTATCTCTAAAACTTTTGCGTTTTTGCAAGGCGGTGGGTTGATGCCAAGAAGCGTAGCGCAAGCCTCTAGTTTATAGGGCGATGACTGCGCAAATGCTGCTGATTTATATGTTAGCTCGTCGTAAGACTTTTCGATCTTGCTATTTTTGTCCATTTTCTATCCTTAGTAGTCTTCGTTTTTTATCTTCTCCAGCATATTTTTAGCGTCGTTTTCAGGCTCATCAACGATATATGCTCGCCTTATATTGCCACCTTTTATGATAAGTGTTTGACGAAAGTAAAATTTATGCCCATTTGAAGCTGCAAATACAGGCAATTCAAGTGCGCGCTCTAGCATAAACTCGCTATCGTTTAAAAACATCACGCCAGTTGCGGTCTCTTCTTCAAATTTCTTCTGAGCAGCGATATCTTGGGAGCCAATAGCTACTATCATAAAGCCAAGATCGTTAAATTCTTTAAGAAGTTTTTTGTAGTTTATCGCTTGCTTCGTGCAGCCTTTCATGCCCGCAGTATTTTGCAGCTGCTCGCTTAAAAGCTCAAAGTCCTCGCCTATCTTTGGATAGATAAAAACTACGCAGTCGTGGGTCCTTGCAAAGGCTGAAAAGTCAAATTCTTTACCGTCTAAAGTCCTTAGATAGATGCTTGTAGGCACTTTTATCATGTTTCGTCCTTTAAAAATTTTATCTATTATATATCTTTAAGCTTTTTTAGAATTTAAGAGATAGACGATAAAAAGAATGAAAAAGCTGATTATTAGCATCAAAAGTGCATAGATGTGAGCTTTGGTATAGTCAAGCATCTCAACTGCTTCAAATATCGCGATACTAGCGACCTTGCTCTCGCCAGCCACGCTGCCACCTATCATCAAAACTACGCCAAACTCACCCATCGTATGAGCAAAACTAACAACGATCGCGGTTAGTAAGTTTGATCTGATGCTTGGCAAGATGACTCTAAAAATGGTCGTAAGCTTGCTTTTGCCAAGGCTGTAGCTCGCCTCAAAAAGGCTCTTTTTTAGGCTATTTAGTCCAGCGTAAATGGGCCCAAACATAAATGGCAGCGAGTAGATGCAGCTTGCCACAACAAGGCCAGTGAAGTTAAAAACTAGCCTCACACCAAAGAGCTCTTCGATAAATTTGCCAAAGGCTGAGTAGGGCGAGAGAAAAATGAGCAGATAAAAGCCAAGAACGCTTGGTGGCAGCACCAAAGGCAGCGAGATGATGGACTCTAAAAATGCCTTGCCAAAGAATTTCTTTTGTGACATAAAATAAGCAAGTCCTACGCAGAATAAAAATAGGATAAATGTCGTGATAAAAGAGAGTTTTAGTGAGAGCCAAAACGGCTCGTAATCAATATTTGCTAGCTCGTTCATCATGCTTTTACCAAATTTACGCCAAAGGCTTTTGTGCTAACTATGGCGGTGTCGCCAGCTCTTAGACCATCAGCCTCTGCGCTACTTAGCACGATCTCGCAAATTTGGCGGTTTATTAGCACGCTTGCTACAAAAATGGCGTCACACTTTTTGATCTCTAAAACCTTAGCGTTAAATGCAAATTTTTGCGATCCTGCACTTTTTAAAAATATCTCGCTCGCACTGCCAGATCTTGAAATTTTGCCATTTTCAAGGACAAAAACCTTGCTACAAAGCTTGTAAATTTCAGCTATGTCGTGACTTACTAAGATAACACTCATCTTAAACTCATCGTGAAGCGCTAGTAAATAATCCTGCAGCTTCTCGCGCATGGCGTTATCTAGGGCACTTAGTGGCTCATCAAGCAGTAAAATTTCTGGCTTTCTCATCACCGCACGAGCAAGTGCCACGCGCTGCTTTTGACCGCCTGAAAGTTCGCCTATCTTGGCGTTTTTTAGGCTCTTTAGCTCGCAAATTTCAAGTAGTTTGTTTGCTAAATTTTCATCATTATTTGCAAAAAGCAAATTTTTAAAGACGTTCATATTTTCAAAAAGGGCGTAGTCTTGAAACAAAAAGCCGATATTTCGCTTTTGCGGGGCTAAATTTGTCTTTTTGTCAAAAAATATCTTATCGCCAACCTTTATCACGCCACTTTGTGGGGCTTCAAAGCCAGCAATGAGCCTTAAAATCGTCGTTTTACCTCCGCCACTTGCTCCATAAAGTGCGACAAACTCGCCACTTTCAAAGGCAAGCTCAGCCTCAAGCATAAATTTACCGCCACCGCCATTTAGCTCTTTTTTGCATGAAATTTCTATCATTTTTAAGCGCTTACGTGGATACTTGTTGATTTAACGTAGGCAAAAACCTGATCGCCTACCGCTAAATTTAGCCCTTTTAGAGCGTGATCTGAGATGATAGCTTCAAAGCAAAGCTGCTCACACTTTAGGCTAACTATGCTTAAAATTTCGCCGCGAGTTATGCCAGCGACCTCGCATTTTAGCTCATTTTCAAGCGAACTAGCCTCAAGTCTAAGCCTTGATAAAACGACATCTGAGCTTTTGAAATTTAAGCTCACCTCATCATTTAGAGCAAATTTGCTAGCCTCATTTAAGGCTAGCATATATAAATTTGTCCCTAAATTTAAGCACTCAAGCTCAAAAAAGCTGACGCCATCTTTGGATGAAATTTGAACGATCTTTGCTCTTATCATTTAGCTGGGACGTTGTAGCCAAATTTCTTGAAAATTTCTCTTGCCTTTTCGCTCAAGATAAACTCATAAAATGCCTTCGCATCAGCGTTACCATCAGCATGTTTTAAGAGCACAATGCCTTGATCGATCGGAGTGTAGAGCTCTTGAGGCACGAAGATATAGTTAGTGCCCTCTTTGTATTTTGCCATTTTCTCGCTAAAAAGCGCGCTAGCAGCGATAAATCCAACATCTGAAGCACTTAGTGCCTGAGAAAGTGTCTCAGAAATTTTTTGAGCGTAGACGATGTTTTTCTCTACTTCGTCATAAAGTTTTGCATTTTTAAGAGCCTCGATACTAGCCCTGCCGTAAGGTGCAGTCTCTGGATTTGCTATTGAGATCGCTTTTAAGCCACGAACCACTTCGATACCCTTTTTAAAATCCACATCTCTTATAGAAAAGATCGCCACAGCGCCTTGTGCATAAACCTTTGGAGCAGCCACTGCAAAGCCTGTGTCGTAGGCCTTTTGCGCAAAGCCCATATCAGCAGCCATGAAAATATCAGCTGGAGCTGAATTTTGTATCTGCGTGACAAGGCCGCCGCTTGCGCCAAGAGTTAGGTTGATCTTAGCGTCTGGATGAAGATTGTTAAACTCTTTTATAAGCTCAGGAAACGCGTAAGTCGTGTTTGCTGCGGCATAGACATTTACCTCTGCGCCAAGTGCGTTTATGGCAAGCAGAGCTGCCACACATAGAAATTTAAAAACCCTTTTCATTTATACTCCTATAATGATTTGAGATGATTTTACTATTGCTAAAAGCGTGTCACCAACGCCTATTTGCATATCCATCGCGCTATCTTTTGTGATGATGGCAGTTAAGGTCTGCTCATCGCTTAGTTTTAGCGTGACTTCAGCATTTACAGCACCTATCTTTGCCTCGATGACCTCACCTTTTAGCTGATTTTTAGTGCTTATTTTTATATCAAGATCTTTTGCAAGGATGACAGATGGCGCTTTAAAGATGAAAACAACTTTTTGACCCACTTTTAGACCTAAATTTTTCTCGCTTTCGACTGTTATGGTCGCTTCAAGCGTGTTGCCATTGCTTAGCTTTGCAGTGATCTCAGAATTTACAGCACCTCTGTTTATACTAACGATCTCGCATGAGAGCTGGTTTCTAGCGCTTAAATTCATACTCATTCTTTGTAAATTTATGATATCAACATCTTCAAAATCAACCTTTTGACAAATTTTTTGCAAAAAGTCCTTTTGTGTCTCGAGGATAGCGTCGTAAATTTTTATCAGTTTTTTGGCATATGGGCTAAGCTCTGAGCCGCTATTTTTCTTGTTGCCATCAGCACTTAGGCTGTTGTAGCGTTTGCCAAGGCTAATCTTTGCCATCTGTTTATAGTCAAATAGTGGATCAAGCAGAGCAAAAATTTCTTTTGTCTTTGCTTTATCATCTAAATTTGCATTTTTTAAAACCTCGATCACTTTAACAGTTTTTGCCTCTATATC
>NZ_CABPVL010000001.1:137650-195235 GCF_902460895.1 Campylobacter concisus | reverse complement strand
AAAGCTTAAATTACAAATTTTCTTTAATTTCTTGTAAAGTTTCAAGAGGATAAAATCAAGCTGTATTTTGTAAATAAATTTTAAGGTTTTATGATGAAATTTTTGCTAGCTATCTTTTGTAGCCTGCTTTTAGCCTGTGCCAGCGCTGACCTGAACGCAAACAGTGAAAAAGATGATTTTGACGTTGAGTTTGAAGCAAAAAAAGATGTTTTTGACCCGCTTAGTGGCTATAACAGAGTGATGACAAATGTAAATGACTTTATCTACATAAACATGCTAACTCCAGTGGCAAAAGGCTACGCTTATGTCGTGCCATCCACAGCTAGGACGATGGTTGCAAATTTCTTTGACAACCTCCTTTTCCCAGTGCGTTTTGTAAATAACTTGCTTCAGTTTAAATTTCAAAACGCTGGCGAAGAGACTTTGCGATTTTTGGCAAATACGATAATTGGCTTTGGAGGGCTAACAGACGGAGCAAAATACTATGATCTAAAGGCTCACAACGAGGACTTTAGACAAACCCTTGGCTACTGGGGGCTTGGAAGCGGCTTTCACATCGTTTGGCCACTTATCGGACCATCAAATTTAAGAGATACTGGCGGCTTGGTCGGAGACTATTTTGCCGATCCTATTAGCTACGTTGATCCTATGCTTTTATCAATTGGCATCGAGTCTTATAGGACGTTTAATAGCTTTGCACAAGACCCAACAGCGTATGAAAAACTAAGAAAAGACGCGATCGATCTATATCCATTTTTACGCGATGCTTACGAGCAAAGACGCGATAAACTTATCAAGGAGTAAGTATGAAAATTTTTAAAATTATAGCGGCGATTTTACTTTTAGCAACTAGCCTTTTTGCTCTCTCAAAAGAGCAGATAAAGCCTGATATAGAGGCAAAAACTGTTAAAGTGATCGAGGTTTTAAAAAATGCAAATTTAGATGATAAAGCAAAGACAAAAGAAATTTTTGCTCTGCTTGATCCACTATTTGACTATAAACAGATGGCAAAGATTAGCCTTGGCAAACGCTACAACAGCCTAAGTGCTGACGAGCAAGCTAAATTTGACGCTGCATTTGAGCAAAAGCTAAAAAGCTCATATATCGACAAACTTTTAGGCTACAAAGACCAACAGATCCACATCACTGGAGAGAGTGAGCCTCAGAAAAATAGATACTGGCTCACATCAGAGCTTCTAAATGACGGCAAAAACTATGAATTTATCTATAAATTTTACGATGCAAAAGAGCGCGGTTGGCTCATTTATGACCTTGATATCGTTGGTGTGAGCATTATACAAACTTATAGAAGCCAGTTTGGCGATGTGCTAAATAATGCTGATTTCAACACGCTTTTACAAAAACTAAACGAAGCGGTTTTGCCTGATCAAAACAAAACTAATCCTTAATGCGACAAATTTTTAAATTTATCATTGCTAAAAACAAGCTTATTATCTCGCTTGTGCTAGTTCTAAGCGTAGTTTTTGGCTACCTTAGCACAAAGCTTAGCATTGACGCTTCAGCTGAGACCTTGCTACTTGAACATGACCCTGATCTAAAAGCTTATAGACAGATAGCAAAACGCTACGACTCGCCAGGGCTTTTGGTGGTCGCTTTTACCCCAAAAGATGATCTCTTTTCACCTAAAAATTTAGAGCTTATTAAAAATTTAAGCGACGAGCTAGCCAAAAACGATATGGTTAGCAGCGTCATCTCTATCTTAAACGTGCCGCTTCTAAATAGCGTAAAAGGCGGCGTGACTGGCATCTTAGAGCATACGCCAACGCTAAGTGATAGAGATATAAATATCTCAAAAGCAAAGCTTGAGTTTGCAAAAAGTCCCATTTATAGTGGAAATTTGATAAGCAAAGATCTAAAAACCACAGCGATCGCGCTAAATTTAAAGCAAGATGAGAAATTTAACGAGCTTTTAAATGAGCGAAATTTACTTAGTCAAAAAGAGTCAAACGGCACTATCACGCAGACTGAAAAAGAGAAATTTAAAGCGCTTTTAGCGGAGTTTAAAGCTTACCGAGATGAGCTTAGAAAGAGCGATCACAAAAACCTTGAAGCCATAAAGGCAGCCATCGCTAAATTTAACGCAAACGATGAGCTATTTTTGGGCGGTGCAAACATGATCGCTGATGATATGATAGGCTTTATAAAGAGCGATCTTTTGGTTTATGGGCTAAGCGTTTTAGCGCTTCTTAGCTTTAGTTTGTGGCTATTTTTTAGGCAGGTTAGATGGATCGTCTTACCGATGTTTATCTGCGCGGTAAGTGCTATTTTTACGACTGGGATTTTTGGTATGTTTGGCTGGGAAGTGACGGTCATTAGCTCAAACTACATCGCACTTCAGCTCATCATCACCATCTCAACAGTCATCCACCTAGTCGTTAGCTATAGAGAATTTTACGCAAGGCACCCAAAATATAGTCAAAACCAGCTCATCTACCTGACACTTCGTGACAAATTTTCTCCATCTTTTTGGGCGATATTTACAACTGTTATTGGCTTTAGCTCACTAATGAGTGCCGATATAAAGCCAGTTATCATGCTTGGCATTATGATGAGTGCTGGCATTAGCGTTTCACTTGTGCTTGCCTTTTTGCTATTTGGCGCGATAAATGTAAATTTAAAGAAGCTTGCCCCTGTTAGGACATTTGAAAATAGCTTTAAATTTACAAAATACTGCGCAAATTTAGCCCTAAACTCAAGAAAGATCATCTACGCAGTTTGCGTGCTAGTTGTCTGCTTTGGCGTCTATGGCATAAGCAAGATAAAGGTTGAAAATAGCTTCATTGGCTACTTTAAAGAGAACACACAGATCCGCCAGGGCATGCAGATTATCGACACAAAGCTTGGTGGCACGATCCCAGTTGATGTGATAGTTAAATTTAAAGAGAGCGAACCAAAACAAGAAAAAACTGACGAAAAAGACGACTTTGAAAGTGAGTTTGAAAACGATGCAAAGAGCGCGAAATACTGGTTTAACAGCTACCACACAAGAGTTGCAGAAAAAATTCACGACTATTTAAAAGAGCAAAATTTTGTAGGCAACGTAAGCTCTCTTGCAACGCTCATAAAGGCGATAAAGGAGCTAAATAACGGCGTTAGTGATGATTTTTTGCTAGCTGCGATGTATGAAAAACTACCACTTGAGTATAAAAAGATATTGTTAAGTCCTTATGTAAGCGTCGAAAACGACGAGCTTAGATTTAGCCTAAGGATCGTTGATAGCGATCCAAAGCTTAGACGAAATTTATTTCTAAAAGAGCTTAGAGAAGGGCTTTTAGAGCTAACCAAAAACGATAACGTAAGCATCGAAGTTGTCGGCATGATGGTGCTTTATAACAACATGCTTCAAAATTTACTTAGCTCGCAGGTTGATACATTTGGACTAACGGTTGCGATACTTTTTGTTATATTTTGCTTTGTTTTTAGAAGTATCAAGCTAGCGACCATCGCCATTGTTTCAAATTTGATCCCGCTTTGCACCCTTTTTGGCGTGATGGGATTTTTTGGCATTCCGCTTGATGTGATGAGCATTACGATAGCGGCAATTAGTATAGGCATCGGCGTTGATGATATCATCCACTACATCCACCGCTTCAAAGAGGAGCTGCTTACAAAAGATGTTTTTGAAAGCATCAAGGCTGCACATGCTAGCATAGGATACGCGATGTATTACACCTCATTTACCATTTTCCTTGGCTTTAGCGTGATGATAACTAGCAACTTTATACCGACTATTTATTTTGGTCTGCTGACCGATCTTGTTATGGTATTTATGCTGCTTGGCGCGCTCATTATCTTGCCAAGTTTGATAGCAAGCTTTGTGAAAAAGCGCGAGGTATAAATTTATTTGATAACTTTGATAAACGAATAGACATCAGCCACGCCATCAATGTGCTTAGCGTACCAAATGGCGTGCTTTTCTTGCTCGATGCTATCTACCACACCGCTAAAAACAACGTCACAGCCAACGATGCTAACACGCACATTTGTGCCCTCAACGACGCTATCTTTAAAGAGATTTTGCTTTAAATTTGCAAGAATGCTTAGGCTATCGCACGGATACTCGCTCTTTTTTACCCTAAGATAGGTGTAAATTTTTCGCACTCCGTCTGTGCTTTTTGCAAGCTCAACTAGCTTATCTCCTAGCTCTTTGCTATCAACAAGCCCTATGAGATAGGCATCGCCATAAAAGACCTCTATCTCGATGTCGATGTTGCTAAGCCCTTTTGAAAACAAAATTTTGCTTTGTAGCTTGCTTTGGATAAATTTATCACGTGAGATCGAGTAGATGCCGCGCTTGTCGCGAGAAATGGAGTATGCGTCATATACATTTAGCGGCGCTGTTGCTGGAGTGAGGACTGAGGAGCAAGAGCTAAAAAATAAGACCAAAAATGCAAAAACGCTAAATTTAGAAATCATAAATCCTTTTGTAATTTCAAAAAGTTTATAGAAAATGGGCTAAAATTTATCTAAATCTGCTAAAATAACACACACGGAGGATAAAGTAATCTGGTGATGCTCACGGGCTTCAAACCCGATGACTGGGCGGTTGACCGTCTGGTGGGGAGTTCGATTCTCTCATCCTCTCGCCACTTTTGCTTCTTTTAAATTTCTACTTTTTAAATTATCTGTTTTTATGATTTTAGGCGCAGTTAGCTAGTAAATTTTAAAAATAATGGTCGCAAATTTAAACCATGGTCTTTAAATTTAAAGTTTAAATTTTTATATCCAAAACGTGCGGTTCTTCGCTCTCTTCTTCGCTATCAAGCTCGTCCTTTAAGACATCTTCATCTTTAGCTTTTGCGTTTTGCTCTTCATTTTCAAACTCGCTCGCCTCTTCTTCGCTCTTTTGACGCTCGTGCTCTTTTTCAGGGTCTATTTTATATGACTCCTCCATCGGACGCACCTCTTTGATCTCCTCGTTTTGCTGGGTAGCTAGCTCAGATGCCATTAGCGCTTGCATGTCAAAGCGTGCTTGCTGGTTTGCATGCACCTGTGAGACGACTGGGGCGTTTTGGTTGATGAAGTTGCTGTTTCCTAAAGGTGTTACCGCCATTTTTAGCCTTTATTTATGATGATCGTTTTGTAGTTTGTGTAAGTGACATTTGCGCCATTTTCGCGCCTTAAATTTTCGCGTTTGGTGTAATCCACCTCGTATCTACCAGCCCCTTTTACGCTAAACTCCATGCAAAATTTAGCAGCCATTTCTAGCACGTCCTCTGGCACTTTGCTCTTGTTCGTTTTTATGATGACGTGAGCGCTTGGGGCGTCTTTTAGATGAAACCAGATGTCGTCTTTTTTAGCAAGATCAAGTAAATTTATATTGCCTTTTTCATTTCTGCCAACTAAAATTTTAAACTCTCTAACGTAAAAAATTTCAGCATTTTCGCTCACATCTTTTATCTGTCTCTCTCTTTGTTTTGCCTTGTTTTTTGGGCTTAAAATTTCAAGCTCGTAAGCACTTTTAGCCTCTTTTAAAAGCGACTTTAGCCCCTCATAAAACTCGATCTTTTCACTTAAATTTCTCTTTTCTATCTCCACTCCAAGGGCTTTTGCACGAAGTTTTTTTGATCTTGAGTAAAATTCATTTGCGCTATTTTTTGGCGTGTCGCTAAGAGTTAGTTTTATCTCATTGCCGTTAAAATCTTTCAGGCAAATTTCTCTCTCATAGCCCTTAAAATTTGCCAAATTTGCAAGCAAAAGTGTGCCGTAGTTTGCAAACTCCTCACTCTTTTTCATCAGCTCATCTTTATCCTCAAGCGAGTTTAAAATTTCACTCATGCTATCTATCTTTTTTTGCACGCTAGCAAGCTTTGCCTCTTTTAAGCTAGCTATCCTAGACTCGTTTATCCTAGCGGCTTCACTTTTAAAAAACTCATCAAAGTCCGTTATAGGCTCGCACGGCTTTTCTTTGATGGCGATGGCCGGCAGCTCTTTTAAAACCTCGCCAGTTTCTATCTTTCGGTAGCTATTGTCAATATGCCTTAGCGCCTCGATGATAACGTTATTTTTGTCAGTTATCACGGCGTTTGTAAAGCGGCCAGTAAATTCAAGATAGAGGATGAAATTTTCGCTTTTATATGAGCCACTTTGAGTGCAAGTAAATTTTAAAATTCTATTGTCTTTTAGGCACTCGACGCTTTTTATATGCGAAGCGTTAAAGCGCTTTTTTAAGACGTTGTCAAAGGGTGCTTGATAAATTTTCGCCTCTTTTAGCCCATCATCTTTATAGACCGCTGAGTTTGACTTATTTAGATCAAAGATGATCTTTTTGCCGCTAAATTCGATAAGTATAGCCATGTCGCTTACGCGCTTTGCTTGGCTTATCTTTTTAAATTTTGATAGATAACTTGCTATTTGAACTAAATGTGCGTACTTCATGCGGGGATTATATCAGAAATGTTGCAAAAATGTTTTAACGAAAGGCCCTAGCTGGTTTGCTAGGACCAAAATCACTAAAATTTGTTTTTAGCGACCTCTTTTACGATCTGATCAGCTATCTCATCGACCTCATTTGTGGCCTTGTTTGTTTGGTTTGCTACTTCAAGATTTTCTTTTGTTAGATTATCGATGTCGGCAACTAGCGTGTTTATCTGAGCGATCGCTATGGTTTGCTCATTTATCGCCGCACTCATATCGTCGATGTTTTGAGTTAGGATATTTGCATTTGCCTCGATCTCGCCAAGGCTCTTTTGAGTACGCTCGGCTAAATTTCTAACCTCATCAGCCACCACCGCAAAGCCCCTGCCATGCTCGCCCGCACGTGCTGCTTCTATTGCAGCGTTAAGGGCTAGTAAATTTGTCTGATCGGCGATGTCGTGGATGATGGTGATGATATTTTTTATCTCCTCAGACTGCCTTTTGACATCGTCTGATCTTGCATTTACCTGCCTCATAGACGCGCTCATTTGCTCAACTGCAGCAGCGCCTTCAGATAGTGACGTAGCGCTCTTGTTTGCCTTAGTGGTAAGCTCCTGCATGTAGCCTTTTAGCACCTTTGCGCGGTCTTCTAGTAGTTTTGCGACATCTTCATTATCTTTTAGCATCTGCGCGATCTTATCGCCAAGTGCGTCGATACCTTTTGCGATGACACCCTCGTCGTTTATCCTAGCAGTAAAGTCGTTTTTAAAGTAAATTTCTAGCGCTTTTAAGATGTCGTGCTCATTTGAAGCGATATTTGTCTTTAGTGAGTCACGTAGATCGCCAAATGCCTCTTTTAGTTTAAGCAGAGCTTGGCTATTTGTCGTCGCTTCAAGCGTTGCTCTAAAGTCGCCGCCTTTTATCTTGCTTACAAATTCTTGCGTTTTAGCTAGAAATTCGCGCTCGCTATTTAAATTCTCTTTTGTGCTTTCTATATTTTCATTGATGATAGCAGCCATAACGCCTAGCTCGTCGCTTGTTTTTAGCTTGATAGGTTCGACGTTTGAAGTTTTGTTATTTATAAATTTAAAGACTTCGATTAGGCCATTTTGTATCGTTAGAACTGGTCTTAAGAAGTATCTAACGACCACGATGATAGCTATGATGACTGAGATCAAAAACAGACTAAACATCAAAATTTGCTTATTTGAAGCACTTTGAATTTCAGCCACAAACTCATCAGCGTCAGCCACTATACAGACGTTCCAGCCTGTTAGCTTTTGGTTTTGGCAGTAGATGACATTTCTCATACCGTTATGGAAAAATAGCGAAACCTTGTCGCCTTCTATGCTCTTTTTCATATTTTCTTTGATGAGGCTTTTGTAGTTTTCATCTTCTTTTGTGATCAAATTTATATCAGGATGAACTATCACTTTGCCGTTGTCATCGGCGATCATGATGTTTGAAGTTTTAGTTGTTTTTATCTCTAAAAGCTCCTGGCTAAGGCCGTTTAAAAAGATATTTGCGCCGATTACCGCTACAAGCTTATGGTTGCTATCAAAGATAGGAGCGTAAGCTGTGATGGTTAAATTCTTTGTCGTGACATCGATGTATGGCTCTGAAAATCCAGGCTTGCCGCTGCTGCTTGCACCCTGAAACCAAGCCCTCGTGCGACCATCAAAATTTGGTATCAAAAATGGCTGATTGTTTTTCAAAAGATCAGTCTTGATGACGTTGCCGTTATCTGCATAGCCCACAAATAGCGCGTCAAATGGCGAAATGACAAACGCACCCTTTAGCGCCTCAGCTATATCGTCCCTGTTAGCGTAGAGTTTTTTATCCTCGAGCTCTTTTGCAAAGGTTTGCACCATGTGAAGTCTTGACTTTAAAAACTCATCGACAAAGTACATCGTCGATTTTAGCCCAGTTTTGCGCACATTGTTGTAGGACTGAATTTTTTCCGATTTGGAATTTGAGTAGTTTATGCTAAAAAATATGCCTATGCCTATTAGCATCCAAGCTGTCAGCAAAAAGGCTATCTTGTTAGACAAGCTAGAAAATAGTCTCTTCATCTTAAATCCTTTTAAAATTTTCGGCGTATTTTATAATAAAAGTTAAACAATATCTCTTAATTTTTATTTTTAAGAAAAAATGGCAAAAAGTAGCTAAATAACGCTTGTTATGATAAATTTTGCTAAATTTTATTAATTTAATTATCCAAAGTAATAAACATAGTATTTTAGGGATTTAGAATGAAATTTAAGGCTAAATTTGACGTTGAATTTATTTTAATTGCTTAAATTATAATTTTAAAATATATAAATAATAAAATTAGTATTTTTATGGTGATTGTGAAATTTTCATAAATATAATGTAAATTAATTCATAAAAAATTAAATTTCAATTTTATATAATGATAACGATTTTTAAAATGATTAATTTTTAAAGGAGAATAATTGAGTAAATTTCGCATTAGTATCGCACTTTGTTTAGTGGTTTCGGCTTTAAATGGCGCTGATGTAAATTTAGAAGGAGTTAGTGTAGAAGATAGCGCAGATGATGGTTATAGGGCGACAACGATCGAAGTTGGCAAGACAAATACACCCATCCTTGAGATACCACAAACTGTAAATGTCGTGACGGCTCAGCAGCTAAAAGACAAAAAGCCAGAGACGCTAGCAGAGAGCCTTCAAAACGTGAGTGGCATAAGCTATGGCAACACAACAGGCGGTATTTTTGACTCGATCATAAAGAGAGGTTTTGGTGGCGGACGTGACGGCTCTATAATGCGAAATGGTGTACCAGCTAGCGTCATGCATAGCTTTAACAAAACCGTAGAAAGCGTTGAGGTGTTAAAAGGTCCAGCTAGTTTGCTTTACGGCGCACAAGAACCAGGTGGCATCATAAACATGGTAACCAAAAAGCCAAAATATGACTTCGAAAACGAAATTTGGGCTGGTCTTGGCAACCGCAACTACTGGAACACAGGCTTTGACACCACAGGGCCGATCGCAGATAGTGGCTTTGCGTATAGATTTATATTTGATACGATGAAAAAGAACTATTGGAGAGAGTTTGGCGAGTATAAAAACGTCCTTTTTGCACCATCGCTATCATACAAAGGCGATGACTACCGCATAAATTTCGCCTACACTCACACTCGCTCAACCGATCCGATCGACCGAGGCATGTATCTCGTCCCAAACACTGGAAAGCTACTGCCTATAGATAAGAAAAGACGACTTGACGAGCCATTTAATAAGCTAAAAACAAAGCTTGACACTGCTGATATAAATTTTGAGAAAAATATCGGTGAAAACTGGATGCTAAAGGGCGCTTATGCCTTTTCTCGTTCTCGTCATGAGTATGGTCACATCAGACTAATGAACGTAAATTTAAACACTGGCGTTGCATCCAGACGAAATGAGGCGTATGACGGCTTTATCCACCGCACTCACGCTGGATCACTAAATTTAAATGGCTATGTCAAAACAGGCGAGTTAGAACACAACTTGCTCTTTGGCATCGATACAAAGGAGTACTACCGCTATAGACCAGGTGCGCTAAATAGCTATAGCTCTGGCACGACGCAAAGAAATTTCCCTATAAATATCTATAACCCAGTTTATGGCACGGTCGCCTATCCGACTGATAGAGCCTCAAGTATCCAGTATCAAAAGCTAAAAACGATCGGATTTTACGCGCAAGATAGCATAAATTTAACCCAAAATTTGATCTACTCTTTAGGAGCCAGATACGAATACTATGACCAAGTCGCTCGCGGCACAACTAGCGGGCCAAACACCACTGATCAGCAAGACGGCAAATTTACGTGGCAAACAGGGCTTTTATATCTACTAACGCCCGAGTGGTCGGTATATACCAACTACGCACAAAGTTTCAACCCGCAAATGGCTATTAGTGGCTCAGACATCGGAGATATAAAGCCAGAAGAGGGCAAGAGTATAGAGTTTGGATCTAAATTTCAAAACGATAGCATAACAGCAAGTGCAGCAGTTTTTAACATCAATAAGAAAAATATCATGCGCACCGTAGATGGCGTGAGTACGCCAGTTGGCGAGGCGCGCTCTAGAGGATTTGAGTTTGATTTTAATGGTCGTGTAACGCAAGGGCTAAGTCTTGGCGCTAGCTACGCATACACTAAAACTGATGTGCGAAAAGATAGTGGCGCCTATGCAGTACTCGTTGGCAAACCGCTTGAAGCCACGCCAAAGCATCAAGCAAGCCTCTTTGCTAACTATGACTTTAGCCATCTTGGCGCAAAAGGGCTAAGGATCGGCGGTGGAGCTAGGTATTTTGGCTCGTGGTATACATACTATATGAGGACAAATTTACCTGCAGTGCCAGCAGGAACAGCCTTTAAGATAAATAGCGCGGTTGTTTATGACGCTTTTATCAGCTATGATACAAAGATCGCAGGCTATGAGACAAATTTCTCATTTAATGTCAAAAACCTAACCGATAAGCTCTACTACACATCTTCATCGACTGGCACGCAGGCAAATATCATACCGATACAGCCAGGCTATGCTAGGCAGTTTATGCTCACCGCATCGGTTAAATTTTAAATTTGCTGGGCCTTTTGGCTTGGTGAATTTTCTTTAAATTTAGCTATTTTTGTTAAAATCGCCTCAAAATTTAAAGGAAATTTATGAAACAAACCATCACCGAGAAAATATTTTCAGATCACGTTGGCAAAGAGGTAAGCGCAGGAGAGATCATCGAAAGCAAGATCGATATGATCATAGGTAACGACATCACGACGCCTATCTCGATCAAGCAGTTTGAGCGAAGTGGCGCGACAAAGCTAGCTAACCCAGACGGCTTTGCCATCGTGATGGACCACTACATCCCGACAAAGGACATCCTAAGCGCAAATCAAGCCAAAATTTCACGCGAATTTGCCTACAAACACGACCTTAAAAACTATTTTGACGAAAAAGATATGGGCATCGAGCACGCGATTTTGCCTGAAAAAGGGCTAGTCATCCCAGGCGACGTCATCATCGGTGCAGACAGCCACACCTGTACGCACGGCGCTCTTGGAGCCTTTAGCACCGGCATGGGTAGCACCGACCTAGCTTATGCGATGATCACTGGCAAAAACTGGTTTAAAGTGCCTGAGAGTATCAAAGTCGTCTTTAAAGGCAAGCTTGATAAGCACGTTTATGGCAAGGATCTCATCCTTGAGATCATCCGCCAAATAGGCGTTGATGGCGCACTTTACAAGGCGCTTGAGTTTAGCGGTGAGGTGATAGAGGGCCTTAGCATGGATGATAGATTTTCAATGTGCAATATGGCGATCGAAGCTGGCGCAAAGAGCGGTATCATCGCAGTTGATGAGATCACAAAAGAGTTTTTAAAAGATAAAAATTTACGCGATAAACCAAAATTTTTCTACTCAGACGAGGGCGCAAAATACGACAAAATTTTAGAGATAGATGTCACAAATCTTGATCCAGTCATCGCATATCCATTTTTGCCAAGCAACGGCAAGAGCGTAAGGCAGGCGGTTCGCGACGATCTAGCTATCGATCAGGCATTTATCGGCTCATGCACAAATGGCCGTCTAAGCGACCTTCGCATAGCAGCGCAAATCCTAAAAGGTAAAAAAGTAGCTCGCAAAACAAGGCTCATCATCACTCCAGCGACGCAAAAGATCGCAAGAGCTGCTGAAAAAGAGGGGCTTATCGATATTTTCATCGAAGCAGGAGCGGTTGTGAGTAACCCAACATGTGGTGCTTGTCTTGGCGGATATATGGGCATTTTAGGCGCAAATGAGCGCTGTATCTCAACGACAAATAGAAATTTCGTCGGTCGTATGGGCGATAGAACGAGTGAAATTTATCTAGCTAACTCGGCAGTTGTGGCGGCTTCAGCGATAGCAGGTAAAATCGCCGATCCAAGAGACTTATAGGCGTTAGCTTTTAAGTATCTTTGAATGAGTTAGAAATTTTCACACTTCGATAAACTATATGTTTTATCTTGTGTGAAAATTTCGTCACAACATCCAAATCTATCTTAAAATCTTGCCGCTCTAGGATTGTTTATATAATCAAATAAAGTTTAAAAGCGTTTCTTCTAAAAAATGCTTTATTCTTTTTACAAGTAAAATTGATTTAAATTTTTAATACTTTTTGAAATATCAAAGAAATTTGAAGAGTTTGTATAAAATAAATTTAACCGGCAAATCCAGCTATTTTGCAAATTTACCGGCTTTTTTAGCGCATTAAAACGCTGTTATAGTTGCCAAAAGTCCAAAGATTATACCTGGTAAGTTTGCAGCAGAAAGTGGATAGTCTTTTTTAGCTTTTAGCAAGCCGTAACTTGTCCAGATCGTGCAGTTTAGCGCAGCAGCTAGCGGCTGAATAAAAGGCGTTTTGTTGCCATCAAGGTTACCCATTATTTGTGGGATGTACGAAATATACATAATAACCGATAGGCACGTACCTATCCAACCTAAAATTTGCAAATTTCTTTCACTCATGTTATCTTCTTTAAAAGTAAGCAGTTATTTTTTAGTTTTATGATTAGCGAGGTAAAAATTATTTTATCTGCTAGAAAGCAACCCTTGCTTTGGCAAAAGCACTTTTTTGAAAATTTAAGGCAAAGCTTTTATAAAGTGATAATAAATTTAAAACAAGATGAGTTAGAAAATTTGGTTATACTTTTGTAATTTTTAAAATTTAAAAGGATAAAAATGCAAACTTGCGTCATTTTAGCAGGTGGCAAGAGCTCGCGCATGGGGCAGGATAAGACCTTGCTGCCATTTGGTGGCTTTGAAACGCTTACGCACTATCAAGTCTCTAAATTTAGCAAAGTCTTTGATGAGGTTTTTGTAAGCTCCAAATTTGAGAAATTTAACCCACCTCTAAAGCTCATAAAAGATGAGAGTAGTGAGGATTTTTCGCCGATGCTAGCGCTTTACTCTGTGCTAAAAAGCTTTGATCACAGCGTCTTTATCATCCCAGCTGATATGCCATTTTTTGAGCCTTCTAGCCTTGATGAGCTAGCTAAATTTAAAGATGAATTTGATATGGTTGTGGCTGGCGATGATGAGCATATTCACTCGCTTTGTGGCTTTTTTAGCCCAAGCTTAGCCCCATTTGCGCATGAGCTTTACCTAAAAAATGAGCACAAAATCGGACTTTTACGAAAAAGCTGCAAGTGCAAGATAGTAAATTTTGAAAATAAAGAGCAGTTTTTTAACGTAAATTTCCCAGAAGAATACAAAATAGCAAATGAAAAGATGAAAAATGAGTAAATTTACATTGCTTTTAAGCCTTAGCCTTACATTTTTGATGGCAAGCAGGACAGATGACTTTAAAAGGGCGCAAGAGCTTGAGCAAAGTGGCGATATAAAGGCTGCGATGCAAATTTATAAAGAGCTTGCCAAAGGCTCTTTAGGCGAGCAAGAAGCGGTGCAAAATGCGCAAGCAAGCGAGCCAGCACCAAGTGATGCGAAGCTAAAGCAGGCTGATCTTTTAAGAGATAAAAGCGATAAAAATTTACAAAATGCACTTGGCATCGAGCTTTATAAATTTAACTACCTTTTGCCAGTAACTTACGCTAAAACTGTCCCAGATGATGGGCGAAAGAGCGTTGAGACGAAGTTTCAAATAAGCCTTGCAAAGCCGCTATTTTACGACGTTTTTGGTCTTAGAGAGAGCCTTGTGGCAGCATATACGCAGACCTCTTGGTGGCAGATAACAAAAACTTCAGCTCCGTTTCGTGAGACAAACTATCAGCCTGAAATTTTCTTAAATTTTGCCTCTCCAAAATACCTAGAGCAAATAGGCGTGAAAAACCTAAAATTTGGACTTTTACATGAGTCAAACGGACGAGATGGCACCAACTCAAGGAGCTGGAACAGAGCCTACGTGCAAGGTGACTTTGTCTATGGAGATTTAACCATCTCGCCAAGAGTTTGGAGTGTGATCGGCGAAAAGAACGACAATAAAGAAATTTTAAACTACATCGGACATGGAGATCTAAGGCTTAGTTACAAGCTAAATGATCAAATTTTTAGCTTGATGCTAAGAAATAACTTACATTTTGATAAAACAAATAAAGGTGCAGCTGAAATTTCATATATGTTTCCGATATTTTCAAGCGGCGTTTATGGCTATTTGCAGTATTTTACAGGATACGGTGAGAGTTTGATTGATTATGATAGGCACACTGACAAGATTGGTCTTGGCTTTGTTATTTTAAAATAGCCTTAAAAATTTAATCTTATAAAGTGGCTAAATTTGGGCAGATTAAGTAAATTTTAGATAAATAACGAAAAAAATTTAACTAATAGAAAAACTTAAAAATATTAGAAAAAATATAAGCAAATTTTGCTAAAATCACTAGCAAAATCTCACAATAAAGGAGTTTTCATGAGCGGTATAGCTTTGATTGTCTGTTTTGTTATAGCAATCATCCTTATGATCGTTATGATCTCAAAGTTCAAGGTGCATCCATTTTTGGCACTTATGAGTATATCTTTGGTGCTCGCGATCGTCGCAGGTATCGATCTATCCAAGATCCCAGCGATGATAGGCGTTGGTTTTAGTGGCACATTTAAGAGCATCGGCATCGTCATCATCTTTGGAACGATCATCGGCACAGTGCTTGAAAAAACGGGAGCTGCGCTAAAGCTAGCTGACATGGTCGTAAAGCTAGTCGGACAAAGACGCCCTGAGCTTGCCATGCTTATAATGGGCTGGGTTGTTGGCATACCAGTATTTTGCGATAGCGGTTTTGTCGTCTTAAACTCTATCCGCGAGGCACTTTATAAGAAAATTTCAGCAAGCCCAGTTGCTATGTCAGTAGCACTTAGCGGCGGTCTATACGCTTCTCACGTCTTCATCCCGCCAACTCCTGGCCCGATAGCCGCTGCTGGCACACTTGGACTTGGAGGGAATTTACTTCTTGTCATCATCATGGGTACAGTAGTTTCGGTGCCTGTTTTGGTAGCTGTTTATTTCTTTTCAAAAAGCATCGCTAAAAGCGTAACTATCAGCGATAAAGAGGCTGACGCTACGATAACAGCGAGCTACGAGGAGCTTTTAAATAAATTTGGCAAATTGCCAAGCGGATTTTTAAGCATCGCACCTATCATCATGCCTATCATTTTCATGGCGGTTGGCTCTGTGATCGACGTTTTGGCAAAACAAGGCATGCTTGATAAAGCTGCGCTCTTGCCAAAGATATTTTTATTTTTAGGTAACCCTATCATCGCCCTTGCTATCGGCGTGATCTTTTGTGTATTTTTACTAGCTGAAACTAAAAAGATGAGAGAATTTGACCATATAACAAACGAATCATTAAAGATCGCAGGTCCTATACTCTTTATCACCGCAGCTGGCGGCGTTTTGGGCAACGTCATTACTGAGGCTGGCTTTGTAAATTTCATAAAAGAAAATGCCTCAACTATAAAAGCGATAGGAATTTTCTTCCCATTTATCATCTCAGCCGTGCTAAAAACCGCTCAGGGAAGCTCAACTGTGGCTATCATCACGACAGCCTCTATCATGGGCGCATTTAGCGCTGACAACTCGCTCATGCACACACTTGGCTTTACGAGCGAAATTTCAGCCGCACTTTGTGTCATGGCGATAGCATCTGGTGCGATGTGTGTATCTCACGCAAACGACAGCTACTTCTGGGTCGTGACAAACTTTAGTAAGATGACGGCAGATCAAGGATATCGCACACAAACAGCGATGACATTTATCATGGGCGTTGTTGGAATGATCAGCGTTTATATACTATCTTTGGTGCTTTTATGAGAATTTTGGTTGCGATTGATTCATTAAAAGGCTCGCTAAGCTCGCTTGAAGCGGGCCTTGCTATAAAAGAAGCCCTTGAAGACTTTTGCGACGTCGTAGTAAAGCCAGTAGCTGACGGCGGTGAGGGCAGCGTGGAGGCTATGGCTGACGCGCTTGATGCGAAATTTATAGATACCATCGTCAAAAACCCGCTTGGCACTGAAATTTTAGCTAGATATGCCCTAAAAGACGACCTTGCCATACTTGAGATGTCAAGCGCTTCAGGACTTACTCTCATAAATCCTGATGAGAGAAATCCTATGAAAACTAGCACATTTGGCTTTGGTCAGATGATAAAAGATGCCATTGGCAAGGGTGCTAGGAAATTTATCATAGGTATTGGCGGAAGTGCGACAAACGACGCTGGCATAGGTATGCTAAGTGCTCTTGGCTTTAAATTTTATGATAAAAATGGCGCTTTGCTTGAGGGCAAAGGCGAGGATTTGGCTCAAATTTGCGACTTTTCAGATGAAGAGGCTATAAAAGAGCTAAAAGAGTGCGAATTTCTAGTAGCCTGTGACGTGGATAATCCACTCTACGGACAAAAGGGCGCAGCCTACGTCTATGCTCCACAAAAGGGCGCAAATGGCCGCATGGTAAAGCAGCTTGATGACGGGCTAAAGCACTTTGCAAGCCTTGTAAAAGAGAAAAATGGCACCAAATTTCACACGCAAAAGGGCGCTGGAGCAGCTGGCGGACTTGGCTTTGCTTTTGTGGCATTTTTGGGAGCGAAGCTCAAGCCTGGCATCGAGATCATCACGCAGACCATCGCACTTGAAGATGAGATCAAAAAGGCTGATCTTGTCATCACTGGCGAGGGACGCATGGACTTTCAAAGCACAATGGGCAAGACCCCAACAGGCGTGGCAAAGCTAGCTAAGAGGCATCATAAGCCAGTCATCGCGCTTGCTGGAAGCGTGCAAAGATGTGCCAAAGACTGCCATAAACACGGCATAGATGCCTATTTTTGCATACTAAATGAGCCAATGAGTCTTGAAGAAGCCATGCGAAAAGATAATGCCCTTAGAAATTTAAAGATGACCGCCGAGCAAGTCATTCGCCTTTATATGCTAAATCACAAAGCATAATTTTAAAAAAGATAGAAGTTAAATTTCTATCTTTTTCTCCCAAAATTTAACTTCAAATTTTACTCACAAAGTGCTACAAAAATTCTCAAAATTTAATACATTTTGCAAAAATATAAAATAAACTTTAGAAAAAAAATTTACTATGTTAAAATAAGAAAAACTTCTAAAAAGAAAGGAGAATTTCTTATGCAACAGACCCTAAACTCTCGTCGCAGCTTCATCACAGCTGCAGGACTGTTTTTCGCTACGACTGCGCTAAAGGCAGCACCAAAGGACTTTGGCGGTAGTGGCGTTCGCTACGGCATGGCGATAGATCTAACAAGATGTGTCGGCTGTCAGTCATGTACTATGAGCTGTATGTTGGAAAACGACGTTCAACCAGGTGCTTTTAGGACCATCGTTTCTGAGTACGAGGCAAAAGATAAAAGCGGTAAAATGGCGGTCATTGCGTCACTTCCAAGACTTTGCAACCACTGCAACAAGCCAGCCTGTATCGACGTTTGTCCAACTGGCGCAAGCTACCAAAGAAGCAACGGCATCGTAAAGATCGACACAAAAGAGTGCATAGGCTGTGCGCTTTGTGTGGAGGCCTGTCCATATCACGCAAGATATCTTAGCTTGCATACCTACAAGGCCGATAAATGCACCTTCTGCGACCACAGACTAAGAGCGGGACTTCAGCCAGCATGCGTAGAGAGCTGTGTGGGTGGCAGCCGTATAATAGGCGATCTTAACGATCCTAACTCAAATATCAGAAAATTTCTAGCCACGCATGAGACTATGGTCATAGATAGCCCTAAAAATACAAATCCACAGGTGTTCTACCACGGCGTCAGCGAAATTTTGGCTAAAAACGATAAGAAACTCGAGCTTGAAAACGGATACCAAAAGGTTATCAGCTGGAGCGAAGAGATAGCGCAGTAAAGGAAATAAGTAATGCAAAGAAGAGAATTTTTAAAAAGATCAGCCGTACTATCAACGGTAACCGCAAGCGCTGTGCTAGCAGACGGCGAAAAAGACGACTACAAACCGCAGTCAAACTCACTAGAGCCTGAATTTAGCGTAAAAGATGGCAAAATTTCACTTAACGACGGACATAGCGTTGTCTTTTCAATGTGCCACGGCTGTACGACAAAGTGTGGCATAAGGCTTCACGTAGATGATAAAAACGACAAAGTTTTAAGATGTAGCGGCAACCCATACCACCCACTATCAAACGTACACTGGGCAAATTTTGACACATCGATAAATGACGCTTTGCTTGCCACAACACTAAGCGGCGAAGATGAAAAGCGAGCCACAGTTTGCGCTAGAGGGGCGATCTTGCCTGAGATGATAGACTCACCAGCAAGGATACTAACTCCGCTAAAAAGAGTTGGCAAAAGAGGCGAGGGCAAGTGGAAGAGCATAAGCTTTGAGCAGCTAGTAGAAGAGGTAGTAGAGGGCGGAGATCTCTTTGGTGAGGGGCACGTGGACGGACTAAGAGCGATATATAGCGACGAGCTAATCGACAGCGAAAACCCAGAGTACGGCACCAAGCGTAATCAATTTTTAAGCTTTTACCTATATGACGGACGCTCTGATATCGTCGATCGCTTTGTCAAAAAGTCATTTGGCACTATAAATCACTACTCACACGGCGGAATTTGCGGTGGCGGCTTTAGGGTCGGTGGTAAGATCACGCACAACTCAAAGGGTTTTGCACACACAAAACCAGACTATGAAAACTCTAAATTTGTTATCTACTGGGGCACTTCGCCGTCAAATGGTGGCAACCCTTTCCAAAAACAGGCAAAAATGCTCTCTTACGCAAGAGGCACTAGAGATGACTTTAGCTACGCAGTGGTCGACCCAAGCGTTACAAATGCTGTAAAATACGCCTCTTCAGACAAAGGCCGCTGGATAGCGATAAAGCCAGGCACCGACTCAGCTCTAGCCATGGCGATGATACGCTGGATCATAGAAAATGAAAAATACGCTACAAACTACCTTATCCAGCCAAATTTAGACCAAGCAAAACTTGCAGGCGAGATACACTGGTGTAACGCCACACATCTAGTCATCACCGAAAAAGGCCACAAAGACTACGGTAAATTTGCACTTATTAATAACGAGTGGCAGGTCTGCTCGCAAGATGGCAAGATACAAAGCTACAAGGTAAATGAACCAGCCAAACTCTACTACAAAGGTAAAATTTTAGTAGACGGCAAAAAAGTCGAGGTAAAAAGCTCAATGCAGCTTTTAAAAGAGTCAGCTTATAAGCACAGCCTAGATGAGTACTCAAAAATTTGCGGTGTTAGCGTTGAAGATATCATCTGGCTTTGCGAAAATTTCACCAAAAATGGCAGACAGGTGAGCACAAACGTGCATGGCGGTATGATGCATACGCAAGCTGGTATGACTACTTTTGCGATCCTTTGTCTAAATACGCTAATGGGCACTTACGGCTACAAAGGTGGTAACGTCAATGCAAGTGCCGGCACACACGAGTTTTTAAAGGGCAGATATGACCTTGAGAACTTTGAGGGTGCATATAAGCCAAATGGTCTAAATTTATCAAGATCAGGCAAATACTACGAAACAAGCTCTGAGTATAAGCGCAAAGTAGCAGCTGGCGGCAGCGGCTATCCATCAACTCAGCCATGGTATCCTATCTCTATGCCACTTGTAAACGAAACGCTTACGAGTCACAAGGCTGGCTACCCATACAAAGTAAAAGTTTTCATAAACTACATGACAAACGTACTTTACGGCCAAGCAGGCCTTGAAAGAGCGGTCTTAGACGCACTAAAAGATAGTAAAAATTTACCACTTTTCGTGGGTATCGACGCCTTTATGAACGAGACAAACGCCTATGCTGACTACATCGTGCCAGACGGGGTAAATTTAGAAAACTGGGCGCTTCCAAACTCTCTTTGGGGAACGATCGCTAAAACTTCAGTCGTGCGCTATCCGGCCGTTAGCTCAAAGCAGGCAAAGGATAAAAACGGCGGCGTGATCGACGTTGAGGCGTTTTATATATCCGTAGCAAAGAGGCTTGGACTAAAAGGCTTTGGTAAAAATGCCTTCAAAGACAAAGACGGAAATTTCATGGACCTTGACGTAAAAGAGCAGTATTACGCGGCTGCACTAGCAAATTTAGCCTTTGACGGCGAGGGCGTGAAAGATATAAGCGACGAGGATAAAAAGCTTAGTAAGATATCAAGAGTGATGACAAAACTCGATCCTTATCTAAAAGACGAAGAGAAGCCAAAAGTAGCGCACGTGCTAGCAAAAGGCGGTAGATATGATAGCTACGAGAGCGCGTACAAGGGCGATAAAGCAACCGTAAAAGTGCCAGCGCCTACACCAGCTTCTATCTACTATGAGCCACTTGGCGGACACAGACACTCAGTAACTGGCGAATATATGCCAGGAGTGCCAAGTCTGATGTTGCCAGTAGCAAGTGACGGCACGCCGCTTGAGAAATTTTTCCCACGCTCTGAGTGGAAATACACAGTTAGCTCAAGAAAGTCAAATATCCAGCACTTCTACACATTTGTTAGCCCAAGGCTAAGAGCCGTTCATCCTAGCAACTTCGTAAGGATAGCGCCAGACGTAGCGAGCGAGCAGGGCATTCGCTCAGGTGATAAGGTCAAAGTGACTACGCCTTATGGAGCGCAGGTTGGCAAGGCATTTGTAACTGACGGCGTTGCTAGCGGGGTTATCAGCATAGAGCATGGATTTGGCCATGATGAGTTTGGTATAAGAACGCACATCGTCGATGGAAAGCCAGCTTTTGGGATAGCAAATTTAGAAAAAGGGGTCAATCACAACAAGCTTGGACTTCTTGATCCAAAAAGAAATGGCGAATTTAGCCTAAATGACTGGCTAGTCGGTACTTGTGCTAGACAAGCACTTCCTGCAAAGATAAGAAAGATAGGCTAGTTTGATAAATTTGGCGAGCAGAGTAAAATTTACTTGCCAAATTTCACTTTCGTGCGGCTTTTTGTTCGTGTGTCGTAAATTTAGATACAGAGTAAGCTTTTAGACTGCTTATAAGCTAAAAATTCTCACATATTTATAACGGCTTCATAGTTAAATTTGATGTTTTAAATTTGCATGGGTTAAATTTGGTATTGCTAGTTTGCTTCGGTTTTGAGCGTTTTCATTTGCCAAGTCCTCAGCCACTTTTGCTGCAAGTTTTAGCTTGTCACTATCAAAGTGTGTGTAAATTCGCGAGGTGTTTAGGCTTGCATGCCCAAGGGCTTCTTGCACTAGTGTTAAGCTTTTTTCTAATTACGACCAAGAGAAATTTAAAAGGTAGGCTTAAATTTAAATATAAAAACTATAAAAGCTTAAGCACATATCCATTTTCAACGGCTTCAAGCTTATATTTATGCATCTTATCAAGCTCTAAAACCACTCTGAAATACTTGTCATGCCAGCCGATTATGACGTTTTTAAAAGTTTCGTTTTCAAGCTTTAAATTTCTAGTTTTAAAGCTTCTTGGAGGTTTTGCAAAGTCAAGCACGATCTTGTTTTTCTCGTAGGCGAAGTGTTTTAAATTTTTAGCTTTTGTGATGATATTTAGCTCTTTTTCATGTGTTAAAAAGCTCACAAATCCTAAGAATTTAACCTCTTTTTCGCTGCTTTTTATCTCTTGAACAGGCTTTGAGGCTGGCTCAATCTTTACTTCGACTACCTTTTGTTCGGGCTTAGCTGACTCTTTTACTTTTTTTGTATCAAGGTCGATCACCACGACGTTTGGAGTTGGCACATCTGAGCTTTTATTTCTATCTTTGTTTGAAATTTTAGTCTCATTTTTTTCTATTATGACTGGCGTACTAACCTTTTGAGCTGGCACCTCTGCCATCGTGACAGAAACGTCTAGTTTTTTAGCTGCGACTGGTTCTGGATTTTTCATCTTGCTTAGGGCAAATTCATCGTTCCAGTCGATAGTTTTGTTTATATCGGTTAGTCTTTTTTCTTTTATGCTGCCGTCATTTGCTCTGTATCTTATGGTGACATCAAGCAAAAGCATCGCATCACTTGGAAATTTAAACGAGAGCGAGTTGAAACTGTCATATTTTTCTACGACGTTTGTCGTCATAACGCTTGTGTTTAGCTCGCTAATAGGCATAAATGGGTTTTCTCTGGCGCATAAGCTCGCAGTCAAGATAGATAAAACTAACCAAATTTTCTTCATCGTTCCTACTTTTTATTAGAGTCTGGCTCAAGGCCTTGTAGTTCAAAATAATCTTTTTGCAGACGTGCATTCATCTTTTTTAAAATTTCCACGTCCTCGCTAAGCCTCTCTTTTTTGCTCTGAAGGCTTAGCATCACGTCAAGTGAGCGTTTGCCAAACATCATATTGCCCACGTAAAAGGCAAACATAGCCACGCAAATGGTGGCTATGACGTAGCGTAATGTCGGCCGAACAAATTTTACGATTTTATGAAATATGCCATCTTCTTTGCCATATTCATCTAAAATTTCGCTCAAATATTATCCCCTAAAAACTCACCCGCCTCAAGCTCGATCTCAAGCAAGCGGTTGTATTTCGCGTTGCGCTCGCTTCTTGAGGTGGCACCTGTCTTTATCTCGCCAGTGTTTAGAGCGACTGCGAAGTCAGCGATAAACGCATCTTCGCTCTCGCCGCTTCTGTGGCTCATTATGCAGCGGTAGCCGTTTCTTTGAGCAAGGCGGACAGTTTGCATAGTTTGCGTGACTGAGCCTATTTGATTTGGCTTGATTAAGATTGCATTTGCTATGTTTTTCTCGATGCCCTCGCGTAAAATTTTCTCATTTGTGACAAAGAGGTCGTCGCCAACTAGCTGCACCTTGCTACCAAGCCTTTTTGTAAGCTCAGCCCAGCCGCTCCAGTCATCCTCGCTAAGGCCATCTTCGATAGAAAATATCGGATATTTTTCGCAAAGTTTTTCATAGTAGCTAATGAGCTCGTCGCTGCTAAATTTCTTGCCTTCAAGCTCGTATTTGCCGTCTTTGTAAAGCTCGCTTGAAGCGACGTCAAGGGCTAGCTTTATCTGGCTGCCTAGCTCATATCCAGCCTCTTTTACAGCTTGTGAGATCAGCTTTAGTGGCTCTTCGTTGTCTTTTAAATTTGGAGCAAAACCGCCCTCGTCGCCAACAGCAGTGCTGTGTCCGGCTGCGTTTAGGATAGATTTTAGCTTGTGGTAAATTTCAGTTGCAGCTCTTAGTGCCTCGCTAAATGTGCTAAAGCCAAATGGCATGATCATAAATTCTTGAAAATCAACGCTATTATTTGCATGTGCGCCGCCATTTATGATGTTAAACATCGGCACTGGCAAGATGCTAGCGTTTGCACCGCCAAGGTAGCGATAAAGCGGGATATTTAGGCTCTTTGCAGCTGCGCGAGCTACCGCCATAGATACGCCAAGGACAGCGTTTGCGCCTAAATTTGAGTAGTTGTGCGTACCATCAAGCTCAAGCATCTCCGCATCGACTGCCTTTTGATTGTAAGCATCAAGTCCTATCACTGCTTCAGCGATCTTTTCATTTACGTTTGAAACAGCCTTTAAAACGCCTTTGCCAGCATATCTCTCGTCTTTGTCACGAAGCTCTAGCGCCTCGCGCTTACCAGTGCTTGCGCCACTTGGTACGATCGCGCTTGCCTCGGTGCCGTCGCTTAGTCTAACTGTCGCACGAACTGTTGGGTTGCCTCTGCTGTCTAAAACCTCGTGAGCTTCTACATCTTCAATAAATACCATTATTCATCTCCTGCTTCGTTTGTGTCGTCGTCTTCGTCTTTTGCGCCGCTGCTTATTAGGTGATCTATACCCATTGAGCCTTTGATCGCCGCTACTATCTCGTCAGAAATTTCTGGGTGCTCTTTTAGGTAGGCTTTGGCGTTTTCTCTGCCTTGACCTAGTTTTTCAGCCTTGTAGCTAAACCACGCGCCTGATTTGTCGATGATGTCGAGCTTTACGCCATAGTCGATGATCTCGCCCTCTTTGCTCACACCCTCGCCAAACATGATGTCAAATTCAGCCACTTTAAATGGAGGCGCGACCTTGTTTTTAACGACTTTTGCCTTTGTGCGGTTGCCGATAGGCTCGTCATTTTGTTTAAGTGTGGCTATCTTTCTGACATCGATTCTTACAGATGAGTAAAATTTAAGTGCATTACCGCCAGTTGTGGTCTCTGGCGTGCCATATCCCATCATACCGATCTTCATACGAATTTGGTTGATGAAGATAACAGTCGTCTTCATCTTGCTTAAAATTCCAGTTAGCTTTCTAAGCGCCTGGCTCATTAGTCTTGCTTGCAGGCCAACGTGCTGATCGCCCATATCGCCGTCTATCTCGCTCTTTGGAGTAAGAGCAGCCACACTATCAACTACGATAAGATCGATCGCACCGCTTCTTGCAAGTGTCTCAACGATCTCAAGTGCCTGCTCGCCAAAGTCAGGCTGAGAGACGTAAAGATTGTCGGTATTTACGCCTAAATTTGAAGCGTATTTTACGTCTAGTGCGTGCTCTGCATCGACAAATGCACAAATTCCGCCAGCTTTTTGCGCTTCAGCGATGATGTGAAGTGTGAGCGTAGTCTTACCAGAGCTCTCTGGTCCGTATATCTCGATGATCCTGCCTTTTGGGACGCCGCCTATGCCAAGAGCCAGATCAAGCCCTAGCGAGCCAGTCGGTATCGACTCGATAGCCTCAACCTCTTTGTCGCCAAGTCTTAAAAGCGTGCCTTTGCCAAAAGCTTTATCGATCTGCTTTAGCGCAAGCTCGAGCGCCTTTTTCTTGTCCGCTTCGCTCTCTGGGATAGCTATCTTTTTGTCACTATCTTTTTCTTTTGCCATTTTTTACCTTATAGTTGAAATTTGGCTTGATTTTATCTAAAAAGAGATGAATTTTACTTGATTTACTCGCAAATTATAATATTTTCGCCAAGCAGTGCAGCGCTATCAATAAGAGCAAAAAGCTGCTCTTTTTCAAACAAAAATCCATAAATTTGATCTTCATTTTTTAGTATCGCAAGCTTTAGTGGCTCTACAAGCGAGCTTGCGCAAAGGTTTAAAAAAGCTTCATCGATATGATTTTGCGAAATTTGGGGCTTATTTTTAAAATTTTCATCTTTTATAAAAGAGAGAAATTCCTCTTGCGAGGTAGATTTATTAAATTTAAAAATTAGTTTTTCTTTTAAGGCCTCAGCCAAAATTTCATCAAATTTAACTAGGTCAATGTGATCTTTTACGCCTAAAATTCTGGCAAAATTTAGCAAGTTTTTATCATAGCTAGCCACATTTTTCTCATGCTCACTTTGCGCCTTTTTAGCCCTATAAATGGCGTAAAGACCGATAGCTATAAACAAAAGTGAAAGGGTAAAAACTTCGCTCAAAAACTCACTCATCATCATCCTTATAAAATGCAAACTTCGGTCTTAAGCTCTACGCCAAATTTCTCTAAAACTCTAGCTCTAGCCAAATTTATAAGGCTAGTGGCGTCCTCAAAGCTTGCGTGGTTAAAATTTATCAAAAAATTTGCGTGCTCTTCGCTAAATTTCGCTCCGCCGATCACGTGTCCCTTTAGTCCAACTGCCTCTAGCAATGCCCCTGCAAAGTGTCCTTCTGGATTTACAAAGCAGCTGCCAAAGCTAGCTCCTTTTGGTTGATTTGCCCTTTTTGCGCTTATAGCATCAGATATGCTCGCATCAAAGCCACTATGAAGCTCAAATTTAGCCCCCAAAATGGCCTCATCTATGCCGCTGTGGCGGTAGCTAAAGTTTATCTCCTCTTTGCTCACCCAGCCACGAGCCAGACGCACATGCGTGAGGTTGTCGCTTATGCTAAATTTAAGCAGTCCAGCGTTCATTTTTATAAGTCCGCCAAGCGTGCCTGGGATATTTTTTAAAAACTCAAGGTGAGCTATGTTGTTTTGCTTGCAGAAGTTGTAAATTTTGGCTGATTTTGTCGCAGCACCTATCTCAAGGCAAATTTTTTCATCACAAATTTCTAAATTTATATAGTCAAAGCTCTTGCCAAGCATCGCCATTTTTGGGGGATTTGGCGAGATAAGAAGGTTGTTGCCCCCGCCTATCATCACAGCGCCTAAAAAGTGAGGTGAGCTTAGATCTTCAAGGCTATCAACCTCGAAAATTTCATGCACGCCGCCTATCCTAACCGAGGTAAATTTAGAAAAATCAACAAGCCTCGTCACTGGATAAATTCCGGTATAAAATCAAGCATGCGAGTGGTAAACTCAACCATCATCGAGATCATCCAAGGCATCAAAAATATGATGACAACGACGACTAGCAAAATTTTTGGCACGAAGCTTAGTGTGGTTTCGTTTATCTGCGTGGTCGCTTGAAAGATGGAGATGATAAGACCTGCTATTAGGCCGCTTAGCAGCATCGGAAGGCTGATATAAAGGGCGATCTTAAAGGTTTCAACTCCAAGTGAGACAAGCGTGCTTTGCATCAGCTAAACCTTACTTCGTTGTATTCAGTTGGGATTAGGTAGTCATTTACGTCGATAGCTTTTTCAAAAAAGCCTTTGTCGTAGCCTATTTGATAGAGCTTATTTAGCGCTTTTAACTGCGTTTCATTCATGCTTATTGACTCGTCATTTGCATATAAATTTAGATACGCTTTAAGCTCATCTTTGCCAACTCTGATGAGGTTTCGCTCCATTAGCATGTGAGATAAAAATGGCTTGTGCGAAGTAGCGATCCTAACGGCCTCGCTAAGCACTCTCTCGCACTCTATCGCGTCGGTTATCGGTAGGCTTCGTCTAAGCGCCATGCCACCAAGTGGAAGCGGTAAATTTTCGCCATTTAGCTCGCTCCAGATGTCCCAAATTTCGCGCTCCACACAGAGCTGATTTGAGAAATTTAAGATACTTTCATGTATGAGCACGCCAGCATCGACCTCGCCGCTAAGCACAGCATTTTCGATCTCAAGGAAATTTTTATAAACGATCCTTGCCTCTGGGTAGGCTATACGAAAAAGCAGAGCATTTGTCGTGTTTTTGCCAGAGAGTGCGACCTTGAAATTTCGCTTTAGCTGCTTATCTTTTAGCTTGATAAGCTTTGGACCATATCCGTTGCCAAAGCTCACCGCGCAGCGTAAAAGTGCAAATTCATCGCAAATTTTAGGATAGAGTGCAAAGCTGATCGCTGTGGCCTCATAAGTGCCTTTTAGCGCCTCTTCGTTTAGCGTTTCTATATCAAGCGCCTTTGATGTAAAGGCTAAATTTTTACTGCTAACCCAGCCAAATTTGACCGCGGCATACATGAAAATATCGTCAGCATCAGGTGAGTGAGCGACGTTTATGGTTTTTAGATTGTGCAAAGATGATCCTTTTTTTTGATTACGCCATTTTAATGAAATTTATTTAAAATAAAGTTTTAAGGGCGGTTTTGAAATGATTTTACCAGCTTTGCCTCTTTGAAATTTAGCACGTATTTCACGTCTATGGCCTCTTTTGCGCCCTTTCTTCGAGCTTGGAGCGTTGAGTAAAACGGATGCTTAAGTTCAAGCATCTTAAGCAGTTTTTTATCGCTATCTTCTTTTTTTATATTTTCAACGATTATTGTCGTTATAAATTTGCCCTCGAACTCGTAAAATGGCCAGATAATCACGCCAGCGTCGCTTGTTTTAAAGTCATTTATTTTAGATTTTTTAGGGATATTTAGCATGGAGATGATCTTTTTGCGTGAGCTGTCCGCATTTTGCGCCGAGATCACCTTTACAAGCAGGTCCTTTTTGACGCCGATACCATTTTGGCTAAAGCGATAAACTCCGTCCTCAACTATGCCAACCTTTTCAAAGGCGTTAGCATAGTTTGCGGCGGTGCAAGCAGTCAGTAAAAGCGACAGAATCGTTAAAATTTTTATAAATTTCATCTTTTCTCCTAAATTTTAACTCTTTTTAGCCTATCTGAAGCGAAATTTTTTCTGCCAAATTTAGCCTCACTTTTGCCGTTTAGCTCGACTAGATCGCCTGTAAAGCCACAAATGTCATTTTTAACAAGATAGCTTCCCACGCCGTAAATATCAACTGGGGTTTTAAATTTCTCAAATTCGCTCATTTTTTGCGGATTAAAACCTGAGCTAACTACGATTTTAACGTGCTTAAAGCCAGCTTTATCAAGCGCCTCTCTTAGGGCAAATATAAGCTCCTTGCAAACGCCGTGTGGGTCAAATTTGCTCACATCTTTGTCTTCAAAATACCTATCTATCAAATTTTTACTAGTATCAACTCTAACTGCGCCAAGCCTCTCTTTTAGGGCATTTGCAGCCTTTAAAGCATCTGTTATCACGTCGTTGTTGTAATCAACCAAGGCCGTGATCTGCTCGTTTTCAAAGGTTCTAGCGTAAATTTGGCAAGCCTTCACCACATCTCCGCCACACATTTGAATGAGTGCGTGAGGCATGGTACCACCACCTTTTAGCCCTGTAAGCTCGCCCTGAGCGTCTGTGGCAACCTTTTTTATACCGCCGATAAATGATGCATAGCCGTCGCCTGGCTGCGTGCATATGTCGTCTTGTCTGTCTGCCATGCTAAAGACATCCTTGCCATTTGCTGCTTTTATCACGTCTCTGGAGTTTGTCGCCACGCAGCTTCTTCTAGTAAGCGTCGCATCGATCACGTTTTCTAAAAAGCCAAAATCCTCATACTTGCCGCTTATCTTTAAAACTGGCTCGTTTGCGTTTATGATATCTCCATCATCAAGCGCGTAAATTTCAAGCTCGCTTGGGTTTTTGGCAAATTTATTGATGATAGCTAAAACCTCGTCGATACCGCAAAGCACGATATCATCGCGCCTTTGAAAAAACTGCATCGTCACGTGCTGATCGGGCAGGTTTTGCTTAATTATCTCATTTACTTTTAGAAAATATTTCGCCGTAAAATAGCCCTCGCCGATCCTAGGATCTAGCCTAAAAGTCTTATCTGTTAGCCTCTCTATCTTGCCTTGTATCTTTAGCTCAAGTTCGTTCATGTATGTCCTTTTGTTTTTGCGAGATTATACCATTTTAGAAAAAGAGTAAAATTGTAAAAATATATTTTAAGAATGTATAAGAGTATATTTTATAAAATCCTGAAATTTTATTTTTAAAGGAAAAAATATGAAAAAATTTTTACTTTTAATGGCAGCAGTCTTTGCATTTGGCAATGAAAATTTGCTAGTTAGTGCGGGCGGTGGATATAAAAAGATAGTCGAAGCAGTCGCGCAAAATCTCAAAAAAGATGGCGTAAATATTGACACCTCTTTTGCAAACATCACAGCGATCATGGCGCAGGCAAAAGAGGGCAAAACTGACGTGATCGTGGGCGATGAAGACTTTTTAAAAAAGTCTGGTCTAAAGATCGCTGAGTATGTAAATTTAGGCTCTGGCGCTTTGGTGCTAGCTACCAAAAAGGGCGTAAAAATAGAAAAAATTGATGAGCTAAAAATGCTTTCAAAAATCGCTATGCCAGACGCGGCAAAGACAGTTTATGGCAAGAGAGCTAGTGAGTTTATGCAAAAAGCAAATTTAGAGGGCGAGCTAAAGGATAAAATTTTAGCAGTTGCAGGCGTGCCACAGGTCGTTACCTATATATTAAACGGCGAAGTTGATGCTGGCTTTATCAACCAAACTGAGCTAAACGCGCACAAGGATGAATTTGGTAGTTTTATCTTGATAGATAAGGCGCTTTATGCACCGGCAAACATCGTAGCTGCAAAGCTTGAAGGATGCGAGAAAAAGGCTGACTGTGTTAAATTTATAGATGAGCTAAAAAGCGAGAGATCAAAAGAAATTTACGCTAAATTTGGCATAAGATAGGGCGAAATTTGCAAGAGCTCGCTTGGCTGTTTGATCCGCTATTTTTAAGCATAAAGGTCGTTTTGTGCCAAGGGCTTTTGCTTGCTATTTTTGGGCTAGCTCTAGCTTATTTTCTAGCTTTTAGCAACTCTAAATTTAAAGCAGTTGCCGAGATGGTAGTCACCTTTCCACTCATATTTCCGCCCATTGCGACTGGATTTTTACTGCTTTATCTACTTGGCAAAAATGGTATCATTGGCAAGGCTTTAAATTTAGAGATCGTCTTTAGCTTTAAAGCCCTTGTGATAGCAGCTTTCATAGCCTCGCTGCCACTTTTTGTAAAGCCCGTAGCCTCAGCGCTAGGCTCACTTTCAAAAAGCCTAAGTGAAGCAGCATATAGCCTTGGTAAAAATAAATTTCAAACAGCCATTTTGGTGCTTTTCCCAAGCATCGCAAAAAGCGTGGCAGCAGCCTTTATCCTAGCGCTCTCGCGAGGGCTTGGCGAGGTTGGCATAACGCTCATTTTAGGCGGTAATATCATAGGCAAAACAGACACCATCTCACTTGCTATCTACAACGCAGTCTATGATGGCAGAAACGATCAGGCACTCGCTTTAAGTCTTGTTTTAGTTGTGCTTAGTTTCGTCTTATTTTTCATTATAAATTTGCTAGAAAAAAGTAGGATTTAGCACAAATTTTATGCCAGCTAAAAATTAAATTTATTTAAATTTCGCTACAATTAGGGGCTTATATAAAAATTTAGGAGAATTTTCTATGAAAAAAGAAGATATAAAAGAGCTTATCGAATTTTTTAATGGTATGGAGATGAATCATATCAAGATAAAAAGTGGTGATTTTGAGGTCGAGGTAGAGAAATTTGCTGATTATTGCGCACCTGCAAAGCCAGCGGCACAAGCAGCAGCTCCAGCGCCAACACCTGTAAATGTTGTCGTTAGCTCAGAGGTAAAACCAGCTGCAAATTCGCCAAAAGATAGCATAAAATCTCCTATGGTAGGTACTTTCTACGCTGCTCCAAGCCCAGGTGCTGCTCCATTTGTAAAAGTAGGTCAAAGAGTGAGAAAAGGCGATGTAGTGGGCATCATCGAAGCTATGAAGATCATGAACGAGATCGAGGCTGAATTTGACTGCCAGATCACTGAGATGCTAGTCTCTGACGGACAGCCAGTTGAGTTTGGATTGCCGTTGTTTGGCGTGGAGAAAAATTAATGGAATTAAAAAGAATTTTAATCGCAAACCGCGGCGAGATCGCTCTTCGTGCTTTGCGAACGATAAAGGAGATGGGTAAAGAAGCCGTTGTAGTTTATTCAACCGCCGACAAAGACGCGCTTTATGTAAAATACGCCGACGTAGCCATCTGCATCGGTAAAGAGCGCTCAAGCGACAGCTACCTAAACATCCCAGCTATCATAAGTGCAGCTGAGATCAGCGAAGCAGACGCTATCTTCCCAGGTTATGGCTTTTTAAGTGAAAATCAAAATTTTGTTGAAATTTGCTCACACCACAAGATCAAATTCATTGGACCAAGCGTTGCTGCGATGGCTTTGATGAGCGACAAGAGCAAGGCAAAACAGGTCATGCAAAGAGCTGGAGTGCCAGTCATCCCTGGCTCAGACGGCGCTGTGGCTGATACAAAAGCTGCAAAAGAGCTAGCCAAAAAGATCGGCTATCCTGTCATCTTAAAAGCTGCAGCAGGCGGCGGCGGACGTGGTATGCGCGTGGTTGAAAAAGAGGCTGATTTAGAAAAAGCGTTTTGGTCTGCTGAGAGCGAGGCGATGAGTGCATTTGGCGATGGCACGATGTATATGGAAAAATATATCCTAAATCCACGCCACATCGAGGTTCAAATCATCGGCGATAGCCACGGCAACGTGCTTCACATAGGCGAGCGCGACTGCTCTATGCAGCGCCGTCACCAAAAGCTGATCGAAGAGAGCCCAGCCATCTTGCTTGATGAAAAAACAAGAGAGAGGTTACACGAAACTGCCATAAAAGCGGCAAAAGCGATCGGCTACGAGGGAGCAGGTACGTTTGAGTTTTTGGTTGATAAAAATTTAGACTTTTACTTCATCGAGATGAACACAAGGCTTCAAGTCGAGCACACAGTAAGCGAAATGGTAAGCGGACTTGATATTATAGAGCTTATGATAAAAGTGGCCGAGGGCGAAAAGCTACCGTCACAAAAGAGCATCGAGCTAAAAGGCCATGCGATCGAGTGCAGGATCACAGCCGAGGATCCAAACACCTTCACTCCGTGCCCTGGCAAGATCACAAAATATGTCTGCCCAGGCGGTCGCAACGTGAGAATGGATAGCCACATCTACCAAGACTACTCTATACCGCCGTATTATGACAGTATGATCGGCAAGCTCGTAGTTTGGGACACTGATAGAAATAGAGCTATTCACAAGATGAAAGTTGCTCTTGATCAGCTCATAATAAGTGGCATCAAAACAACAAAAGACTTTCACATCGCCATGATGGAAAACAAAGACTTTTTAAGCAACAACTACGATACAAACTATCTTTCAAGACATTAAAACTAAATTTTAAACCATTGCCCTTTGGCTTTGGTTTAAAATTTCATATTTAAATTTATTTTATAAAGCCAAATTTTTATGAGTTGAGCTATTTTAAATTTAAGAGAAATTTAGCCAGTTTATAACTACTTGCAAAACGTAATAAATACTAAAAATTTATCTAAATTTATTAGTAGCAACTAAGCTTTGTGATATTCATACCATTTTTAAAATATGGCGGATAGGGCATAGTCACGGTAAATGGCACTGCTTTTTGCTTTGGTAAATTTTGAGCTACGTCAAATTTATATGCCACAGTGTTTGGTCTCTCGTCCTCATCGCCTCCAAAAACCCATGAGAAAAATGAGAGTCCGCTTGGTTTAAAAAACGCCTCGCCGCCAAGATCGTTTTTGTTTAGCGGTTGATTTATGAGCTTAATTGTAAGGGTGCATTTGCTAATGGTAAATTTACCGACATTTCTTACTTGACCACGAAATACAATGCTTTCATTTCTTAACACTCGCTCGCTTTTTACGCCTTCGACTATGCCTTTTTTGGTGTATTTATCAAGAACTAGCATCAAAAAAATGGCAAGCGTGGTTGAGACCAAAATGTTTGTAAAAAGTAGCGATAAAAATAGTTTTCGCTCAGCTCTAAATGAAAGCACAAGAAATAAAATAGAAAGTAGTGCGATCGCAAAAAGCACGATGATATGCACGATGGTAAAGTAGTTTGAGCTCATCAAAAACACTCCGCTTTTTTGGTGATATTGTAGTCAATGAAGGCAAAGTCATTGACAAATTCTCTTATCTGTTTGCTCTGCTTTGGTAAAAGCACTTCATTTAAAATGATCCTTTTTTTAGCAAAAGGGTTTAGCGAATTTAGAAAATTTCTCGTGCTTTGTTTTGAGCCAAGGTAGAAGCCAAGCTCGATTTTGCAAACGTTTAATGTGTAGTTTGAGTTATTTGTGATGTTAAAATCAACCATCAACGCATCGACATATTGAAGCTGTTTTGTGTTTATTTTGCTTATGCTAACTGGTCTTAGATTTTCATTTATATATTTGTTTGCGTAGTAGTTACCTGCGAAAAGTCCCAAAAAACCAGCTAGGATAAATAAAAATCCTATCTGCCACCATGACTTTATCGCGACGAAAATTCCTAAAAGCACGATAAATATAAAGGCTAAAAATACCCAACCATAGGCTAAAAAGTCGATAAGTTTGGCATTTTGAAGTATGAAAAGTATGTTATGCTTGATGCTATTTAACATCTCGCGATCTTTTTTCTTCGATGCCACTCATGCCAAAACGCCTTGCAAGCTCGTTTTTAACGGCATCTGGATGTATGTTGTGGGCTGAAAGTGCCACAAGTGTGTGAAAGCAAAGATCAGCTGCTTCATAGATGAGGTCATTTTTTGCTTTTTGCTCATCTTGTTTTATCTGCTTGGTAAAACTAAGCTCTTTTGCCGCCATGACAAGCTCTGTAGCCTCCTCGCCAACTTTTTTTAGAATTTGATTTTCACCCTTTTTAAAAAGACTTGCCACGTATGAAGTTTGCGGATCAGCATTTAGCTTTCTATCTTCTATAACGTGATAAAGCTCGTCAATGACGCCGTAACTTGGCTTTTTAACCTCGCATTTTTGATCAGAAATTTCTAAATTTTCTAAATTTATCTCGTTAAAAAAGCAAGACCTTGCCCCAGTGTGACAAGCAGCGCCTCCGTTTTGAACGACTTTTAAAAGCAAAGTGTCGTTGTCGCAGTCTAAAAACGCAGCCTTGATCTCTTGCGTGTTGCCACTCTCTTCGCCTTTTTTCCAAATTCTATTTTTAGTGCGTGAAAAGTAGTGAGCGTAGCGGCTAGATAGAGTTAAATTTAGTGCTTCTTCGTTCATATAAGCAAGCATCAAAACCTCGTTTGTAGCGTGATCGCAAACCACCACCGGGAGCAATCCACCAACCTTTTGCCAGTCTATACTTTTTGCTACGCTATTCATTTTTACCTTTCGCTAACCGAGCTAGCTTTTGCCCTATCTTTTGCATCTAGCCAGATATTTGGTACAGCTCCGCCAGGTGTTAAGAAAATTTTGGCATCTTTGTTCTCTTTAAGAGCGTCGTTAAATCTATTTTGTGTCTCGATCTGCTTTAAATTTAATAAATTTTGATCGACACTTTTTGCGATCTCTTTGTTTGCATACGCAGTCGCATCAGCCTCGATCTTGATAGCATCGGCCTTACCCTTTGCTTCGATGATCGCAGCTTTTGCAGTACCTTCTGCAAGGGCAGCTTGTTTTAGAGCCTCTTGATTTGCACGCTCGACCTCGTATTTTGTCCTCTCAGCCTCTTGTTTAGCGATCTGGACACGCTCGATCTGCTCTTTTACCTTTGAAGGCAAGATGATCTCACGAAGCTGCACTGTTAGAAGCTCGACTGGCTTGTTTGGCTGTGAGTCGATGTCTTTTCTTATGCCCTCATCTATCTGCCTTGCTAGGTCGTTTCTCTTAGTTGGTAGCTCTTCGGCTGTGTATTTACCAGCGATGCTGCGAACCACGTCGCGCACGACAGGATCAACGATCTTGCTCTCCCAGCTAAGACCCCAAGATGCGATAGTTTGTGGTGCATTTTCTGGATTTAGACGGTATTGCACGGTGATATCGATGCTAACTGGTAAATTTCTAGCGTCCAAAACTGAGATAGAGTTTTTGCGTAAAATTCCAGCTCCCTGATAAGACTTTTGCAAGCTCTCGCCCATATCTTCGCCTGAAGTGTAGTTGATGATCCTAACTCTAGTATCAACTACGATGATATTTTGGATAAATGGTAAAAAGAAGTGAAATCCTGGTTGCAAAGGATTTGGCTCATATTTACCCGCTGTGGCTTTGATACCGACCTCGCCTGAGTGTATCACTTTAAATGGCTGAGTGATAGCAAGGATCGCGATAATGGCGATTATTATGTAGGCTAGCGCACCAAATTTGCCAAAGCCGCTTGGTATATTTGGCATTTTAAAATCCTTTTTAAAAGGTGGCTCTTTGTCGTTATTTTGACCTGAGCCCCTGTTGTCATTACCTGGCTTTTTTTTGTTGAAATAATCATTTAAATCAGCGGGCATTTCGTTCCTTTAAATCTTAAATATATGTTAAAAATGATTCGTATTTTTTGTTTAGACCATAAACTACGTCAAAGTAAGCTTTTTGTAGTCTCTTTGTCACTTCGCCTCTAGCACCGTTGCCGATGATGCGGTTGTCTATGCTGTTTATCGGCGTTACTTCAGCTGCAGTGCCAGTGAAAAATGCCTCGTCAGCTGTGTATGCCTGATCTCTTGTGATGCGCTCTCTTCTTACTTCGATGTCAAGGTCGTGAGCTAGTCTTATGACTGTATCTTGAGTGATGCTAAGTAGACTGTTGTCGTTTGGCGGAGTGATCAATGCGCCATTTTCAACGATAAAAAAGCACTCGCCTGGACCTTCAGCTACAAAGCCCTCGCTATCAAGAAGTAGCGCCTCATCGTATCCAGCCTCTTTTGCTTCGTAGTTTGCCATTTGTGAGCTTAGGTAGTTTGAGCTAGCCTTTGCTCTGTTCATTTGAGCAGCAGGGGCTAGTTTAGCAAAGCTTGAAATTTTAACTCTAATGCCTTTTTCTAGGCCTTCATCGCCAAGATAAGCACCCCATTCCCATGAAGCGATAGCGGTTTGCACTGGTGCTTTTGTGTGAGCTACGCCCATTACGCCGTATCCTAAAAATATAAGTGGGCGGATATAGACGTTGCTGTTATATTTATTTGCGCGAAGTAGCTCGATCTGTGCTTTTTCAAGCTCTTCTTCAGTGTAAGGCACGTTTAAAACGGTCATTTTTGCTGATCTTAAAAGTCTTTTTGTGTGGTCTTTGAGTCTAAAAATAGCTAGACCTTTTTTTGTTTTATAAGCTCTTGTGCCCTCAAATACGGCGTTAGCATAGTGCAAAGAGTGAGTTAGAACGTGTACTTTCGCATCGTCCCATTTTACTAGTTTTCCATCCATCCAGATGAATTCTGAAGCGTTCATAATTAAACCTTTCTTTTTTAGAAATTTGATCCGAGTTTATCTAAAATTGCTTTAAATTTACATTTCTAAGCCCAAAATGTCCGTAAATTTTAGGCTAAAGTTACTTATTTAAAAGCTCTTTTATCGTCTTTGCCATCTCATCGATCGATGATGCTGCGTTTAAATTTATCAGATACTTGCCGCTTACTACAAAGGCTGGCACACCGCTAATGCTAGCTACATCATAAGAGGCAAACCACTCGTTTAAAAGCTCTTTTGCACGATCTGAGCTTAGCGCTTTTTCATACTCGTCTTTGCTAACGTGAGCCGCATTTAGCGCTAGATCTATAAATCTTTGCTTATCTTTGCCATCATTAAAGTCATCTTTTTCATCGTGTCTTGCTTTATAGATCGCAAATTTAGCTTGCTTAAATTTAGACTCATCGCTTAGCAGATCAGTCCCATTTGCCTCGTCTATCGATATAAGAGCGGCGAAAATTTTACTTGTAGTCTCGCCAAGCTTGCCTTTGGTGCTTAGGTGATATGGGATAAATTTAACCCCGTCAAGCTTTGACATCAGCTTTCTTGTGATCGTTCGGTCAAATTTATAGCAGTGAGGGCAGTCGTAGCTAAAGACCTTGACGACTGAGTTTTTAGGCACGTTAAGCGGTTTTGCTAGAGTTTGATACTCCACGCCTTCAGTCAGTGCTGATAAATTTAGCGCAAAAAACGCACTTAAAATTAGCATTTTTATAAGCTTCATCTTTGCTCCTTATTATTTTTTGTCATTTACCATTGCGGCTTTACATTTTTGATATTTTCATAGTCAGTACCATTTACTAGGCGCTTTCTACTCGCATTAAATTCACCACTTATTAAGCTTCTTGATGCGTTATATTCAAGTGGTTTTGCACCTACGATGTCTGCAAAAGTGTGAATGATGTCATCACTCATAAATTTATAATCCTTTGCCACTTCAAGTTTTTGCCAAATTTGTGGATATTTTGCTTTAAATTTATCAGTTCCTATAAATATAAGCGGAATTTCTAAAACAAAGCGATTTATCATACCGTGACCTCTTATGCCATCTATCTCAAAAAGAGCTTCGCCGTGGTCAGAAAGATAGACTATCAAAGCTTCATCGTCTTTGAAAATTTTATAAATTTCATTTATCACGTAGTCATTATAAAGTACGCTATTTAGATACCATGCAAAGCTCTCTTTTTGCCCAGGGTTCATTTTGTTTTGTAGATCATTGGCTGTAAATTTTGCAAAATCTTTTGGATACCTTAGGTCGTATTTAAAGTGATTTCCCATTAGGTGAATGATATAAAAATTTGACTCTCCAAGGTTTTGTTTTATCTTTGAAATTTCAGGCAAAAGTATACCATCTGTTTCTCTACCGGCATAATTTGTAGCTGATGCAAATTTTTGTGTAAAAAATGTGATATCACTTCTATCTGCAACACTTTTTTGTGTTGTAGAGTATCCGCCGATATTGCTTTGATTACTTATCCATGCTGTTTTGTATCCTACTAGACTAAACATATCAACGATGTTTAAGCTCTTGCTCCAAGGCTCTTTGCTTTCATAGTTTGAGAAATTCAAAACCTTTGAAAGAGAACCATTTGTATATGTGTCAGGGGCGGTAGTATCTGTATAGATTATGGCATTGCCACTTTGCTTTAAAGCCATTAAATTTGGTGTAGTTGGCAAACCAAATCCATAAACGCTCATCTCATTTTTTTGCAAGCTTTCACCGATCACAAAGACTACATTTGCTACTTTTTGCTCGGCTTTTATGTTTTGATTTGCTACTTTAGATGCGTCATAATCTTTTAAAATTTGCTTATTGCTAGCTAAAAAATTATCATCTAAAAGATATTTTTTTAAAACAAAAGCGTAGTTTATCAGGATGTGTTCTGAGAGCTTGCTTATAGCTCTATCAGCTTTATTAGACGATATTCTCATTGCTGATTTTGTAAAAAATACAGCTGCAAAGGCTATATAAATTACCGAAAGGACAATAATAGTTTTTCGGCTAAATTCTTTTGTGCTAGATCTTTTATATCTTGTCATAAAATAAAAGATGATGCATAAAAGTATAGCAACTACTAGATATTTAGCTTCAAAAAATGTCTGAAAAAACTCACCGGCTTCATCTGGATTTGTGTGTAGCACACTATCTATTATTGCTATATTTATATCTGTTTTTAAACTTGTTAAAGTGAAAAAATTTATAAAACATAGAACAAAAATGGTTAGTGCATAAGCTAGATAAACCCCTTTAAATAACCCACGACTTAGCAAGTAAAGAACATGAGTGATAACTAAATTTAGTAAAAATATAGTAGTTAAGCTTCTTGCCATATGCATAAGAGCTATACGGTCAGTTCCTTCAAAAAAGTAAATTTTATAGATATTTGCGATAAACATTACAAGTGTTGTAACCACAAATATATTTATAAATGGACTTTTTATAATGGTATTAAAAAATTTGGTCATTTTTTACCTTACTTCACAAGATCAGCTAGCACTTTTGCGGCGTGGTCTTTGGCTTTTACGCTTTTGTAAATTTTAACTATCTTGCCGTCTTTGCCGATCACAAAGGTGCTTCTGGCGATACCAAGATACTCTTTGCCGTAGTTTTTCTTTACCTGCCAAACGCCATAAAGCTTTGAAATTTCTTTATCCTCATCGCTTAAGAGGATGTGCTTTAAATTTTGCTTTGCGATAAAACCCGCATGCGACTTCACGCTATCTGGGCTAACGCCGATGATAACGGTGCCATTTTTGATGAACTGATCGTAGTTTGCGCTAAATTCGCAAGCCTCAGTCGTGCAGCCTGGAGTGTTGTCTTTTGGGTAGAAGTAAAGCACCACATTTTTGCCTATAAAGTCCTTTAGTGCGACCTTTACGCCATCTTGATTTAGCGCTTCAAACTCTGGCGCCCTGTCGCCAACTTCAAGCGTTATCTTTCTCTCAATGTCTGCTTTGCTAAATTCGCTCATTTCATCCCCTTTCTTTTGTCCTCTACGCTCTCGCCGCCTACGCCGATATTGCCAGCGTCGTGAGTTTCGATAAAGATCATAACCGCCTCTTTTTTCTTGCCAAGCACTCTTACAAGCGTCTCGGTTACCTCTTTAAAAACTTGATCTTTTTGCTCTTTTGTAGGCTCTGGGCCTGCTATTTTGATATTAACATAAGGCATTTTTGCTCCTTTTTTAAGATGCAAAATATTAGCCAAAATGAGTGAAATTTCAGATTAAAGCCGTTATTTAAGAATTTGGCATTAAAATAAGCAAACTTCCAAAAGGAGCGAAAAATGGACTATAACAGGCAAAATAAGGGCTTTGTTTGCTTTATGTATGGCTTTGGACGAAGCAGGGCGGTTTATGCAGTTTTGATGATACTAATGGCGCTTTTAGCTTGTTTTTTAACGCTTACTTCAAGCGCTCAAGCTGACTTTTCAAATTTACAAATAGCCCTTGGCATCATACTTTGTGGCCTTTTGCTGATCCTTGTAAATCCTAAAATTTTCATCATCAAACTAATTGGCTACTTAATCGCTTTAGCTGGCGTTATGATCGCCCTTCACAACGCAAATTTGCTGGGAGCTGATTTTAATTTATACTTTTACGCAAGCCTTATTTTTGGGGCATTTATGATGCTTATGCTTCTTAGCTGGTTTGTCTATAATGCAAGAAGCAGCGAAATAAATGAAATTTAGTTCGCCACTCCCATTAGCACGCTTGTGTAGGTGTTTTGCTTAGGCTCTGAGCTTGTTGCATCGTTTATATTTATGCGGCCAGCCTCAAGCCCAGCTTTTATAAGCGCCTCTTTTACCGCATTTGCACGCTCATTTGCAAGCTCTATTAGCTTTGCTTTATCGACCTCGATGCCCTTTAGCGCCTCTTCTCTTAAGGCTTTTTCGCTTCTATCTTTTAAATTTGGCACAAGCTCATTTAAAACTGCGATGTAGTCTTTGCCGCTTGAAGCGATGATTTGATTGATCTTTTGATCTAGTTTTTTGTTCTTATAAAAGCTCTCATCGAGTTTTGAGTATGTTGGCGTTATGCTAAGCTTCATCTTAGGTTTTGAGCCAGTTAGCTTTATAAAATCAGCTATCTTAGGGGCTTCTGAGCTTATAAGCTCGCTACTTCCAGCAAGAAAATCAATAGAGCTAAGATCTTTGCTGCCAAGTCCTAAAGCGTTGCCTAAAAATCTAAATGGAGCTAGCGTGATGTCGGCAAAGAGCTTTTTCACTGCAGCCCAGATGACGCCGCCATATTTAAAGTCAGGATCGTCTAAATTTCCCTCAACTGGCAGATCGATGTTTATTTGATTATTTTGATCGCTAAGTATCGAGATGGCAAGCGAAAGCGGTAAATTTACAGCATCTTTTGACTCAACCTTCTCTCCAAGTGTAAGAGAGTCAAAATTTATAAAATTTGAGCCATTTAGTTTTGAGTCGGTGACGCTATAGTTTAGGTTTAAATTTAGCTTGCCTTTTTTGATCTTATAGCCCACAAACTGCCCGCTATAAGGTGTCACGTTAACTAGATCGATATTTTTAAAATCAAGCTTTATATCGGTATTTTGCTTTAGCTCAAACGGAAAGAGTTTTGCAGTGATCTGTGCAAAGCCATTTTTGCCAACCACACCTTGAAACTCGCCTGAGCTTGGGCGCTTTTTATCGATGTCGGTGAGCTTACCATTTAGCTTTGAGATCGTTGTGGCAAATGGCATAAATAGCGATGCGTCCGAGAAATCAACCTCGCCATTTTTTAAAGAGAAGTTTTTCACGCTAAATTTTAGCTCGTCATCTTTTTTGCTAGCTGCCTTTTTGCTCTCAGGTTTTGCCTCGGCTTTGGCCTTATTTTTATCCTCTTTTACGATCTGAGATAGGTTAAATTTACGCTCTTTGCTTAGATGAGCCTTGATAAATGGCGAATTTAAGCTCACTCCGCTTATGGCAAGGTCATTTTTGGCAAATGAAATTTTTTCAAGATCTAGGCTTTTAAAGGCGATCAGTTTTTCATCCTTTTTGCCATTTAGCCTTATGTCTTTGATGCTAACTTTTGCGTCTGCTTTGATATCTTTTGCGTAGTGAAGCTGCGCGTCCGCGCTCATCTGACCACTAGCTAGAGATGCTTCTAAAAACGGCTTTGCATAGGCAAAATACTTTGGTAAATTTGTATCATTTAGCTTGATTTTAGCGCTTACATCAAGTGGCTCGATCTTTATCTTTGAATCAACATCCAAATTTAGCTTTTGTGAGCTTTTCATCGCCACTTTTGCGTCAAATGGCTTGCTAAAATCGCTACTTAAATTTGCTACTTTTACAAAAAGATTATCAAATTTATGAGTGATCTTTTCGCCCTCAAAAAGGTGCGTCAAAGCGATATCTGCGTTATTTACACTTATATTTTTTACATCAAATTTAAACTCATTTTCTTTGCTTTTTGAAGCACTTTTATTTTCAGCTTTTTTCTCTGCTTTTTTAGTGTGTTTTGCCGCCTTTGTAGCTTTTGTGCTCTGCTCGCCAAATCCTAGCTCATTTACAGCGCTTAGCCCATTCTCACTTAGCTCTGAGCTAAATTTCGCTCTGTTTATGCTTACATTTTCAACCCCAAGAGCCATTTTTAAAATATCAAAGCTTACGCTCTTTACCCCCGCATCAGCGACGCTTGCTATCTCTTTATTTTTTGCTTTAAGCTCTATGTTTTTTACATTTAGCTCATCAAGGCTCGCAAGGCTTTTGTTGCCATCCATTGTAAAATTTGTATTTGTCACGCCAGCACTTGCTACATTTGCATTTGCACTTTTGCTAAGTGGCGCATTTATGCCATTTAGTGCTATTTTTTCTAGCGTTAGGGCGGTTTTGTTGTTTGCTAAATTTATATTTAAATTTGAAGCATTTACATCTTTTAAATTTGCTAAATTTCTATCTGCTTCATCTACTTTAAGAGCGTTTGCGCCTACGCTTTTTAGCTTGGCTGTGGCGTTTAGCTCGCTTTTTTCATTTAAATTTGCAAGAAGCGAGATATCACTTAAATTTAGTGATTTTACGCTCGCGGCGATATTATTTTTAAAAGAGATATCATTTAAATTTATAGCACTTAAATTTAGCGCAGCCTCTGTTTTGTCAGCTAGTTTGCTAACAAGATCAAATTTTGGAAGCTCAAGCTCGCCAAGGCTAAGCTCATTTGCGCCTTCATCAAGGCTTAGTCCTTTTACATTTAAAAAACCATCTTTTAAATTTATCCTAGTTGCGTTCTCATCGGCTTTTAAAGCGTAGTTTATCTTTAAGTTTATAACGGCATTTTTTAGATTTAACGTGTCATTATCGATAAAACTTATCGCAACTGGCTTTATGCTAAAGTCTTTTATGCTGACGTTGCCATCTATTTTTAGTGGATTTAGCTTGATATCGCCATTTAGATCGATCTTGTGCGCTAGGCTTGAGTTTGAGTCAAATATGTGGTTGCCAGCGCTGTTTTTCTCGGTATTTAGCGAGCTTAGCTCGTAGTTTATATCATCAAAGCTTACGTTAAATGGCTTTGTTAAATTTTGATCGCTATATGAAAATGAGCCTTTGATGATTTTTGCGTTATTTAGCGCGAAATTTATCGAGCTAGTGCTGTTATCTTCGCTAGTTGCGTTATCATCGCTTATAAAATTACTAAAGTTAAAATTTGCTTTTTTATCTCTTGCGATCTTTACTTTTGGCTCATCTAGCCTAAAAATGTCAATCTCAACTAGCTTTTTAAAGATGGAAAATGGCTTTAGCTTAAGGTCGATCTGCTTCGTGCTAAAAAGCGGCAAAGTGGTGTTTAGCTCGGCATTTGTAGCGTTTAGCTCAAAGGTAAATGGGTTAAATTTAGCATCACCAACAAAAAGCGTTGCGTTGTAGTCTTTTAGGTATTTTGGCGCGATATTTTTGATAGCATAAGGCAGGCCAAAAAAGCCAAGAAGCGTGTAGATAAGCAAAAGTGAGACTACGCAGATGCCGGTGATTAGGGCTATTTTTTTCTTTTTATCCATTGTGAAATTTACCTTTTTGTCAGCTAAAATGAGCCTTGATTTTACTTTAAAAAAGGTTAAAAGATAGTTAGAAATTTCAAATTTTCTATACATTAAATTTACACTTATCTTAATAATACTTTTATGCATTTCGTATTACTATTCGTCAAATATTTTTTAAACAAAGGAGCGAGTGATGAAGAGATTTTTGGCTTTATTGTTTTTGTTGTTTTCTGCCTTTGCTTATGCAAATGAAAATGCCGTTGTGGTTGCTATCGAGGAGCAAACACCTCGTATAAATCCACTCTATGACGAGGATCACGATCCTACGCTTTCGCTGGTTTTCTCTGGTCTTACTAGCCACGATGAAAATAGCCACGTCGTGCCTGAGCTTGCCAAGTCTTGGCAGGTGAGCGATGATGGACTAGAGTATGTTTTTGAGCTAAGAGATGATGCTTTTTGGCATGACGGGGTGAAATTTAGCGCAAAGGACGTTAAATTTACCATCGAAGCGGCTCAAGATAAGAAGCTAAACGCACCTGCTATCTCAAACTATGAGGTGGTAAAAAGCGTTGAAATTTTAGGAGATTATAAGGTAAAGATCACGCTAAAAGAGCCTTTTCCGCCGTTTCTTGACGCACTTAGCTTTGGCGTTTTGCCTGAGCACATTTTAAAGGGCAAAGATATCGCGACTGATAAATTTAACGACGCACCTATCGGCACTGGCGCATACAAGCTTGTAAAATGGAAAAAAGATGAGAGTTTGGAGTTTGTGGCAAATGATAAATTTTATAAAGGCGAGCCAAAGATAAAAAGGCTATTTTTAAAGATAGTTGGCGATGAAAATTTAAGGCTCGTTGGGCTTAAAAGCGGTGAGATCGATGTTGCGCTCATCTCTCCAACTGGTGTAAATTTCATAAAAGATGATAAAAAATTAAGCTTGCTTAAGTTTAAAAGTGCGGACTACAGAGCTTTGATGTTTAACTTTAATGATCCTCTTTTTCAAGATAAAAATGTAAGGATCGCCCTAAACTACGCGGTCAATAAAGATGAGATAGTTAAAAAACTATTTCACGGATATGCAAGCGTAGCGAACAACCCGATAGAAAAAAGCTTTGCAAATGATGAGGAGTTTAAATTTAGCTACGATCCGCAAAAGGCTAGAGAGCTACTTGAAAAGACTGGCTTTAAGAAAAACAAGGCTGGCTTTTTTGAGAAGGACGGCAAGGAGCTTGGCTTTGACATCTACGCTTTTAATAACGACATCTTAAGGGTCAATCTAGCTAAAATTTTAAGCAGCGAGTTTGAGAAATTTGGCGTAAGAGCCAAAGCCTATGCAAAGCCAAAAACAGCCTTTAGCATAAGCAAGGTTGATAGCTTCGTGATCGGCTGGGGCAGCCCATTTGATCCAGACTTTCACACATATAGAATTTTTGGCGGATTTGCCGACATCGATATCAATGAAAATGGCTGGAATTTTAGCCACTACAAGGACGCAAACGCCGATCTTGCCCTAAAAAACGCAAGATATACAAAGGACGTGGAGCTTAGGAAAAAATACTACAAAGAATTTCTAAAAGCGCTTTTTGAAAATCCACCTTACATTTTTATAGCCTATCTTGACTATCCGCTAGTTTTTAACAACAAAATTTCAGGCATAAAGACGCAAATTTTAGGCCACCATGGGGCTGGATTTTTATGGAACATAAGAGAGTGGCAAGTAAAATAGTGGATAAAAACTTTGTTTAGAGCCATTTTAAAAACAGCGATCTCAAGCCTTGGGTTGCTGTTTTTTATCTCATTTTTTCTATTTTTGCTCATATATTTTTTGCCAGGAAATGTCACTGATGCGATGTTTTTGCGAAGTGAGGCGGTGAGCGTGGCCATAAAAGAGCAAATTTTAGAAAATTTGGGGCTAAAAGATGGCTTTTTTGTGCAGTATTTTAGATGGCTGGCTCACTTTGTCACGGGGGACTTTGGCACTAGTTTTGTAAGTGGGGCAAGCGTTTTTTTACTCATTAAAGAGAGACTTTTAAACTCTCTTATTTTGTTTTTTGCTTCGTTTTTTCTGATAGTTTTTTTATCATTTTTTTTAGGGTTTTTAAGTGCCATTTATAAAAATAAATTTGCCGATATCTTTATAAACTTTAGCTCGTTTTTGCTGGCATCACTACCACATTTTTACATCGCACTCGTGCTAATAGCGATCTTTAGCGTCTATCTAAACGTGCTACCAAGTTCAGGCGCGAACGAGCTAGGCTCTAGCGGCGTTGGGGCTAAATTTATCATCTTGCCAACGCTTGCCATCATCTTGCCACACCTTGGCGCAAACGTGAAATTTGTAAGAGACAGGCTAAATCAAAGCCTAAACGCTGATTTTATCCAGACGGCTCACGCTAGAGGCTTGGGACGCGGCAAAATTTATCTATTTGCGATAAAGCACGCAAGCACCGATATAGTCTATTATTTCGCAACCCTTGTGGCTGGCGTTTTTGCTGGCTCATACGTCATTGAGAGCATTTTTTCATTTCCTGGCATAGGCAAGCTTAGCCTTGATGCGGTGATTGCCAAAGACTATCCAGTCGCACTTGCGACCATTTTGCTAACGGCTGTTTTTGTCGTTTTTGCAAATTTACTGGCTAAAATTTTCGCTATCTTAGCAGATAAGAGAAATTTATGAGAAAAGTCATATTTTTCTTAGCTTGTTTTGTCTTTTTAGCTCTTGTCACATTTGCCTTTGTGACGCCATTTTTTTCTAAATTTGAGCCAAATTTCACTGACTTTATGGCGGTAAATTTAGCCCCAAGTAGCGAGCACATCTTTGGCACTGACATCCTTGGTAGAGACAATCTCATAAGAGTGGCCTACGCGCTTAAAAACTCGCTTCTTATCTTGCTTTTAGCTGGCTTTTTAACGACGCTTTTCTCGCTCATCTACGCATATTTTGGTACGAGCAAGAGCAGAGTTTGTGAGAGTATTTTTGATAAGGGGCTTGATGCTTTTTTAAGTATCCCAAACATCGTTTTCATCATGCTTTTTAGCTCATTTAGTAGTGGCGATCTTTTGATTACCTCTTTTATCATCGCCATTTGCTCGTTTATGCAAGGCGCAAAAGTCTTTATGCAAAATTTAAGACTTAGTAAAAAGTGCGACTATGCCGAGCAGGCTGTGATAAACGGGGCTAGTAAATTTAGCCTTATCTGCTTTGAAATTTTGCCAAATTTAAAGCATCTAATAATTAGCATCTTTGGCATAAACGCGATAAACGCTGTCGTTATGGAGGCTACGCTTGGCTTTTTTGGCGTGGGTAGCGACGCAAATAAAATAAGCCTTGGCATCATGCTAAATGAGAGCAAAGAAGCGCTTTTTCTTGGCTCTTGGTGGATGGTGCTTTTCCCTGGCGTGACGCTCTTTTTGCTCATCCTTGCAACCTCGATCATCACGTCAAATTCAAAAAATGGCAATATAAAAATATGATAGAGATTAAAAATTTAAACGTTTTTTATAAGGATAAGAAGCTTTTGCGTGAGCTTGATTTTGGCATGAGTGAGAGTAAATTTATAGGTATCACGGGTGCAAGTGGCAGTGGCAAATCGCTCTTTGCAAAGAGCTTAATAAGGCTTTTTGATGATGATTTTAGAGTGAGGGCGGATAAATTTAGCATTTATAAAAAAGATATCTTAAAACTTAGCCAAAATGAGCTAAAAGAGCACCGAAAAAAGGTCGCTGCGCTCATCTTTCAAAACTCCGTTGCAAGCCTTCATCCGCTCTTAAACGTGGGCGATCACTTTAACGCATATCTTGGCGGCGATAATAAAACAAATAAAGAGCTTGCATTTGCTTATTTTAGGGAGTTTGGGCTGGGTAATACAAATCTCATCTGGCACAAATACTCATACGAACTAAGTGGCGGTGAGGCAAGCCGCGTGCAGATCGCTCTTGCGCTTTGCCTGAAGCCAAAAATTTTAATCTGCGACGAGATAACAAGCGGGCTTGATAGCATTAGTGGTAGCCACGTGGCGGGCATCTTGGAGAGTTTAAAGGGCAAGATGAGCGTCATCTTTATCTCGCACGATGAGGCGCTGACAAACTATCTTAGTGACGAAATTTGGCAGATGAGAGATGGGCGGCTAAATTTAAAGGAAAATGCGTGAAAATCAGGCTTGAAAACGTATCAAAAAGTTTAAGCTTTAAGGAGCATTTTAACGCTAGAGCTGAAGTACTGCACCTTTTAGAGGGGATAAATTACGAGCTTGATGATGGCGAAAATTTGGCTATTTTGGGTCAAAGTGGCAGTGGCAAAAGCACGCTTGCAAAGCTCATATCATTTAGCGAGCCAAAAAGTGGGGGCAAAATTTATATAAATAATGAAGAGATAACCGATAAAAATGAGCTCAAAAAAGACATCAGATATATCTTGCAAAACCAAAAACAAGCCCTAAATCCAGCGCTAAAAGTAAAAACCGCCATCGCTCACGTGAGGTCATATCTTAAGCTTAGCTTTAGCGAAAATGAGCTTAAAGAGCTTCTAACAAATCTAAATTTAAAAGATGAAATTTTAGAGAAATATCCATCTCAGCTAAGCGGCGGCGAGGCGACAAGGGTTGGGATACTGCTAGCGCTTCTTTCAAAGCCAAAAGTCCTAATCTGCGACGAGATAACAAGCGGACTTGACAACAAGATAAAGCAAAAGATCATAAATTTGCTTTTAGGCCTAGATGAAAAGATCAGCATTATTTTTATCACGCACGATATTTTAAGTGCGATGAAGATAGCGCAAAAGGTGCTAATAATAGAGGCTGGCAAGCAAGTGGCGTGGGGTAAATTTGAAGATCTTGCAAGCCAAAATGTCCTTAAAAAATACCTTGACGCAGCTAAATTTTATGACGCCAAACTTTGATATAATGCAAGCAAAAAAGGGTCAAATTTGCTAGTTCATATCTGCTGCTCGGTCGATAGCCACTACTTTTTACAGCGCCTACGAAAAGATTACCCAAATGAGCGAATAGTAGGCTATTTTTACGATCCAAACATACATCCATATAGCGAATTTTTACTGCGTTTTGAGGACGTGAATCGAAGCTGTGAGAAGCTTGGCATCAAGCTAATATGTGGCGAATACGACTACGAAGCGTGGCTTGGTGGCACAAAGGGGCTTGAAGATGAGCCAGAAAAGGGCAAAAGGTGCGAATACTGCTTTGATTTTCGTATGAAAGACTCAGCTAAAAAGGCGATAGAGCTTGGTCTAAATAAGATCACGACGACACTTTTGATGAGCCCAAAAAAGGACTTTTCTCAGCTTAAAAAGGCGCTTGATGAGGCGGTGGCTGGCTTAAATTTAGAAGCGGTTGCGGTTGATTATAGAAAAAATGGCGGCACAAGCGAGCAGTTTATCCTTGCTAAAAAAGACAAGCTCTATCACCAAAACTACTGTGGCTGCGTCTTTGCGCTAAAAAAGCAGCGCGACTCGCAAAATTTACCCCAAAGTGAGCTAATGAGCGAGCTGCACGCAAGGGCGCTTTATGGAAGCATAGAAGCTAGGCTTGAGCTTTACAAAAAGGTGCGCCTTTGCGAGGCGAGAGGAGAGAAATTTCACCTTTTTAGAAGGCGATTTTTAAACTACAGGCTTTTGCGCGCTAGTGTTAAATTTGATGGAGTTGTGGTGCCAAGCTACTTTGTGCTCTACTCTGGCTTTAAAAGAGAGAATTTAAAGCTTAATGTAGAGCGCGACTGCGAAATGGACGATGAGCTAAAAGAGGGCGCGATATTTATGAGCATAGAGCGCTTTAATAAATTTACAAATAGCAAATTTAAAAGCGTTGATGAGCTTTGTAAAAAGCCGCTTGAGCTTGACGCTGAGATGAAATTTCGTAGGCAGATATGCGGGGAGTTTTCGCAAAATCCTATCATCATCTTAGACGAGGTCAAAAAGGGCAGCTACGAAATTTACGCAAAGGCTGTTTTTTACAACGACAGCGAAGAAATTTTGGTTTTAGAGAGCTAAATTTAGACCTACTAAGGCTAAATTTCAGAGATTTTAAAAGAGGCTAATAATTTTTTTCTTAGTATAAATTTGTTACAATCTGCGAAAATTTACATTACTAAGGCTAAAACGTGATAGACGTCGTAGAAATTCAAAAAATTCTCCCACATAGATTTCCTTTTTTGCTTATCGATAGAGTTGTCGAGCTAGAGCCTGCAAAAAACATCGTCGCTTATAAAAATGTAACCATTGGCGAGCCGATATTTCAGGGGCACTTCCCAGGCCACCCGATCTATCCTGGCGTGATGATCATTGAGGGTATGGCGCAAGCTGGCGGCGTGCTAGCGTTTAAGAGTATGAGCGATGAGCATCAAGCTGGCATCGAGAACAAAGTGGTCTATTTTATGAGCATAGACGGAGCGAAATTTCGCCATCCAGTCCGCCCTGGAGATAGACTAGAGTATAGATTAAATGTATTAAAACACAAAGGCAATATCTGGGTGCTCGAGGGCAAAGCATACGTCGATGATGTGCTATGCGCCGAGGCTGAACTAAAAGCGATGATAGTCGATAAATAGGCTTTTGCTTAAAAAAGAGAGACAATGAAAAATATCCACCAAACAGCTGTTATAGAAGATGGAGCGATAATAGGAGATGACGCAAATATCGAGGCTTACGCCTTTGTGAGCAAAGATGCAGTCCTTGGCAACAACGTCACGATAAAACAAGGTGCAAGGGTGCTTGGCAAGACGAAGATCGGCGATAACTCTCGTGTATTTAGCTACGCGATCGTGGGCGACATCCCGCAAGATATCAGTTATAAAGACGAGGTCGATACTGGCGTCATCATCGGCGAGCACGCAACTATACGTGAGTTTTGCACGATAAACTCAGGCACGCACAAGGGCGATGGTATAACAAGGATCGGCGATAACGCCTTTATCATGGCATACTCCCACATCGCACACGACTGTATAATAGGCAGTAACGTCATTTTGGCAAATAATGCAACACTAGCTGGCCACGTCGAGCTTGGCGACTACGCTGTTGTGGGCGGTCTTACGCCTATTCACCAGTTTGTTAGAGTGGGTGAGAGCTGCATGGTCGCAGGGGCTAGTGCGCTAAGCCAAGATGTAGTGCCATTTTGCCTAGCTGAGGGCAACAGAGCCTATATAAGAAGCTTAAATTTAGTTGGCATTAGGCGTAGATTTGACAAAGAGCAGGTTGAAGAGCTTGTTCGCGCTTATAAATTTTTGTTTAATCAAGGCATCAGCCTAAAAGATCAAGCAAACGAGCTGATCGTAAAAACCAGCGACGAAAACGTAAAGAAAATGTGTAAATTTATATTAGAAACGACAAGAGGAATTCCGCTTGCAAAAGGAAGAGATTAATGGCTAGAAAGTGTAATTTTTGTGGCGAGGCTGAGTCTGCTGAGAGAAGATTATTAGCAGACATCGAAGGAAACGCCTATATATGCGAGTACTGTATAGCAGCAGCATACGATATGATACATGGTGATACGAGTGTAGAAGAGAGTAAAAGTGAAGAGGCGATAGAGTATCAAAAGCTCACACCAAAGGAGCTAAAAGCAGTACTTGATAACTACGTGATCGGTCAAGATAGGGCTAAAAAGGTCTTTAGCGTCGGCGTATATAACCACTATAAGAGAATTTTTAAACAAAGCGACATCAAAGACGACACCGAAATTTCAAAGTCAAACATCTTGCTTGTTGGCCCAACTGGAAGCGGCAAGACGTTGATGGCTCAGACTTTGGCGAGATTTCTTGACGTGCCTATCGCGATTTGCGACGCGACAAGCCTAACTGAGGCTGGATATGTCGGCGAGGACGTTGAAAATATCCTTACAAGGCTCTTGCAAGCTGCAAATGGCGACGTGAAAAAGGCGGAGCAGGGCATTGTATTTGTCGATGAGATCGATAAGATCGCTAGAATGAGCGAAAATAGAAGCATCACAAGAGACGTTTCAGGTGAGGGCGTGCAGCAAGCGCTTTTAAAGATCATCGAAGGAAGTGTTGTAAATATCCCACCAAAAGGCGGCAGAAAGCATCCAAATCAAGACTTCATCCAGATAGATACGACAAATATCTTATTTGTTTGCGGTGGTGCATTTGACGGACTTCTTGACATCATCGAGCGCAGAGTTGGTAAAAACGTACTTGGCTTTAACCAAGAAAAACGTGGCAAAAACGAAAAAGAAAATTTACTAAGTCTGCTTGAGCCAGACGATCTTGTAAAATATGGCCTCATCCCAGAGCTAATTGGCAGACTTCACGTGGTGGCTACATTAAATGAGATAACAAAAGAGGATATGGTTAAAATTTTGACCGAGCCAAAAAATGCGATATTAAAACAATATCAAAAGCTCTGTGCGATCGACGGCGCTACGCTTAAATTTGATGATGAAGCGCTTGAAGAGATAGCGAGCCTTGCTATCGAGCGAAAGACTGGAGCAAGAGGGCTTAGAAGCATAATGGAAGAGCTCATGACAGATATAATGTATGATCTGCCAGAGCTAAAAGACTACGATATCGTGATCTCAAAAGAGACGGTAAAAGATAAGGCAAAGCCGATTTTGGTAAAGCACAATAAATTAACAGCGTAAAGGAAATAGATGTTTTTAGATCAGGTTATAGGTTTTTTCTCAAGTGATATGGGTATAGATTTAGGTACGGCAAATACTTTGGTTTTGGTAAAAGATAAGGGAATAATCATAAACGAACCATCAGTTGTTGCAGTAAGACGTGAAAAATATGGAAAACAAAAAATTCTAGCAGTCGGCCATGCTGCAAAAGAGATGGTAGGAAAAACTCCTGGCGATATCGAGGCGATAAGACCGATGAGAGATGGTGTTATCGCGGACTTTGACATGACAGAGAGAATGATACGCTACTTCATAGAAAAGACTCATAGAAGGAAAAATTTCTTACGCCCAAGGATCATCATCTCAGTTCCTTACGGACTTACTCAGGTTGAGAGAAAGGCTGTTAGAGAGAGCGCACTAAGTGCTGGTGCAAGAGAGGTATTTTTGATAGAAGAGCCTATGGCAGCGGCTATCGGAGCAAATTTACCAGTTCGCGAGCCACAAGGCAACCTTGTAGTTGATATCGGCGGTGGCACAACTGAGATCGGCGTCGTCTCGCTTGGCGGTTTAGTTATCTCAAAGTCTATCCGCACAGCTGGCGATAAGATAGATAGCAGCATTGTTAATTACATAAAAGAAAAATACAACTTACTAATAGGCGAGAGAACAGGCGAGGAGATAAAGATCGCTGTGGGCTCTGCTGTTCAGCTTGAAAAAGAGCTAAGCGTAGTGGTAAAAGGACGCGACCAAGTGAGCGGTCTTTTAAGCAGGGTTGAGCTAACAAGCGAGGATGTGAGAGAGGCGATGAGAGAGCCGCTAAAAGAGATCGCAGATGCGCTAAAAACCGTGCTTGAGATGATGCCGCCTGATCTTGCTGGCGATATCGTCGAGACTGGTATCGTGCTAACTGGCGGTGGAGCGCTCATTAGAGGGCTTGACAAGTTCTTGTCTGATATCGTTAAGCTTCCAGTATTTGTAGCTGATGAGCCGCTTCTTGCTGTTGCTAGAGGCACAGGCAAGGCACTTCAAGAGATCGGACTTTTACAACAGCTAACAAATGAAGAGTAAGATTGTTCTTTTTGTTTTTATAGCGTTGCTCGCTGGCGCCTCGATGTTTAAGGGCGAGATTTTAAGCAACATCTCTATCAAATTTAGCAACTACGCTATAAATTCATACGACAATTTTGCCAAAAGCGTGAAAGATTACATAAACGAATATTTTAGGCAGGCTAGCGAGATAGAAAAACTAAGAGCGCAAAACAAAGAGCTAGAGCGTTCAGCCACGCTTTTATCTACTTTTGCAAACGAGCTAAATCAAATTTTAAAAGATAAAAACTCAACTGCCTACGCCCCAGCTGTAAAGCTAGTAAAAGGGCTTAGCTATGTGCATATCGGGGATTATAATAAAATTTGGATAAGCGAGTTTGAAGGATACGACCCAAATAAAATTTACGGGCTCATCTATCAAGGAAGCAGCGCTGGTATCGTCATCGCAAAAGATGGCAAGCCACTAGCATACTTGCAAAATGACCCAAAAAGTATATTTGCAGTCTATATAGGAAACGACAAAATTCCAGGCGTCGCGCATGGAAATCAAGGCCAAATAATGGTGAAATTTATCCCACAATGGCTCAGCCCAAAAGAGGGCGACGAGGTCTTTACGAGCGGGCTTGACGGGATATTTTTTAGTGGGGTGCCAGTAGGGCGCGTGAGTAAAATTTTAAAAGAGAGCTCCTATCAAAGCGTGATAGTTGAGCCCTATGCAAAGCTAAACATACCAAACTACCTATACGTTGTAACAAAGGAAAAATGATGCCAAAAAGAACAGATATAAATACCATTTTGCTAATCGGCTCAGGCCCTATCGTCATCGGTCAAGCCTGCGAATTTGACTACTCAGGCACGCAAGCAGCCAAGACGCTAAAAGAGCTTGGATACCGCGTAGTGCTTATAAACTCAAACCCAGCTACCATCATGACTGACCCAAATTTTGCCGATGCAACGTATATTGAGCCGATCACAAAAGAGAGCATTTTAAAGATCATCGAAAAAGAAAATATTGACGCCATCTTGCCAACGATGGGCGGTCAAGTGGCGCTAAATGCCGCTATGGAGGTCTTTGAGAGCGGACTTTTAAAAGATGTTAAATTTCTTGGTGCAAACCCAGAAGCGATAAAAAAGGGCGAAGATAGACAAATTTTTAAAGCGACCATGCAAAAGATCGGCATGGACCTGCCTGAGAGTAGATATGCTTATAACATGGACGACGCGCTAAATGCGGCAAACGAGATAGGCTTTCCACTTATCATAAGAGCTAGCTACACGCTTGGTGGCGCAGGAAGTGGCGTGGCTTATAATATGGACGAATTTAAAGAGCTAGCCAACACCGGCCTTGACGCAAGCCCGATACATGAAATTTTGATAGAAGAGAGCTTGCTTGGCTGGAAAGAGTATGAGATGGAGGTCATTAGAGATAGAAATGACAACTGCATCATCGTCTGCTCGATCGAAAATTTCGACCCAATGGGCGTGCATACAGGCGATAGCATCACGGTTGCGCCAGCACTCACGCTCACAGATAAGGAGTATCAAGCGATGCGTGACGCTAGCTTTGCCATACTTCGCGAGATAGGCGTTGATACTGGCGGTAGCAACGTGCAGTTTGCCATAGATCCAAAAACTGGCCGCATGATCGTTATCGAGATGAACCCACGCGTTAGCCGAAGCTCAGCACTTGCCAGTAAGGCTACTGGCTACCCGATCGCAAAGGTAGCGACACTGCTTGCAGTTGGTTTTAGCCTAGATGAGATCAAAAACGACATCACAGGCACGCCTGCTAGCTTTGAGCCAGTGATCGACTACATCGTGACAAAGATCCCACGCTTTACATTTGAGAAATTCCCAGGATCAAACCCATATCTAGGCACTGCGATGAAGTCAGTTGGCGAGGTTATGGCGATAGGTAGGACATTTAAAGAGAGCATCCAAAAGGCGCTTTGTAGCCTAGAGCGCGATTTTTGCGGATTTAACAGCCTTAGTTTAGAGAAAAACGCTTTGATTTATGGCATTAGAAATGCAAATGAGAGAAGAATTTTATATCTAGCACAAGCCTTTAGAGATGGCTTTAGCGTGGCTGAGGTGCATGAGTTTAGCAAGATCGATCCTTGGTTTTTGGAGCAAATTTATGAGATAGTTAAATTTGAAGATAAGATCGATATGGATATCTTAAACAACGAAGAGCTACTGCGAGAGGCCAAAAGTATGGGCTTTTCAGACAAGATGATAGCTGTGCTTATAAATGAAAAAGACGATCTTGAGCTTAGCCAAAATGACATCTATTTTGCCAGAGAGAAGCTTGGTATCGAGCTTGAATACAACGAGGTCGATACTTGCGCGGGCGAATTTAAGGCGCTAACGCCATATCTTTACTCAACCACAAATATCACTAAATTTCCTAAAAAAGAGCCTATAAAAGACGCTAAAAAGGTGATGATAATAGGCGGTGGTCCAAACAGGATCGGCCAGGGCATAGAGTTTGACTACTGCTGCGTGCATGCAAGCTACGCCCTAAGAGACCTTGGCATAAAAACGATAATGTATAACTGCAACCCAGAAACCGTCTCAACCGACTACGACACGAGCGATATTTTATATTTTGAGCCGATCGATTTTGAACACGTTAGATCAGTCATCGAGCGCGAAATGCCAGACGGCGTGATCGTGCATTTTGGTGGCCAAACTCCGCTTAAATTTGCAAAACGCCTAAGCGTGATCGGTGCTAAGATCATCGGCACAACCGCAAGAGTGATCGACGTGGCCGAAGATAGAAAGAAATTTAGCGAATTTATAAATAAAATAGGCGTCCTTCAGCCTAAAAACGACACTGCCACTAGCTTAGAAGAAGCCTTGCAAAAGGCCGCAACTATCGGCTATCCAGTACTTGTTCGCCCAAGCTACGTCCTAGGCGGCAGAGCGATGAGAAGGGTGCATAACGAGAGCGAGCTAAAAGAGTATATGAGCGAGGCAGTAAAGGTTAGCAACCACTCGCCAGTGCTACTTGATAAATTTTTACAAGATGCAAAAGAGCTCGATGTAGACGCGATATGTGACGGCAAAGAGGTCTATATAGGCGCTATAATGGAGCACATCGAGGAGGCTGGAATTCACTCTGGCGACTCAGCTTGCATATTGCCACCAATGAGTTTAAGCGATGAGATGATAAAAAAAGTGGAGAAGCAAACTAGAGATATCGCGCTAAATTTAGGCGTTGTCGGCCTTATGAATATCCAGTTTGCTATCTATGAAAACGAGCTTTATATGATCGAGGTAAATCCTCGCGCGAGTAGGACCGTGCCGTTTGTGAGCAAGGCTACTGGCGTGCCTATGGCAAAGGTGGCTACAAGAGTTATGTGGCAGGGAAATTTACGTGAGGCGCTTAAATTTTATGATGATTACAAGGTCGTTTATGAAGATGGTGACATCTTAAAACCTCGCGTAAGCTCGCATGTTTGTGTAAAAGAGTGCGTGCTACCGTTTAACAAGCTAAGTGGCGCCGATCTCATCCTTGGCCCTGAGATGAAGAGCACAGGCGAAGTCATGGGTATCAGTCACGACTTTGCAAGCTCATTCGCAAAGAGCCAGATCGCTGCGAGCAACACTTTGCCAAGCAAGGGCAGGGTGTTTTTAACGCTAGCTGACGCTGATAAGTCTTACGCACCCGATCTTGCAAAAGAGCTAATAGCCCTTGGTTTTAGCATCGTCGCAACTGGTGGCACGCATAAAATTTTAAGCGAAGCTGGCGTGGAGGCTGAGTTTGTCTATAAGATAAGCGAGGGCAGACCAAACGTCGAAGATAGGCTTAAAAACGGCGATATCGCGCTTGTTATAAACACAAGCGATACAAAATCAAGCGTAGATGATGGCAAAAAGATCCGCCAAAATGTACTTAGATTTAAAATTCCATATTTTACAACTATCCGTGCAGCACTAGCAGCTGCCAAGTCGCTAAGCACAGTTCAAACTGGCAAAGCACTCGAGGTAAAAAGCTTGCAAGAGTATCTAAGCGAGAAATAATAAATTTAGTGGCAGTTTTGGCTGCCACTAGCTAAATTTCACTTTTCTATTTGATTAGCTATTTTTTAAAGCGTTAGCCACCTTTAGAGCGCTTGCAAATGCAAAATGTAAGTTATATCCACCAAGCATACCAGTGATATCTAAAACTTCACCTATAAAATAAAGCCCCTTTACGCTTTTGCACTCTAAATTTTCATCTAAAAACTCTGTTTTTACACCGCCTTTTGTAACTTCAGCCCTTTCAAAGCCAAATGTCCCAGCT
>NZ_CABPVL010000001.1:0-137338 GCF_902460895.1 Campylobacter concisus | reverse complement strand
CTGCCACTAGCTAAATTTCACTTTTCTATTTGATTAGCTATTTTTTAAAGCGTTAGCCACCTTTAGAGCGCTTGCAAATGCAAAATGTAAGTTATATCCACCAAGCATACCAGTGATATCTAAAACTTCACCTATAAAATAAAGCCCCTTTACGCTTTTGCACTCTAAATTTTCATCTAAAAACTCTGTTTTTACACCGCCTTTTGTAACTTCAGCCCTTTCAAAGCCAAATGTCCCAGCTGGGGCAAATTCGTAAGCAAAAAGCCTTTTTATGATACTTTTTTCATCATCACTAAATTCATAATAAGCTCTATCTTTTAAACCAAAATTTCTTAAAAACCCCAGCACAAATCTCTTTGGCAAAGGCAAAACCGAGCTAAGCTGTTTTTTACCATTTACTAAATTTTTCTCACTAAATTTAGGCAGAAAATTTATGCAAATTCGCCCCCTTTGCCAAAAGAGTGAGGCATTTAGTATCGCTGGACCGCTTATGCCCCTATGTGTAAAAAGCAGGTCACCACTAAATTTATGGCTCTCGTTTTTGCCATTTATCTCCACGTCCGCGCTTAGACTAACACCGCTAAGCTCTTTAAACCAAAACTCGTCTTTTTGCACGCTAAAGCCAACTAGAGCAGGGGCAAAAATAAGAGACGCGTGAGCAAATAGGTTAAATTTATCAGTTAAATTTAGTTTTTTAGATTAGCAGTAAATTAAATTTACTGCATATTTATGCTTCCAGCTGGAGCTGGCATATCGCCCTTTTCATCTACAAATGGAGGCCCTTTTTGAAGTAGCGCAGTCACTTCAGAGGCGACCTTTGGATCCATCTTAGCCATGATAGTTGATATCTTTTTTGCATCAAGGGCATAAAGTATGGTGGCTGCATTTGATCTAGGCATTTGCGAGAGCACTTCGGCTGCTGCGCCATCTTTCATTTTGGCGTAGGATTCATTGACTTTATCAGTCGTCATCGTGCGAAGCTCTTTTAAAATTTTCTCATTTTTAGCGACAACTTCGTCGATCTCTTTGCGTTTTTGCTCGATCACTTTCATCGTCGCATTTAGATCAGCCTCTTTTTTGGCGAGCTTTTTGTTGTTCTCTTCATAAGCCGCAGCCGAGCTTGCTCGAAAGACCTCTAGGGCTTGGCGCTGCTCGTCGATGACCTCAAGTTCCTTTGAAATTTCCTCTTTTCTAGCTTCAAAGATCTGCGTGCAATCAACCGGCACTTCAAAGCAAAATGCAAAATTTATGACCATAAAAAAGAGTAAAACAGCTCTCATTACGCCTCGCTTTTGGCTGCAAATTTCATAACCGCAAACTCATCAAGAGCAAGCGCTTCAGCCTTTTGTATGCGTTTTATCTCTTTTTTAAATTCTTCTTTTTCTAGATATTTCATCTTTTCATACTCTAAATTTGCATTTTTATATTTGTGCTCGTAGTGCAAGACCTCTTTTTTTGCTATCTCTAAGCTCTCTTTGCAGGCACTCAGCTCGGCTCTTGCTATATTTATGAGCTCTAAATTTTCTCTTAGCTCGCCTATGTTGCCACTTTTTGGCAGGCTAAATTCGTTGAGCTTGGCCCTTAAGAGTGCTATTTTTTCTTCAGCATTTCTTACATTTAGCCTAGCAACGACGAGCTTAGCCTCTACCTTATCCATCTCCTGCTTTTTGACGCGGACGACGGAGGTAAATTTACTTTTCATCTAATGATCGTATCGCTTCTTTCAGGGCTTGTTGAGATGTAGCCGACCTTCACGCCAGTTAGCTCCTCGATGCGCTCGATATACGCTCTTGCGTTTGCTGGCAAGTCTTCATATCGGCTGATGCCTTTTACGCTGTCCCAGCCCGCAAGCTCTTCGTAGATAGGCGTTGCATTTTCAAGGTCTGTTGGCACGTAGTCGATGGTCTCGCCGTTATATTGATAGGCTTTGCAAATTTTTACCACTTCAAAGCCATCAAGCACGTCAAGCTTCATAAGCGCATAAGTATCGACGCCATCAAGCCTTGAAGCGTATTTTACGCTTACTGCGTCAAACCAGCCACAACGTCTGCGGCGGCCTGTTGTTGTGCCAAATTCTTTACCGATCTCGCACATCTTATCGCCATTTGTGCCTTTGTCTTCTGTTGGGAAAGGTCCGTGTCCTACGCGAGTTGTATATGCTTTGATGACGCCTATGACCTTGCCTATCTCTTTTGGATTTAGTCCAAGGCCTGTGCAAGCGCCAGCGCTTATGGTATTTGAGCTAGTTACATAAGGATATGTGCCGTGATCGATGTCTAAAAGTGTGCCCTGAGCGCCTTCAAGTAGGACTTTTTTATCTTCATCAAGCGCTTTCCAAACTAAATTTGTAGTGTTTGCGATAAATGGAGCAAGCACCTCTTTATATCTTTTTAGTTCTTCAAGTAGCTCATTTTCTTCAGGTATCTTTACGCCAAGAGCGTCAAATACTGGTTTGTTTGTTTCAAAGTCATGCATCAAAGCATCGCATAAGCGCTCTGGCTCAAGTAGCTCGCCAACTCTGTGGCCGCTTCTGCTTATCTTGTCTGCATATGTTGGTCCGATGCCTTTGCCAGTCGTTCCGATCGCTTTTTCGCCTTTTAAGCGCTCTTTTGCTTGATCGACTTGGCTGTGGTAGCTTAAATTTAAGTGTGCTTTGTCACTTATATAAAGTCTGCCCTCTAAGTTGTCAAATTGCGCCATCTCAGTGATGAGCACCTCTGGAGAGACAACGACGCCGTTGCCGATGATATTTATTATATTTTTGTGCAAAATTCCGCTTGGGACAAGGTGGAGCGCGTATCTTACGCCATCGACCCAGATCGTATGACCAGCGTTGTGGCCACCTTGAGAGCGACAAATCATGTCATAGTTTAGTCCTAGCATATCAACTATCTTGCCTTTACCCTCATCACCCCATTGAACACCAACTACTAAATCAGCCTTTCTCATTCTTACTTCCTTAAATTAATTTTTTCTTCTATCAATGCATCAGTATAAACAGCGAACCCGCTGCTTGAAATCCCGTCTATTTCATAGTTTCCGCCACTTGCTAAGATGGCGTTATCTTTTAAAAATCTAAAAAATAAACTATCATAATATCTCATTTTTGAGTAATATAGCGGAACTATTCTTAAATTTTTATATTCTAGTGATTTGGCTACACTTTGTAAATTTCTTAGCGCCTCTTTTAGCTTATCAGGGACTAAACTTACTATCTCATCAAGCTCTCTAGCGTCCTTTAAAAGGGCTAGTTTGCTAAGCCATGGCACGTTTTGGGCTAAGATCTTTTCTAGCCATGAATTTTCAAAAATTTCTATCTCTAAGTTTAAAATTTCGCAAATTATCTTTGGGATTTGCATATTGCTAAGCTGCAAACAAGCGCCGATCTCAAGCTCGCTAAAGAGCTTTGCTACGATATTTATACTCTTTAAAATGTCGTTTTCGCCGATAAGCTCAGCGCCTATTTGATAAATTTCTTGGCTTGGGTAGCGAAAGACTGGCTGTATGTAAAACCACCTCTTTGGCTCATTTGCCTTAAGCCTTCTAAGTACGATCCTAACGGTATCAACCGTGCTATCAGCCCTTAGGCTTATCTCGTGGTTTAGACTGTCGCTAAAGCGAAGAAGATTTGTCGCATCCACGCTTAGATGTTGATGATACGAAAAAAACGGCGTTACGATCTCGCTAAAACCTTCATCTTCTAAAATTTCACTCGCTTTTTGCTCGATTTTTCTCTTTAGTTTTGCACTTTTTGCAAAGTAAAGTTTGCTTCCGTTTGGGATCTCGTGCTCATAAACATTTACATCACTCAACTCTTATCTCCTTACTAAAACCTAAATTTATATCGCACTCTTTGATGATGGACACGGCTAGATTATAGAGTTCGCCGCTGTCGCTACTGCTTGCTAGTTTGCTTAAATTTATAGAAATTTCTTGATTATATTTACCTATATTTTTTATCTCGTCTTCTATTTTTTGTTTTAGGCTTTGTGCTAGTTTGTCGTCTTGATTTAAATTTGCTATCACTTCATTTGCAAGCTCTTTTAGCACGACTAAACCTTTGAAAAGCTCAAAATTCTCGCTATTTTTATAGTCTTTTATATGTAGATATGGTCTTTCAAATTTAAATGAAGCAGCATCTTTTGCCAAAAGTGCCAATGAGAAAATGTTGCCTTGAAATTTATCAAAACCAAGACCAAGTAAAAACTCAAGCGTTCTTTTATCATCGATATTTTTTATAGTCGCATTTAGTCCAAATTTATCAGCCACAAACCTTATCATATTTATGCTCTCAAGCGCCTCTTTCGAGCTAAAGATATGCTTGCAAAATTTATTGTCTATATTAAAGCGGTTTGTCTTTAGCATACCAAGAGCTTCTATCGAGCTTGAGTATGAGGCAAAGTCATCAAGCGAGAAGTGTATGCCAAGCTCTTTATACTTTCTCACATAAATTTCTAAAACTTCTAAATTTGTAGCTGTTGCAGCGTCGATAACATCGATGATAAGCCCAGTTGGATCAAGGCTTTTATCCTCATCAAATATCGCTTTAAATTTATGCCAAAATTCCTCCGTAAAGAGCTTTTTAACGCTTAAATTTACGCGAACCTTTGCGCTTATGCCATTTTCTAGCCACATCTTTCTTGCTAAAAGCGCCTCTTTTATCGTAAATAAAGCGATATTGCTCGATGCGCTACTTGTTTTTATAAGTGGCAAAAAGTCGCTTGGATAGATGATCTCGCCATCTTTTCTCCATCTAATAAGCGCTTCAAAACTTAAAGTCTCACCCGTGCTAAAGCTGATCTCTGGTTGAAATTCTAAAAACATCTCACCAGCGTCAAGCGCTTTTAAAATTTTTGAGCCATCTTCGTATTGGCTCTTAAAATAGACATCTTTTTTCGCATCAAATGTATAGCTTCTGTTTTTGCCGCTTATCTTGGCTTGATACATCGCCCAGTCGGCTCTTTGTAGCACATCATCAGCCCCAAGCTCACTATCAGCCAAGGCTATGCCTACGCTAGCGCTTGCTTTTAGTTTTAGCTCGTCTATCTTTACTTCATCTGAAGCTAGCCTTAGCATATTTTGCGCTATCTCATAGACTTCGCCTAAATTTTCGTAGTTTATGACGCCTACAAACTCATCTCCGCCTATCCTTGCAAAGATATTTTTGCCATTAAACATAGCGCCTATTTTTTCAGAGATAGCTACTAAAAATTTATCGCCTATTTGGTGGCCGAAGTTGTCGTTTATGCCCTTAAAATCATCAATATCAAGGTAGATGACGGCTATTTTTTGTTCATTTTTTTGTATGAGAGAATTTAGCTTGTTGTAGAGTAAAAATCTATTTGGTAGCTTTGTGAGCGGATCGTGATATGCGATAAATTCTAGATATTTCTCATTTTGAGCTTCGTTATTTGCAAGCATTGCGAGCATGATGTAGCCAGTTCTTTTCTCGCTCGCGTCGATAAGTGGTAAAATTTCTATGACTTCAAGCTTGCTCTTATTTTTATTATTTTCACTCCAAACCTTGCCACTCCATGAGCCACCGCTGTTTATAGTATCTATGATCTGGTGCTTTATATCGCTTAAGCCTTGCTTTATAAAGGTGATATCTTTTAGATATACACTATCTTTTGAGCCCGAACTTTCAAAAAATGTATCATTTGCATCAATGACCTTTAGCTCCTCATCAAGCAAAATGACCTCTTCTTTGCTAAATGAGAAAATTTTTGCAAGTAGGTCTTGACAGACAAAGAAGCTATCTTCTAGGCTAAGGTCTTTTAGTGTGCCTTTTATCAAGCTTACTTCGCCAAATTCATCGTATTCAAGTGCTTTTGCTCTTAGTCTAAAGTGTAGAATTTCTTTATCTATGCTATAAAGTTTGATATCTTTAATGTATGTTTGAGCGTCTCTTATACTCTCAAAAAAGCTATAAAAACTATCAAATTCATCGACAAAGACCGACTTTGCCTGCTCGAAATTTAGAGTGCTTTGCGTGCCAAGAATTTTACTTAGCTCGTCTGAGATATTAAGCATGTCGCTTCTTTTATCCCAAGTAAAGACATTTGCCTCACTCGCCCAAAGCAGCGCCTTGCTCTCTTTGCTTTGTTTTTCAAATCTCTCTTGAAGCTTTAGCATATCGCTAAGATCGGTAAATGAGTAGATGACCTTTTGCCCTTCTGCATCGATAAATTTAGCCTTTATCTTAAATGGAATTTTCTTGCCATAAGCGTTTGTCATATTTGCTATGAAATTTAGCTCTTCATTTTTAAAGCTTGCTTGCAAAAAGGCTTTTTTGCTTGCTAGCACGGCAGCTTTAAAGCTATCAAAGTCCTCGCTTGCGATGATATCTTCTAAATTTATGAGACTTTGGCTTTGGACATTAAAAATTCTCTCGACATTGTTTGTGCTTTGGATGATCAAAAATGGCTCTTTTGCTGAAGCGATAGCGATAACATTTGGCGATAAAAAGACGTAGCTTTTGATGATATCGTCATTTCTTTGAGTCATCTTTTCTTGAGTGATATCCTTTATAAGTATGAAATTTAGCCTTGTGTTTTCTAGCTCAAAGCTACTTTGGGTTACTAAAACATCGATGATTTCACCATTTTTACGCCTTAGCTTAGCCTCGTATGATAGATTATTGTTGATAGCATTTTTTCTATCTTCTGCTAAATTCTTAGACTCATCTTCAAGAAGTTCTTTTATATTTAGATCTGCTACGTCATCTTTTTTGTAGCCTAGTTTTTCTAAAAGAGCGTTGCTAATATCCGTGATGACGCCAGTATAAGCGTCAAAGACCACGATCTTTAAAAAGCTCTTTTCAAAGACATAGCCAAATCTACTCTCGTAGCTTTGTGCCGTCTCGTAAGCTTTATCTCTATCTTCGTAGAGTTTTTTGATGCTGTTATTTAGCGAGATAAATTCTTTTATGTCAAATTCTTCATCAGTTGGCTTACTTTTATCTGCCGCAAAAAGAGTGATTCTAGTAAATGGAGAGAGAATTTTATCTTTTATATATGAGTTATCACGTAGCCAAAGTATGCTAAATGTGACAAAACACAAGAACGAAAGCACGACTAGAACTAGCTGGATAAAGATCTGTGCTTGCCTACTAGAGCCTGTTATGACAAATAGCTTTTGCTCCTCTAGGTAGCTGATCTTGTAAAAATTCATATCCTTTAGTATAAAAATGATCTTGTCAGCTTTAAACTCGCCACCTTGCGAGATGTATTTGTTAAAGTCCTCTTTTATAAATTTTCTATAAAACTCATCTCTTGAGAGGTTGCCATCTTTATCGACCAAAAAGACGTATGCGCCAAGATTTTTATTGTAGCCTGCATCGACCCTATTTTTTAAAAGATTTTGATTTAGCTGAACGAGAATTTTATTGCCATTTTTTAGCCCGTAAGCTATGTAGATATCTTTAAAGCGTCTATTTTTGTAAAATCTATCAGAGAGCCTAAACTCGCCTGCTTTTATATCTGAAAACCACGAGATATCGTAGTTGTGTAACTCAAAAGCGCCCTCAAATTTACGCTCATAAAGCAAGGAGTTGTCTTTTGCTATCACGTAAAAAGCGGCGTAGAATTTACTTACAACAGTATCTTCATAAAATGGCTCTACGCCGTTTGCTATGAGTCTTGCCTTTGTGGTGATATTGTCTTTTACCTCTACAAATGTACTCACTATATTGTTTCTAGTGATTAAATTTAGCGTTGAAATTTCATATTTTATATCGTTTATGCCAGCAAATATGACAAAAAGTGCAAGAAAGATGAAGGCAAAAAGAAGTAGTGCTATCTTTACATAGAACCTCTTAAAAATCTGCAAAACTGGTTTAGCGCTATTTTTTTGCATTAAATTTAAGCCTCGCTTTTTAAAACTAGCCATGATTTTAACGCAAATTTACTTTTTTTAGCTTATAAAATACCTTTTTGTTTAAATTTAAATAGACACAGGGCGTTTTGCCCCGTGACTTAGTAGATCCAAGTAACTACTTCAGCTCTTTGTCTGCGTAGTTTTTCAGGTTGTGGATTTAGGCGGTAGCCAAATGGCACTACGATAGCCACTCTTTTTTCGCTCTCATCAAGACCTAAAATTTCATTTAAAGCGTGCCTGTCAAAGCCTTCGATCGGGCAGCTATCTATGCCAAGGCTTGCGGCTGCGTTCATCATATTTGTCGCAGCTATCATGCACTGTTCGTGTGACCACTGAAATGTTAGCTCATCGTCATTTTTGAAATTTGATAGCAAAAAGTCGTGATAAAATTTCTGCCTTGCAGCGATAGCTTCAGGATCTTTATCAGCCCTTCTAGCGATCATTTTATCAACGTAGTTGCTGCCAAATTTTACCTCTTTGATCTTTGCTAAAATGACAACCAAATGCGAGCAAGAGGTGATTTGCACTTGGTTCCACGAAACGGCTTTTATCTTCTCTCTAAGCTCTTTGTTTTGCACGACTAAAAAGTCCCACTGCTCAAGCCCAGTCGAGCTTGGGCTTAGCCTGCCAGCCTCCAAGATAAAGTCAAATTCGCCAGCACTGATCTTTTTGCTCTCATCAAAAATTTTGCAAGCGTGACGAAATTTTAAAATTTCAAGATAGTTCATCATATCTCCTTTGTTAAATTTCTTGGCATTATAAAGCGACTAGGTAAATTAAAAGAAATTTAGAAATTTTATCATCTAGTGCATGAAAACTAGGCTAAATTTAGCCTAGAGTTAGTTTAAAAATATATCAAACTCGCCTTTTTGGACCGTTTGTGCAATGATGGCTGAGCGCTCATAGCCAGCCTCTTTTAGGCGCTTTAGAGCTAAGCTCACGTCGTTCTCGCTAACGGCTAGCAAAAGTCCGCCAGAAGTTTGCGCGTCATATAGTAAGATATCAGCCTCTTTGCTCACAAAATGCTTTGCAAATTCGCGGTTTTTGTAGCTTCCCTCTGGGATGATGCCCATATCGGCAAACTCTTTCGCACTTGCGATCACTGGCACATCTTTTTCAAAGACGTTAAAGCTGATCTTGTCGTTTAACATCTCGCTTAAATGCCCTAAAAAGCCAAATCCAGTCACATCGGTAGCGGCATAAACCTTGATGCCACTTAGTGCTTTTAGAGCGTAGAAATTTAGCTGAGCCATGATGCTTGCGACCTCATTTATCTGCTCCATGCTTAGTAGATCAGCCTTGATCGCTGTGCTTAAGATGCCGCTACCAAGAGGCTTTGTAAGGATCAAAACGTTACCAACTTCTGCTGTGTTGTTCGCCCAGAAATTTTGTGGGCTCACCTTGCCAGTCGCGCTTAGTCCATAATACATCTGCTGCGTCTCTATCGTGTGTCCGCCAACGATGACACCGCCACACTCTCTTACTTTATCGGCTCCACCTTGTAAAATTTCACCTAAAATTTCAGGTGCAAGGTTGCAGCTATCAAAGCCCACGATATTTAGAGCGTTTATCACCTCGCCACCCATCGCAAAGACATCGCTTAGGCTATTTGCAGCAGCGATCTGACCATAGATAAATGGGTCATTGACTACTGGCGTGATAAAGTCAAGCGTCTGAACGAGCGCAAGATCGTCTGAGAGCTTAAAAACGCTCGCATCTTCGTTTGAGCCGATGCTTGAGAGCAAATTTGGATGAGATAAATTTAAACTACTAATCGTTTTGTGAAGACCCGACGGGTCAAGCTTAGCAGCTCAACCAGCGGCTTTAACGAACTGCGTAAGCTTTTTGTCGTGATAGATCATAGTTTGATTTGCTCGTGAGTTGAGAGTATGTCGATGATCTCATAAGCGTTTGAAATTTCGCCAACTGCAAGATCGCTTACTAGTTTATAAGCCTCCAAGCAGCTTCCGCAGCTTAAAATTTGAACGCCAGCAGCTTCAAGATCTTTAAGCGGCTTAAAGCTTGGATGTGAGCGGTTTGTCGTCATCTTAACGGCGTTATTTACGCAGATGATTATCTTTGGTTTTTTCTCTACTTGTAGAAGTGCGCCTAGGAATTTTGAAAGCAAATTTATGCCAACTTCGCCGCTACCTGCGCGCTCTTCGTTTAGATAGAGCACTTTTTCATTTTTTGGTGTTATGTCGCAGACAAATTCATCAAAATTTGTAAGCTCAAGTGCGCTTTTGCCCTTGATGGCTAAAATTTTAGTCTCATTGCCATTGCTTTCTAGGCTAAATTCTATATTTTGATTTCTCAAAAATCTCGAGATATTTTCTTTTGGAGCTAGGGCATTTACGATGATCTCTAGGCTCTCTCCCTCGTTTAAGCCCTCAAGCGCGTTTTTAGTCATGATGACTGGTTTTGGGCACTCTAAATTTCTACAATCAATTGTTCTTGTCATTGTTTTTCCTTTGTGATTAGTATTTCAAACCTTGAAACTGATTTTGGATTATAGCTAAAAAATATTAATTTTTTAAAAGGATTTGTGCTGTGAAATTTGCTATAAAAGAGAGTTTGACCCTGCGTAAGTCGCAAGGTCAAGGTTAATTATTTTAAATTTGTATATGATTTTTCGTAGTCAGATACTGGGATCTTGTTTTTCTTAACAAGCTCTTGATACCAGTAGTGGTGAAGTACATAGACCTCTTCTTCTTCTTTGTATCCAGTGACCATTGACCAGATAGCGCCATGTATAGCGATCGCAGCCATATAGATATGAACTAGGAAAAATACCGCACAGACGATGCCAAGGCAGTTGTGGATAACTACGCTATATCTTAAAAGATCGATTTGAGAGATACCAAACCAACTAGCAACTGCTGGTTCTTTAAAATCCATGAAGTACATGATAGCACCAGTGATGATCATCACGATACCACCAGGGATAGCGATCCAGTACCATGCTTTTTGTCCTGCGTTAAATTTACCAGCTGGGACTGGTCTTTTCTTCTTTGATAGATAACCACCAACTATCATCATCCATCTGATATCATAAACAGCTGGAAGCATTCTGATAGTCCAAGCAAATAACATAGGAAGCACAGAAATAGCAAATATAATAGTCGCTATATCGTGCAAGTATCTACAGAAACGCACAAATGTGCCGCCGCCTAACTCTGCACCCCACATGATGATGATACCAGTTGGCACCAAGATGATCCAAGAGATCGCAGCTAAGCCGTGAGCTATACGTTCGATTAGCGAAAATGCAAATACTTTTTTGCCCTCGTGACTAAAGTGTTTTGGTCCGATGATCAAAAAGTGTAGCACGAATGCGCCGATAACAGCTAAAATGATAGAAAGTGCAGCTATCGCGAAGTAGTCGTTGCCTTGTATAAAAGTAAATATCGGGCCCCAGCCATGCTCATAAGGCTTGATATTTTCTATCCTCTGTGCTGCCCAAATGGTGCTGTCAAATTGATTGACACCAGTTGGTCCTTCAATGGCCATTGCCGCAACAGACAATGTAAAAAGTAGAGTAAGAATTCTCGTCATTTTATTCCTTTATTTGCTAAAGCTTAAATGATTTAAGCTTTGGTTAAATATGCTAAAATCACACAGCTATGCCGTTTTGCGGCTATTATATCAGAGCTAATCACAAGCAAACCTTAGCAAAAAAGATTACTAAAAATTTTATAAAAAACATTTAAGTTTTGTTAATTTTTATCGTTTTTTATCTGAAAATTTAGCTAAAATAAAGCCAAATTTTAGCCGAAAAAGGACCGCACTATGCATCTTTTTTGCCTTATATTTGATGAGTACGAGACGCTTGATCTCATGGGTCCGTTGGAGTTTTTGGCAAGGGTGCCTGAAGTGAAGATAAGCTACGTTTCGTTTGATGGCGGGATGAAAAGAAGCAAACAAGGCTTTAAAATAAAAACAAAAAAGCTTAGCAAGACGCCAAAAGAGAGTGTTTTGCTACTCCCTGGAGGTCAGGGCACGAGGATACTTGTAGATGATAGTGAGTTTATCTCAAGACTTAAAGAGTGCGTTTTGGCTTCACAATTTTGCCTAAGCGTATGCACTGGCTCAGTGCTCATCGCTCGCACTGGAGAGCTTGACGGCTTAAAGGCTACTTCAAATAAAAGGTCGCTCGAGTGGGTAAAAAGTTGCGGCGAGGCGGTAAAATGGCAAGAGCGTGCCAGATGGGTGAGGGCAGATAAATTTTACACAGCTTCAGGCGTGGCTGCTGGTATGGATATGGCGCTTGGCTTTATCAGTGATCATTTTGGCAAGGAGCTAGCCCAAAAGATCGCAAACGAGACCGAATACAACTGGCAAAAAAGCTCAAAGATAGATAAATTTGCCAAAATTTATGGGTATTAAATTTAAGGTGGCTTGTGACCTTTTGATAAAGTCAGAAATTTGCTAAATTTAATAAGGATAGTAAGTCAAAATATCTTTAGCAAAAAGTGTCAAGATAAAATTTGTAGATAATAAATTTAAATCATTTTGGAGCCTAGCTATAAATTTGCCAAATTTAATTAAGTTTAATTTTTGAAAACGAAAATAGCTTCAAGATAAATTTTTAAATTTAAGCAGTTTAAAGCCATTTTGGCAAAATTTACAAGCCAGATAAATTTGACCTAAATTTAAAAAGCCAAATTTACCTTCAAAAACTCAGCCTAGTTTCTGCGCCTATACTCTTCGTATCCAAATTCACGGATCATCTTTATCTCGCCATTTTCTTTTAAAAGAAGAAGATCAGGCAGTTTTATGCCGTTAAATGTCGTATTTTTCACGATGGTGTAGTGAATTTGATCTTCAAATATGACGCGGTCGCCGATTTTTAGCTCACTATCAAATTTATACTCCGCATCGCCCGCTTCAAGCCCCACTATATCGCCAGCTAGGCAGGTATTGCCGCCAAATCTATAAGCAAAATTACCATTTTTGCTCTCGCCTCTAACGGCTGGGCGGTAAGGCATGAGCACAGTATCTGGCATGTGCGCCTCAGCTGAGGTGTCAAGGATGGCGATATCTTTTTCGTTGTGCACGATGTCAAGCACGCTGCTTATCAAAAAGCCAGTCTGCCAGCCCACCGCTTCGCCTGGCTCCAGATAGACCTCCACGCCGTATTTCTCGCGAAAGCGCCTAATGATCCTTATAAGCAGCTCCACGTCGTAGTCGGCTCTCGTGATGTGGTGACCGCCGCCCATATTTATCCACTTCATCTTTGGTATAAACTCGCCAAATTTCTCCTCAAACGCCTCCAGCACGACCTGCAAGCTGCTAGTGCTCTCCTCACAAAGCGCGTGAAAATGAAGCCCAGTGATGCCATCAAGAAGCTCTGGCTTAAAATTTGCTCTCGTGATGCCAAGCCTGCTAAATTTACCGCATGGGTTGTAGCTATCAGTTGGCGCAAGTGAGACCTCTGGATTGACCCTTAGGCCGCAGATGATGTCGTTTTGTAGGGCAATGCCTTTAAATTTTTGCCACTGCGCAAAAGAGTTAAATGTGATGTGTTTTGAAATTTTTAAAATTTCATCAAAATCCTCATCTTTAAAGGCTGGGCTATACGTGTGGATCTCGCCTTTTACGTATTCGCTCGCAAATTTGGCCTCATGAAGCCCACTGCAAGTCGCTCCGTCAAGATATGAGCCCACCATATCCATCACTCCGCTAAATGCAAAACCTTTGAGCGCTACTAAAATTTTAGCTCCGCTTTGCTCTTTTACATACTTTAAAAGCTCTAAATTTTTACGAACTTTGGCCTCTTCACAGACGTAGGCTGGGGTTTTTATGCTTTTTAAAATTTCGTTCATCTTCTTTCTCTTTTGCAAATTTTCAAATAAGTATATCTAAATTTATTTTTAAGTAAAATCAGCAAAAATTTCAAAGGATAAAATGTGGTAGAGATCGAATTTCTTGGGCCTATTGGGCTTGAGAGTATAAAAGTAGAAGCAAAAAATTTAGGCGAGGTAAAAGCGGCAATAAGTGAGAAAGAAGAGCTTAAAAAGTGGCTAAACATCTGCGCAGTGGCTGTAAATGACGAGATCGTAAGCGATATAAATTTCGCTCTTAAATCAGGCGATAAAATTTCTATCTTACCGCCAGTTTGTGGAGGCTAAGATGCAAATTTATAATGGAAGCTTGGACGTTCAAAGCATCACAAACGAGTGGTATGATAAATTTAAAGATAAAAACTGCGGTGCGCTCATCACTTTTGTGGGCATAGTAAGAGCAGAGGGCGGTATTTCGGCACTTAGCTTTGATATCTATGAGCCGATCCTTAAAAAATGGCTAGAGGCTTGGCAGGAGCGAGCCAAAAAAGAAAATGCCTACGTGCTCTTTGCTCACTCAAAAGGCGATGTGCCAGTGCATACGAGCTCTTATGTAGCAGGTGTAGTGAGCCCTCAAAGAAAGGTCGCACTAAGGCTTATAAACGACTTTGTCGAGGACTTTAAGGCAAATGCACCGATCTGGAAATATGACGTGATAAATGGCGAGAGAATTTACGCTAAAGAGCGTAGCCAAGCGATAAATGGTGCCGGACTTTTGGCATAAAAAGGGCAAAAATGATAACCAAAGAGAGTAAAAAAGATGTTTTTTGGGCGCTAGCCTTTGGGCTTGGGCTCTTTGTCTTTAGTGTCGCTAGCTACTTTTATCTTGATCTTGGCACGCCCTCTCTTTTTGGTGTCATCGTTGGCGCCATTTCAACCTTTTTTTGCGTGAGAAAGATCTTGCAAAACAACTTTTTTGAGATAGATGATGATGGATTTGTCATAAAAAAAGGCTCAAAAAATATCAAATTTTTCTTCAAAGATATCGACGAGATCGCCATTAAGAGCTTTGGCGATAAGAAAAAGGTCGATGCGCTAAGTGTTAAATTTAGAAAAAATCGCCTCGATAGAGATGCGTGTTTTGGCTTAGTTCAGGCACTTGGCGATGATATGATCGTTATTTTTGACAGATATGAGCTTTCGCAATTTACACTTTCAAAAGAGCTTCGAGATAGGCTGGCTAAATTTAAAGATAGGGCGTAAAAAGCTTTTTAATTCGTGTAACTTTCAAGTTTTTCGTGGTCGATAATGAGAAATTCGTGCGGTGTGATCTTTCTGATGATGTCGTCTTTGATAAGCTCATTAAAGGCTGTTGAGGCGCTTTAGCGCTTTAGACCAACAAAGCTTGAGAGCACTTTTAGAGAAAATGGCAAAAATACATATTGGTAGCCATTTTGTTTTAGATCTTGCTCATTTGCAAGCTCGATCAAGAAATTTGCTATCCTGCCCTTTGCGTCCTCAAAAAGTATCGACTTTGTGATCTGGCGCTGCACGATGATGGTGTTTAGTGTGGTTGTTAGGATCTCGCTTGCAGCTTTTGGATTATGTAAAATTTCACCTATTTTATCTAGTCTAATGACGTAAATTTGGGCATCCTCAAGCACTTCAAAGGCGCAGTTGTCATCGAGTATGGCGATGTTGTTTTTTTCTAAATGATAAAGGATAAATTCCTCGCCATCTTCAAAAAATGAGAGCTTTGCTGAGCCGGTTTTTAAGATAATGATCTCGATATCTTCGGTGTAGATCGTGCTTGTTTTTGGCAGCTCTTTAAACTCAAATTTCTCAAGCTCATCTTGTGTTAAGATATCTAAAATATGCGTTTGTAAAAGCCCTAAGCGTGATTTTTTCATCTTTCTCCCAAAAAAGTGTAAGGGCTGATTTTACTTTATAAAGCATTTAAATAAGTTGAAATTTCTCTTTTTTGGTGTTACTTTTTTTCAAACTCTTTTAAAAACAGTGATAAATTTAGGGGTTTGGCTGCATAAATTGCAACCAAATTTTAAAAGCCGTGCAGCTCTTTTAGCTTCTCATCTATCGGTTTTTTGTGCCCATCTTTTGTCACACTAACATAGGTTGCAGTCGCGCTTGTGACATGTATAGTCTCTCTAAAACCGCCGTCATTTAGCCTAAGTGCAGTCACTTCTATCTGTGTTGTTATCGATGTTTTGCCAACTGCGATGATCTTTGCATAGCAGCTTAGCACGTCGCCAACAAAGACTGGTTGTTTAAAGATGATCTCTTTCATAGAAATTGTCACAACTCGCTCAGGCGAAATTTCTCTAGCTGCCTGAGCACCTGCAAGGTCGATCTGACTCATTATCCAGCCGCCAAAGATATTGCCAGCTGAGTTTGTATCTTTTGGTAGCATAACTTGCTTTATGCGTGGCTCGCCAAAGTCCTTTAAAATGTCCATTTTTTGCCTTTTAGATTTTAAATTTTTGGTAAATTGTAGCAAATTTTAATGGCTTTATGCTAAAATCCTGCAACTTTAAGGGATGAAAAGATGAATGATTTTAAAAGACTAAACGAACTTACAAAAGAGCAAAAATCCAAGCTAAACGCGATTTATAAAAATTTAGATGACAAGATCATAACTGAAGCTGTGAAAATTTGCGGCCTTACTGGCACACCAAGCCAAAAGCTAGCCCTTGCAAGAAGGATAGTTGATCTTAAAGTTGATCCACTTCAAAATGAGCTAAAAAAGCTAAATTTAGGCGAGGACGAGCAAAAACGCGTGCTAAATTTGATCTATGGCTATGTTAGAAATTTATATGAAAATCTACACTCCCAGCTTATAAAAAAGGCACGTGATGAGCAAATTTTAGACCAGTTTTATCAAGCCTTTGTTGAGGCTATGCACGAGGTTGGGCTTAGTCTAAATGCGTGGCAAATTTCATGGCAAGAAAAGATAATAGACACCACAAATAAAGAGTTTGAAGCTAAATTTAAAGATTTAAGCCTGGCAAATGAGTTTATCACTAAAAACGCCTTGTTTCAGTGTGATAGTAACGGCGTAAGAGCTGATAGAACGTATGGCGCAGTTTGTAAAGAGGGCGAGAAATTTAGCTTTTTGCCTTACGCGCTTGCCTTTAAAGATGAGGTTAGAGAGCTTAAAAAAGTATTTGTAAAAAACCTTGAAATTTTAAGAAATTTAGCTCAAAATGACGAGCAAAAATCCTACGTAAAATACCTTGAAAAGCTACAAAATGCCTTTTGTGAAGAGGACAATGCTAAAGTGATAAACGCTTGGCAAGAGGCTGAGATAGCGTGGATGGAGGTAAAAGGAGCGCTTCAGCCAGGCCATCCGCTGGAGTACTACGAGGATGCCTACACGCACGCAGTCGCACTTGAGTGGGACATCAGGCTGGTTGATAGCGAGGGCATTGACGAGCTTAAATTTAAAGAAAAAGTGACAAAAACTTACGAAAGCGTTTGTGAAAAGATCAAATTTGATAACGCCGAGACAAACAGAGCAGTTAGCGAAAATATCGCTAGAACGCAGCTTTATATAAGCGTGCCGATGATCTATTACGCAGCCGAGCTAAACGGACTTTTTAGCGCTCAGGTCGTGCCAAATGATGAGAGCGTGAGTGCAAAATGCGGCAAGAAAATTTTTGCCTTTGTAAATCACGTCTATAAGGGCGCAAAGGCAAAGCCTTTTATGAAGCTTGGGGCTGAAATTTTTAGCAAGGATTTTTTGGATTTTGGTAGAGAAATTTTATTTTTAAAGCCAAAAATTTGGAAAAAAGTATATGAAATTTCAACGATCGGCCATGAGTTTGGGCACATCCTCTTTATCGGGCTTGATACTGAGATGAGCATGAATAAAAGTGGCGTCTTTAAATTTATCGAAGAGTATAAGGCGACGACTGGTGGGCTAGTAAATTTCTTTTTGCACGAGGAGACGGAGTATAAAATGGCCGTCTTTCACGAGCTAATAGCTCGCGCGGTTGGGCTTATAGCGTGGCGAAAGGTCGATGAGGTGAGGGCTTATTATTGCGAGGGGCTCATACATCTTAGCTTGCTTTTTAGGGCTGGAGTGCTTAAATTTGACGGCAAACTAAGCGTGGATATGAGCGAGCAAGCTTACGCTAAATTTAAAGAAATTTGCTTGCAAAACTACTTCGAGCTAGCGCAAACATACGCTAAAAAAGCTGATGCGAGCACGTTTTTAGAGAAATTTTGCCAAAAAGATGAGCTAAGCTATCTGCCAAAAGATGAAGAGTGCAAGAAATTTGTTGAGCATTTTTACGCTAGATACGAGGCTATCGGCAACAACGTAGATGATAGCGGCGAGTGGCAAAGGTGGCAAAAGCTAGCCCAGGAAGCGGAGAAGAGCCGTGCTTGATAGGATAACAAATTTTCACAACGGCTCTTTTTTATTTATATTTGCCCTGATTATTGCTTATTTTTCTGCTATTTATCTGGGAGATCAGTTTTATCTGACAGCCATATCAGTCGGTACCGATGTAGTGATCGCCATATTTTTGTTCTTTTTATTAAAAAGTAGTAGAAATTTAAACTCATACTGGACCTATATATTTTTAGCTATAGCGAGCTGGGCGTTAGCAGATATCCTTTTATTGCTTTATGATAGATCACTTATCATGCAAGGAAAAAACATCTCTCGCACGGAGCTTATGCAAATTTTATATTTGATCCCATTTTTTATGTTTATCATATCTTTTGTCGCCTTTTTTACAAGGATTTTAAAAAGAGTGATATGGCAACAAGTCGCGGTAGATGCGCTTGCTTTGATGCTTATAACGGTTAGTTTTTTTTGGTTTGTAGTTTTTGATAAAAGTTTAGTAGTAGCGCTTAATCAAGAATTTGTGACTAGCCTTTCATATATCATAATGGATATTTTTATCTTTTGCTTTGTCTTTGTTGTCGCATTTTCACTAAATTTTGTATCAAAAAAACCAGTTTTTAGCTATAAAAGAGTTAGCCTACTTTTATATCTGTTAGCCTTGCTTATCATTTGCATTTGCGATGCATACTACTCGTCAAAGGCCTTTTTGTCATACGGTGGTACAAATGTTCATTATGAGTTTTTCTTTAAAGTTGCATTTTTTATTATATTTGTAGCTTGCTTGCACCTAAAAGAAAACGAGGCAAATATCAAGATAAGAAGTTACAGAAAAGACTATATAAGGGTGCTTATATATAAATTTATCACCCTGCTTATCGTATCTTTACTCTTTTTAGGAGCTGCTAATACAGATAAAATTTACTCTGTTTGGATAGTTTTTCTGCTTATGGTTTTGCTAGCCTATGCAGCGCTAATTTATAGTATCTCAAGTACAGTTGCTATGAGGGATTTAGCTAGATCTGAAAGGCATATCATCGCTCAACTTGACGAAGAGATCCAAGATAGCTTAAAAGAGCTTGAAGAGAAAAACGAGCGCTTAAGGCAGCTTAGCGAATTTGACTCACTCACTGGGCTTTTAAATAGACAGTCATTTTTAAGCAAACTATCAGAGATGATAAAGACCAAAGCGCTTGGCGAAAAGATAGATATTTATTGCATCGACATCAACCACTTTAAGGCTATAAATGACTCATACGGCCACTACGTGGGCGATGAGGTGCTTTTAAAATTTTCTAAAAATATAAAAGCGATCTTGCCAGAGGGCGCTATCGTCTCAAGGTTTGGCGGCGATGACTTTATGATAGTTTTAAAGCAAAAAAATGAGGGGCATTATAGAGAATTTTTATACTATCTGCTAAACATCATAGCCGAGCAAATCTCAGTTGGCGATTATAAGATAGCTCTTGGAGCAAAGGTTGGCGTTAGCTCAACGCAAACAAGTGAAATTTTAGCTGATGATCTTATCATGCAAGCTGGAGCGGCACTTGATGCGGCAAAAAGAGATGTTAATACAAAATATGTCTTTTACGATGATATAAAAGAGATCATTCAGGAGAAAAACTACATAGAAATTTTGCTAAATTCTATGAATTTTGATGAGGAATTTAGCCTAAATTTCCAGCCGCAGTATCTGCTAAATGGTAAAAAGATAATAGGCGCTGAGGCATTAATTAGATGGAACTCTCCAGTAAAAGGCTTTGTAAGTCCGGCTAAATTTATCCCAGTAGCCGAGCAAAGCTCAATTATAAATACAATAGGAATATGGGTGGCAAAAGAGGCCATAAGGCAGATGAGCTACTGGAACAAAAAGTATGGCATCAGCCTAAAAGTTGGCATTAATATCTCGCCAAAACAGGTTGATAATGTAAATTTTGCATCGGACATCTTTGGCTATGTTGAAGAATTTGGCATGGATCCAAAGTGCGTTGATATCGAGCTTACAGAGGCAAGCCTCGTCAATGCTGAAGAGATCATGCAAACAGTCTTAAAGAAATTTTCAGATAAAGGCATGAGCATCTCGATCGATGACTTTGGCACTGGCTTTTCATCGATGAACTACATCAAAAAGTATCCGCTAGATAGGCTAAAGATCGCAAAAGAGCTAGTTGATAACATCGCTATAAATGAGATCGATAGAGACGTTGTAAAAAGCGTTATAACGTTAGCTAAAAATATCGAGCTAAAGACGATCGCTGAGGGTGTTGAGGATGAAACTCAACTTGAAATTTTAAGAGAGCTAGGCTGCGATGAGATACAAGGTTATTTCTGGGGTAAGCCGATGAACGCTAAAGACTTTGAAGAGCTCATAAGAAGCACGCTTGATCACATCTAAGCTTGTAAATTTACAAGCTTAGCCCATAACGCTTTTGTAGTCTAAATTTTCAAAAAGCAGTAGCTCTTTTTTGCTCTCTTTTATAAGTGCTTTTACTAGCTCTGAGGTCTCTTTATTTTTTGGCAAGACAAGATGAATTTTTTCATTTATAAAGATGACAAAGATATTTTTAAGCTCGTAAATTTCACTTACATCTTTTATGTCAAAAATTTCATTTTCTTTTGGCTCATTTTCATAAAATGCCAAATTTTTCTCATTTACTTCAAAGATCATCTCTTTTTTAAAGTCTGAAATTTCTAAGCTTTTTAGCACTGATTTTCGTCTATTTTTTAAAAAAATTGGATAAAAAATGATCCAAAAGATAGCAAAAATGGTGCCAATAATAGTAAAAATTTTGGTTTTTAAAAGCATATCAGCGATAAAGCCGGCTATAATGGCCTCCGTAAAAATCATAAAAACATTTATAAAATACTGTTTTCTAGCCTTTTTTGAGAAAAATAGATTAAATGCTTGGTAGTCTATTAAATTTTCTCCAGATAAGACGATATTACATTTCATAATTAACCTTAAAGAAAAATTTGCAAAATTATAACTAAAAATAAGGTTTGAAATAGAATAAACAATGGAGAGAAACATTTTTTTTACGTCAAATTCGTCACTTATCGTAAGACAAAAACAAATTTTCTATGCCGTTATAACTCTTTTTATATTTTCTCAGTTTGCCGGCATCTTAAACTATAAAATTTTTGAAAATTTGTTGATATTTTTTGGTTTTGGTCTTGTAGTTCTTGGTATTTATATCTCTATGAACAGATCAAAGCTTAAAGCTATGCACTGGCTTGCTGCATGCTTTGGGGTCTTTCTTTGGACGATTATTGATGCCATTAGAAGTGTCAATGAAGACTTTCTTTTAAGAAGCAAAGAGCAAATTTCTTATCTTGATTTTTTCGATCTGCTCCCTATGTTTTTACTATTGGCCGCTGTTGGTATATTTTTTGTGGTCAAATTTATAGCCAGTGATAAAAAGATCCTAGTTCTAGCCGATAGCTTTAATGTGCTTTTGCTAGTTTTCACGCTTGCTTATTGCATTGTTGGTGATATGGGCGATTTTGATATATTGATCCATCCTAAAAGCCCTAGTGAGCTTGCTGCTAGCATTGCAATTTTTGTAAATTTATCTATTTTATTCATCGCTCTTAGTGAAATTTTTAATAGCAACCATCTTTATATTAGGCATAGTGGCTTTTTCTTGATAATCGCAAGTGCGATTTTTACGCTATTAAATTTATATGTTTTTTATAATGAGCTTATAAACAAAGGGCATGATTTTACTCTGCACTCTATCTACCTTGTGCCATTTTTTCTCTTAATGCTCGGGGCTTTTTACTTAAGGGGTGATAACAAGCGTATAAGCGCAGCAGATGTTGGCATAAAAACAACATCTAAGCTTGTGCCTATTATCTCAGCTGCACTAATACTAATAAAAACTGACCTATCATCTTATGTTGATCTGCTTATAATTTTTGTTATTGTAGCTGGAGCGGTCATTAGCTATTTTATGAAGGTGCTTGATCAAAGCGAAGAGATATATAACGCAGAGCAAAATTTACATGATGCTAAAAACAAAGAGAAGCACCTAAAGACAAACGAACTTGAGATGATAAATTTAAGCTTAGAGGGTGTATCTGAAAAAGACTATCTAACCTCTCTTGGCAACAGAGACTCATTGTTAAATGAACTAAAAGGTATGTGTAGCGTTTTGGGCGAGAAGCAAGAGATCGCAGTTTATTATATAAATATAAGTCGCTTTAAAAATATAAATACCTCTTACGGACATGAGGTTGGCGATAAAATTTTAAAAGCGGTAGCAAAGCGCATACGTGAAGCGTGCAACAGACAAGAGGTCACCGCAAGGATAGGCGCTGATGAGTTTATCGTGCTTTCCAAAATGGAAGAAAATAGCCACACTAAACGCATGAAGCTTGGTATGGAGCTAAGAGATACGATAGAAAAACCTTTGCAAATAGATAAGTATCACTTTGCGATCAAGAGTGTCGTTGGTATCCACGTTGTCACAAGAGATAACATCAGCGATCCTAGAAATATCATCAAAAAAGCTGATATGGCGATGTACTACGCTAAGCAAAATCCAGCCAAAAACCCGATGGTTTATAATAATGAGATAGATAGCGAAATACAACAAAGCTCAAACATAGAGATAGCTCTTAAAAAAGCAAATTTACAAGAGGATTTTGAGGTATATTTTCAGCCGATTTATGACATTAAAAATTTAAAGATCATCTGCGTAGAAGCGCTACTTAGATGGCAGTCAAAAGAGTATGGACAAAAAGAAGCTGGCGAGTTTATGGATATAGCTAGCTTAAATAGCGACATCTTAAACGACATCTGCACGCTTTCTGTCTCAAAAACAGTAGAACAAGCCGTAAGATGGCAAAACAAAAAGCTAAAAGTACCAAAAATAAGCATAAACGTAGCACAAATTCAAAGCACATCTGAAAAATTTGTAAATGAATTTATGCTAACTTTAAACTCGCACCACCTAAATCCAAAGCAGTTTGAGCTTGAATTTAGCGAAGATATATGGAAAAACGACCAAGAGACGCTTGATAAAATTTTCTCACTTTTGGAGAAAAATAGCATAGATGTTTGTATAGATGACTTTGGATCTGGATATATGTCATTTGTCTATATCAGAAAGTATAAGATCGATCGCATAAAGATAGCAAATGACTTTGTCGCTCAGTCAGTGATCAACAAAAAAGATATGCAAATAGTCGCTGCTATCATAAATATAGCAAAATCAATGAAGCTAAAAGTAACAGCAAAAGGCGTTGAAAGCCACGAGATAAAAGAGCTTTTAAAAGAGCTTAATTGTAATGAAATGCAAGGATATTTCTTATCTCGTCCGATGAGTGCGGAGGAGTTTGAGAATTCTTTAAGGCAGAATTCTCACATGGTGGCCGATATTTAAATTTCAGCCTTTATCTCTTCGTTTGATTTTACGACCATGCCTGAGCCATGTATCACGCTTGGGATACAGCTTGTGCAGATATCGACCTCTTCGCCGTTTTTGTGAGCGTGGATGAAAACTGCATTTTTATCATCGCTACTTTTTAGTCCGCAAACGTTGCAAACTACTAGATCTTTCTCTCTCATCTTTTCTCCTTTGAAATTTTGGGTGATTTTACATCTTGTAAGCTTGCATTAAGATGATTTGGGTCAAGCTTGTCGCTTGAGCATTAATTGTTTTTTGTTATAATCATTTAAAATTTAAAAGGTTTAAAAATGGATGAAAGAACTATTGTTTTAGAGATGTTAAAGATGCAACAAAGCCTAAATGACGAGACAAACGGGCTTGGTTGGGAAAATGGCTATACAAATAAAAATAAACTCATAAGCTGGAGGCGCTGCATATATATGGAGTGCGCTGAGCTTATCGACAGCTTTGCGTGGAAGCACTGGAAGAGCATAGATGCCAAGACTGATGAGCAAAATTTACGCATCGAGGTTGTCGATATCTGGCACTTTATAATGAGCCTAGCACTACAAATTTACAAGGCAAAGCAGCTTGGTGATGTTGAGACTTTGGCTGAGGATATCTGCCAGTCAAGCGGTTTTAGTGACTTTTGCAAAGAGCCACTAAGTGTCGAAGACGAGAGCATTTATGAGATCATGAACGACGTTGAGATGCTCATACATGAGTGCAGCGGCTTTGACTATGATATCTTTGATATCTTTAAAATTTATTTCTCAATGTCTTTAAAATGTGGCGTAAATTTATACTCGCTTTATGAGTGCTACATTGCTAAAAACGTGCTAAACCGCTTCCGCCAAAATAACGGCTACAAAGAGGGAAGCTATAAGAAAATTTGGAACGGACGCGAAGATAACGAGGTAATGAGCGAAATTTTATCAAATGGCGTTAGTAAGATAGATGAAATTTACGCCGCACTTGAGCGTGAGTACAAAAAGGTAAAATGATAAATCTTCTTCGCCTTGGCTTTAAAGACTTTTTTACAGCCAAATTTATAACACTATCGATCTTGCCGCTTTGTCTTAGCATACTTTGCCTAGCTTGGCTAAGCATCTGGGGAGGCGGCGAGATATTTGACCTTTTAAGCGATGGCGCTAAAAACGAAAATTTCGCCTTTTTGGAGACAAACTCGACGCTATCTTTTATAGCTATTAAAATTTTAAGTTTTAGCGCTACAAAGTGGATAGTTAGCATACTTTTTTACGTCTTAAGCACCTTTTTAACGATCATCATTAGCATCGTGATCGCCCTAGTCGTAGCTGGCTTTTTAACGCCAGTTGTAGCCAAAGAGATAAACAAAAGGCACTACAACTATGTGCTTAAAAGCGAGGCTAGCACGGCTAGAGTGCTAAAGGTGATGATGGTTGAGATCATGAAATTTCTCGGGATCTTGCTCGTTTGCTTGCCACTTTTGTTTGTGCCATTTGTAAATTTTTTCATCATCAACGTGCCGTTTTTTTACATCTACTATAAGCTTTTGCTAATAGACGTTGGCTCAAACACGCTTGATAGCGATAAATTTGAGCTAGCACTGCTTGAGGGTGGCGGGGTTAAATTTGTAGTTTTTACACTTTTGTTTTATCTCATCTCGCTTGTGCCGCTTGTGGGATTATTTTTTCAGCTTTATTTCGTGATAGTCTTGTCGCACCTCTTTTATCAAAGAGAGGCGCTAGTTAAAATTTAGAGCCAAAAGCTCTAAATTTATGCGTAGTAAGATACTTTTTTGCTCTCATCAAGCAAGGTATCAAATAACCTTTTTGTCGCACTTAGTAGATTTTTGTTTGCATCATTTTTAGCTAAAAGTTCGTCAAACATCTTTAGCATATTATCATTTATGAAATTTTTGTGATCCAGATCTTTTGCGTCAGGCAACATCTGCTTGATCTTGTTTGAAAGCTCGCTTATGCTTTGACTGCTACCTGCGATCTTGTCGCCCTCTTTGACATTTTTCATAAACTCATCAACCTGTGGGCGAATTTGCTTCATCGCCTCTTCGATCTCTTTCATATCCTGCTCGTCTATGCCGTTTCCTTTATAGGCAAACTCGTAGCCGTATTCGTGCGTTAGAGTTAGGCTTCTTTGGCTTGAAGTGCCATTTTTCTGGCTTGAAAACTCTAAATTTTTGTTGTCATACATCGAAAAGCTTATCTCGTCGCCTGAGCTAGTCTTCATCGAAAAGCTCATGTTGTTGTAGCTTCCTTGAGAGTAAAAATTTGTTTGCATTTTTAAATCCTTTTGAGGCTAAATCGGCAAAATTTTAATTTCATAAAGCAAAATTTTGTAAAATGCGTCAAAAAAGGACGGGCGATGTGTTGTTTTGGGACTAGGATCTTTTTGCTGATGCTTATCACTGTTTTAAGCTTCGTTTTTGCTAAGCTTTGCCCAGTTTTGCCAGTCGTTGGCTACTACTTGATACTTGCAAATTTACTTGCCATTTTGATGTTTTCACTATTTTTTAAAGGGCTTTTGCCAAGCTTTGTAAAGGTAAATGCGATCCACTATTTTTCGCTAATTGGTGGCTTTTTGGGAGCATTTTTAACAATGCTTGCTTTTAAAAAGCTTGCAAAAGATAAATTTACTTTAATAGAGCTCATTATTTTTACGCTCTGGGTGCTGATAATCGCCATAGTCATCTTTAAATTTCAAACCATTCTTGACATTTTTAGGGGAATTTAGATGGATGAGAGGATAGTTAAATTTTTAAAAAAGATGCATCTTGCAAGCGTTTGCGCCATTGATGATGATGGGCAGCCTTACGCTTTTAGCGCGTTTTACGTCTTTGATGAGGTAAATTTTTGCCTTTTGCTAGCTAGCTCTGACGAGAGCTCACATATTAAATTTTTAAAAAACTCAAAGCTCGTTGCTGGCACGGTCGCTCTTGATACGAAGATCGTTGGCAAGATAGAGGGCGTGCAGTTTCAAGGAGTGATGAGAGAGGCTTGCGAAAGTGAGCGAGAAATTTACTTTAAAAGATTTTTTTACGCAAAGGCGATGGATCCAAAAATTTGGTCTATAAGCCTTGAAAAGGTTAAATTTACGAGTAACACTCTAGGTTTTGGCAAGAAAATTTTTTGGCAAAAGTAGCTAAAAACCGCATAATATTTTCGTGTTAGCTTAAAAGATGCTCTTTCTTAAGGCGTTCAGAATAACGCTTTTATGAAACGAAAGGTACATGTACCATATAAAAATTTTTTTTAAAATTTTTTACACAAAAGTTACACAAAATGCCTTTTTTAGGGGGAATTTTAAAAATATTAAAGTGTGATAAAAGAGTATTAAATAACTAAAAATAAACTTAAATTTACCCAAATTTTACTTAATATCCCTAGCCTCACTCTTATTATATAATCGCCGAAAAAATTATTAAGGAGAGTTTTATGGCTAAAGAAGCGGGTGTAGTAAAATCGCTAAGTGGCAAGGCGGTCGCAGTTGATCAAAACGGAAACGAGAGAGAGCTAAAAGTTGGCGACATCGTTTATATGGGTGAGAGTGTCAAAACTAGCGATGCAGCCGACAAAGTAACTATTGTTGCAAATAACGGCAAAGAGCTAACTGTACTAGGTAGTGACACGCTTTCTTTAAATCCAAATACGATAGGTGCTGAGGGCTTAGCTGATATAAGCGCTTTGCAAAATGCTATTTTAAATGGCGGTGATCTAACAAAACTTGAAGAGACAGCTGCTGGCGGTAATGCTGCTGCTGGCGGTGGAGATGGCGTTAGCCTTGGCGAAGCTAGATTTGCTGAGGGCGGTCACTACTCAAATATCAATGAAACTTATAGAAATTTAACTGATACAAATAGAGCTTTTGCTTCATACGATAGCCCAATAGGCGGCTACAATGATGGCAACGATGGTGATAATGGTGATAATGGCGCAAACGTTAATATAATCCCAGGTGCACCAACTGTTAAATTTATAAATGATATAAATGGAAACCACACTTTAAGCAGAGTAGAGCACGGAAATGATACAGATATAAATACATCTAAAGTTCTTATCACTGTACCAAATGACGGCACAGTAAGAGCTGGCGATATACTAAAAGTCACTGTAACTGATCCAAATGGTAATGAAACTACAACAAACATAACCATTACTCCAGCTATCATAACTAATGGCTATCCAATAGATGCGCTTGTAGAGCCAGGTAAAAACTCAAAAGTAGAAGCAAGCGTTACAAATTTCCAAGGCAACACTAGCGGTAGCAGTGAAGATCACGTAACTCCTACAAAATCAAGCGTAAGTGTTGAATTTACAGAAGATAGAGATAACGATAAATTTTTAACTTACACAGAAAACAACAATGACAGCAAACAAAATGAGTCACCAGTACTTATAAAAGTAAGTGATGTTATCCCTGGAGATAAACTTCACATTACACTAACAAAACCAGATGGCACAACTGAAAATAGAGAAGTTACTATCGATCAAAATATAATCAATAATGGCTATAAGATAACAGACATGCCAGTTGCTGAGGGTAAAGTTTCAAAAGTAGATGCTTATGTTACTGATAGCACAAACTCTAACACTTGGAAGAGCGATATAGCAACCGATGATGTTACTCCAGATGTAAGACCAACTTTAACATTTACTGAAGACCGCGATAATGATGGCGGCATAAGTGACTTCGAAAATAGCAAAGATGGCAACTTTAGAAGCACAACTGTTGAAGTTACACTTCCAAAAGATGTTGTAGCAGGTGATAAAGTTGTCATAACTTACACTGATCCACTAACTAAACAAAATACAACAACAGAAGTGCCAGTTACACAAGCAGATGTTGATAACCATAAGGTAAATACATCATTACCAGTATTCCCTGACGTATGGAACTATGCAAGTGCTCATGTCGTAGCTGCAGATGGCACACCAAAGAGTGCAGAGTCTAACAAAGACAATGTAATACCTATCGGTAGAAACATGGAGATAAAATTTATAGAGCAAGATACTCTTCATGAAATTTCAAGACAAGAGAGTATGGATGAGCATGAAGTAAATGAGACAACGGCTCTTATAAGACTTCCAAACAAAATAGACAATGGTGACATAGTTACACTTACTATAAATGAGCCTACAAAAGGCGTTTATACAAGAAATTTCACTATAAATATGAATGATAAAGGTGAGGTAACAAGTATAACTGAGATCGGCAATGGCGGACAAAATTTCCCATTGACAAAAGAGAGCTTTAATCAATACTCATTTGAAGTGCCAGGATTTGATCTAAGGCACGGACAAGATACCACTATCAAAGCTAGCATCACAAATATGACACCAGGCAGACATAATACATATATAAATGAGCCAGAAGTTTCAGCTAGCTTAGAGCATGTAAAAGCACCTGAGGTTATCTTTGATGAGGCGCATAACTCAAAAACTATGAGCAGAAAAGCTTCGGCTGCTGATGGTGATGAATTTAACACAACTGCAACTATCAAGATCCCTAAAAATGCAGTAGATGGTGATAGGATCGAAGTTAAGATCACTGAGCCACAGCTTGATGGCACAACTAAAGATAGAACGCTTAAATTTAATGTTCATAAAGATGCTTCAGGCGTTAAGATAACAGATGAGCATGGCAATGATGTAGCAGTAAGCGACAACGGCTTTAAAATTTCTCATGTTGGTACATTAACAGGAGCTGAGACCAAAATTTCAGCTACTATCATCGATAAAGATGATGTTCAAAGTGCTACTGGAACAAATAGCGTAAGCGTAACAGAGCTTGATGACTCTGGAATTTTCTTTGGTGAAGACATTGATGCTAATACATCTATCACAAGAGATGAGAGCATGAAAGATCACGATCTTCATAAGACTGATCTAAAAGTAAAAGTGCCAAATAACGTGATAACTGGCGACAAGATGATACTTGAGGTTAAAGCTGATGGCAACACAACTTTACAAAAAGAATTTACTATCACAAGAAATGGCAATAGCATTACTCTAACAGATGGCACTGATACTATAACAGCTGATAGCGATAATAAAATCACAGTACCAGGCATAGTAATAGGTGAAGGTAAAAACACTGAAGCTCAGGCAACATTTACAGATGCTAAAGATCATGCAAAAACTATAGTAACAAATCATGCCACCCTTGAAAATCTTCACGATGATATGACTGTTATATTTAAAGAGGATGCAGACTTTAACGGAATTTTAAATAGAGGCGAAGCAAGTTCAGATGGTGTTTTAGATAAAACCACAGCTACCATAAAACTACCAAGCAATGTTGTAGATGGTGACGTGTTAAAGATAACTACAAGCATAGAAAATGGCACACCAACTACTACAAGTCACACTATCCACAAAGACGCTCATGGCAACATCACAGTAGATGATCTAAATGTGGTTGGCAATAAAGCTGTTGAGTATACAGTGCCGTTACAAGAAGATAAAACAAGCAAGGTAAGTGCAACAGTTAGCGATGCAACAGGTGTTGATAAGGTAAAAGCTGGTAGCGATATCTTACTTGATGCTGATGGTAATGGTGGTACAAATTTCTATGTACTTATCGATGAGGACAAAGATAGAAATGGCAAACTAAGCAGAGATGAGGCAAACTCAGATGGTAAGGTTAAAGAGACATCTGCAACTGTATCTCTACCAAGTGGTAACCTACATGCAGGTGATACATTTACTGTAAAAGTAAATGGTGTGCCAACTACTTACAAAGTAACTAGCAAAAATAATGATGTGCTAACTATAGAAGATGCAGCTGGACAAAATAAACATTTAGAGCCAGGCAACTTACTAAAGATACCTAATGTCGCTGTAAGCGTTACAAATCCTGCTAAGGTTGAAGTAGAGATACCTAATATCGCGCCTAAATCAGCAGAGGCGATACTACAGCCTATAAACAATAGCGAGCTAAGCGTAATTTTCAACGAAGATAATGCTAATAGAAACAATGAACTAAGTAGAGATGAGGCTATATCAGACAATAACCTAAAAACTACAACAGTAAGCGTAAAAGTGCCTTACAATGTTGTAACAGGCGATCACGTAAAAGTTGATTATGTTGATCCAAATACTGGCACCCCAGGAAGTAGAGAATTTAAAATAACTAAAACAGCAGATGGTAAAATCACTGCTACAGATATAATAAATGGTGGAACACCACAAGATATCATAAAAACTAACACCATACAAGTAGATAATGTCCCTATGAAGCCAGGTGAGAAGACAAAAGTAGATGCGACTATAACTACTCAAGATGATCAAACAGCACATGCTGACGCAGAGGCAAAACTAGCACAGCTAAGCAGCAAAGGTCTAAGTGTAAGCATAGCAGCTGATGCAAACGACAATGGCACTATTACAAGAGATGAGACAAGTAGCAATACTTCAAAAGTAAGTGTATCTCTACCTGGTAGCGTAATAGCTGGTGATAGCATAAAAGTTGAGATCACAAATGCTGGTAGCACAACGCCTGTGACTAAAGAATTTAAAGTTCTTAGCAAAGATCCACTTGGCAATATCGTACTAGAAAATCAAGCTGATCACAGCCAGATCACTCTTGAAAATGGCAAACCACTTGAGCTTGATGCAGCTATCGCAGTAGGACAAGAGACAAAAGCGAAAGTCACTCTATCTGATGGAACAACTACTGTAAGCACAGAGGATCATGCAAAAGTTGAGATGGACGCTATAAGAGGTATGCAGTTTAGCGAAGACGGCAATAGAGATGGACATCTATATGGCAACGAAAATTTTGGCGGTAATAATAAAACTCAAGATACAACGCCAGTTAAAATTTATGTTAGCGATGATGCAAGAGCGGGCGATACAGTTGAGATCAAATATACTGATCCAGACAATCACGCTCAAACAAAAACAGTAAATCATGTACTAACAGCAGATGATATGAGTAAAGGTGTATTTGATCAGTTACTAGACATCAATGCAAGATCAGCTTATGATCTAAAAGTAGATGCCACACTTAAAACTCCAGGCGGTCTTGTAAATAAAACTCATAGCGATACACTTCGCATAGAGCTTGAAGACTTCAGGATGGATTATGATCCAAGCAAAGTGATGAAAGGTGGAGAGGGTACATCTGATACGATCGTCTTTAGAGATACTTCTCACGTAGATCTTAGCGGCGTTACTGACCTTAACACAAAAGTTGAGAGCATCGAAAGGATCGAGCTAAAAGGCAACTCTGAGATCAAATTTGACGCAAAAGATATCTTTGCTATGACTGATAACATCAACACTATCCTTAAGATAAGAGGCGATAGCACTAGCAAGGTAGATATAAAAGATAAGTGGCATGAAGATTCAACAGTAAATGCTGACTTTGGCTCAAAAGGCTACACAAGCAACGATACTGTAAATGGTCAAACAGTACATATCATCATTGAAGATAAGATCCAAACAGACCTATAATCCCAAAAAAGTGAGTGCACTCTAAGCACTCACTTCACTTACCTAACTTTAAATTTACATCATTTTTTAAGCCTTATTTTACTAATATCACCCCTTTTAAAGGAGAAAATATGAAAAATTTAATAGCCATCGTTGTGGTCATCGCCGCACTTGTTTTTGGCGCTTTCAAATACGCAAATTCATTTGTCGTGCTTGATGAAAACACCAACGAGAAGTGGTCGCAGGTGCTAAATCAATACAAAAGAAGAGCCGATCTCGTGCCAAATTTAGTTGAAACCGTAAAAGGCTACGCAGCTCACGAGCAAAAGGTCTTTGAAGATGTGGCAAACGCAAGAAGCAAGAGCATGCAAGTAAGCATCGATGCAAGCAGTCTTAGTGACGAGGCAAAGGTTAAAGAATTTATGGCAGCTCAAGGTCAGTTAGGCTCCGCACTTGGCAGGCTAATGGCAGTTAGCGAGAGCTACCCAGAGCTAAAAGCAAATCAAAATTTCCTCTCACTCCAAAGCCAGCTTGAAGGCACAGAAAACCGCATAAGTGTAGCAAGACGCGACTACATCGAGGCTGTAAAAGAGTACAACGTAGCTCTTAGAAGCTTTCCTGGTAAATTTATAGCTAGCATCTTTCATCCAGAGATGAAGCCAAAGCAAGGCATCGAAGTTAGCAGCGAAGATATGAAAAATCCAAAAGTTTCGTTTGAGAAGTGATGAAAAAAGCTCTTGCTCTTTTGCTCTTTGCGTTTTGCTTTTGTTTTGCTCTAAATTTCAATGAGCAGATCAACGATGAGGCTCATATCTTTTCACAAAACGAAAGAGATGAGCTTTTAAATTTAGTGCAAAATTTCGAGCAAAACAGCACCACGCAAATCGCTATAGTGACTTTAAATTCGCTTGAAAGCAGGAGCATCGAAGAGCTGTCTCTTGAGATCGCTAGAGGCTACAAACTAGGTCAAAAAAAAGATAACAACGGCGTGCTTTTGGTGGTCGCTCCAAATGAGAAAAAGGTCCGCATCGAGGTTGGATACGGACTTGAAGGGATGCTAACTGACGCCGTAGCAAGCCAGATCATAAATAGCGTGATGATACCTCGGTTTAAAAATGGCAAGATGAGCGAAGGCATAAAAGAGGGCGTTTTGGCGATCATAAAAGTGGCTAGTGGCGAGGAATTTAGTAGTAAATCCGGCCTTAGCGACCTGCCTTTTGGCGTGTTTGCCTTTTTTGCTGGCATGCTCTCTTGTTTTGCCTCTGTGATCTTTGGTAAATTTTTTATGCGAACTGGCTTTAGCACGTGCTTTGCTGGACTTGTATCAACCGCACTTGAGCAGGGATTTGGCGTGCAAAACTACCTCATCATCTTTGGCGCTTTTGCCTTTATATTTGCAGTATTTTTCTTTATTTTAAAAGACGTTTTTAAGAGAAATAGCCAAGGCGGCTCTTTGCCAATGGGCTTTAGGCGAGGTGGTTCAGACTCAAATGGAGGTGGTGGTCGCTCAAGTAACAGAGGAGGCGGCTTTAGTGGCGGCGGCGGTGGTTTTGGCGGCGGCGGAGCTAGCGGCAGCTGGTGAAATTTGCCTGTCTTAGAAGTAAATTTCACTACCCTTTGCAAATTTTAAAATTCCATTCATCCCTAAGAATTGACTGCTAAAATTTGGCTTCGCTTACCGCTTAGCTCAAATTTTAGAGCCGAAATTACTCGCTCATGAAATTTTAAAATTTGCTATAAATTCTCTCACACAAACGCATGCAGTGCTTTAGCACTGACGCATGCCACTTCTAACGTCGTAGGAGTTAGGGGATTGTTAAGGGGGAAGGGAGCTCTTTTGCTTCGCAAGCTCACAACTGCAAGCAGAGCGTAACTCAAGCCTCTTCCCCTTTAACAAAGAAATAAAACTTTAAATTTCTAAAAAACTATTTTGTAAATTTTAAAATTTCATTCACTCATAAGAATTGACTACTAAAATTTGGCTTCGCTTACAGCTTAGCTCAAATTTTAGAGCCGAAATTACTCGTTCATAAAATTTTAAATTTGCTTTTTTGGAGTAAAACGCATGCCGTGCTTCACATAAGTCTTAATTTTAAAATTCACTATTTTTGTAATTTAAGAGATCGTTTTGTGGATTTTAGACCCAGCATTTGCATATAAAAGCTAAATTTCTTAAAATATGCCAAAAAATTAGGAGCAAAAAATGCTATCAGGCGAGCTACTTAAAAGCCATTTTGCTAAATTTGATCTAGTGGCGATGCTTAGTGAGTTTTTAAAGCAATGTTGTTTTGATAAAGAAAAATTTCAAGCACTTAAGCGAGATGGTTTTAAAAGCTTAGACAAGAGCCAAAGAGAGGAGCTTCTTAAAATAGCAGGTTTTAAGGCGTATCTTGACGCGAAATTTCAGGGCTTTTTGCGTGAGCTGATGCAAAGCAAGATCCTCGTTGTAAGCGGTGTGGAGTATAAATTTAGCGAGCTTGAAATTTACACCTGCTTTGATGCAAACACCTACAAAAGATCGTGCGAGGCGGGCGAAATTTACTTTCACAATTTTGGTTTTGACATCTCTTTTAAGAGCGAGCCAGCGCTTTATGGCGGCATCTTGGTAAGGAGTTTAAAGCCCTTAAATGAGCGAAATTTCATCTTTGGACCAAGAAAATGTGCCTTGCATATCTTAAATAGCAAAATAAGTAATTTAAATTTTGATCTAAAAGAGGCTGATTTTAGAAATGATGAGGTCGCTTTTACGCCAAGGATTAGATCGTTTAAAGATGAGAGTGAGCTTCAAGATGACGCTTTAAGGGCGGTTAGTGGCGAGTTTAGTAAGGCGCTTGAAAGTGCAAAAGAGTATAAAAAAAGAGTTGAAAATGCCTATAAAAAAGGGTGAAATTTATCTTTTTGTCGGCTTTGAGGCTGAGAAATTTAGCCCCAAAATGCTCTCTAGAAAAGAGCGTAGAAAGCTAAAAAAATATCCAAATTTAGTAAATTCAAACTCATTCAAACTCTCTAGATATTTAAAATTTAAAGCAAAAAAACGAGGCAAAATTTGCCTCTCTCACAAAGAAAATATCGCTGTTTTAGCTATCTCAAAAGAAAAAGTTGGCATTGATGTGGAGGAGCTAAAAGAGCGAAATTTTGACGGAGTGATCAAATTTTGCTTTAACAAAAAAGAGAGCGAAATTTACGCAAATGCCAAAGATAAAATGCAAAAATTTTATGAAATTTACACCGCAAAAGAGGCTGTGATAAAAGCCAAAAATTTAGCCTTTAGTGACCTTGCTAGCGTTAAATTTGACGAGATGGATAGAAGATACTTGATTATTAATAATCTATTTATCATTTGCCTTGCATTTAAGCATTGCAAAGATATAATTGTTAAATTTTTATGATTTTAGAACACTAAAAAAGGCAAAAAGTGCTTGTAAAAAAGATAGCTACGATCCTTGTGGTAACGCTTCTAGCTCTTGGCTGTGCGAAGAAATTTGATGTGCCAAAGCTGGCAGATTTTAGCTTAAAGGCATTTGAGGTTAGTTCATCAAAAGGACCGTTAATGCTCTATGTGCAAAATAGTGAGAATGAGTATAAATTTAGCCTTGTAAATGCACTTGGCGCACCAGAAGCTAGGCGAGTTTTAAAGGACGGCACGTTTGCAAATTTGGGCTTCTTGCCGCCAAATAGCGCCTACAACGAGCTTTTTATCAAGGTGCTTGAGATGATAAAAGATGAAAAAAATGAGCAAAAATTTATGATAAATGATCAAATTTATGAGGTAAAAAGCGTTGATCTACGTTAGCAAACCAGCCATTATCAGCGCTGCAGGCAGTAGTAGTGATGAAAATTTAAGCTCGCTTTTAAGTGGCAAGAGATTTTTAAGCAAAAGCTCTGAATTTCACCCGCAAAATGAGTTTTTGGTGGGTAAATTTAATAGCGCTTTACCTAGCTTTTCAAATAAAACCAAAGAGCACTTCAAAACTCGCACAAATGCTTTGCTTTTAAGCACGATGCTAGAGATTGACGAGGAGATAAAAAGAGCGATCAAAAAATATGGCAAAAGCCGAGTGGGAGTAGTTCTTGGCACTACAACAAGCGGCGTTGAGGAGAATTTCGAGCCATTTAAAGGCTATATCTCGACTGGATTTTTTGATAAAAGCAGGTTTGGCATAAACAGAAACTGCCTTGCAAACGTGGCCGAGTTTGTGAGCGACTTTTACGAGCTTAGCGGTCCAAGCTACTGCGTATCGACTGCGTGCACCTCTGGTGTTAAGGCGGTTATTGAGGCAAAAAGGCTCATTGAGAGCGAGCTTTGTGACGCGGTCATTTGTGGCGGCGTCGATAGCCTAAATACGCTTACGATAAATGGCTTTAACTCGCTTAGCATACTAAGCAGCGCCCCAAGTCAGGCCTTTTCTAAAAATAGAGAGGGGATAAATATCGGTGAGGGAGCTGGGTTATTTTTGCTAAGCCGTGATGAAATTTCAAATGTTGTGGTCGCTAGCTCTGCCTCAAACTGCGACGCTTTTCACATGACGCAGCCTGATTTTAGCGCTAAAATGGCAGTAAATTGTATAGAGGGCGCGCTAAAAAGAGCTAGTGTGAGCTGCGTGGATTATGTAAATTTGCATGGCACCGGCACGCAGGCAAACGACAAAATGGAGGCAAAAGCTGTAAATTTAACGCTTGGTGCCACCTTTGCAAGCACGCTAAAACCACAGATCGGCCACACGCTTGGGGCTGCTGGAGCTATTGAGAGCGCCATTTGCGCCATGCTTTGCATGGAGCAAAATAGCCTCTTGCCACCACACGTTTATGACGGCGAGTATGATGAGAGCTTGGAGGCTATAAATTTAGTAAAAAGCGGCACGAAATTTGACGTAAAAACAGCGATGTCGCTATCTTTTGCCTTTGGCGGAGATAACGCCGCGATAATATTTAAAAGAGTGAGATGATGATAAGTGATTATTTGCCGCACAGCAGCGCCATAACCCTGATCGATGAAATTTTGGAATTTATCCCTTGCGAGAGCATAAAGGTAAGAAGCGTGATAAATGAGCAAAATCCCTTTTTAGAAGATGGTAAATTTATGACGCAAAAGGCGATAGAGATGATGGCTCAAAGTCTTGGGATCTACGACTCAAAGATGCGTGAGCTAAGGGGCGAGAAGGCGATATTTGGCTTTTTGCTTGGTAGTAGAAAATTTGAAATTTTTAGGCCATATTTTAAAGTGGGCGATGAGATAGTGATCATTTCAAAGTGCTCCATTCAAGATGAGAGCGGTTTTGGCGTTTATGACAGCGAGCTTTTTGTAAATGGTGAGCTTGGCGCAAGGGCGGTTTTAAACGTTATGAGCCCTGATGAAGAATTTGTAAAAAAGGCACTTAGTGAGTAAGAGAGTATTGATAACTGGATCAAGTAGGGGTATAGGAGCTAGCATCGCTAGGCGCCTTGCTAATGAATACGAAGTGGTGCTTCATGCAAGAAGTAAGAGCGATGAGCTTTTAAAGATGGTTAGCGAGCTTGGGGCTAAATTTATGACATTTGACGTGGCTGACACTGCTGCGGCAAAAGAGGCCATAGAGGCCGACATGGAGACAAATGGCGTCTATTACGGCGTTATTTTAAACGCTGGCATAACAAGGGATAATACCTTTGTGGGGCTAAGTGACGAAGAGTGGTTTGATGTGATAGATGTAAATTTAAATGGCTTTTACAACGTCCTAAGACCAGCGCTAATGCCTATGATAAGGGCTAGAAAGCCAGCTAGGATAGTGACGCTAAGCTCTGTTTCAGGGGTTATTGGTAACAGAGGTCAGGTGAATTACTCAGCTAGCAAGGCAGGCATCATAGGAGCTAGCAAAGCCCTTGCAGTCGAGCTTGCCAGCAGAGGCATAACAGTAAACTGCGTGGCACCTGGGCTTATAAAGACAGATATGAGCGAAGAAATTTTAAATAGCGATTTTTTAGATGAGGTGCTAAAGGCCATACCTGCAAAAAGAGCTGGCGAGGCAGATGAGGTGGCAGGACTTGTTAAATTTCTACTAAGCGACGAGGCTAGCTACATCACAAGGCAGGTCATCGGCGTAAATGGAGGACTTTGCTAATGCGTGTATTTGTCACAGGTATCGGCGCAGTCAGTGCTTTTGGCAACAGCTGGGAGGAGATGAAGGCTAAATTTCTTGCAGGCAAAAATGCCGTGAGATATATGAGCGAGTGGGAGGGCTATAAAGAGCTAAACACACGCCTAGCAGCTCCCATCATAGACTACAAACACCCGCAGGAGTGGGATAGAAAACAGCTAAGAAGCCTTGGCAAGGTCTCAACTTATAGCGTGCACGCGGCTGGACTTGCATTAAAAGACGCTGGTTTGCTAAATGGCGAAGGCTTGCAGGCTGCAAATTTAGACCCAAGCGTGCAAGACGGTAGAATGGGCGTGGCAAGTGGCTCAAGCACTGGCAGCACCGACTCTATACTTGACATGGCAAAACTAGTTTTGGACATGGATAGTGGCTTTAACGCAAATACCTACATAAAAATGATGCCTCACACCACAGCGGCAAATATCGCGCTATTTTACTCGCTAAAAGGGCGTATCATCCCTACATCTTCAGCATGTACGAGCGGCTCACACGCCATTGGCTACGCTTATGAGAGCATAAAAAATGGCAGCATAGATATGATGCTAGCAGGAGGCGCTGAGGAGCTTTGCGTGAGCGAGGCGTACGTTTTTGACAAACTTTACGCTACAAGTGTGAAAAACAGCACGCCAAATTTGACACCAACGCCGTTTGAAAAAGATAGAGATGGCTTGGTGCTTGGCGAGGGAGCTGGATTTTTAGTGCTTGAAAGCGAAGAGAGCGCCTTAAAAAGAGGAGCTAAAATTTACGCTGAGGTCGTTGGCTTTGGCTCTACGTGTGATGGCACGCACATCACTAGACCGCAAAGCGCTACGATGAAAGCGGCGATGAGTTTAGCACTCCGCGCGGCAAAACTAGAGCCAAAAAGCATAGGCTACGTAAATGCCCATGCGACCGCTACAAAACATGGCGATATAGCTGAAAGTATCGCTACAAATGAGCTTTTTGGAGAGGGCATCGCCATTAGCTCACTTAAAAGCTATCTAGGTCACACGCTTGGCGCTTGTGGCGGGCTGGAGGCGATCGCTAGCATAATGATGATGAGAGAAGAGCTATTTTTCCCAACTATAAATTTAAACGTAACTGATCCTGAGTGTGCAAAGCTAAACTACTTAAAGGAGCCAACGCCGATAAAGACGGACTTTGTGATGAGTAACAACTTTGCATTTGGTGGTGTAAATACATCTTTGATATTTAAAAGAGTAGATAACAAATTTTAAAAAGGATAGAAAATGAAAAGATTAGTTTCATTAGTTGCCGTTTTGGCATTTGCCTCAAGCCTTAGCGCTAGAGATGACGTGAAGTATCACTCACTAGATTTCTTAAATGGTCCAAAGGCTAAAGAATTTTTGCTACCAAACATTAGCGTTAACTTTGGCACAGGCTACACAGGCAACATAATCGTTAAAGACCTAACAGCCAATAAAAAGACAAATGGCTTTAACAAAAGTGACGAAGAGGCTTGCCAGATCGCGCTTCTCTCTGCTATCAAGACATTTCAAGAAAGAGCGGTGAAAGAGGGCGGCACTAAGGTTGTAAATTTGACTGGATATTACAAAAAACAGCCATTTAACTCTAAAACCCAGTTTCAGTGCGGCAGCGGTTCTTTGATGTCTGGCGTTACACTAAAAGGTGACATCGCGAAATAATGAAATTTCAAGTAGATTTTTATGACGTGGTAGCTTATGGTGAGATCAGCGAGGATTTAGCTAGATACAAAAAAGAATTTGATCTAGCAAAGATCCCGCCTATGCAAAGAAGGAGACTAAGTAGTGCCGCAAAGTGCGCTTTTAGCCTGCTTAGTAGTTTTGAGAGCATCGACATGCCAGTCATTTTTAGCTCCTATGAGGGCGAGATAAATCGCTGCTTTGAGTTAGAAACTGCGCTTGCAAAGGCTGAGCCAGTATCGCCAACGTCGTTTTCGCTCTCTGTGCATAACGCTATCTCATCGCTTCTTAGCATCGAAGCTAAAAATCACAATGAAATTCTAGCCATCTCATCATTTAGTCCAGTAGAAGACGCGCTGCAAGCTGCGTTTTTAAGGCTAAATGACGGATATGAAAAGGTGCTCATCCTTGCCTATCATGAGTCGATATCGCAGAGTTATTTTGATGAGCAAAAGCCATCATTTATGCTAGCGCTTGTCGTCTCAAAGGCAAAAGATAAGAGAGCTTTAGCTCTAAAAAGAGTGGAAAAAGAAGAAGAAATTTCAGAAAATTTACTACAAAGCTTCATCGTAAATTTTGACCCAAATGTGGCAAAAACGTGGCAAAGTAGTAGCCATTTTTCATCTTGGAATTTTAGCTATGAGCCTTAAAATTTTAAGAACTGGATTTTTATTTTTCTTTTTTGCGCTCATTTGCATAAGTGGCGACCTTTTGCTAGTGCCAGTCGTGCTTTTAGGGCTAAATAAATTTAAATTTGTGCAAAATTTATGCCGAGATCTTGTTAGAGTTTCTTGGGGATTTTTTATAAAAGTTACTAAAATTTGTGGGTATCTGGACTATAAATTTGAGCTAGACGATCTAAATGGCAGCTCAAATTTAGTCATCGCAAACCACCCTTCACTGCTTGATGTGGTCTTTCTGGTCTCAAAATTTAAAAGGATAAACTGCATCGTAAAGGGTGAGCTTGGTAAAAATATATTTTTATTTGCAGCCATTAGGGCGTGCAACTACATACCAAACACAAATAATGAGGAATTTTTACAAAAAAGCGTAGATGTTTTAAAAAGTGGCGAAAATTTGCTCATTTTCCCAGAGGGCACACGCACAAAAGAGGAGATCATCTTTCATAAAGCGGCCGCGTATATGGGTATAAAAGGCGCGTCTAGCGTGCTTTGCGTGGGTATAAATATGGCTCCAAGAAGCCTTAGAAAAAATGAGCCATGGTACAAAACGCCAGATAAAAAGATAAAGTACGTCTTTAAAGAGCTAAAGAAATTTGAAGTTAGTGAGTTTTTAAAAGATAGGCCAAGCCCCGTAAGGGCGAGAGCCTTGCATGATGAGATAAGTAAAATTTATAAGGAGGAATTTAGTGAAAGAACTAGTTAATGAGATAAAAGAGCTGATCATTACAAGCTTAAATTTAGAGGATATGAAGCCAAGCGATATCGACGAGAACGCACCGCTTTTTAGCGAGGGGCTAGGCCTTGACAGCGTCGATGCACTAGAGCTTGGGCTTGCTGTGCAGAAAAGATATGGCCTCGTGCTTGACTCAAAGACAGCAAATTTAAAAGATATATTCTTTAGTGTATCTTCTCTTGCAAAATACATTTACGAAAATAGGAAATAACAATGAGCGAAGTAGAAATTTTTGAAATTTTAAAGAAGGCTTTGATCGAGCTTTTTGAGATAGACGAGAGCAAGATAAAGCCTGAAACTAGGATATATGAGGACTTGCAGATAGATAGTATAGATGCTATTGATATGATTGACTACATCAAGCGCCAAACTGGTTATAGGCTGATGCCAGAGGACTTTAAAAACGTGAAAACGCTTGATGATATCGTAAAAGCCGTAGCAAAGAAATTTGAAGCATAAGATAGTAAAAGTAGCGCTAGTTTTAGCAAGCATCGCCTATCCTTTGGTGCTATTTTTTTGGCAAAAGGGTGCAACTCTTATCTTTTGCGTGCTATGCGCTCTTTGGTGGGCTAGGGCGTATTTTGAAAGCGGTAAAACAAGGCAGGTTTGCTTAGCAGCTGGGCTATTTTTTGCCGTCTGCGCTATTTTTAGAAGTGTGAATTTAGCGCTTTTATACCCAAGTATCGTAAGTCTTGGCTTTTTGGCGGTATTTTTTTACAGCTTAAAGGGCGAGGCGGTGATAACTAGGCTTGCTAGGCTAAAAGAGAAAAACATAGATGAAAAGGTCGTTAGCTACACAAGAGGGCTAACTAAAATTTGGTGCTGGTTTTTCGTTTTTAACGCAGTTCTCGCCTTTGTTTTGGCGCAGTTTGAGGATAAAATTTACTGGAGCATTTACTGCTCATTTGTATCTTATATCTTGATGGGAGTTTTGTTTTTTGGCGAAATTTTATATCGTAAAATTTTTATTTTAAAGAGGGAAAATGGATTTTAAAAATTGTCTAAAGGCATTTAAATTTGTGGATATAAACAAGGATCTTTACGAGTATGCGGCTACTTTTGGGGCAAATTTAAAAGAGAAAAATTTAAGCGAGATAGAAATTTATTTAAGCCAGAGCTTTGACTTTTGCGCAGCTTTTTTTGGAGCGCTTGGGGTTGGCGTAAAACCTATCTTGCTTGCAAAGCCGATATATAGTGGTGATAAATTTGTCATTAATGATGAAAATTTTGGTGATTTTTTAGACTTTAGCAAGAGCATGGAGCTAAAATTTGATCAAAATTCTACATTTTTCCTTCAGACCTCAGGCTCGACAGGAAATAGCAAAAATATCCCAAAAAAACTTGGCGCGATGATAGATGAGGGGCTATTTTTAAAAGATGAGCTTGGATTTAATAAGGGGGATAAATTTTTTGCTAGCGTCTCGCACCAGCATATGTTTGGCCTTACATTTAAAGTCTTTTTGCCACTCATCTCTGGCGCAAAGGCCGTTAGCAAGGAGCTAAACTACCCAGAGGCGATCTTTGAGCTTGACCTTACAAATTTAAGCTTTGTAACAAGCCCAGTCCTGCTTCAAACGCTAGTTTCTAGCCCAAGAGCAGCTGAAATTTCAGGGCTAAAAAATATTATCTGTGCGGGATCTGCATTAAAGAGCGAGCTAAGAGCAAAGATAGAAAGCTTAAGTAGCGCTAGGATAATTGAAATTTATGGTAGCACCGAAACTGGCATAGTTGCTAGAAATTTAGGTGATGAGCTTTTACTTTTTAGTAAGGTAAAGGCTGCTTTAAACGAGGATGAGGCGTTAAATGTGAGCTCGCCGTGGTGCGAGTTTTTCCAAACTAGCGACTGGGCGCAGATAGATGGCAGCAGGCTCACGCTAAAAGGCAGGATCGATAGGATCGTTAAGCTAAATGACAAAAGGGTCAATCTAATAAGTATCGAAAATAAAATGTTTGAAAGCGGGCTTATAAAAGACTGCTACTGCGACACGCATCCTAAATTTAAGCGTCTAGCTGCGCTTTTGGAGCTTAGCGACGAGGGTGTGAAACTCTTTAGAGATAGCGGTAAAAAGGGCGTTGTAGCAAGGCTAAATGAGCTTTTAAGGCCTGAGTTTAAAAATAGTGTTAGATATTTTAAGATCGTTAGCTCTCTTTGTAAAAACGCTCAGGGCAAGTTTTTAAAGGCAAATTTTAAGCTACTTTTAGAAAAAAACGAGGAGCTTTCTTGGGATAAAAGTAGCGAAGAGGGCATTTATAAATTTAAGACAAAGCTTAGCCCTGCACTTGGCATTTTTATGGAGCATTTTCCAAATTTACCGCTTTTGCCTGGCTTTGTGCAACTTGATTTTGTATTTAAATTTGCAAGAGAGCTTGGCGTAGAAATAGGCGATCAATATGTGGTGGAGAATTTGAAATTTTTAAAATTTGTAAGGCCAAATGACGAGCTTTGCATAGAAATTTCGCAAAGAGATGAGAAGATTTACTTTGAGATATTTTGTAACGGCACCAAGAGTGCTGGCGGTAGGATAAAGCTGGGCTTATGAAGACGCTCTTTCTCATACCATTTTACAACCATCCAGAGAAGATAAAAGCCCTTTGTGAGGCGCTTGCAAGATACAATCTACACATTTTGATAGTCGATGATGGCTCAAACGAGGCATCAAAAAAGGCATTACAAAATTTGAGCGAATTTGACGTAGAAATTTTAACAAGAGAGCAAAACGGCGGCAAGGGAGCTGCACTAAAAGATGGCTTTAGGCACGCCTTGCAAAATGGCTACACGCACGCGTTTCAGATCGACGCTGACTTTCAGCATGACATAAGTGAGGTGGCGGAGTTTTTGGAGCTTAGCAAAAGATATCCAAGAGATCTAATCATGGCTGATCCAATTTACGGCGAAGACGCGCCAAAGTCGAGGTTTTATGGCAGAAAGATCACAAATTTTTGGGTCAAGATCAACTCTTTAAATTTTGACATAAAAGACGCGATGTGTGGCTTTAGAATTTATCCGTTAAAAGAGCTTGAGAACGCGACCCTCCAAAGCAGCTCAAATAGGATGGAATTTGACATGGAGATCTTGGTAAATGCCATAAGATCTGGCGTAGAGATCAAGTGGATAGCACTAAAAGTAAGATACGAGGCTGGCGGTGTTTCGCACTTTAAAATGCTAAAAGATAACGCGCTAATAAGCCTCATGCATGCAAGATATTTTTTTAGTTTAGTGCCATTTTTGCTTGGCAAGATCACTGGTAAAGAGAAGTACATATGGTGGCAACAGGGCGAGAGATCGAACGAATTTTTTCTTAGAGTTAGCCTATTTTTAACTAGAAATTTGCCTATATTTCTCATAAAACCTATCGTTATCATCGTCGTTTGCTTTTACTATCTCTTTTCAAAAGTTGAGAGAAAAAATATAAGAGAATTTCTTTTAAATGTAGAGAAATTTAGCGGCAAAAAGCCGGAAACTAGCGTTTTTAGTAACTTTTATGACTTTGGTATAGCAATATGTGATAAATTTCGTATCTGGCAAAATGGTGTGCTTGAAAGCGAACTAGAGTTTAGTAAATTTAATAGCATAAAAGATGAGTTTGAAGCCTCTAAGCGTGGCAGGATCGTGCTTACAAGCCATCTTGGAAATGTAGAAATTTGTAAGGCGCTCTCACTTAGATCGCCAAATTTTCGCATGATCATCTTGGTTTATAGCAAGGGAAGTGAGAATTTTTATAAAATTTTAGAGCAGATCAGCAAGGGGCAGATCAAACTAATCAGCGTTGAAAAGCTCGACGCGGCTGCTATGCTTGAGCTAAAAGAGGCGGTTGAAGATGGCGTAAATATCGGCATAATGGGCGATAGGACACCGCTTAATGGAGATAAATTTATAAGGCTTAGCTTTCTTGGCAAGGAGGCTAAATTTAACTACGGCCCATACTTGCTAGCTGGGATTTTGGGAGTAAAAATGAGCGCGCTTTGGTGCGTAAAAAATGGCGATAAATTTGACATCGAACTAAGCGATATTGCTGATGAGATAAAACTAGGTCGCGACCGCAAGGCAAGCGTCCTGCCATACGTGCAAAGCTATGTAAGGCAGCTTGAAGCAAGGGCTTGCAAGAGCCCGTCGCAGTGGTTTAACTTTTTTGATTTTTGGAGATGAGAGTGAAAATTTCACACGTTAGTACGTTTAAAGTGGCGTTTTTTGACGTTGATAGCATGGAGGTGATGTGGCACGGCAACTACGTCAAGTACCTAGAAATAGCGCGCTGCGAGCTACTTGATAAGCTAGGATACAACTACATCGCTATGAAAAAAGATGGTTACGCCTTTCCTATCGTAAAGCTTGACGTAAAGTACGTCCGCCCAGCCTTTTTTAACGACGTCATAAAGGTCACTACGACGCTTAGCGAGTGTGAAACTTTTTTGAAATTTCACTACCTTATAGAAAATGAAAAGGGCGAAAAACTAAGCGAGGCAAATACCGCGCAAGCTGTCATTGAGATGAATAGCTTGCAAACTTGCTTTGAGATGCCAGACACCCTAAAAAAGGCGCTTAAAGCCTATAATGAAAAGGAGAAAAGATGAGAAAAATAGCTCTTTTTTTAGCCATTTTTATATCTTGCTTTGGCTACGAGCTGGGTGAGCTTAAAAATATAGTAAAAACAGATGGAGTAAGCGGAAATTTCACGCAGACAAAGAGTCTAGCTGGCTTTAACAAAAGCATAAAAAGCTCTGGCGAGTTTAAGCTAGAAAAGGGCGGACTTTACTGGGATACGCTTGAGCCTGTAGTTTCAAAGGTTTTTATAAATAAAGATGGCATTTTTAAAAACGAAAATGGCAAGCTTGAAAAGACGAGCGCAAATTTTGATGAAAAGCTCTTTCTTGCTATCATCAGCCTTGATGAGAGTGAGCTTAGGAAAGAATTTGACATAAAGACAAGCGGCAGCCTAAAAGAGTGGAGCATAGAGCTAAGCCCTAAAAATTTACTCTTTAAACAAATTTTTAAATCCATAAAGATAAGTGGCGACAAGGCGGTAAAAAAGATCGAGCTTGACGAGGTAAGCGGCGATAAAACGATAAATGAGTTTAGTATAAAATGAAAAAACTAGCCACGATCTTGGCTTTTATCTTTGTTTTTTTAGCCTCGCTTGGATATTCGCTTGCGAGCCTAAAAAACGTCCAAACTGATATATTTTCGCTTATAAATTTCAAAGACGCCAAAGAGGCAAAGGTGCTAAAAGAGGTGCAAGATGAGATGGCGTCAAATTTTTTAGTACTGGTAAATTCCAAAGAGCTAGCCAATGACGTGCAAAGCTTGGCGCTTAAAAGCTTGCTTTTTAAGAGCTTTGAGGCGAACATTGACGTAAATTTAAATGATATAAAAAGTGACATCAACCGCTCAAAGATCGCGCTTTTAAGTAGGGGTGATTTGGAGCTTTTAAAGAGTGATAAAAACGCCTTTTTTAAAAAGCGCGCAGAGGAAATTTTTAATAGCTTTAGCTTTAGGCTTTTAAATGTAAATGATGATTTTTTTTCGCTAAGTAGTGGCTTTAGCGCAAAAAATGGCAACATAAGCCTAAATTTAGCAGATCTCATGCTTGAGGTAAAGGATGGCAAAAAGAGCTTTTTCTTACTAAAAGGCGAGCTAAAAAAGGGAGTTTCGAGCGAAGGACTAATAAATTTTTATAACGAGCTAAATGCGCTAAAAGTTGGGCAAAACGAGCTTTTTGTGCATTCAAGTGCGCTTTATCAGGCATTTTCAAAGCAAAAAAACGAGAGCGAGAGCCTTTATATGAGCGTGGTTTCGCTTAGTTTGACCGCTATATTTTTGATGCTTGCTTTTAGAAATTTGCGAATTTTTTATGTGATATTTATCGCTGTATTTGGCTTTAGCGTGGCATTTGCGGGTACTTTGCTCTGTCTAAATGAGCTAAACATCCTTACTATTTTAATAAGCACGAGCCTCATTGGCCTTATGTTCGACTACGTCTTGCACTGGCTTAGCAAAAACGAGGGCGAAGCGATCAGGGCTAGTAGCATAAAAAATATGCTAAAAATTTTCTTGCTAGGCCTATTTATCACGCTTAGTGGCTATCTGGCTTTTACATTTTCTGATCTTAGGCTGCTAAAAGAAGTGGCGCTATTTTCGGCGTTTGCGCTAGTTGCTGCGTTTTTAGCTAGCTACTTTTTTATGCCTTTAGTCTTTGAAGGGGTGAAATTTTATAGATCAAAGATTTTTGACGCGTTTTTAACTAAATTTTGTGATCTCTCAGGCGCGGTTGCTAGGCATTTGGGGGTTAAATTTCTAGCTATCTTACTTATTTTGCTAGCTATTTTTCTTGTTTTTGATCTTAAAAATTTATCAAAAAGCGAAAACGTAAAAGACTACTCAAATATGCCAAAGAGCCTGCTAGCGGACTCTTCTTATATCTTAAGCCTAACTGGCAACAACCAAAATACGATGATCGTGACAAGATCAAGAGGTGACATTTTGGCTGATGAAAAGAGCCTTTTAGATGAGCTAAAAAAGAGAAATTTGATAAAAGATGAGAGCTCGCTAAGCGATATGTTTTTAAGTAAAAGCGAGCAGTCTGAGCTAAAAGAGGCCTTTAAAAAAGCGCTTGATGATGAGCAAATTTATGGGGTTTATGAGAAATTTGGCTTTAGCAAAGATGAAGTGCGAAGTGAAATTTTAAAGGTTTTGAGCGAAAAAGAGCTTAGCGTGAGTGAAATTTTGGCTCTAAAATCTATGAAGGATTTTAAGAAATTTGTCCTTGATGAAAATGCAAGTGTGGCTTACGTGAGTGGCTTTGTAAAAGGGGCGGCAAGTGATGAGCTGCTCGAGCGCTACAACGCTTTTAGTCTAAATTTCGCTAGCTCACTAAATGAGAGCCTAACTCAGGCAAAAGAGCTTGCACTAAAGCTAAAAATAGCAGCGCTTGTGATCGCGTTTTTGCTACTTTGGTTTTATTTTAGTGCGCTTATTTCGGCACTTGTGATGGGTGTCATTATTTTTGGCGTGCTTCTTACGCTCTTTATCTTTGCCATTTTTGGCGTAAATTTAAGCATATTTGGCGTCTTTGGGCTCATCCTTGCAAGCGCTGTGGGGATTGACTACATGATATTTGCGCTAAATGAGAGCCTTAGCGAAAAAGAGCGAATTTATGGGATATTTTGTGCATTTATCACGAGCTTTATCTCGTTTTTTACACTCTCTTTTAGCCAGACCGCCGCTCTTAGCGTCTTTGGGCTAAGCGTTAGCCTTTGCGTGCTGATATATGGGCTATGTGCTAGCGTTTTGGCTTGTAAAAATATAAAAATTTAGCTTTGTTTTTATGCCCCAAGCGTTTTGGCTAGCTCGGGGCTTTGGTGATATTATTTTATAACGGCTAGTTTGCCTGTGCCTGCGTTTTTATTTACCTCGTTTTGGACGCTTAAAGCTTCTAGGAGCTCAAATTTATATGGAGGCTCAAATGGCGGCTTGGTTAGCTTTTCGCAAACGCTGCCTTTTTTAGAAAGGTCTATGTTGCCGCTTTCAAAAATGGTACCTTTGTTACATTTGTAGCTTATCTTGACGCCATTTGTAAAGTAGTTGTTTTGAGCGTATATTAGTGAGCCAAAGCGCACTCCAATGGCGTATTTTTGGTCATAAAAGCCATCTTTTGAGTCGTAAAAGTTGTTATAGACGTGCACCTTTGCATTGCGTGCCATAGGTAGGCGTTGCGCGCAGTTGTCAAAAATGTTATGAGCGACCGTTATAGTCCTTGTTTCGCTGCTGCCGTCCGAGTCTCTTGAGCCTATTAGCATCGTTTTGTCGTGGTTTTCAAAGATGTTGTGCGAGATCGTGATAGCCGCACTATCCCCCTCGCACAGCCCCGTCGTAAGTTTGCCATTTAGTAAGCTCTCCGCCTGCTAAATGCACATGGCTAAGCTTAACAGTGTCCTTAAAATGGCAGTGATCTACCCAGATGTTTTTGCTTGATTCTATGCTAACGCCGTCATATTGCGCGTTAAAGCCATCATTTTTTTGTACATCTGGAAATGGATCAAAAGCATCTAGGATATTCATGTTGTGGATTGCGATATTTTGGACATTTTTTAGCAAAAGTGAGCCACCTTTTATGCCTGAGTTTTCGCCTAGGCCGATTATCGTGGTATTGCTAGCTACCGGCACTACGATGAGCTTTTTGTATTCGTTGGCTAAATTTTTGCGAAGCGCTGCTAACTTTGGATCTTGCGAACCATCTAAAAATGCACGGCACGAAGCGCCGTAAGCCTGCATAAATTTAGTATAAGAGCTAAACTCGCCACCGCTAATCTCACTTATAAATTTATCCAGCCCATCGCTATTGCCATTTTGCGGGATCTTGCCTTCGCTAAGGTCTATGAGCCCATCCACATAGATGACGTAACCACCCATTTTGGCGTATTTTACGAGCTCTTGCCTATTTTGGATGGCGACTTCTTTGCTCTCTTTGCCGGCGTATCCGCCAAAATTTTGCTCTGCACCAATGCTAGCGTAACCAAAGGGCGAGTTGCTTGCTTTTATCTCGCCCGCTTGAGCTAGAGCACCAAATGCAAATAACGAAAAAACAGCTAGAAACAATATCTTTTTAAACATCTTTAGCCTCCTAAATTTGGCTTTTTATTTTTGATATTTTATTGCGAATGTCGCTGTTAAATTTAGTGCAATTTGTAAAAAAGATAAAATTTACGCGAAAAATATCTCGCTTTTTAGGCGAAGCAAACATAGATAGGCGCTTAGCACGCTTTGCTCTCTAACATAGTTGCGATCCCCTTTTAAAAGTAGCCTCTCAACCTCGATGTTGCCGTTTCTATCGCCAGCTGCGACATATACCGTGCCAACTGGCTTGCTAGCTGTGCCACCGCCTGGTCCTGCTATGCCACTTATAGCAAGCGCAAAGTCCGCATTTGTCGTGCTTAGCGTGCCTTTTACCATCGCTTTTACGCAAGGCTCGCTCACGGCTCCGTAAGTATCTAAAATCTCATCCTCAACGCCCAGCCACTCGTGCTTTATGTGGTTTGCATAAGTTACTAACGAGCCATCAAAGCTAGCTGAGATGCCGCCATATCTTGCAAATTTAGCCGCCGCAAGCCCAGCCGTGCAAGACTCAGCAAATGAAATTTTAAGCCCTTTTTGCATGAGCCTTTTTGCTATAAATTTGATCACATCTTTTTGCGGGATAAATTTTTGCGAAAATAGCGTTTTTACCCCTTGTAAAAAGCTCTCGATCTGGCCAAATTTATTGCTTTTTGCCCTTACTAGTATCAAATTTGGCAGAATCTGCGCAAGAGTGATATCGACCTCGTAAGTTTTAGCAAGTGGCAGCATAAGGATCTTCGCGCTATCTGCGTCGATGTCTATTAGATGAAAGTAGCTAAAATCAGGCTCATATTCGGTTAGAAACTCGCCTAGCTCTTCATTTGGATTAGCTTTTATGAGATTTATCTGGGCGTTATTTAGGCTGGCTAAAAAGCTATTTTTAGAATAGTCTAAGCTATCTTTAAGCGCAAGTGTCGTGCTATCTTTTAGCTCGAGCGAGCCCCCAGTTAGCGTCGCTACGATCTTTGCGGCGATGGCAAAATTTTCATCCGAGCCAAAAATGCTTACAAAGTCGTAATCTTTTGATAAATTTTCGATGATAAAAGGTAGCTCTTTGCTATTTTTTGGAGCAAAACTGACCACTCCAAGCTCGCCAAAATGATCCTCGTAACTTTGAAAAATGTAGTTTAGAAATTCTCTATTTATCTCAAGATCTTCGCCTATTATCAAGATACTTTGTCTCATTTTTAAGCTCCTTTTTTTGCCTCATTATACTATTTTTCAGTGTGATTTAACCAGCACAGGTGTAAAATTAGCAAATTTTAAAATCAAGGTAAAAAATGGACTACAAAGAGACACTTTTACTCCCAGAGACAAATTTCCCGATGCGCGGAAATCTCCCACAAAATGAACCACAAAGACTAAAATCATGGTATGAAGAGCGCAAGGTTTATGAAAAAATGAAGAAAAACCGCCAAAAAGCGGTTAAAAACTTCAACATCCACGACGGCCCTCCGTATGCAAACGGCCACCTACACATTGGCCACGCGTTAAATAAAATTTTAAAAGATATCATCACAAAAACGCACTATTTTTACGGCGAAAACGTCCGCTACGTGCCAGGCTGGGACTGCCACGGCTTGCCGATCGAGCAGCAAGTCGAAGTAAAGCTTGGCGATAAGAAAAAAGAGCTTAGCAAGGTCGAGATCAGGGAGCTTTGCAGGCAGCACGCGAGAGAATTTATAGACATTCAAAGAAATGAATTTAAAAGCCTTGGCATCATCGGCGACTTTGAAAATCCATACATGACGATGAAATTTGAGTTTGAGGCTGACATCTACAAAGCGCTTTGCGAGATCGCTAAAAAAGGGCTTTTGGTTGAAAGAAGCAAGCCAGTTTATTGGAGCTGGGCGGCTAGATCGGCGTTAGCTGAAGCTGAGGTCGAGTACGAGGAGAAAGAGGACTATTCTATTTACGTAGCGTTTGAGCTTGATAGCGACGCGCTAGAAAAGCTTGGCGTAAAAGAGGCAAGCGCTGTCATCTGGACGACCACGCCTTGGACACTTCCAGCAAATCAAGCCATAAGCCTAAAACCAGATGAAATTTATGTGCTAACGGCTGAAAATTTGATCTTTGCAAAGCCACTACTTGAAAGCGTTGTGCAAAGTGGCCTAAGCAAGGGTGAGATCAAAAAAGAGTTTAAATCAAGCCTGCTTGAAAACACTCACGCGGTAAATCCACTAAACGGTAGAAAGTCACGATTTTTACTAGGCGATCATGTCATGATGGATGGGGGTACTGGACTTGTTCATACAGCTCCAGGTCACGGCGAAGACGACTACTACGTATGTTTGAAGTATGGTTTTAGTGAAATTTTGATGCCGGTTGATGATGGTGGCTGCTACGATGAGAGCATAAAACATCACGGACTATTTAGAAGCGACGTGGTAGACGAGTTTGTCGGTATGCATATCTTTAAAGCAAATGAGAAAATTTTAGAGCTACTTGGCAAAAGCTTGCTTAGCGTCTCTAAATTTAGACACTCTTATCCATTTTGCTGGAGAACGCATAAGCCTGTCATTTATAGAGCGACAAAGCAGTGGTTTATAGCTATGGACGAGGCTAAACTAGGTGGCAAAACGCTTAGACAAACAGCGCTAAAAGAGCTTGAAAAGGTTAAATTCTACCCAAGCGTGGGCATAAAAAGAATAGGCTCGATGATAGAAAATCGCCCAGACTGGTGTATCTCTCGTCAGCGTGACTGGGGTGTGCCGATCGCGTTTTTCATGGACAAAGCGACAAAAGAAGTTATATTTGATAGTGAAATTTTAGACCACATCGCAGGCATTTTCAAAGAAAAAGGCGCTGATGCATGGTGGGCGCTAAGCATAGACGAGCTTTTACCAAAGGGCTCAAAATACAAAGCTGAAAATTTAGAAAAGGTGATGGATATCCTTGACGTTTGGTTTGATAGCGGCTCGACGTGGCACGCGGTCTTACAAAGCGACAACTACGACGCTGGCAAATACCCTGCAAGCATGTATCTAGAGGGCTCAGATCAGCACAGGGGCTGGTTTCAAAGCTCGCTTCTAGTAAGCACAGCTATAAATTCTCACGCACCTTACGAGAGCATACTAACTCACGGCTTTACAGTCGATGCCAAAGGTGAGAAGATGAGCAAGAGCAAGGGCAACGTCATCGCTCCACAAGACGTGGCTAAGACCCACGGCGTGGAAATTTTACGCCTTTGGGTTGGCATGAGTGATTACTCAAGCGACCTAAAAATAAGCGAAGATATATTAAAGCAAATAAGCGAGCAATACCGCAAAATCCGCAACACGATCCGCTTTTTACTAGCAAATGTAAATGATCTTGAGAGCTTAAATACAGAGTTTAACATCCTTGATAAGTGGATACTAGCACGCGCTAAAAAGGTCTTTGATGAGGCGAGCGCTTGCTTTAGAAACTACGACTTTTCAAAGGGCTTTAACATCCTTTTAAATTTCCTATCAGCCGATCTTAGCGGCGTATATCTTGATGTTTGTAAAGATAGACTTTACTGCGACGCAAAAGACGCCCCAAGAAGAAGATCAGCTCAAAGTGCGATGGCGATCATCACAAAGGCACTTTTGCCACTCATCGCTCCAACGCTTACTTACACCGTTGATGAGGTGATGGACTACGCTCCAAAGATCATCAAAGGCGACGCAAAAGACGCGTTTGATCTAGTCTATGAGCCAATCAAATTTGACCTTAGCTTTGAAGATGAGCTGCTTTTTGCCAGCAGGGAGAAATTTAACGAGATCGTGGACGTTCTTAAAAAAGAGAAAAAGATAAAATCAACCCTAGAGCTAAGCCTAGAGACCACAAACCATAACATCACAAGCTACGACGAGCGCGAAGTGGCTGATCTTTACATGGTAAGCTCCGTTAAAGCTTATGATGATAGCGAGCCACTAGCCGAGTTTGAGCTAGAGGGCGATAAATTTAAGATCATAGCAAGCAACCTTCACAAATGTCCAAGATGCTGGAAATTTAACGCTAGTAAAGAAGATGCACTATGCCCAAGATGCGAAGAGGTCATAAGTGCTAAGTGAGCCAGTAAGCGCAACTATCATAATAGCAACGATCGCTGCAGTGGTCGTTGTTAGCTTGTTTGGCATATTTTTGGTTAATAAATTTAAAGGATAAAAATAGTGGTAACTTTAAAAGAAGCTTTGAAATTTTCAGCTGAAGAGATAAAAAATTTAAGAGCCGAGCTTGAGGCAAAGATCATAAAAGAAAAAGAGCTTGGCGCTTATGTCGAGCAGCTAGCAAATTTAGAGATCGCAAAACTAGGTGAGGGCGTACCTATCGCTATAAAAGACAACATCCAAGTAAAAGGCTGGAACGTAACAAGTGCCTCAAAAATTTTACAAGGCTACTTAGCACCTTATAACGCAACTGTCATCGAAAAGCTACTTAGTAAAAATTTAGCTCCATTTGGCCGCACAAATATGGACGAATTTGCGATGGGAAGCACGACTGAGAGCTCATTTTACGGCAAAACACTAAACCCACTAAATCACGCTCACGTCCCAGGTGGCAGTAGTGGTGGCTCAGCAGCAGCAGTTGCAGCTGGCCTTGCAGTTGCAGCACTTGGTAGCGACACTGGTGGCTCGATCCGCCAGCCAGCGGCATTTTGCGGATGCGTAGGACTTAAACCAACCTACGGCAGAGTGAGCAGATACGGCCTTGGCGCATACTCAAGCAGCCTTGATCAAATAGGCCCTATCGCTCAAAACGTAGAAGACGCAGCCATTTTATATGACGCGATCGCTGGACACGACCCAAAAGATAGCACGAGCGCAGATGTGCCGTTTGTTAGCGTTAGCGACAAGATAGATGGTAACAAAAAGCTAAAAATTTGTGTCATCAAAAACTACGTAGAAAACGCAAGTGAGCAGACAAAAGTAGCTTTAAATTTAGCTATCGAAAAGCTAAAATCACACGGCCACAGCGTAACTTACACAAATTTTGAAGACTCAAAATATGACGTCGCTGCCTACTACATCATCGCAACCGCAGAGGCAAGCGCAAATTTAAGCCGCTACGATGGCGTGAGATATGGCAGACGCGCAGATGCTAGAAATTTAAAAGAACTATATGTAAATTCGCGCTCAGAGGGCTTTGGCGAAGAGGTAAAAAGGAGAATTTTACTTGGTACATTTGTGCTAAGTAGCGGATACTACGATGCTTACTACATTAAAGCGCAAAAAGCAAGAGCGCATATAAAAGCCCAGTACGAGAAAATTTTAGAAGAAAATGACCTTATCTTCATGCCAGTTGCTCCAAGCACAGCTTATAAATTTGGAGCACACAGCGATCCGCTTCAAGCCTATCTAAGCGATATCTATACGATCAGCGTAAATTTAGCAGGCCTACCAGCTATCTCTGTGCCAGTTGGCAAAGATGATCAAAATTTAAACGTGAGCGCCCAGCTCATCGCAAAAGCGTGGGACGAACAGACCTTGATAAATGGTGCTAAGAGCCTAGAAAATTTAATAAAAGGATAAAAATATGAAGATAGTAAAGAGAGCTTTAACATTTGAGGATGTGCTTCTTGTGCCGCAATACTCTGAAATTTTGCCAAAGCAAGTTGATGTAAAAACCAGGATCAGCAAAAACGTCACGCTAAATATCCCGATCGTCTCTGCTGCGATGGATACGGTTACTGAGCATAGAACTGCTATCATGATGGCAAGGCTTGGTGGTATCGGCGTCATCCACAAAAATATGGACGTCGAAAGCCAAGCAAAAGAGGTCAAGCGCGTTAAAAAAAGCGAAAGTGGCGTCATCATCGATCCTATCTTTATAAATCCAGAAGCGACCGTGGCTGAAGCTCTAAGCCTTATGTCAGATCTTCATATTTCAGGCGTTCCAGTCATCGACAAAGACCGCAAGCTAATAGGAATTTTAACAAACCGCGATTTGAGATTTGAGACAAATATGAGCACTTTGGTAAAAGACCGCATGACAAAAGCACCACTTATCACTGCGCCAAAGGGCTGCACGCTTGATGATGCGGAGAAAATTTTCTCTCAAAATAGGGTTGAGAAGCTACCTATCGTCGATAAAGACGGCAGACTTGACGGCCTTATCACCATAAAAGATCTAAAAAAACGCAAAGAGTATCCAAACGCAAATAAAGATAGCTACGGCAGACTTCGCGTGGCTGCGGCTATTGGCGTGGGTCAGATAGACCGCGCTAAAGCACTTGTTGATGCTGGCGTAGACGTCATCGTAATCGACTCAGCTCATGGTCACTCAAAGGGCATCATCGACACTTTAAAAGAGGTAAAAGCAAATTTTAATGTCGATGTCGTAGCTGGCAATATCGCAAACCCAGCAGCCGTAAAAGACCTAGCAGAAGCAGGAGCTGACGGCATAAAAGTGGGCATCGGACCAGGGTCTATTTGTACCACAAGGATCGTTGCTGGTGTCGGTGTGCCTCAAATTTCAGCTATCGATGACTGCGCAAGCGAAGCAGCAAAATACGGCATCCCAGTTATCGCTGACGGTGGCTTAAAATACTCAGGTGACGTGGCAAAAGCCCTTGCAGCAGGTGCGGCGTGCGTTATGGCAGGTAGCTTGCTAGCAGGTTGCGAGGAGAGCCCAGGTGAGCTTATAACATTCCAAGGTCGCCAGTACAAAGTATATCGCGGCATGGGATCGATCGGTGCTATGACAAAGGGCAGCTCAGACCGCTACTTCCAAGAGGGCACCGCTCAAGATAAGCTTGTGCCTGAAGGTATCGAGGGCCGTGTGCCATTTGCTGGCAGCATAAAAGATGTGATACATCAGCTAATAGGTGGCCTAAGAAGCGCTATGGGTTATGTCGGTGCAAAAGATATCCCAACTCTTCAAGAAAGAGCTGAATTTGTCGAGATAACAAGCGCAGGACTAAAAGAGAGCCACGTCCACGACGTAGTTATCACTCACGAGGCACCAAACTACAAAGTTAATTAGTGTTAGACCTGCAAACTAGAACTATTAAATTTAACGAGCCACTCTATCTTGAGAGTGGCCGTATGCTATCAAATTTCAAGCTTATTTACGAGACTTACGGCACGCTAAATGCTGATAAAAGCAACGTTATCGTGATCTGCCACGCTCTAACTGGCTCGCACCACGCTGCTGGCACATACGCAGGCGATGAGAAAGCTGGCTGGTGGGACGGGCTAATAGGCAGCAAAAAGGCGGTCGATACCGATAAATTTTACGTTATCTGCGTAAATATTTTAGGCTCTTGCTTTGGCTCGACCTCGCCCTTAAGCGTGGATAGAAGTAGCGGCAAAGAGTATAGGCTAAATTTCCCTGTCCTTGCCATAAGCGACGTGGTAAAGGCGCAGATGAGGCTATTTAGCGAGCTTGGCATCACAAGAGCAAGAGCCGTGATAGGCGGCAGTCTTGGTGGTATGCAGGCGCTTTGCTACGCTATCGAGTTTCCGGAATTTGCCCAAGATGTCGTTATGCTTGCAAGCACCTACCAGACGAAGCCTTGGGCGATAGCGTTTAATAAAATCGCAATCGAAGCCATTTTAAACGATGAGAATTTCAAAAACGGCGAATATGACGTGGAATTTATAAGAAAAAACGGGCTAAAAGGTATGGCTTACGGCAGGATGGCAGGGCATATCAGCTTTTTAAGCCCTGATAGCATGGATAAAAAATTTGGACGAAACTACGTAGAAACTGACGGCCTTTACGATCTTTTTGGGCATTTTCAGGTCGATCGCTACATGGAGTATAACGGCTACAACTTCCCAAAGAGGTTTGACCCGCTAAGCTACCTATATATCGTAAAGATGATGAATATCTTTGACTGCACAAGGCACTACGATAGCCTAAAAGACGCCCTTGCGCCGATCAAAGCAAATTTGCATCTAATCGCTTTCAAAGGTGATCTACTCTTTCCGCCAAGCTGCATGAGAGAAATTTACGACGCACTTTGCGAGATGGGGCGGGAGGCAAAGACAAATTTTATAGAGATAGATAGCAACTACGGCCACGACGCCTTTTTGGTTGAGATAGAAAAATTTGATGGATATATAAAAAATATATTAAAAGGATAGAAAATGGAGCAAAAAGAGCAAAGTTTTGAAGAGAAATTAGCCCTAGCTGATAAAATTTTAAACGATCTAAACAAAGATGATGTGAGCTTAGAAAATAGCATAAAGCTGCACGAGCAGGGCAAAAAGCTCTTAAATGAAGCAAGAGAAATTTTAGAAAACGCAAAACTTAGTATAAAGCAGGTGGATGATGAGTAAAATTTGCGCTCTTCAGCTACCAACGCAGCCCTTAAGCGAGGCGAGGCTTGATTATTACCTTAAAATTTGCGCGGACGAAAACGCAAGGCTGGTTGTCCTTGGCGAATACGTGCTAAATAGCTTCTTTAAAGAGCTTGCTAGCATGCCAAAAAGCCTCATAAAAGAGCAGAGCGAGCGCAAAAAAGAGGCGCTCTTTGCGATGGCAAAAAAGTATGATCTAAACATCATCGCACCTATCATAAATTTAAAAGGCAAGGAGATATTTAAAAGCCTAGCCAAATTTAGCCAAACGCAAGTAAAGCTATACGATCAGCAAATTCTCATGCCTTACGCGCATTGGAACGAGGCGAAGTTTTTTAGCAACGCAAGCGAAGAGCTAAATTTACCCATCTTTACATACGATAAATTTAAGGTTGGCGTCATGTTTGGTTACGAGGCGCACTTTGACATTTGCTGGGCATATATGAGCGCTAAAAAGGTCGATATCGTGCTTGTGCCAACGGCTTGCACGTTTTTTTCTCAGGCGCGCTGGGAGGAGCTTTTAAAGGTTAGAGCCTTTACTAACAACGTTTATGTGCTTCGTGTAAATCGCGTGGGAAGCCACAAGAGCGAGGATGAGCAGTGGAGTTTTTACGGCGACTCGATGCTCATTAGCCCATTTGGCGAGGTTAAGAACAGGCTTGGCAAAAATGAAGAGATGATGATCGATGAGCTTAGCAAAAAGGAGCTTAGCGAGGCTAGAAGCACTTGGGGCTTTATGCAGATAGAGGCTAAATTTAAAAGATGAAGCGCTGCGTCTGGGCCAAAAAGAGCGAGTTTAGCAGGAGCTATCACGACTATGAGTGGGGTAGGGTGGTCAAAGATGATAAGAAATTCTTTGAAATGCTCATTTTAGAGGGCTTTCAAGCAGGCCTTAGCTGGGACTATGTGCTACGAAAAAGAGCTGGGCTTGCTCAAATTTTAGACGGCTTTGACGCAAACAAGATCGCTAGCTACGATGAGGCAAAGCTTCAAAGCCTTTTAAGCGATGATAGAGCGATCAAAAACCGACTTAAAATTTACTCTTTGCCAAAAAATGCCAAGGCTTTTTTAGAGCTTTGTGCTGAATTTGGCTCGTTTTATAACTACATCTATAAATTTACAAATGGCAAACGCGTGATAAATGACATAAAAAGCGCTAAGGATATGCCAGCAAGTAGTGAGCTCTCAGAGCGCATCTCAAAAGATATGAAAAAGCGTGGCTTTAAATTTGTAGGCGCTGTGATCATCTACTCGTTTTTACAAGGCGTTGGCGTCATCGATGATCACGAAAATGAGTGCTTTTGCAAAGGAATTTCGGAGTGAAATTTGAAACGAAGTGAAGTTGAAAAATATATAAAAGAGAAATTTGACATTTTGGGTGAGCAAATTTTTCCAAAATATCCAAAATTTAGCGTCTTTCGTCACAAGAATAACAAGAAGTGGTTTGCGCTACTTATGCAGCTAAACGCTAGCAAGCTTGGTCTTAAAAGTGACGAGATGATAGAAGTTTTAAACCTAAAATGTAGCCCAGATCTAGCGATGGTGTTAGTTGATGAGAGGCAAATTTTTAAAGCATATCATATGAATAAAAAGCACTGGATAAGTGTAAATTTAAACTCAAAAATCCCACAAAAAACCGTTTTTGACCTGATAGATGAAAGCTTTAGTTTAAGCAAATAAAAGCCATTTTTCAGCCTTAAATTTAGTAGTTTTTGTTAAAATCACGAAAAACTTAAGGATAAAATTTGCAAGAGCTAAACAACGAGATCAAAAAAGTCCATTTTATAGGCATCGGCGGCATCGGCATCTCAGCCATCGCTAGATTTTTACACGAAAAAGGCCACAAGATAAGCGGTAGCGACATCAAAGAGAGCAAGACGACGCTTGAACTTCAAAGTGAAGGCATCGAGGTCATCACGCCACACTGCAAAGAGGCGATAAAAGACCAAGACTTCGTGGTCTACTCAGCTGCGATAAAAGAGGACAACATCGAGCTAGTCGAGGCCAGACGAAAGGGCATAAAGTGCTTTTCAAGAAAAGAAATTTTGCCTTACGTGCTTGAAGACAAGTGTGTCTTTGCAGTAGCTGGCGCGCACGGCAAAAGTACGACTTCAGCGATGCTAGCAAGCCTAATAGAAGGCTCAGTTATCATCGGTGCCATCTCAAAGCAGTTTGGCTCAAATATGCGCTACGCAAAGAGCGATAACGTCGTATTTGAGGCTGATGAGAGCGATTCTAGCTTTCTAAACTCAAACCCATATCTAGCCATCGTCACCAACGCAGAGCCAGAGCATATGGAGCACTACGACTACGATCTAGCTAAATTTTACGCAGCCTACAAGGGCTTTTTGGAGCGCGCGAAAGTTAGGGTGATAAACGCTGAGGACGAGTTTTTAAGCACGCTTAAGCTTGATGCGATCAGACTTTACCCAAGCACAGATATCACTGAGCTAACGATGGTTGTAAGAGACTATCAGCCATACACTAGCTTTAACCTTAAAAATTTAGGCAAATTTGAAGCCTTTGGCATGGGCGAGCACATCGCCATAGACGCATCTTTGGCTATTCTAGCTGCGATGCACGAGACGCCGCTAAAAGATATCAGAGAAAATTTATTAAATTTTAAAGGCATCAAAAAGCGTTTTGACATCCTTAGTGCAAACAAGAATTTCGTCCTAATAGACGACTACGCGCACCATCCAACCGAGATAAAAGCGACGCTAAAATCAGTCTTTGAATACGCCAAAATTTTAGGTATAAAGAGCGTAACAGCGATATTTCAGCCACACCGCTACACAAGACTTAGCACAAATTTACCTGGCTTTAAAGAGTGCTTTAAAGGCGTTGATGAGCTTGTCATCTTGCCAGTTTATGCAGCCGGAGAAAATCCGATCGAAGTTGATATGAAGAGCGAATTTAGCGAGTATAACCCGATCTTTACAGACAAGGTCGAGAGGGTTGAAGAGGGGATAGAATTTACAGATGAATTTGGCGTGAAAAACCGCCTAAGTGACGGCATCGTAGTTGGCTTTGGAGCGGGCGATATCAGCGTGCAGTTAAGAGGCGGATATTAATGGATCTAAGTAGTTTCAAGCCTCAAGATGAAAATGAAATTTTAAAAGAGATAAAAGAAAAAGAGCTAAGTGAAGAAGAAATTTCAAGCCTTATAAATTTAGGCAAAAAAGATATCTTGATCGCGCTTGCAAGGTCGCAAAAGCTAAATAGCACCCAGATAAAAGATATGCTGCCAAATGCCCCGTATCTTGCCGTTTGCTTGCTGGTTGAAAAGCAAGATATCAGCGAGGTTAGGGCTGAAATTTTAGAAAAGATCAAGCCTCATGCTGAGCTTTACAAAGAGCTCATCGCAAAGTATAAAGGCGTGAAATGGTAAGAAATTTGATAATAATCGCCGGCGTGATGCTACTTTTTGGAGCGATCTGGGCGATAAAAGATGAAAAGATCAGTAAAGGCGTAAAAGCGCTCGTTAGCGCGGTGCTTGTAGCTATCCTTGTTTGCGTCTATTTTTACGAAGAGAATTTATCAAAAAACGAGGATGCTATCTCAAAGCTAGTGACTGACTTTAAGCAGGGCAAAACACTAAAATGTGGCGAATACAACGTAAGCGCTGAGAAATTTAACTACGAATTTGGCACGGCTTCATTTTTGCCAAAGCGAGAATTTAGCGATCTTTCAGGCGTCATCGTGCCTATAAAAAGTTGCGAGCAATGACTGAAGAGATATTTTTAAAGCTCGATCTAGGCGAGTATCTGGATAAATTTAACTCCTTTTTAGCAAGGCAAAAACCGCTATTTTTACAAGGCGACAGTAAAATCCACTTTGAAAATATAAACGAGCTTTCAAAGTATGATTTTAAGGCTCCTGATGAGATAAAAGAGCTTGACGACGCGCTTATGAGACTTAGTAAGCAAGCAGTGCTTCACATCAGCGAAATTTACGAGTTTGCAAAGATTATTAAGTATTTTTCATATCTAAAAAAGCAAAAATTTGAAGGCAGGCTTGGCGAGTGGATCGCTAAAGTTGAAATCCCTGAAGCGATGAGCCAGATGGCAAACAGCTTTGATGAAAACGGCGAGTTTAGCGACAGCGTGGATGAGAGATTTGCTGCGATAAAGCAGGCTTTTAGCGAGAAAAAGCGCCAGATCGACGCTGAGCTTAAAAAACTCATCTACTCAAAGCACATCACGCCCTATCTAGTCGATACCCAGACGCACTACATCAACTCGCAAGAGGCACTTTTGGTGCGTGGCGGCTTTAATCACGCCCTAAAAGGCACAGTGATCGCTAGAAGCTCAGGCGGCTACTTCTACGTCGCACCTGCAAGCACTGAGCGCCTAAAAAAGGAGCAAAGCGAGCTACTTGATAAAAAAGAGGAGATCATTTTTGAGCACTGCAAGAAATTTAGCCTGCAGATGAGCAAGAGCCTGCTCTTTTTGAAATTTATAAATAACGCTTTTGATCAGTTTGACGCATATCAGGCTCGTGTAAATTTGGCTAGGTCACGTGACTATGAGTTTGTTTTGCCAAATAGCTCGCATGTTATAAAGCTTGAGAAATTTGCCCACCCAGCGCTAAAAAACCCAAAGAGCGTGAGCGTGGATTTTAGTAAAAAAGTGCTTTTAATAACTGGCGTAAATGCTGGCGGTAAGTCGATGCTTTTAAAATCAATCATCTCAGCCACGCTGCTTGCAAAGTATCTGCTGCCTATGCGTATTGACGCAAACCGCTCAAGCATCGGCTCTTTTAAAGAATTTGACGCGATCATAGAAGATCCGCAAAGCGTGAAAAACGACATCTCGACCTTTGCTGGCAGGATGGTGCATTTTGCAAAGCTTTTTACTAAAAAATCGATCATCATAGGCATCGACGAGATCGAGCTTGGCACCGATTTTGAGGAGGCTGCGAGCTTATATGGCGTCATGATAGAGCGCCTCATCACTCAAGATATCAAAATGATCATCACGACCCACCACAAGCGCCTTGCGATGTTGCTAGCTAAAAATCCAGAGGTTGAGCTAGTGGCGGCACTTTACGACGAGGCGGCTCAAAGGCCTAAATTTGAGTTTTTAAAAGGCACGATCGGCAAGTCTTATGCCTTTGAAACGGCGGCAAGATACGGTATATCTCAAAATTTAGTGGCGCAGGCAAAGAAAATTTATGGCGAAGATAAAGAGAATTTAAACGAGATCATCACAAAGACGCTAAATTTACAAACCAAGCTTGATGAGGGGATAAAAGAGGTTACGTCAAAAGAGGAGCGGCTGGAGCGCTTGCTTGAGGAGCAAAAAGAGCTAAAAGAGAGAAATGAGATCAGGCTAAATGCGACTATTGCGCGCCTTGAAAAAGAGTATTATGAAGCGATAAATGCGGCAAAAGCTGTTATAAATTTCAAGGACATTAAAGACAAGCAAAGAGCGCTAAACGTGGCAAATGAAAAAAAAGCTGCCATCGTTAAGCCTAAAAAAACTGAGCGCGAGAGCCTAAAAGTAGGCGATAGAGTGAAATATGAAAATATAAAAGGCACGGTTTTAAGCATCTCTAAAAATGACGCAATGATCGAGTCAAATGGCATAAATTTGCGTGTACCACTTGAGCTTTTAAGAAAAAATGGCAACGAGGTAGTCTTGCCTAAAAAAGGCGGCGTAAGTTTAAGTGTCGATAAGCCAAAAACGGCCTCGCTCTCGCTTGATCTGCACGGCATGAGAGCTGACGAGGCGATAGCTAAGCTTGATAAATTTATCTCAGATAGTCTTGTTATGGGATTTGATGAAGTTAGCGTATTTCACGGCATCGGCACTGGCAAGCTCGCCTTTGCTGTTAAAAATTTCTTAAAAGAGCATCCAAGCGTAAAAGAATTTCATGATGCACCGGCAAATCAAGGCGGATACGGCGCAAAGATCGTTAAACTTTGAGCTAAATTTTTAATTAAAAAATGAAAGAAATTTTTTATTTAGCTTAGATATAATCTATTAGAAAAATTTAAGAAAGGAAGTTTAAACTTTATGCCAGGTGACGAATCGCAAAAAAAGCACTTTAGTATGGTTAAAACCGTCACTTTGGTCGTGGTTTTGCTTTTTGCTTTCTTTGTAATTGAAAATTTAACTGTCTATTCATATAAATACAATAATGCGCTCTCTACAAACAACTTTGGCCTCAAAAAAAAGACTGAGTATCTAACAGATCAATATGTGAATTACTTTAAAAATATAAGTAAATTTAGTGTCTTAGATTTTCAAAATTACATAAGCAATGCCGCCTTTGGCGATGTCTTTTTACTAAAAGAAAATGGCAAAAATGGCTTTAAGATAGAGGCCTCTTCAGACAAAAGCCTCGTAAATAAAGACTACGAAGACAAGAGCTGTGGTGACATCTACTCGCATGATTTTCAAAAGAATTATTTCAAGGCTGAAATTTTGCCAGAAAACAGCGCCAAAGTATGTATGTTTGTCGCCGTGAACGACTATATTTTAGGCTTTAAAGCGCATATAGATCAAAGGATAACTGGCACTAGCGACCAATTTTATTTTCAGTGGCTGATGAAAAATATGACTCTTACTTTGATCTTAAGCTCGATCGGTCTATTTTTAGGGCTTGCGGTCTGTCTTTGGTTTGTATTTAAGTATCTAAACATCAAATTTGACTATCTAAAAGTAAAAGAAGAGAGCACTATTAAGATCGCTGAACTAAAAGAGAGGCTATACATCGATCCGATGACTGGACTTTTTAACAAGGCAGCACTCATAAAAGATGTGAGCGAGTATAAATATCCAAAAGTGATACTTATGGATATCGATGATTTTGGCAAGATGAACGACTATTACGGCAAATACGTGTGTGACCAGATACTAAAACAGATGGCAAATCTCATCAAGGAATTTGCAAAAAATGAGAATATGAAGGCTTATTGTATCGAGGCAGACAGATTTGCTTTGGTTGAAGATAATAACGACTTTATCGACAGATACGAAGAGCTTGCTGAAAATTTACTAGATATCTTTAAAGGCAGGATGCTTAGCATAAAAGATGAAAATGGCGTAGAGGTCGATGATATAGAAATTCACAACACCATAGGCTTTGCGCTTGATAGCGACCAGACCTTAAGAAAGGCAACCATCGCGCTAAAATCAGCTAAGACGCTTGATAAAGACTATGTTTGCTACTTTAAAGGACTAAGTCAAAAAGATGAATACGCAAATCAGATCGAGCGCTCAAAACTGATCCAAAACGCTACGATAAATGATAACATCGTGCCGTATTTTCAGCCGATATTTGACGAGAAAAAGATCCCTATAAAATATGAATGCTTGATAAGAATTTTAGACCGCGACGACGTCATCTCGCCAAGTGTATTTTTAGATATCTCAAAGCGTATCAAGCGTTACGCAGACCTTGAAAAACAGCTCATCAAGAAGTGTTTTGACCACTTGATAGAGGATCCAAATTTGGTTCTTTCTATAAATTTAAGCAGCCGAGATATGATAGATGGCGACGTTAGCGCACTTGTTTTAAATTTACTAAACAAGCACAATGTCGCTGGCAGGATAGTGTTTGAGATAGTTGAAGACGAGGAGCTAAAGAGTGCTGAGCGCGTCTCAGTCTTTATCGAGCGAGCAAAGAGCATGGGCGCTATGATAGCGATCGATGACTTTGGCTCTGGCTACTCAAATTTCTCTTATATCATAAAGATCAAGCCAGACTATGTGAAGATAGATGGCTCTATCATCAAAGACATCGATATCAATAAAGACTCATACGCCATCGCTAGCGCGATCGTGGCTTTTGCAAAGGATCTTGGCATAAAAACGATCGCAGAGTATGTTCATTCTAAAGAAATCTTTAACGTCTGTAAGGAGATAGGCATCGACGAATTCCAGGGATTTTACTTGGGAATTCCTTCTAAAAAGGCGTTTTAGTGGTAGTTAGCTTTTTAAAAGAGCTTTTAAGCTTTCGCTCTATCACGCCAGAAGATGCTGGAAGTTTGGAGTTTATCGCTAAATTTATGCCTGATTTTGAGGCTAAATTTATAGAAAAAAACGGCACAAAAAATCTCATACTTTCTAAAATTTATGGAGACGGCGAGCACTTAGCCTTTGCAGGACACGTTGATGTCGTGCCTCCAGGAGATGGCTGGGATAGTGAGCCATTTAACCCACTTGAAAAAGATGGCTACATCTACGCAAGAGGTGCGCAGGATATGAAAAGTGGCGTGGCTGCCTTTGTTTGTGCTGTTAAAGATGCAAAATTTAATGGCAAGCTAAGCCTAATTTTAACAAGCGATGAAGAGGGCGATGGCACTTATGGCACGCCTTTGGCACTTGAATATCTGCGTGAGATAGGTGACCTGCCAAAATTTTGCGTCGTGGCTGAGCCAACTTGCGATAAGAAATTTGGCGATAGCATAAAGGTTGGCAGACGTGGCTCGATAAATGGCAAGATCGTAATAAAGGGCGTTCAAGGTCACGTGGCATACCCTGAAAAGTGCCTAAATCCAGTAAATTTAATAGCTCCACTTTTAAGTAAGATAGCTGATCACGATATGGACGGCGGGAGCGAGTTTTTTAGCCCAAGCAAGATCGTGGTGACGGACATTCGTGGTGGCATGCAGGTTTGCAACGTCACGCCAAGCGAGCTTAGCATAATGTTTAACGTTAGAAACTCAAATTTAACCGATGTAAATGACGTTGAGAGCTATCTTAGAAGCGTTTTAGATGGGCTTAGCTACGAGCTTAGTATAAAGCAAAGCTCAAAGAGATTTTTAACGAACAAAGATAGCAAGATCGTAAGAAATTTAATGGCATCTGTCACAAAGATCACTGGCGTTACGCCACTTTTAAACACAAAGGGCGGTACGAGCGATGCAAGGCACTTTGCTGAGTTTGGCGTAGATGCGATAGAATTTGGTGTCATAAACGACCGCATACACGCCAAAAACGAACGAGTGAGCCTTGATGAAGTAAATAAACTTTATGAAATTTTTAAAGACCTTATAGAAAATTTTCACTAATCTTTTTTATCAAATAGCTAAATTTAAACGCCATTTCTAGCGTTTTTAGAATAAATTTTCAAAAAACGGCTACGTTTTGTCTGAAAATGAAACCACCGCAAAGGTGATAGGACTTTTGCTAACTATCATTGCTATTTTATTTTTGATAGCACTTATCTTTGACATAAAACTTGGCAAAATGGCGCATTTATGCAAAGAAGTAAATTTTGCTCAGTTGGTGCGATCAGTAAAATTTTCGAGCGTGACTTTTCGATGTTTTATGGTGTCATCTCTATCATCGTCTGCGCAAGCGTAACGAATTTAGTGCTAAATCAATACAAATTTGGATTTGAAGCTCAGCCTATCGCTCACAATGATATGCTTTGGAATTTCCTTGGTATGACGCTCGCTGGTCTTTGCTTTAGCCTAAGCTATGGCTGCCCTGGCAAACACCTAGTGCAAATGGGAGCTGGCATCACACCTTTTGCCCCGTATGCCGTAACAGCCCTCATATCTACGCTATTTACGTTGAATTTTTACCAAAAAAGCGTAATTAAATTTGACTGCTTTTGCAGGTTTTTGCTTATAAATTTTGAAGAAATTTAGCCACCAAAGATGGCTAAATTTGAAGTTATCTTAGAATTTGAATTTTAGCTTTTGCGCGGAGTTTTTCGAAGTAATCACTCATTAATTTCTCTTGCTCGCCTTGGTAAAGCTCGTTTATAACGTTATCTTTTACATCAGCAAAGCTTGGTGTATATGAGCCGATCTTCTCTTTTACCAAAAACATATCAAAGCTGTCAGGTCCTTGCAAAGGCTGTGTGTAGTCGCCGTTATTTGTGCTTGAGATGATAGCAGCAAGCCTTGGATCTATGCTTTGATAGTCCAAGCTAACCTCTTGTGTTTGCACGCCATCTAGCAGCTTTGGACTTGTCTTTTGAGCTTCAAGCAGATCTGGGTCTTTTGCTCTATAAACTACGACTCTAGCGGTGCTAAAGACCTTAAATTTATCAGGATTAGCGTCAAAATACGCCTTTGCTTTTTGCTCATTTATATTTTTGCCAGCCTCAGCAGCTATGCTTTTGTAAAGTTTTTCTTGAAGCATCTTGTGCTCTAAGTTGTTTTTAAAGTCTAAAAAGTCCATGCCTTGAGCTTGGATAGAGCTTCTAAACTGCGCATTTGTCATGCCATTTTGCTTTGCGATCGCCTCGATCCTGTCGTTTAACTCAAAAGGCGTAACGCTTAAATTTAAGTTTTTTATCTGTGCATCTTCAAGCCTATCTCTGATAAGCAAATTTAAAGCGTCCTGCTCTGTTGTCTTTAGCTGTTCCTTCAAACTATAAACCTCGTAAAGCGTGATAGGCTCGTTCTCCACGATAGCTGCGATGCCGTTTATCATCTGAGCTGAATATAAATTTAAGGCACTTAACACGCCAGCAGCCAAAAAGAGCAATTTTTTCATAATGAAACCTTTGTTTAAGTATTTAGTAAATATAATTTTGGGCAATTATAACATAAAAATAAGGCACAAAATGATAGTTACTAGATTTGCTCCGTCGCCTACTGGATACCTACACATAGGCGGACTTAGGACAGCTCTTTATAATTATTTATACGCAAGAGCTAACAATGGAAAATTTTTGCTCCGCATCGAAGATACTGACTTAAAACGAAACTCAGAAGAAGCCACGCAAGCCATAAAAGAGGCATTTGCCTGGTGCAAGCTAGATCACGACGGCGAAGTGACCTATCAGTCAAAGAGATTTGATCTTTACAAAGAGTATGTTAAAAAGCTGCTTGATGAGGGCAAAGCCTACAAATGCTACATGAGCAAAGAGGAGCTTGAGGAGCTTAGAGCTAGCCAAGAGGCAAGAAAAGAGCGCCCAAAATATGATAATAGATATAGAGATTTTAAAGGCACGCCTCCAGCTGGTATCGAGCCAGTTATCCGTATAAAAGCCCCACTTAGCGGCGAGATCGTCATACATGATGGCATAAAAGGCGAGGTTAAATTTAAGGTTGAAGATATACTAGACGACTTCATCATCGCAAGAAGCGACGGCACACCGACATACAACTTCACGGTCGTGATAGATGACGCGCTAATGGGAGTAACAGACGTTATTCGTGGCGACGATCACCTCTCAAATACCCCAAAACAGATCGTTCTTTACGAGGCGCTTGGCTTTAAAACGCCTAAATTTTACCACGTCGCGATGATAAATGGCGAGGACGGCAAAAAGCTTAGCAAAAGACACGGCGCGACTGACGTTATGGAGTATAAAAAGATGGGCTACTTGCCTGAAGCGCTCTTAAATTTTCTCGTTCGTCTTGGTTGGAGCCACGGCGATGATGAGATTTTTACTATCGAGGATATGCTTAAATACTTTAATCCAAACGATATTAACAAAAGCTCAAGCACCTACAACGCCCAAAAGCTTGATTGGCTAAATTCTCACTACATCAAGACCTTGCCTTACGAGAGACTAGCGCACGATATGCTCGAGTTTGGCGTGGATTTTAAGGCTTTGGTAAAAGGCGAGCTGCTGCTAAATTCACTCCGTGAGAGATCAAAAACGCTAATCGAAATGGCAAATAGCGCAAATGCGATAATCAACGCTCCAAAAAGCTATGATGAGAAAGCTTGGGCTAAATTTATAAATGAAAATAGCAAAGAAATTTTGGCGAAATTTGCTCAAATTTTAGACCGCGACCTTGACGCAAAGGGCTACGAGGAGCTAACTAATAAATTTTTAGAACAAAATGGCTTAAAACTAAAAGATCTGGCTCAAGCCTTGAGGATAGCGCTAACTGGCTCAAGCGTGAGCCCAAGTATCTTTGAAGTGCTTGAAGTAGTAGGTAGCAGCGAGATCAAAAACAGAATACAAAATTTATTAAAGGAAGAGAAATGACACATGTAACTAAAGAAGAGGCACTAAACTACCATATAGGCGGTAAGATCGAGATCAGGGTAAAGACACCTTGCGAGACTTCAAGAGACCTTTCAATGGCCTATACACCAGGCGTTGCAGAGCCTTGTAAAGAGATAAATGCAGATACTGAACTAGCTTATAAATATACAAATAAAGCAAATTTAGTAGCTGTTATCACCGATGGCACGGCTGTTCTTGGACTTGGCGACATCGGCGCTATCGCTGGTAAGCCAGTTATGGAGGGCAAGGCGGTGCTATTTAAGAAATTTGCAAACGTTGATGCCTTTGACATCGAGCTAGATGAGCATGATCCTGATAAGATCGTTGAGATTTGCAAGGCTCTTGCTCCGACATTTGGTGGTATAAATTTAGAAGATATCCGCGCTCCAAAGTGCTTTGAGATAGAAAGAAAGCTTCAAGAAGCAGTCGATATCCCTGTAATGCACGACGATCAGCACGGCACAGCGATGATAACAAGCGCTGGCATTATAAATGCGATGGAAATTTCTGGTAAAGATATATCTAAGATAAAGATCGTAGTTAGCGGCGCAGGTGCAGCTGGCATCGCTTGCGCGAAGATGTATAAAGCACTTGGCGCAAAACACATCGTGATGATAGATAGCAAAGGCGTCATCCACTCAAAAAGAACAGACCTAACTCCAGAAAAGGTTGAATTTGCGCTTGAGACCGAGGATAGGACACTAGCAGATGCGATGAAAGGCGCTGATATGTTTTTAGGTCTTTCTAAGCCTGGCGTTGTGACAAAAGAGATGGTTGCGTCGATGAACAAAGAGCCTATCATCTTCGCTTTGGCAAACCCAGTGCCTGAAATTTTCCCAGAGGACGTCGTAGCTGTAAGAGATGACGTTATGATGGGCACAGGCAGAAGCGACTATCCTAACCAAGTAAATAACGTTTTGGGCTTTCCATTTATCTTTAGAGGTGCGCTTGATGTTAGAGCTAAAAAGATCACTGAAAATATGAAAATGGCAGCAGCTAAAGCGCTTGCACAGCTTGCAAAAGAGCCAGTGCCAGCTGAAGTTTTAAAAGCAAGTGGTGTTAGCGAGCTAAAATTTGGCAAAGAGTACATCATCCCAAAACCATTTGACAAGCGCGTGCTAACAGCGGTCGCTCCAGCAGTTGCAAAAGCTGCAGTTGAAGATGGCGTAGCGAGAGTAAAAGAGTTTGACGTTGAGGCTTACAAAGCCAAACTTGCAAAAGGTTTTTAATCAAATTTAGCCCAAATTTTGGGCTAAATTCTTCTCTTGGCATTTTATAAAAGACAAACCTTGTAAAAACAGTAAATTTAAGGACAAAAAATGCAAAACGTGAAGCTCATCTCACACCCATTGATCGAGCATAAATTAACAATCTTACGTGATAAAAACACCCAGCCTTTTCAGTTTCGCATGCTAGTTGATGAGATCAGTTATCTTATGATCTTTGAGGCGACTAGAAATTTAAAGGTAAAAGATGTCAAAGTCCAAACCCCAGTTGCGCTGGCAGACGCAAAGAGGCTTACTACAAAGGTGATGATATGCCCTATCTTAAGGGCTGCGCTTGGCATGCTTGATAGCGTTTTTACCATCATCCCAGATGCGAGTGTGGGCTTTTTGGGCTTTCAGCGAAACGAGGAGACAGCGCAGGCTGAGTTTTTCTACGCAAAGCTTCCAAAAGACGCAAAAGAGCGCATGGCGATCATCATCGACCCTATGTTTGCAACTGGCGGCACGGCGATAGACGCGGTTAAGTTCTTGCGTGAAAAAGGCGTTAAAGAGATCAAATTTATCTCTATCATCGCTGCACCTGAAGGACTAAAGAGATTTAGCGAAATTTACCCAGACGTCGAGGTCTATACGGCATCGATCGATGAGAAGCTAAACGAGAAAAACTACATCGTTCCAGGCCTTGGTGACGCTGGCGATAGAGTTTTTAACACACTTTAAGGGCAAAATTTGAACAAAAGACTTTTTCCAGCCTTAGTTGCCTTTGTCATTGCTATCATCATAGGCACCTTCTTTTTTTCAAAAGAGGGCGGCGAGGCAAACAAAAACGCTCAAATTTTACTTGAGCAGCTAAACAAAGAGGGGCAAAAGAGCCAGAGCCTTGCAGAAAACGGCTCATACACCTCAAAAGATGAGGTCGCACTTTATATCTATAAATTTAACAAGCTGCCAAAGAATTTTATAACTAAAAAAGAGGCACTTGAACTTGGCTGGGACGCAAAAAGCGGAAATTTATGGCAGGTAAGTGGCGGCAAAAGCATCGGTGGAGATAGATTTTCAAACCGAGAAAAGAGGCTGCCTGAGGCTGATGGTAGAAAGTGGTTTGAGTGCGATGTAAATTATAATGGCGGCAGGCGTGGCGCTGAGAGAATTTTATATTCAAACGACGGACTTATCTACTACACGCCCGATCACTACGAGCATTTTTATCTGCTTTATGAGAAGAGGATGCAATGAAAATCGTGATCTTGGATGCTAAAAAAATGCTCGAAAAAGAGAAGATGCATGAGTATTTTGCAAAGAAATTTGACCTGCCAGAGTACTACGGCAAAAATTTAGACGCGCTCTTTGACTGTCTTTGCGAGATAAATGAGCCAACTCTTATAAAGCTAAAAAACGAAGATGCCTTAGAAACAGGGCTAAAAGAGAGCTTAACCCAGCTATTTTGCGACGTTTGCAACGAAAACGAGCTAGTTAAATTTGAGCTTGTAAAAGATGAAAAATGATATTTGGAAAGATTGATTATCTAAATTTACTCCCATTTCACGTTTTTTTAAAATCAGCTCCACTCAAAACTCAGGTAAAAAAGGCGATCGAGTTTAAAAAAGGCGTGCCAAGTAAGCTAAATAGAGCGCTAAACGCTAGAAAGATCGACGCTGCGGTGATCTCAAGCATAGCAAGTAAAAAGGCAAATTTAAAGAAGCTAAATTTTGGAATAGTCGCCAAAAAAGATGTCAAAAGCGTGCTTGTTCGCAAAAACTCCGCTATGAAATTTGACCCAGCTTCAGCTAGCTCAAACGCCCTAGCAAATATACTTCATCTAAAAGGCGAGGTGATCATAGGCGATAGGGCGCTAAAGGCATACTTAAGCGAGGGTAAAGAGTGCTTTTACGACCTTGGTCAAATTTGGCACGAAAAGACAAATTTGCCATTTGTTTTTGGTAGATTTTCTTACGTAAAAAATGGCTCGTTTTACAAAAGGCTAGTCGCAAAATTTCTACAAAAAAATGTAAAAATCCCAAACTATATCTTGGCCAAGTACGCTAAAAGCCGCGACATAAGCGAGCAAGATATCAAGTGGTATTTGAAATTTATAAGCTACAAAATAGGCCCAAAAGAGCAAAAATCACTCCGCAAATTTTTTAAAGAGTATAGGTTTTTAAGAGAGGCAGTATCGCAAAACTAGATGAATTTAGAGTTTTATATAAATGTTTAAAGTTGTGATGCAAAAAAATCCTCTAAGATAAGACTTTGCTTTATTTTTGACAAAATCACAAAAGCATTTTAGAGGCAAAATTTCATCTTATTTTGATCACGTTTTTATAAGATCTGCTCCGCCAAAGTGGCTTTTTGGAGCAGACCAAAGTGCTTAGCGTGTAAATTTACCTTACGCTCTCCAGCTAAGTTTTTCTCGTTTTGTCTTCATGTCAGTTACGATATTTTCGGCAAGTGCGACGGGATCAAGATTTACTACCATTTTTGAGCCAAGGATCGGCAATGTGCCATTTGCCATAAATTCTTCAACATTTTTTGAGCCTTGAACTGGGGCAAATACGCAGTGGTAAGATGAAATTCCAAGTAGTCTAAAGCCAAGTGCGGCATCTATGCCCTTTTCATTTGACCACTCAGGGCTTGAAAATGCGTATGGCAGGTCTTTGATGTCAGTGCTTAAGTTTTGGCTAAGCGCATTAAACATCGCTGAAGCCCTAGCGTTGTCCAAGCACTCGCCCATGTGCCAGATCGGTGGGATCTTATAAGGGGCTAAAAATTCTCTCAAGCTATCGCCGCAGTATTCAAGCGCATTTGCATTGCAAAGTCCTGTTTTTAGTAGTGGAAATGAGGCGCAGCCGTTTGTCATTATTAGGACATTATTTTTTAGAAGCGTTCTAGCTACGTTTACAACAGCTTTTTCATAAACTACGCGTGGATTTGAGCAGCCGACTAAATTTACAAGTCCAAGTATCTTGCCCTCTTTTATCGCATCAGCGATAACCTGTGTTGAGCCAAAAATTTTATTTACATTTTCTAGTGAAAAGCCCATTTTAGCTTCGACTTCGTATTGCGGGATATGCACTGGTATGCCTTTTCTAGCTTCATGGCTCTCAAGTGCTCTATATAAAATTTTCTCTGCGATCTCGTGAATTTCACTCATATTTGAGTGATGATGATCAAAGCCGATGTGCTCAGCTCCAGGAAGCCTTGCAGAGTCGCTTGTAGTGATGACTGTCGTTTTAAAGCACCTTGCTACCTCCATAACGGTAGGATAGACATCTTGCACGTCAGCTAGCCAAAGATCAAGCGCTCCCGTGCCAACGACAAGCTCTGCGCCAACTGCGTTTGAAAGCGGTATAACGCCGTCGTAGCGATACATAGCCGAAAGTCCGTTACAGCAAACACCATAAAACTGAATGCCTAACGCACCCTTTTCTTTAGCTAAATTTTGAAATTTCTCACTCTTGCCAAGCTTAACGACGACACTTACTAAAAGTGGAGAGTGTCCGTGAAGTGCGATATTTACGTAGCCTTTTTTGATAGCGCCTAAATTTATCTTAGAGTCATTTAGCTTTGGCAGACCAAATAGACAATCCATCGCAATAGACGTGCCAAGCGTGCTTGACCAAGCGTAAGCTAGGCCTGTGCGGAAAAACTGCTTCATTACATTTCGCCAGTCGCCATCTGTGCCTGTGCTCGTTCTATGAAGGCTCTCTGTAACCTCGTGATAGACGCCTATTGGCAAGATATCAAGCTTTTTCCACACCTCTTGACGCTCTTTTGGAGCAAAGGTCTTTATGGCTTTGTGCTCTTCGGGCAAGGTGCGAGATAGATCTTCAAGCAAGATATCAGCGATCTGCGAGGCAAGCTCGTTTATGCTTTTGCTCTCATCAAGCCCAAAAGCCTTTGCGACCGCACGCACTTTCTCTTCGCCTTCTATTGGGATATTTAGCTTACCAGTTGCTGCGTTTTTAAGAGCTAGCATGTTTTCTCTGCCTCTTGCGCCGTGAGCCGCTGCACCGCCAGCTACGTGACGGAGTAAATTTCTAGCTACGATGACGTCCGCATCAGCGCCGCACACGCCACGAGTTGCCTTTGATGTGATCTTACATGGCCCCATAAAGCAGATCTTACAGCAAATTCCAGCCATGCCAAATGTGCATTGTGGCTTTTGCTTGTCAAATCTATCAAAAACAGTCTCGATCCCCATATCTTGCATTTTTAGGAGCATTTCGCTAACGGCTGGATCAGGTGTTTCTTCTATTACTTTTTGCTTATTTGGAAAGGTTTTTTTATAAAGTGAGATAGCGTTTGAGTAGTCTGTAAATTCTGCCTCGTCTTTGTAGTCATAAAAGCCTTTTTCATTTGGCTTAGCCTCTTTATCAAGTCCGTATTTCTGGATCTTGATGCCTAAAATTTCGTCGTTTGTTTGCATTTTTGCTCCTTATGCAAGTAAATTTTATCTTTTGGATAAGTCTTGGATTATATCATCAAAAATTTTCACAGAGATTGATTTAGGATAAATTTAGTGTAAATTTTAGCTTTGGCTACTATAATTACACACTTAAAATAAAATTCAGGAAAATTTATGACCAGGCGTTATGCTTTACAAATTTTAGGCTCTTTCTTGGCTCTTAGTAGCCAAAAAGCTCTAGCAAGCACTCCAAAGATCGGCGTAAAAATAGGCTTTGTGCCGATAAGCGATCATCTATGCATCATCGCTTCAAAGCTTCATAAAAGTGAAAATTTCATGATAGTGCCTATTAAATTTGCCAGCTGGGTTGATCTAGCTGAGGCGCTTAGGGCAGGGGCGATTGACGGGGCTTTTATGCTAGCTCCACTAGGTCTTATGCTAAGAGCAAATGGCGCAAAGATAAAGACTGTGCTATCAGCTCACAAAAATGGCTCAGCCCTTGTGGCTAGAAGCGACGTGACCGGTCTTAAGCAGCTTGCTGGCAAAAAGATCGCTGTGCCTTCAAAATTTAGCATGCACTATTTTTTACTTGATACGATCTTAAAGCGTGAAAATATGAGTGCAGATATCATTGAGATGGCGCCACCTGAGATGCCTTTTGCGCTTCTTAGCCATCAAATAGACGCTTATATCGTGGCTGAGCCATTTGGGCAAATGGCGGTAAATTTTAAAGGCAGGGCGAAAAATTTACTCTTTTCAAAAGATATAAAGCCAAACCACATCTGCTGCACATTAAATTTTCAAGAAGAGATCCTCTCAAAGCCTTATTTTAACGAGCTTTTAGATGCTTTTAGAAAAGCAGCAAGCTTTATCACAAAAGATCACGAAAAAAGCGCACTTTTGGGCAATGAGATCTTAAGTCAAAATGCAAATTTATTAAAGCTAGTGCTTGATGAAGAGATCGTAAGCTACGACGATCTAAGCCTAAAGACAGAAGAGCTAGAAGAGCTAAAAGAATTTCTAATCAGCAAAAAATTAGGCAATCAAAAACTAGCAAATTTAGAGATAAACTCATACTTGGAGCAAAGATGAAATACCTTTTTCAAATTCTCGTTTTAGCCCTAGCTTTGCTTATCTGGCAAGCTTTTAGTGGGGACTTGGTACCAAGCGTAAAAGAGGTGGTAGGTGCATTTTTAGAGCTTGCAAAAAGCGGCAAACTGCTTCTTGGCGTCACTGACTCACTCATTAGATACGTCATAGGACTTCTCGTTGGCTCGCTTGTTGCGGTTTTGGTTGGACTTATATTTGGACTTTTCCCAAAATTTGCAAACGCATTTGAGCCGCTTATCGGGCTTTTGCGTCCTATTTCGCCGATTGCTTGGATACCTTTGATAGTCCTTGCCTTTGGCATCGGAGATAAACCGACCATTTTCATCATCGCTTATGCGATATTTTTTCCTATGCTGCTTCTTACTATAAATGCCGTAAAAAGCGTGCCAAATGAGCTTGTTTTAGCAGCTCGTGGCTTTGGAGCTAGCAAAATGCAAATAATCACTGGCGTCATCATGCCAGCAAGCCTTTTTAGCATCATCTCAGGGCTAAAACTAGCAGCGAGCCTTGCTTGGATAAATTTAGTAGTTGGCGAGATGGTGGGAGCGCAAAGCGGGCTAGGATATCTCATAATAGACGCTAGAAACCAGCTTAGGATAGATAGCGTAATGGCGGTGATTTTTGTGATCGGCGTGATAGGTATCGTGATAAATTTCATCTTTTCGCTCATTGAAAGATACGCAGGGGAGAGACTTGGACGATGATAAAGATAAAAAATTTAACCAAATCTTTTGGGGACGCTAAAATTTTAAAAGGGATAAATTTAGAGATAAAGCAGAATGAATTTTGCGTTTTGCTTGGTGGCAGTGGCTCTGGCAAGACGACACTTTTAAACATCCTAAGTGGCACGAGCGAGCTTAGTAGCGGTGAAATTTCAATGCAAAATAAAATTTATACAAAGAAAATTTCACTAGACAAATCGCGCCAGATCATCACTCAGACCTACTCGCTAATGCCATGGCTAAGCGCAAAAGATAACATCAAATTTGCCCTAAAATGCTCTGGCATAAAGGATAAATTTGAACAAGAAAAGAGAGCTAGCAAATTTCTGGAGCTTGTTAGTCTTTCTCACAAGGCCGAGCTCTTCCCACACTCGCTAAGTGGCGGCCAAAAGCAGCGTATCGCTATAGCAAGGGCACTTAGCTTAAGCCCTGAGGTGCTATTTTTAGACGAGCCATTTTCTGCACTTGATCCAATAACAAGGACAAATTTACAAAAAAGCTTAAAGCAGATGTCAAAGACGCAAACCACTATCTTTGTCACGCACGATATCGATGAGGCGTTATTTTTGGCTGATAAGATCGTGATCCTGCACGATGGCGTGATTATAAAAGAGATAACTAATCCAAATTTTGGCGTGCATGATCTAAAGTATTTTGAGCTAAAAGCTAAGATCTTTGACCTTATAAATGGCGAAGATAACGAGGTTGAATACGCTATTTAATAAATTTTAAATATATTTTTAAATTTTAAGCTATTATTAATCTTAGCGTGAAATTTATGTTATAAAGATTTACTACAATTACACACAAAGCAAATCATTTTTGTTATTCCTTTTACTAATTTAAGCCTTGGTTTTTGCCGAGGCTTTTTCTAAATTTTATAAGCTTTATGAGTAGAGTTTATAAAATTTATCTAAAGGAGATGTTATGAGAAAGACTTTGAGTTGTGTTGCACTAGCCTCTGTGCTTTGCTCGAGTGCTTTTGCGATAGGCGGTCCAAGCGGAGCTAAACTTGACTACGCTATCACTGGGCAGATCGGCGAAGTAGTGGTAAATCCTTACGATACTGCCCCACTTACAGCAGTCATCAAAAATGGCGGTTACACACTAAGCAACGCTAAGGTCACTATCGTGCCAAAACAAGGTGGTCAAGTGATAAGCTACAAAGTGGCTGACAAGCATCTTCGCACACATGGTGGCATCCCAGTTTTTGGCATGTATCCTGACTATCAAAACACCGTTGAAGTCGAGTACGACAAGAGCTACAAGGGCAAGACTGAGCATATAAAAGAGAGCTATAAAATTTACGCTCCAGCTATCTACCTAGAGAGTGCTGGCACACCAAATCAAAAGGGCGCGCTATTTGACAAGATCGAGGTTACTAAGCCTGCGAGCGCTAAATTTGCAAACCGCCTCTACTATGTAAATAACTTTGTAAATAAAACAGGCAAGGGCACAAAAGTCGTTTGGAACAACCCAGCTGGCGGTGCGATCGAGTGGAACTACAGCCCAAATAACTTCATCCTTGACACAAAAGGCGAGGTTAGATGGTACCTTGAGCCAAGCAAAATTTACGACCTAAAACAGCCATTTCACGCTGGCGTTATGATGGGCTTTAAGCAAAATGACGACGGCGCTATGACTTGGGGATATGGCCAAAGATACGCAAAATACGACATTATGGGTAGAGAAATTTTCAACCGCGAGCTACCAGCTAGCTACAACGACTTCTCACACTCGATGGACGTAGCACAAAACGGACACTACTTCTTGCGCGTGGCAAATGCCGACTACAAAAGGGCTGATGGCAAAAACGTAAGAACAGTGCGCGACGTCATCGTTGAGCTTGACCGTGACGGCAACGTAGTTGATGACTTTAGACTATATGAAATCCTTGATCCTTACCGCGATATCGTGCTAAAAACGCTTGATCAAGGCGCAGTTTGCTTAAACATAGACGCTAAAAAAGCAGGCCACACTGCAAGCTCTGATGAGCTTCAGTCTATGGATACACACGATAAATGGGGTGACATAGTTGGCGCTGGTCCTGGACGTAACTGGGCACACGTAAATAGTGTGGATTACGACCCAAGCGATGATAGCATCATCATCTCAAGCCGCCACCAAGACGCAGTTATAAAGATCGGCCGTGACAAACAAGTAAAATGGATCATGGGCGCTCACAAGGGTTGGAGCGATAAATTTAAAGATAAGCTTCTTCAGCCAGTCGATAGCAAAGGCAACAAGATCGTCTGCGAAGATGAGTACTCAAAATGCCCAGGATACGAGAGTGACAAAGGTGGCTTTGACTGGCAATGGACGCAACATACGGCATTTAGGATAGATAGCAAGTCTAAAAAAGGCGAAATTTATCTAAGTGTCTTTGACAACGGCGACACAAGGGGCATGGAGCAACCAGCAATCGCTGGCATGAAGTACTCTCGCGCGGTCGTTTATAAGATCGATGAGAACAAAAAGACCGTTGAGCAGATCTGGGAGTATGGCAAAGAGCGCGGCAAAGAGTGGTATAGCTCAGTTACAAGCCTTACGCAGTATCAAGATGACCTTGATAGCGTGATGGTCTATTCAGCCGTTGCTGGCATGCAGTTTGACATCGCAAAAGGTCGCCCAGTAGGACTTCCTAGCCCACACATCGATGAGTTTGAGTGGGGCGCAAAAGAGCCTAGCATCGAGATAAAGATGACAAATGCTATGGGCTATCAAGCGTTTCCATTTAGCTTGCAAAAAGCGTTTGAAAAGTAAATTTTTCCCTCCTTTGCTTCGGCAAGGGGGGCTTTTAGTTTTGCTTGATTTTAAAATTTATTTGCTCTTTTATAACAACCTTTGCATTTTTCTCCTTTTTACAAAACTCTAAAAAATTTAATCCATTTTTTGTATCGTCATTTAGCCCGATGCATCCAAAACCTCTCTCATCATGCGGATAAAGCGCTAAATTTAGGCTTGGAAAGATAAAAAAGCACCACTCGTTTAAGGAGTATGTATAAAGCATGAGTAGTTTGGCTAGATCTTTGATCTCATTAAATTTTAAAGCATCTATCCTAAGGCAGATGGCAGGCAGCAAAATCTCACCATCTAAACCAAGATCAAAGTGCTCATTTGGCTCTTGCAAGATGCCTAGCTTTTTAAATTTATCGTGCAAATGTTTTATTTCAATCGTTTCATCGCTCAAGTTAGTATCGTCGTAGTTTAAGGCGCTTATGACAAATGCTTCATTTTTAAATTTATTAAAATATTTATCAAAAAGCTTTAGTGCGGTATCTACGCCAGAAGCCCAGTTTTCATCCTCTATCTCAAAAAGCCTATCCAGTTTTTAGAGTGACTAAAGGAGTTAAAATTTATATCGCTAAGCTTTAGAGCCTTATTTATCAAGCTTGATGATTTTTCCATTTTGTTTAATGCACTCTTGCAAGAGCTCTATAAACTAAGAGCCTCTCGCATAGAAATTTCTATCTTTTTCTCATCAAGGCTGCCATTATAAAATAAATTTAACGCTAAAACCGCTTGATACAAGAGCATATCAGCTCCATCTTTGCATGCTAAATTTTGCCTTTTTGCCTCTTTTAAAAATGGCGTTTGCTTGCCGTAAATAACATCAAATGCAAATTTAGCGCTTTTTAAAATGCCATCTAAAATCTCTTTTGGTGCTGGCAAAAGGTCATCTTTTAGCCCTGCTGAGGTCGAATTTACCACTAGATCAAATTTATGCTCTTTATAGTCATCCCAGCTAAAGCACTCATAGTGATCTTTAAATTTATCAAGTCTTGCCTTGCTTCTATTTAGTATGCAAACATCTATGTTTTGTGATTTAAGTGCGTAGGCTAGGGCATTTGCGGTGCCTCCAGCTCCAAGGATGATAGCGCTTTTTGCCTCTTTGAAATTTGATATCGCTTTTAAAAAGCCAGGTGCGTCAGTGTTGTAGGCATAAATTTTCTCATTTTTTAGCACCAAAGTGTTTGCAGAGCCTATTTTACGTGCTGCTTCTGAGGCCTCATCAGCTAAATTTAGAGCAAATTCTTTATGCGGGAGTGTGACATTTGCGCCGTTTAGTTTTAAGGATTTAAATTTATTGATTAGCTCATTGCCATCTTTTAGCAAAACCCTTGTGTAAAGGGCATCAAGAGCCAGATCGGCAATGGCTTTGTTGTGTAGTCTTGGAGATACCGAGTGAGCTATCGGATCTCCAAAAACTGCGAAGGTTTTCATTTTGCTCTAAAGACAAAAGCGTCTTTATTGACATCTTTTCTTATGTCATTTACAGCTTTTTGTAGCCCTTTTTCATCAAACGGACCAACTAAAATTTTAGTTAGCTCGCCAGCTTTTATAGTTTTGTAGCTATAACCTTTGGCTGCTATTTTTTTCATGTAGTCGGCATTTGGGTTAAATTTACTAGTTGCAAATACTTGAACATAAGAGCCTTTTGCGACGCTCTCAGCTTTTGCTGGAGTTTCAGCTTTTTTCTCTACTTTTTCTGCTTTTGCAGGAGCTTCAGCTTTTTTTTCTACCTTTGTTTCAGGTTTTTTCTCAGCTTTAGTTTCAGCTTTTTTATCTGCTTTTGCCTCAGTTTTAGCTGGCTTTGCTTCAGGCTTTTTCTCTACTTTAGATTCGCTTTTTGTTTCAGCTTTTTTAGCTGGAGCCTCTACCTTTGTCTCAGCTTTTTTAGGTGCTTCAGCTGGATGCTCGACAGCTTTTACTACCTCTTTTGGCTCTTCAATTTTAGGAGCTGATTTTGCACCTTCTTTATCTTTTAGCTTTTTGATCATATCTTCAAAATCATCTTGTTGCTTGTTTTCAGGCACGATAGGCACTTGCTCAAAAAGTTGTGTATCGCCTTTTTTAACATCTGAATTTGTATCTTGTGCAGGCACTTGCGTATCGACTGGCTGCTCTGCTGGCACTGGAGGCAGAACTAGTCTTGAGTCGGCTTCATTCTGTGCTTGTGTCGAGTCGCTTGAGTTTATAAGCTTCATGGCTACGATGATGATTAAAAAAAGTATAACAAGAGCTGCTATAAACATAAGAAGTTTCTTTAGTTTTGCGCCCTTTGCCTCATCATCTTTTTCTAAAAGTATATCTTTTAACTCTTCGTTTTCCATTATTTCTCCTTACATATATTTTGACCAACTTGCCCCACGCTCTTTTTGATAGAGGTTATATGGCAAAGTTAGGATGTTAAATTCTTTTGGCATATCTTGATTAGGAAACATTCTCCACTCTTTGGCTAGCTTTTGTGAGAGCTTTGCGCTTAGCATATTTGCAAGCGTGCAAGCTTCATTTAGCGTAGTGTGACCTTTATGCACATAAAGGTGCAAATGCCCTGGCGTCTTGGTCTCGTAGGCTGTGAAATTTATAAAGCCTTCTTCTCTTAAAAGAAGCTGCGCTCTATGCCAAAACCTATCTGGAGTTCTGCCGTTGTAGTCAAAAACTATATTTTCGACCTTATCACTTGCATTAATCAGCGAGTGGGCGATTATAGCTTTGCCCTCCTCATGCTCTTTCATGACACTATAAGTTAGTGGTTCGTTGATCTTTTCAAATTTATCAAAGAAAATTTTACCCTTGTACTCTATCTTATTGACGATCGTGTCACGTTTGATGTAGTAGTGGGTCGTTATTATCTTTATAAGAGATGTATCAATACTTTGCATCAAAATGTCGCTTTATCGTAGATTATAAATTTATGAGCAAGATCGACTAGTTCGGCTTTTATCTTCTCTTGTAAAGATGCGTTGTTGATGTCGCTTAGCACGTCAGCGATCTTGTTTGCTATTAGCTCAAATTCAGCCTCTTTCATGCCGCGCGCTGTAAGAGCTGGGCTACCTACACGTATGCCACTTGTGATAAACGGACTTCTTGTCTCACCTGGAACTGTATTTTTATTTACAGTTATACCAGCATTTCCAAGAGCGATATCAGCGTCTTTTCCGCTAAATTCGCGGTTTAGAAAGCTCATTAGGATTAGGTGGTTGTCAGTGCCGCCGCTTACTAGATCAAAGCCTCTGCTTATTAGCACTTCGCCAAGTTTTTTAGCGTTTGCTTTTACTTGTTTGGCGTAAATTTTCCACTCAGGGCTAAGGTTGTGCTTAAAGCCAACTGCCTTTGCAGCGATGACATGAACTAGTGGACCGCCTTGGATGCCTGGAAAGATAGAAGAGTTTATCTTTTTAGCGTACTCCTCGTTGTTTGTCATGATGATGCCACCTCTTGGGCCTCTTAGAGTTTTATGCGTAGTTGAGCTTACGACGTCGCAGTGCGGGAAAGGATTTTGATGCTCGCCAGCTACAACTAGGCCAGCGATGTGTGCAACGTCTGCAAAGAGTATCGCGCCAACAGCGTCAGCTATCTCTCTAAATTTCTTAAATTCAATCTCTCTTGTGTATGCGCTTGCGCCACAAACGATCATTTTTGGTTTTACTATCTTTGCGATATCCATAACTCTATCGTAGTTTATGCGACCATCAAGCTCGACGCCATAAAAGAAGCTCTCATACATCTTACCAGAGCTGCTTACCTTTGCGCCGTGAGTTAGGTGCCCACCGTGGCTTAGATCCATGCCTAAAATTTTATCGCCTGGATTAAGCAAAGCACCATAAACGCCTTGGTTTGCCTGAGAGCCTGAGTTTGGTTGAACGTTTGCAAATTCACATCCAAAGAGCTCTTTACATCTATCGATCGCGATTTGCTCGATCTCATCGACAAATTCACAACCACCATAATATCTTTTGCCAGGGTAGCCCTCAGCGTATTTGTTTGTTAGGATTGAGCCCATCACCTCCATAACATCTGGATATGTGAAATTTTCACTAGCGATCATTTCTAGGTGGTCGCACTGGCGTTTTAGCTCTAAATTTACTAGGTCAAAAATTTCTTTATCGTAGCTTTGCAAACTCATTTTTCATTCTCCTTTGTCTCAGTTTTTAGTGGTCTCATCGCTGGGAAGAGAACAACGTCACGGATTGATTTTTTATCTGTTAGAAGCATCACAAGTCTGTCTATGCCTATGCCTTCTCCTGCAACTGGCGGCATGCCGTATCCTAGGGCTTTTACATAGTCTTCATCCATCTCATGAGCCTCGTCATCGCCTGCGTTTTTAGCATCGATTTGCGCTTTAAAGCGGTTGTATTGATCGATTGGATCATTTAGCTCGTTAAAGCCATTTGCTAGCTCACGACCAGCGATAAATAGCTCAAATCTCTCTGCCACATCAGGATTTGTGTCGCTTCTTCTTGAAAGTGGGCTTATAGAGATCGGATAGTCGATGACAAAAGTTGGGTGGATGAGCTTGCTCTCCACGTAGTTGTCAAAGAGTTCAGCCTGTAAGTGGCCAAGGTCGAGCTTTTCGTTTGCTTCAAAGCCATCAGCTCTTAGTTTTGCTAAAATTTTAGCCTTATCGCTTACGATATCTTCAGCAAGTCCGCCTATCTCAACTAGAGCTTTTTTATAGCTTATGCGTTTAAATGGCTTGCTAAAATCAATCTCCATGCCATCAAAATTTATCACTTTCTCCATGCCAAGTTTTTCTAAAATGACATTAAATAAATCCTCTGTGATGCCCATTAGATCGTGGTAGTTGTGATATGCCCAGTAAAACTCTATGCTTGTAAATTCAGGGTTATGGGTTAGATCCATACCCTCGTTTCTGAAGTTTCTATTCATCTCATAAACAGCTTCAAAACCACCAACTACAAGGCGTTTTAGATATAGCTCAGGAGCGATCCTTAGGTATCTCTCAACTCCAAGAGCGTTGTGAAATGTCACAAATGGTTTTGCATTTGCGCCACCAGCTATTGGGTGAAGCATCGGAGTTTCAACCTCTAAAAAGCCCTTTTCTTCAAAAAATCTTCTAATCGTGCTTATAATCACCGAGCGCTTTTTAAAATCAGCCCTAACTTCAGGGTTCATTATCATATCAAGGTATCTTTGGCGGTATCTTGTCTCAACATCAACTAGCCCGTGGTACTTCTCTGGAAGCGGACTAATTGATTTTGTAGCTAAGCTAAGCTCATTTACATGCATTGAAAATTCGCCAGTTTTTGTTATAAAAGCGTAGCCTCTAACATATACGATGTCGCCTATTTCTACATATTTTTTAACGATTTTAAACCACTCTGGGTCAAGTGTCTTGTTACTAAAATAAATTTGTAAATTTCCATTTTCGTCTTCGATGTTTGCAAAGACCGCTTTACCAGCGTCACGGATCAGCTTTATCCTGCCTGCAAGGCCAACTAGCTGTCCCTCTGCTTTTTTCTCTTCTGTATCTTTTATATAGTTAAATTTAAGTCTAAATTTAGAGATATTCATATCTCTTCTAAGAAAATGTGGATATGGATTTATGCCTAAATTTCTAAGCTCATCTATGCTTTCTAATCTTTGAATTTCGTGTTGGTTGTCAAATATCACCTTACTTTCCCTTTATATTATTTTTTGAACATTTTTCGCAAATTCCATAAAGCTGCATCATGTGACCAGTTAGTTTAAAGCCATGCTCTTTTGCGATGCTTATCTGCCTTTTTTCTATCATAGGATCTTCAAACTCTATGATAAGGCCGCACTTTCTGCATATCATGTGGTCATGGTGTGGCTTTGTGGCAAGCTCAAATTTCTTGCCTTGAGAACCAAAGCTGATAGATGTTACCATCTCTGATTCTTCTAGTAAATTTAGCGTCCTATAAACAGTTGCGATACCGATATTTAGCTCAGGATAGGTCTCTTTTATAAAAAGATATAGCCTCTCTGGCGTAAAGTGTTCGTCGTTGTTGTAAAGCGTTTTTAGTAAAATTTCACGCTGTTTTGTATATTTTAAACCGTTGTCGCGAAGAACTCTTTTAAATTTCTCAAGCAAGGCATCATATTCTAAATTTTCTATCATTTTTCTTCCCCTTTAGTGGCGTTTGTGTCGGTATTTATGCTTGCATTTGCATCCATTGATATAAATGCATCACTCTTGTTTGTATCCTTTGGTCTTACTACCATCTCATCTAGCTCACTTTTGATGTTTTTCACATCGATATTTGTTATCCATCTACCAGTTTCAAGTAGGAGCGGATAGACCTTGCTGTTTGTGAAGTATGGCTCGATCATTTTATTTAGCGAAGTGCCTGATATTACGGCAACGACTGCTGAAAATGTGAGGAAAATTTTGCCACTTCCCATGACAAATCCACCAAGCCTATCTAAAAAGCCAAGGCCGCTTACTGAAACTATCTTTGATAAAAATTTGCCAACTAGCAGACAAACTAGCCAAAAGACTAGCCAAAGTCCGATAAATGCGACAAATTGTAAAAATGAAGGATTTTCAAATTTATAGATATTTTTGCTTATGAAGCTCTCAGCTACATCTGAAAATCTACTAGCGACAACTAGACCACCTATTAGCCCGATAAGCCCAAATGCCTCTTTTATAAGCCCGTTTATTATGCCTTTTACACCAAGTATCAGGACAAGGGCGATGACGATAATGTCAAACCAAGTTACTAAATCCATCATACAGTTCCTATTAAATTTTGAAGTTCTTGTTGGCTAGTTGAGTAGGCTAGCGCGTTTTCTTTTGTGATCAAGCCCTCTTTTAGCGCTTTCATCAGTGCTTGAGTCTGCGTGCTCATGCCGGTTTGTTGCTGATTTAGCTGCATTTGAGAGTAAATTTGATGCACTTTGTTTTCGCGTATCAAGTTTGATATCGCCATGTTATTTATCAAAATTTCATGTACAGCGCACCTTCCGCCGCCTATTTTTGGGATCAGACTTTGTGAGATGACGGCAGTTAGCGAAACGCTAAGCATATTTCTTACTTGAAGCTGCTCGCTTCCATCGAAGCTATCAACTATCCTATTTATAGTTTGTATGGCTGAGTTTGTGTGAAGCGTGCCAAAGACTAGGTGTCCAGTCTCAGCCGCTGTGATAGCTGTAGAGATCGTCTCTCTATCCCTCATCTCGCCAACAAGTATGATATCTGGGTCTTCACGAAGTGCAAATTTTAACGCCTTTGAGTAAGAGTGCGTGTCAGTGCCTATGTTTCTATGTGAAAATAGGGCTTTTTTGTTGTTATGCACAAACTCAACTGGGTCTTCAACGGTGATAATGTGCTTTCTATAATTTAAATTTATCTCATTAAGCATCGCCGCAAGCGTTGTTGATTTACCACTGCCCGTTGGTCCAGTAACTAGGATAAGGCCCTTTTCGCGTTTGATGATATATTTAAAAATTTGTGGTGCATTTAGATCATCAAGCGAAGGTATATCGATAGGTATGATACGAAAAGCTGCGGCTAGATCGCCATTCATCGTGTAGTAATAGTTGCCACGAAAGCGGCCGATATTTGGAAGCTCTATGGCAAAGTCAAGCTCTTTGTTGTTCTCAAGCTCGCTTTTTTGGGCGTCTGTGATAAGCGCGTAGCATAAATTTTCTATATCTTTGCCGCTTAGAACGCCAAATTCAAGTGGTCTTAAAGTGCCATCTATCCTTATCTGAGGCTCAGACCTTGAGACTAGATGAAGGTCGCTGGCTTTATTGAAAACAACAGTTTTTAGAAGTGTTTGGATGTCACCAGAGAGATTGCTCTCTGATGCTTTGGTTTGGGCATCCGAGCTTTGCGCTCTTAGTTGTTCGATTAGATCCATATTTTACTCTATGATCTTTGGCACGGCAAAAAAGTGTCCCTCGCGTGAAGGGGCGTGCTTTAAAATTTCATCGACAACGTTACTTAAATGTGGCTCATCTTCTCTTAATGGAGTGCCACCCTTTATAGAGCTAACTACTGCCTCGTCGCTGCTTAGATCAAGCTCGTTTAAAACATCGACAAAAGATACAATTTCACTTAATTGCTTCTTGATCTCTTCTCTTTTTTCATCATTAATTTGTAATGCGGAGAGTTTTTCTAGTTTATTTAAGAGAGTGTCGTCTATTTGCATTATTAAGCAACCTTTTAATTGATTTTGAGGCATTATATCACATTCAAGCTTTAATTTTGGGCTACTTTTAATTTAATTATGCTAAAATCTGCGAATTAAAATTTTTCAAAAGCAAGGAAAAACGTTGGCTATAAAAGAAGACTTAACCGAGATAAAAAAAGAGATCGACGCCCAAGAGCAGTTTCTTGAGAGTATGATCAAGGGAGAGCGTTTTTTTAGGAAATACAAAACTTTGCTGATCGTGCTATGCGTGGCAGCTATCGTCGCACTAATCGGATTTTACGCTAGTAAGGTTTTAAACGACAACAGGGTTGAGGAGGCAAATTTAGCCTATTCAAAGCTTATCTTAAATCCAAATGACGCAAACGCTTTAAATGTTTTAAAGGAGAAAGAGCCAAGCATGTATGCGCTTTTCTCACTTGGACAAATGCTTGATAAAAACGATACAAAGGGCATTAGCGAGCTTGTAAATTTAAAAGTAAATCCGATCGTAAAAGATATCATTCTTTCACAAACTGGCGATGCAAATACTCAAATTTTAAGCGAATACAACGCACTTTTAAAAGGTTTTGAGCTTTTAAAACAAAATAAAATCAAAGAGGCAAATGTGGAATTTGACAAGATCGCACTTGACTCACAACTACAAACTTTAGTTAAAAATCTAAAACACTATCAGGGAATAAAATAATGAAAAAACTTACACTATTCTTGGCCTTTGCCTTGGCTTTAGTTCTAAGCGGATGCGGCACAAAAAGACAATATTTTGAGCCTGCGCAAACTTCTGGTGAGATATCTTTGTCAAAAGATCTTCCTTCTTACATCAAATCAGCAAATGCAAATGGCGCAACGCTTGATAATGGCAACATCATCACTAAAAATGGGCTAAATAAAAGCGTTACCTTGCCTGAAAATTTCAACTTCTTAAATGAAAACAACGGCTTTGTCATCTCAGCTAGCATAAATGGCGATCTAAACGTGACTGATCCTAGCGGTCACAGCGTTTATAGTGGTAAATTTCCAACTGCGATCGTAGCAGCCTCGCTTGATCAAAACCAACTTGCAGCTATCAGCGCATCAAACCACATCTATCTAATCGACATCAACACAGCTACGACACTAATGGAGTATAGTTCATCTGACATCGCAGCGGTTGATTCAAGAGTTGTTGCACCTTACTTTATGAGCTCGCTCATCGTCTATCCAGCACTTGATGGCAAAATTTACATCGTGCAAAAAGAGACTGGTAGAATTTTACGCGACGTTGTCGTAAGCTCTGAAAATTTCTTTAACAACATCATATTTTTAGGCGTTGAGGGCGATAATCTAATCGCAGCAACAGCCAAAAAACTAATCGTCATCAACCCAAGCCAGACAGTTTATTATGACGGTGAGATCAAAGACGTGCTAGTTCATAACGATGAAATTTACATCTTTAAAAAAGATGGCACGATCGTAAGAACAGACCTTATGCTAAAAGAGCAAAATAAGGTAAATTTCAAATTTGCTATCTTCTCAGCGGCTACTATCATCAACAATAAGCTCTATGTCATCGAAAAAACAGGTTATGTTATAAAGACAAATTTAGACCTTAGCGGAGCTGAAATTTATGAGTTTAGCGACGAGATAAAAGATAAAAGCTTCATGGGAAATGGCGCATTTTACTACGATAACGAGTATGTTAATCTAGGGCAATGAACCAGAAAATTTGGGAGCTTTTTGAAGCTAAAAAGATCTTGCTAAGGGATCTAAAAAGGCTTGATCTTAGCGAATTTACCAAGAAACGCTCGCTTGAGGCGTTTTTTGGTGTAGATACAAAAAATTTCTACGAGATCGTTTTTTTAAGAAGTGCAAAGAGTAGACTTTTAGTCAAAGAAGCCAGCGAGATAAATGAAATTTGCACTAAATTTGAAGAGAAATTTCAAACCAAGATCAAAAAACGTGTGATCTTTTACAACTCTCAAATTTGCTCAAAGTCCCTAAACTACTTCAAAGAGCAAGGCTGGAGCTGTTATGATTTTGTGTGATATCGGCAACACCAACGCCTCTTTTTTGCAAAATGGCAAGATCACACACATAAAAGTTAGCGAATTTAAAAACTACAAGCCAGATGAAAAGGTCTATTTTATCTGTGTAAATGAAGAAATTTTACGCATGGTAGATAAGGATGAAATGTTTGTAAATTTAGAGCCTTACTTTGAGATAGACACGATCTATCAGGGGCTCGGAGTAGATAGAAAAGCGGGTTGCTATATGATAAATGATGGCGTTATAGTAGATGCTGGAAGTGCTATCACCGTTGATATAATGGCAAACTCACTTCATCTTGGCGGCTACATCTTGCCAGGCATCGCAACTATGTTAAATGCCTATAAAAGCATCTCACCACGCCTTGATGTGACACTAAATTCGCAAATCGACATCGATGCATTGCCTCAAAAAACGAGCGATGCTGTGAGTTACGGCATCATAAAGCCCATTATCACGCTCATTTCAAAGCTTGCAGGTAGCAAAAAAGTCTATTTTACTGGCGGAGATGGCGACTTTTTATCTAAATTTTTTAAAAATGCCATTTGCGATAAGATGCTGATCTTTCGTGCCATGCAAAAAATAATCGATGAGAAAAAGGAAATTTTAAAATGATAACAGTAGCCTTGCCAAAGGGCAGGATCGCAGAAGATACGCTTGAGATTTTTAGAAAAATTTTTGGTTCGAGCTTTATATTTGAGGATAGAAAACTCATCCTTGAAGAGGGAAATTTTAGATTTTTAATGGTTCGCAACCAAGACATACCAACATACGTCACTGAAGGAGCTGCAGATATCGGTGTGGTCGGTCTTGATGTGCTTGAAGAGCATAAGCCAAATGTGGTTAGACTGCTTGATCTACAAATAGGCAAGTGTAAGGTCTGCATCGGCATAAAAAACGAAGATGAGCTTGACTTTTCAAGGTCTGAGCTAAAGATCGCTACAAAAATGCCAAATATCACGAGAAACTATTTTGCCAAGCTTGCTGTTGGTGTGAAGATCATCAAGCTTTATGGCTCGATCGAGTTAGCGCCACTTGTTAGGCTAAGCGATGCGATCGTCGATGTGGTCGAGACTGGCTCAACTATGAAGCAAAATGGGCTAAAAGTAGCTGGTGATATCATGCAAAGCTCAGCCTATCTGATCGCAAATAAAAATAGTTTTATCATCAAAAAAGATGAAATTTTGGAGCTTTATCAAAAGATAAAAGATGAAATTTCAAAGTAAAAATTTGAAAAAAAGCAAATAGCACAAATAAAGGAAAAATGGTTAAGGTAAAACACTGTTGCTCTCAAATGAAAAAGGCAACGAAATTAAATTGCAAGATTCATAACAATATTTATGATTGCCCAGACGTACTTATTTCGTATTATCCTAAATTTGATGAATATGGAATTATCATTCACGATGGTGGCACAAGTAGTATTTCAATTAAATTTTGCCCTTTTTGTGGTACAAAATTACCAAAATCAAAACGAGATAAGTGGTTTGACAAAATGGAAAAATTAGGAATAGATATTGATAATGATGAAATTCCTAAAGTATATTTAAATTATGGTTGGTGGTTGAAGAAGTGATTAAAAATTATTTTTTAATCAACATAAAAACTAGTTGTTGCCAATTTTAAACGGCTACCGCATAAAAGATCTTGAGAAATTTCTATTTAACTAGATGTAAAAGCAAGATAAAATGCTTAATATTTTTTTGTCCACTCACAATGGCGGTGTGTTTTGTTAGATTTTTTAAGACCGAGCAGATATAACTTTGTATAAAAACAGCAAATTTGCTTTATATTCTGCTGGCAAAATTTGATCCAAGATGGTAAATTTTTATTTGATACAGTTAAAATTTAAATGGGAAGAACGAGCAAAATCAGATCAAAAAATAATAATTGTTTTTGCATTTTAAAATTTTAAATTTTTAACTTTTCTTGATAGTTAAATTTTAACCCGAAACAACAAATTTAGCCTAAATTTTACCGCCAAACATCTCATACATCGCTTTTTCTTCGCCCCAAAGCTCTCGGTGCTTTTTGATAGATGATTTGATAGCGTTTATGAGATAGAGCACGTCCTCTTTTGTATGCGTGTAGTGCAGGCCAACTCTTACAAAACCTGGCTTTTTCTCTAAAACCTTATTCTCTTTAAGCCCAAGCAGATCAAAAGCATAAGGCCCAGCGCACATCACGCCAGCGCGGCTTTGTATGCCATAGTTGTTGCTAAGTGTTGCAGCAAAGTCATAAGGCGAAATGTCTCGCACATTAAATGAAAAAATAGGCAGTTTTTCTGCATTTTTAGGTCCATAAATGGTGATATCTTCGATGCTGCTAAGCTCTTTTTCAAAAAAATTTGCCAGTTCATCTTCGCGTGCTTTGATATTTTCTACTCCGACACTCGCTTGCAAGTTGTAAGCTAGACTTGCTCGCGCCAGCCCCAAGATAGAGGGCGTGCCAGCCTCTTCAAGCTGCTCGGCGTTTTTTATAAAAAGGTGCTTTGACGGCGTCGCAAGAGCGATAGTGCCACCACCTGCAAAGCTTGGTATATCGCTTGTATAAAGCTCTTTTTTGATCGCCAAAAGCCCGCAACTACCAACTCCTCCAAGTAGCTTGTGAGGCGAGAAAAAGGCTGCGTCAAAGTAGGTGGCGTCTAAAATTTCATGCGAGCTGGTCGCTGCACAGTCAAATGCCACCACTCCGCCAAATTTCTTAACGAGCGAGTAAATTCTCTTGTAGTCGGTTTTTACGCCTGTGACGTTTGAGGCGGCGTTAAAGCAGGCGATGATCTTTCTTTTTGCGTTTAGTTTTAGCGTCCTCTCAAGCATCACGTAGTCTATCTCGCCATTTTCATCAAGCAAGGTGCGCTCGCAGTCGCAAAGTCCCTCGCGAAAGCTGATCTCGTTTGAGTGGTGCTCATAGGGCCCAACAAGCACGAGTGGCAAATTTACGCTTCTTAAATTTGCTTCGCCGATCAAGGCTCTTGTTGCTGGCGGCAGATAAATTCCCATTATCTCTTGAAATTTCTTTATCGCAGCCGTTGCGCCTTGGCCTGTTGCTATTAGATAAAAGCTATCATCAAGCCCCAAAAGTTCCTTTAGCTCGGCTCTTGCGTTTTCATAGCGTTTTTGCGTTAGCACGGCGCTTGAACTGCTGTCTGAGTGAGTGTTTGCGTAGGTTTTTAAAAAGTTTGAAATTTCATCTTCGATAGGCGCATAGGCAAGTCCTGAGGCCGTGTAGTCAAAATAGTAAATTCCATCTTTTAAAATGATATTTTTTCTTACTTCATCTATGGTTGGCACGATTTTCCCTTTGGTTAAAAGCGCGATTATAATGAAATTTTGTATAAACTGAGGTTACAAGCGGGCAGGGCGCCCACTCGCGTGATTATTTGTTTAAGAAGTTTTTCTCTAACCACTCGTTAGCTTTTGCTTCACTCTCAAATCTTTGGCTCTTAGCAACTTGGTTTGCACCCTCGTAAAAACGGATACGAATGCCGTCTTGAACGCTATCGATCTTGATTCTAGTGATCTTATCTTTGTTTAGATAAGTCCTGTCGTTTAGTTTTACATACATGTTTTTCTCCTTTTAAAAATTTGGTTTATTTTTTATCGTTTTTCTTCTCGTCTTGTTTTAAAAATAGCTCTTTAAAGCGCTTATTTGCATAGTCTTCGATGTCGTTTTGAAGCTGTTTATAGGCGTTTATAAGCTCGTGTGCTCTATCATTTAGCGTAGTGCCAGCATTATCTCCGCCGCCTTGTTTGGTCGTAAAGAGATCTTCTTTTAAATTTTTTTGCAAAATTTGTAGATGTGACCAGCATTTTTTATAGTTCATGCCTAAAATTTCAGCTGCCTTTGATATCGAGCCAACCTCGGCTATAACGTCTAAAACTTCGGTTTTACCCTTGCCAAATATAAGCTCGCCCTCGTCGTTTTCTATCCAAGTCTTCGTCTTTACTCTCATCTTTTTGCCTTTCTTTTCCTTAAAACAGCCTAGCTGACAGTACTTCACGTCAAAGCCGTAGTCTCTAAGCGTCGAGCGCATGGTCTTTAGCCCGCCGTTAGCCGCCGCCATCTCTCTTGCATCTTTGCAAAAAACTCTGCCCTTTTCGTCGCTCACTTCTTTTAGTTTTAGTGACAATGTAAATTTACCGCGGTCTTTATCTAGGGCGCCAAACTGCCCAAGCTCGCAGTTGTCTATCTTGATGCCAAGCCTAGTTGCCTCGTCGCTTACCTCGCCGATCTCTATGCCAAGCTTGCTAGCGATCTTAAAAGCCGTGCCACAGTCAAGTTTGCCGCTTTTATTTAGCGTTTGTTTTATTAGCTCTTCTAAATTTTTACTCATAAATTCTCTCTTCGCCGCTATAAACGTTGATATTTTCGCCCCTTGCAAAACCACAAAGTGTAAGCTCAAATTTACGAGCGATCACCACGCCAAGGCTCGTTGGCGCTGTCCTTGAGATAAGCGCTGGAACGCCGTGCATAACGGCCTTTGCGACCATCTCTGAGCTAAGCCTGCCACTCACCATCAAAAATGAATTTGCTAAGTTAGCTCCGTCTAAAACAGCCTTGCCAACGGCTTTGTCTATCGTGTTGTGCTGAGCGATATCCTCGCCTATGTAAAATTTATCTTCGCTTACAAAAAGCTTTGCCGTATGCACGCAGCCAGTCATCTCATAAAGCTCGCACTGCGTGTAAAACTCCCTCATTTGAGCAAGGATCATATCTTTGTTAAATTTAGCTCCGCTTTTTACAGCTCTTGCCGCCATCGCCTGTGGGTCGATATTTGCCGTTGAGCTTCTGCCGCAGCCACTTATTATGACCTTTTCCTCGTCAAACTGCTCTAGGCGCTTTTCGTTCACTTTGGCGCTTACATAGACGCTTAGCTCGTCGCTTGAGAGCCTAACTTCAGTTATGTCCTCTGGCTTTGTGATGACGTTTTCACTGATCAAATAGCCCACAGCAAGCGCCTTTTGATCCGTTGGCGTTGCCATAACGGCACCAAATTTTTTGTCATTTATGTAAATTTCAAGCTTGATCTCACGCACCAAGATATCATCAACCTGCGCTTTTTGCTCGCCTTTATATTTGATGATCTGCGTTTTATAAATCGGTTCCATCTTGCTCCTTGAAGTTTTCACAAATGATAGCCCAAAAAGCTAAATTTAATTTTGGATTGTAGTAAAAACTTGCTTAAACAAAGCAAAAAGCTTAAACACATTTTGATACGAAATAAACGTTATTGTAATTAAAATTTGATATGCAAAATAGGCATATTTCTTAAAGTATAAAATTAGAGAAAATAACAAATTTTATAGGTGCAAAAAGCACCTATAAATTTACGCTTTTAGTTTTAGCCTGTCGCCAGCGTAGTAAGCGATCTTCCAAACAGTAGTTTGTTTTAGGTCTTTTTCGCCATAACCTCTTGCAGCAACTCTATCGTTATAAATTTTCTCGATCACATCTGACTCGCCAACTAACAAAGCCTTTGTAGAGCACATCGCAGCACAAACTGGCACTTTGCCCTCAGAAATTCTATCTTGTCCATATACTTCGCGCTCTTCTTCGCTATTAGTTGGTAGCGGACCGCCTGCGCACATAGTGCATTTATCCATTACGCCTCTTGCGCCAAACGCACCATCTTTAGGGAACTGCGGTGCGCCAAATGGGCAAGCATACAAGCAGTATCCACAGCCTATACAGATATCTTTATCGTGAAGCACGATGCCATCAGCTCTGATGTAGAAACAATCAACTGGACAAACAAGCGAACAAGGTGCATCTTCGCAGTGCATACATGCGATTGATGTTGAAATTTCTTTACCAGGCATACCTTCATTTAGTGTTACGACGCGGCGTCTTCTAACGCCGATAGGCAACTCATGAGCTTCATCACATGCTACTGCGCAACCGTTGCAATCAATGCATCTATCTGTGTCGCAGTAAAATTTAAGTCTATTGTTATCGTTAAATGCGCTCATATTATGCCCTTTCTATGCGGCAAAGACCGCCTTTTGTTTCTGGAATTTGAGTGACTATGTCATATCCGTAGTTTGTTACGGTATTTGCACTCTCACCAACCGCAAATGGCAAAGTTCCTTCTGGGAAATTTCCAGTCATATCAACACCTTGCATATATCCAGCCCAGTGGAATGGCAAGAAGATCATATTAGGCTTGACTGATGGCACGATCCTTGCGCGAACCTTGATCTTAGTGCCCTCAGGTGAATGAACCCAAACAAAATCCCAATTTTTAATGCCATGTTTGGCTGCTAGCTCTGGGTGGATGTCAGCAAACATCTCAGGCGTAATGCGTGATAGATACTTACTAGCACGCGTCTCCATACCAGCACCACTGAAATTTACGAGACGAGCTGTGATGAGATTGATAGGGAATTCTTTTGAGAAGTCCTTGCTTTGTTGCAAGCTTTCAAATTTAGTATCAACGCGGTATTGTTTTGCTTTATCTTTAAAGCTTGGATACTTCTTGGCTAGATCTGGTCTTGGTGAGTGGATCGGCTCTCTGTGTTGAGGGATCTGATCAGCAAATGTCCAAACGATAGTTCTAGCACGTGCATTGCCATATGGAGCGATGTTTTTCTCCAAGCATTTTGTTGCTATGATATTACTATCATCAGTTGACCAGCTAGCTCCGATCCTTGCTTTTTCATCATCAGTTAGTGTGATGCCTAAAATTTTCTCGATATTGTCTTTTTTGATCTCAGGATATCCGCCATTTATAGATGAACCAACTGGCGCTGAGCCTTCAGCTGCTAGCTGGCTAACACCGTTGTGCTCTAAACCAAAGCGGTTTCTAAAGCCCATTCCGCCTTCGCGAACTGATTTATGTGTATCATAAAGTATTGGGCTACCTGGGTGATTTTCTGTCCAGCATGGCCATGGAAGTCCGTAGTATTCGCCCTCAACAGGAGTGCCAGGCTTGCCAAGAGATGTTACTTCATCGAATTTATCCCAGTTCTCTTGGTGGCGTTTCAAGCGCTCAGGTGTCCAGCCAGTCATACCGATAGTTTTTATAATATTTGCTATCTCGTGAGTAGCAGCTTCTGGCCATTCTATCTTGCCGTCAGCATCCCTTATAGTGCGAGTTAGCTCGTCATAGAAGCCTATACGTTTAGCTAGTTCAAATAACAATTCATGATCAGGTATGCTCTCATAAAGTGGTTTGCATACTTGGCTTCTCCATTGACCACTTCTGTTTGTAGCTACGACTGTGCCGCTAGTTTCATACTGAGTTGAAGCAGGTATGATATATACATTATCTTTTTTATTTGTTATAACGGCAGCGTCATTTACAAACGGATCTACACAAACAAGTAACTCAAGTGCATCAAGACCTTCTTGAACCTTTGCTTGTTGTGCAGTAGATGTTATGCCGTTACCTATAACTACAAGAGCTTTTAGGCTATCTCCTGCATTATCGATTGCATCATTGCCATCTTTACCATTTAGCGTACCAGCCCACCAGCGTGCAAGTGAAAATCCTGGCTTAAACATCCACTCAGGCTTGATAAAATTCTTTTGCAGCCACTCGAAATCAACCTTCCACATTTTTGCAAAATATTTCCAGCTTCCTTCATTTTTAGGGTAATAACCAGGTAGGTTATCTGGTAAATTTGCCATATCGGTTGCACCTTGAACGTTGTCGTGGCCTCTTAGGATGTTACATCCGCCGCCACTTACGCCCATGTTGCCAAGCACTAGTTGCAAGATCGGAGCTATACGAGTGTTTGAGCTACCTATTGTGTGCTGAGTTAGACCCATCGCCCAAACGACTGAGCCAGGGCGGTTTTTAGCATAGACTTCCGTGATCTCTTTAAGAGTTGCAGCTGGCACTCCAGTCACGTCTTCAACGACTTCTGGTGTCCATTTTGCAGCCTCTTCACGAATCAGATCCATGCCATAAACACGGTCATCAATAAATTTCTTATCCTCCCAGCCATTTTCAAAGATGAGATTCATCATGCCATATACAAAAGGTATATCCGTTCCTGGGCGAATTTGTGCGAAATAATCAGCCTTTGCAGCTGTTCTTGTATATCTTGGATCGATTACTATTAGCTTAGCGCCCTTTTCTTTTGCTTTTAAAAAGTGTCTAAAGCCAACTGGGTGATTGACCGCTGGGTTTGATCCGATTATAAAAATAGACTTCGCGTTTTGGATATCTCCAAGGTGATTTGTCATAGCTCCATAACCCCAAGTATTCGCCACACCGGCGACTGTAGAGCTGTGTCAAAGACGTGCTTGGTGATCTAGGTTGTTTGTTCCAAACATCGCAACGAATTTGCTTATATAATAGCTTTGCTCGTTGCAGTCTTTTGCTGATCCTAAAAACATTACTTGCTCTGGATTTTTCTCGCGGTAAGCTTTTAGTTTTGCGCCGATCTCGTCAAGTGCTTGCGTCATAGAGATGCGTTGCCACTTGCCACCAACTTTTTTCATCGGATATTTTACACGGCAGTGTGAGCGCACCATATCGATAACGTCTGCTCCTTTGCAGCAGTGACCACCAGCACTTACTGGGTGATCTTGTGCTACTTCTTGACGTACCCATGCACCATTTTCTACCTCTGCTAATACTCCGCATCCTACAGAGCAAACTGTGCAGACAGTTTTTACTATTTTTGAGTCTGGAAATGGGTTTGCCATCTCTTGAGCTGTTGCTTCTCTTGTGACATTGCTTGCTGCAAAGCCGGCCGCTCCACTAGCACCTGCTAATGCAGCCATTTTTAAAAACGATCTACGGCCGATGTTGTTTGGCGTAGCGTTTAATCTAGCTTCAGACATTTTCATCCTTTCTTAAATTTCTATCAAATTTTATTTTGCTTGTTTGTAGTAAAGTTCCCAGTATTTGCTTCTTTTGTAAAGCACCTCGGTCTTTTTACTTTTTCCTGATTTTAAATTTTCATTAGCATTTGCTGCTACCGCACCACTTGCTGCCACAGCGCCAACTAGACCAACTTTTTTTAGAAATTCGCGTCTATTTTGCATATGTACCCTCCGTTCTTAGTTTTCTTATCCTGTTTTTTTCTCTTCTTATGCTTTCAGATCTTGAAAGACCATCGCTCTTTTTGTGGTCCATCTTGACTGGTTTTGGTGAGTTTAGTGCCACGCGCTCAAACGCGATAAATTCGTTTAGCAAAATGGCCACATCCTTGTAAATTTCACTATTTTTATGCTCATATAAATTCTCTATAAACTCATCAATGTTTGGATTTATAATATTTTTAAAAAGCTCCTCCTCACACTCGTCAAATTTACCGATAAATTCGTTCATCAGCGTAAAGACAAAGCCCACGTTATCTTCATTCTCTTTAAATTTACTCTCATCTCTTCTAATGTTTGTCTTAGCTAAAATTTTACGCACATTAGCGCAAGCATGACCCACTTCATATCCCTCATCGTAAAAAGAGAGCGAGTTTCGAAGCGGACTTGGCGGAGTGTGAAAAATGTCATCAAATTCGGTGATCAAATTCTCTGGATTTTTTTCATTAAATTTACTTTTTATATTAGTAGCAGCTTGCGATACTTCATCGTTTAGGCTATATTCTTTGATAAGATCAAGCATTTTACTAAGGCCATCAAATCTCTTTTCATCTTCACTAAATACGAAGAATTTAGAGAAAGTAGCGTAGTAAAGTTTTCTGCCAGCTGCAAATTCCTCTTTTGTGCTCACCTTTTTCCTTAAATAGTTTTTTAATGACACTGAAACTATACAATTAATTGCCTTATTAATGTGGCTTAAAATAAAATAAATTAGAAAAGTTAAAAAAAGCTTAAATATGCCTTGATTGCATATTTATAAATGCTATTTTTAGGGAGTTGTATAAGATATGATTTTTTAGCATGATTATTAAAATTTAGCTCTTTTTTGATATCCATTTTTAAATTTGGGCTAAATTTAAAAAGTGGGAGTAAATTTTACTCTAAAGCTAGCATCGAGCCATCTTCAAATTTTAAAAATACCTGCTCGCCAATCTTTGTAATTTCATCATCGTGGCTAAAAATTTTGATCAAAAAGTCGCCAACTTTGACCTTTAATAGCTTTTCATTACCCATATAGAGCGATGCCGAGTGCAAAATCCCTGAAATTTGACCCTCACCACCTGTTTTAGAAATTTTTATCTTGCTTGGATTGATCGTGATCTTGCTTTTACCTTTAAAATTTGAAGGTAAATTTAGCTTCGCATTATCGCCAAAGCTTAGCACGCCACCCTCTATCTCAAAGATATTTTTGTATTCAAACTCGCAGACTCTGCCTTTGTGCAAAAACACGCACTCGTTTGCTAGCATGCTAAGCCACTTCTCGTCGTGACTTGCAATGACAAAGCCGCAGCCATATTTCTCGTGCATCAAATTTATAGCCTTGCTAAAAAGCTTTGAAGTGCCGATATCAACGCTGTTTGTCGGCTCATCAAGCAGATAAAATGGCGCTCTTAAAGAAAGTGCCAAAGCAAATGCGATGCGCTGCGTCTGACCTGAGCTTAGCTCAAAGTGGCGCTTGTCTAAAAACTTCTCATCAAGTCCCACAAGTGCCAGAGCTTCGCTAGTTCGCTCCTCAAATTCGCTTAGTAAATTTCTACTTTTTAAAATGACTTTGAAATTTTCTCTCACACTTCTTTTTAAAAGGGCAGGCTCTGGCAGCAAAACGCAAATTTTACGCAGCATTTCAAGGCTTGGTTTATTTTCACCCCAGAGTGAAATTTCGCCGCTGCTTGGGCTTTGCAAGCGTGAGAGCACACGTATGAGCGTGCTTTTGCCGCTGCCGTTGCTGCCCATTAGAGCGGTTATCTTTTTAGTATTTATATCAAGGCTTGGGATATTTAGGATCTCGCTTTTGCCGTAGTTTAGGTGTAAATTTCTTATCTTTATCAAAATTTGCTCCTATTTGTCGAGTTTTCTTAGCGCAAAGATCGCTAAATTTACTAAAAATGCGATAAATATCAAAACCATCGCGAGCGCTATACCCATGGCAAATTCGCCCTTGTTTGTTTCAAGCGAAACGGCTGTGGTGATCGTTCTGGTAAAGTACTTGATGTTGCCGCCTATCATCATCGCAACGCCCACTTCAGCGACTATCCTGCCGTATGCGGTGGCGATAACCACCATGAGAGCGTAACGCAGCTCATAAAGCACGCAAAAAACTAGCTTTGCTGGCGCAAGGCGTAAATTTAGGATAGTTAGATAGTGCTTTTTCTCCATATTTTCAACCACACTTGCAGTAAGCGAGATGATGATAGGAAGGGCAAGCACAAACTGGCCTAACATGACCGCTTTTAGCGTAAAGAGTAAATTTAGACTACCAAGTGGGCCATTTCTAGTGATGAATGCGTATAAAATAAGACCAATAGCAACCGTTGGCATAGCAAGAGCCGTGTCACTTAGAAGGCGTAAAATTTTGCGACCTTTAAAGTCATAAAAGCCAAGTATAAAACCAAGCGGAAAGCCTATAAGAACGGCAAAAAGTATCGACACGCTTGATGTGTAAAGGGTAGCCTTGATGGCTGAATATGTTTCAAGGTTGCCGTTTAAAAGTAGATTAAAAGCTTCTGCAAAGCCATTAAGTAAAAAATCCAAATATTATTCCTATTTTTTTATTCATATTATTTTAATATGCTATAATACCACATTTTCTAAAAAGGAGAAAAATGAAAAAGATTATTTTAGGCTCACTAGCAGCCGCAGTTTTGGCATTTGGCGCTGACAATGAACTAATCATGGCGACTACAACAAGTACAGATAACACTGGCTTGCTTGACGCGATCTATCCAGTTTATAAGGCTAAAACAGGTGTTGATATAAAATGGACAGCTGTTGGTACAGGTGCAGCTCTAAAGCTTGGCGAAGACTGCAACGCTGACGTACTTTTCGTTCACTCACCAAAAGTTGAGAAAGAATTTGTAGAAAAAGGCTTTGGCTTAAAAAGAAATGCCGTAATGTACAATGATTTCGTCGTTATCGCTGATAAATCAATCGCTGATAAATTTAAAGGTAAAGATATCAAACAAAGCTTTGAGCTTATCAAAAAAGATGGTATCAAATTCTTCTCACGTGGCGACAAATCAGGCACAGACAATAAAGAAAAAGGCATCTGGAAAAAGATCGCTGGCGAAGTCCCTGAAAAAGATAGCTGGTATATGCAAACAGGTCAAGGCATGCTAGCTACGATAAATGCTGCTGCTGAGCAAAAAGGCGTTACATTTACTGACCGCGGTACTTACATTAAATATGAAGCAAACCAAAAAGGTCATCCTGAGATGGTCATCATCAACGAGGGCGACAACGACCTTAAAAACTTCTACTCTCTAATCGCAGTAAATCCAAAACACTGCCCTAAAACTGACATCGAAAATGCAGAGAAATTTATAAAATGGGCGACAAGCGAAGAGGGTCAGAAATTTATAGGCGACTTCAAACTTCTTGATAAGCCACTTTTCACTCCAGACGCAAACACACGCAAAAACTAATTCAAAGGGCGAGCAATCGCCCATTTTTTATAAATTTTCATAATCTTTAAATTTATTTTTAATCACTTAAGCTAAAAACCAAATTTAAAATAAGACAAAAAATGGTAAAAAGCTCCGTAAATTCAGCGTCAAAGTAATATGCAAAATTTGCATATTACTTAAATTTTTTTTAAATAAAATAATTAATTTTAAAACTACTTTTATTTTATAAGGTATATAATAACCGAACTATTAGAAATATTACTTGAAAGGAAATCTATGCAAAAGATTGTTCAAACAACCTGTCCGTATTGCGGAACTGGTTGCGGCATAGACCTTATCGTAGAAAACGGTAGGATAGTCGATGCAAAGCCGACTGATAACCACCATGTAAATGATGGCGAGTTGTGCTTAAAAGGTATGTTTGGTTGGGAATTTGTAAATTCTCCAAAACGTTTAACTAAACCAATGATGAGAAAACTAAACGGAGAGTTTAACAAAGAGGGCAAACTCGAAGAGGTTAGCTTTGAAGAGGTTTATGAATTTTTAGGAAAGACTTTTAAAAATAGCGTAGAAAAATATGGTCCAAGTTCTATCATGGGCTTTAGTTCAGCTCGTTCAAACAACGAAGACAACTATGTATTTCAAAAATTCTTTCGCGCTTTAGGAAGTAACAACGTAGATCACTGCGCTCGTCTTTGACACGCTCCAACAGTGGCAGGTCTTGCCAGCACCCTTGGAAACGGAACAATGACAAACGATCTTGTTGAGTTTGCGACTGATACAGATGTATTTTTACTAATAGGCACAAATACAAGCGAATGCCACCCGATCATCGCTATGCAGATGCAAAGAGGCTTAGAGCGTGGTGCAAAAATGATCGTTGTGGATCCAAAACGCACCGATATGGCTAAAAAAGCCGATATATTCTTGCAAATTCCAGTTGGCTCAAACATCAAAACACTAAACACAATGATGAACATCATCATCTCTGAAAATTTACAAGATACAGAATTTATCGAAAAATATGCAGAGGGTTTTGAGTATCTAAAAGAAGCCGTAAAAGACTTCACTCCTGAGAGATTTGAGCGTGAGACTGGTGTCAAAAAAGAGCTTATCACTGAGGCTGCTAGGATGTATGCAAAAGCTGGTAGCGCTGCTATTTGCTACACTATGGGTATCACTCAGTTTAGCGACGGTACATCAAATGTATTCTCACTTTCAAATTTAGCTATCCTAACAGGAAATTTAGGTAAAAAAGGCGCTGGAGTAAATCCACTTCGTGGCCAAAACAACGTTCAAGGCTCATGCGATATGGGCGCACTACCTAACGTCATCCCAGCAGGTGCAGTAAATAGCGCTTATGCACAAGAGCAAGCTCGTAAAGTTTGGCACTTCGAGCTTAATCCAGTGCCTGGCTTTAAACTAACATACGCACCTGATAAGATGGATAGCGGCGAGCTAAAAGTGCTTTACGTTTATGGCGAAAATCCTGTTATGAGTGACCCTTGGACAGAGCACTTTGTGCATGCTACACACCACCTAGACTGCTTTATCGTACAAGATCTATTCTTTACTGAAAGTGCTCAAAAAGCCGATGTCGTCTTACCTGCAGCTGGTTGGGGTGAGAAAGATGGAACATTTATCAACACATCTCGCCGCGTTCAAAGAACCAGAAAAGCAAGCGAGCCAGTAGGTGGTGTAGAGCCTGACTGGAAAGTAGTTTGCAACATCGCAAACGCAATGGGACTTGAGGGATTTGACTTCTTAAGCGCAGAAGAGGTTTGGGACGAGCTTAGAAAACTAATGCCTAAATTCTTTGGCGGTATCAGCTACTATAGACTTGAAAAACTAGGTGGCATCAGCTGGCCATGCCCTGATGAAGATCACCCAGGCACACCTGATCTTTATACTGATCACAAATCAATGTTACCTGATGGTAAATTCCGCCTAGCTCCAGTACTTTATGCTGACGACAAAGATAAGCGTGAGAGCATGGAGGCTGAATTTAAAGCCAAAATGCATATACCTGATGGCTATCCAGTAGGTTCAGGTGCTATGAGCGAAGTGCCTGATGAGGTCTATCCTTGCCTATTTACAACAGGTAGAAAAGTCTATCACTACCACACAGGAACGATGACAAGAGAGTGCCCACCGCTAGAGTATGGTGCTGGCATCGAAGGCCCGCTAATCGAAGTAAGCCCTGATATCGCAAGAGAAAGAGAGCTAGAAGATGGCTGCTACGCAATGGTAGAGAATAAACGTGGTAGGATCGCAGCTAAACTTCGCGTAAATCCTGACCTTAGAGAAAGCACGATATTTACGACTTTCCACTATAGTGAGGCTGACGGTAACGAGCTTGCAAACGCACAAGACCACGATCCACTCTCAGGTATCACACCTCTTAAGATCACTATAGCTAACATAAAAAGGTTAAGCGAAGAGGAGTATATAGCATTTAGACAACAAAACGAGATGTCTATGCACTCTGAAAAACCTTATCTTTCACCTGTTAGATCATAATTTCAAGGGCGCAATGCCCTTGAATTTTTAATTCAAATTTTCATAGCAAATCAACTTTTATTAACTAAAATTTTCTATTGTTTCTAGATGAAATTTCATAGTAAGAATGGGTTATATAAAATTGCTATGAAGTTCTATCTCTATTTTTACATCTATCAAGGCTCTTAGGTTTTTAAAGCTTGTATGCGTCGGCTAAAAGCTTTGTTGGCTTTAACTTTTAAATTCTGTGATCACTAATTGGCGTGAGAGTATAGGTATTGTTTTTCTTTTAGCTGACTAAGGCAAATGTTTTGGCTGTTTTTTTGAGCTAGTCAGTCAAATAGTCAGCTAAAAAGTTATGATAATAATAGTTTGCTATTGTTTGTTTTTTTTGAATAAAGTTTTAAAATAACGTTAAAATCGCGGTTCAATGTTTGCAAAAGTTGGTAAAAGTTTGTGATTGTTTATAAGTGGTGGCGGACAGAGAGGGATTTGAACCCTCGAGCCCCGATTAAGAGCTGCACCCTTAGCAGGGGTGTGGTTTCAGCCGCTCACCCATCTGTCCATGTTTATGAAAAATTTTATTAAAAAGAAATGGTGGTTAGAGGCAGAATCGAACTGCCGACACGCAGATTTTCAGTCTGCTGCTCTACCGACTGAGCTATCCAACCACCTTGATAAAAGAAATTGGATTATACATTTTAAATATTTAAACTAAGTTTAAAAATCTATAAGAAGCTTTTGTTTTTAAGAAATTTAAATATAAAACTATAAATTTTAGCCTGACAGAGTTAAATTTAATGCACCAAATTTACTACACTTACATCTTTATCTATCTCGATAAAAAATGTTTGTGCGCCAGCTCCGCTGCCATATACGCCTTTATAGACTTGATTTACAGCGTGACCGCTACTATCAATAGCTACTTGGTTATGTGTATCGCCTAAAGCGCTATGTTTTAAATTTAGTGCCGCTACTTCGCTGTCTGTTGCTTGCGCGAAGATAGTGCCTTTGCCCTCTAGTGCCACTTTGTCGTTATTGTCGCCTTTGATCTTTAGCACGGTATTTACACTTTTTAGCCCACCATCTGTTACTTGTGAGTCTATGATATCAAGCACACTTTTAGCGTCTAGCCCTATCGAGACTGCCTGAGTGCTGTTGCTACCAAGCTGTAAAGTTTCAAAGCTCTTTAGTTTATCATTTAGATCATCCACTCTGCTAAGATCGATATTTTCAGTAAAGATGAGCGTATCAACGCCACCTTTTGCGTCTATCTTGTTGCCTTCGTAGGTAAATGTATTGTTTTGATCATCTCCCTCGTGAGTGATCTTGATATTTTTATCTATCTCGACGAAAAATGTTTTTGTGTTAGCTCCATCAGTGTATGTGCCTTTATAGACGTGATTTACTGGAGTGTCGTAGGAGTCGATGATCGGCTTACCACTTGCATCTTTATATGTTTTCCACACGTCTGGGTTATGCGTTGGATCTGGCTGGAATTCTCTTATATGTCCGTTACCGTCAGTTTCTACTTTATTATAGCTACCACCTATGGCTTTGCTGTGCTTCCAGTTTAGCAAAGTCACCTCTTCGTTTGTTGCTAATTCAAATTTATTTGAGCCATCGTTTATTAGTTTTACGATATCGTTACTATCCCCTAGTATTTTTAAAACCGTGTTTATGCTTTCAGTGCCAGATACGGTTGTTAGAGTTGAGTATTCGCCCTCTGTGATCTTTGTTGTTCTAGAGTCTATTATGTCAAGAACATTTTTTGTGTTAAAAGATATTGAAACAGCTTGGTTTTCTGTGCCTAGCTGCAGACGTTCGAAGCTTTTTAGATTATCGTTTAGATTACTCACCTTTTCTAGTTTTGTATCTTCAACAAATATCAGCTTATCAACGCCACCTTTTGCGTCTATATTCTTGCCGTTATAGATAAAGACATCGTTTAGGTTGCTACCTTCAAGAGCGTCTGTGTTGTGTTTTAGGTGTATTACTTTATTGAAATCATCCGCATCATCACCAAAATATTTTGCTGGTTTGCTTGTATCTTTTTCTTGATTTATTAAGCTTCTATACCCCTTTTTACCAGCTATAAGACCATCTTTTTCATCGCTAACATATCCTTTGTCATGTAGGGCTTTTACGTAGCTATCACTAAAAAGGTGCGTGCCACTATCTTTTGAGCCTATGATTTTATAGTCGCTAGGGTTTTGTGAGCTTTTCTTTATCATTATGTCTAAGAGTGTGTCTTTTGTTCTATCGACATAATCAACCTCTATCCTATAAAATCCTTTTTTTAGATTATAAGGATGAGTTTGTCCATGGGGACCATTATCTCCTGAACCAAACCAATATGCCCACTTTCCAAAACTTTCATCTGCTATTTTTACATCTACCATATCTTGAAAGTGTTTTGCAGCTATGTTGTATTGACCATCTTCTTTTATATATATCCAACCTTTCATTTTCATGATCAGATCAGTTCCTACAGGCTCTGCCTCTTCAAGGACGTAGTTTCCTGTTTTGTTTAGGTTGTAATGCGCCCCAGTGTGATCGGTATCCTTTGCATATGGAGAGTGACCTACTTTTGCCATATCGTCCATATTTAGCTCTTCTTTGTGAGGTCTTGTTGAGCTTAATTCCCAGTCTTTACCTCCTTGAAAAGAAAGCTCATTATAAGTAGTAGTTGCACTAACGCCAGCCCACTCCATCCACTGTGTATAGTGGTTAGCTACGTGGTATCCATATCCTGCTTTGTTGTCGTTAAGATCCTTTCTATCATAGATTGGTCCATGAGGATGTTGTATATGGGTTGTTACTTCTGGATATATATCCATAAATTCTCTATTAGTGCAGTCAAAAAACCACATATCAACATCAAGCCCTTTGTTTGCCACCATAGTTACGGTTTGAACAGCTAAATTTCCTGCATCATCTAGTCTTTCTACTATGTAGTTTTTGCTACCAGTGTTTTGTGCTACGTTAAAGCTTCCAGAGTAGCTTAAATTTCTATCAAGTGTCAGTGTCGTCTTCTCAGATGTCTCAGCATCTATGACCTCTACATCTTTTGATTTTTCATCGTGTGGATTATTTGCAGCTTCGCCTTTGCCGCTAAAATTTATAGCGTAGTTGCCAGAGCTATTTTTTATATTATCAAAGTCAGATTCTATTAGCTTATCAGGCTTTGAGTCAAGATCGACTGTGATAGTTAGGTTATCATCTCTTTGTGGCACGCCGTCAGTTCCCACGTAGGTGGCGTCTATGATGTGGTGAGTCCTATCTAGCTTTTTGCCAACCTTTTCAAAGTCTGCTATGACGGTGTTGTTTTCGATCTTGGCTATAAAGCTATCACTTACATTTGCGTTTTCGTCTTTTATCTCGATTAGCACGTAGCCTTTGCCGTCGCTTGTGGTGTCAGGCTTATTTATGCCAAATTTAATGTATGGCTGTTCGTCATTTGTAAGAGCGATGTTGTAGTTTATCTTTTGGGCCAGATTTGACTCATACTGACTTGTCGAGATGATATGCTCGTAGTCCTCTTCGTTTAGGTATTTTGCGGAGTGGATATCGGCATTATCTATCTTTGTAACAAGCTTTACATCGTCTATATAGTCAAGCACGCCAAAGGCAAATAGCCTACCACTTGAAGTGCCAGAGATCGTACTCCCGTCATCTTTTATAAGGGTCGCATCGACTAGGGTCGGACGCTTGCTACTTACCGTCACGTCTGGTATGGTGATAGCGCCGTCACTTATCACTTTTATATCGCTTGGATCTTTTTTGTTTATCATATGCACGCCATCATCGTCTAGGATGTAGCTTACGGTTGATTGTTTGTTGGTAAGCGGGTTTAGGATGCTTATCTTTAGCTCATCTTTTGGCACTGCGCTACTTGGGAGATAGACCTTTACATCAGAGGTCGTTATAGATCCGGTGGTGTCATCTATGAGCCCATCTCCGTCAGCGTCTTTGACAAATTTAGCCACTGGGCTGTCACTAAATTTTATCTCATTTGTGTCGCTCTCGCCTTTATTACCAGCCTTATCCATCATGGTCGTCGTTATACTTGTGGTTTTGCCATGTTCTATTGGCACTGTGATCTTAAATTTACCATCATTTAGTGGCACTTCATTGTGATCAGGGGCGATTATCTTGCCATTAGTATATGTGTAAATTTTGTGCGTTTTACTGCCGTCTGGGTTGGTGACATCGATGGCTATCTTATCGCCTTCTTTTATCACGCTTGGGATTTTTATAGAGGCCTCGGTCTTTGTTGGGTCGCCGTCATTGTATCTGTTTTCTGAGGTATCTATCTTGCCATCTGGAGTTCTATTATTAGGACCTAGATCACTATCAAAGCTTATCTTGGCTGATTTTACAGGTGGAGCTACTACGACGCTTGGGGTGGTTTGGCTGCTTGTGCCATTTGGTTTTGGCGCACCATGCTCGTCATTAACCGTTGTATTTATAGATACGCTTGAGCCAGGTGTTACTGGTACGCTTATGCCTGGCACTTCAAATTTAGCATTAACTATTGGCACTACTACGCTTGGGTTATTTTTATCATAGACGCTTGTGCCATCATCGCTTACGACAAATTCTTTTGGCGAGCCACCTATGTTTATAGTGACGCTCTCTTTTGGCTTTATAGTGCGAGGTAAATTTATCTCAACCTTTGAAGTGCCGTCTCCTATCTCGTTGCTACTTATTAGCCCATCGCCGTTTTTATCAGCTGTTAGCGTCACTTTGACGGTGTCACTTACATTGCTGCTTGGTGTAGTACTTGTGGCTGAGACGTTGCCAAATTTATCAACTACGCCAGTTTCTATGCTGCTTCCTGCCGTGATGTTTGCGATGTTTGGCACGCTAAAGCTAACTGCGCCATTTTCATCGGTTGTAAATGTATAGGTGTTGCCGTCCTCGTCAGTTGCCGTGCCATTTTCTTTATCTAGCGTAAATTTCTTCTGGGTTGGCGGTTTGCCTGGTTCATTTAGCTTAAACGTGATCTTATCTCCAGTGCTAAGCTCGTCAGGCACTACAAATTTCATGCCGCTAGTTTGCGTGCCACTGCCATATCCTAGCTCGGTCGCATCTATCACGCCGTCGCCATTTTTATCAAGATCAAGCGTGGCTGTCACTTTTGAGATGGCTGGCGTGTCGTTTAGCTCATAGGCAGTTGGCGGTGCGGTAAATGTCCTGCCACCAGTGGTGTATGAGCTTGTCACGGTAGTTTTGCCATGGTTTAAAATTTCAACCCCAGTGATCTCTGCTTTGCCATTTACGATAGGTATAGGAGGCGCGCCAGTGGGCGTGCCGGTACTATCAACTGGGATTAGCTCGTTTGTTATCGTATTTACTTTGTAGTTGCTAGTTTTGCCGCCACCTTTCATATTTGTCTTTATCGTGATGATATCGCCATTTTTAGCAACGTCTGGGATATCAACGCCTATGCTTGTGATGATTTTCTTGCCATCAGGTGTTTTTGGTAGCGAGTTTAGCTGCGCTCCTCCTAAAAAGCCCTTTTTTTCGCCAGTGTCGCTTGTGAGGTTAAAATTTAGCACGATGTTTGGCTCTGGTTGTGAGTTTATAGTGCTTTTAGCACTATAAAATGCCCCTTTTATAGTCCCACCAACTGGCCATTTGACCTCATCGTACCTAGCTTCAAGAGCGCGCAAACCAGTGTAGAAGTCGTAGATATTTGAGTAGTGGCCGCCTAGTTCAAATTTGATGCCACCACTGCCCACTGAAGCAGAGTATTGCGATGATGAGCCGTGAGAAGATAGCTCTTGATGGGAGATTTGATCATCGTCATTTGCGTGTTCTTTGTGATTTTCAAGGATATTTGCGTTTTTTGGGATGACTAGCTCGCCTTTGTGCTCAGCAAAGACATTTATAGTGTGAAATACCGAACTAAAGCCGACATAAGCCTTTTCGCCGTCATCAAAAACAATGGTAAGGTTCGAGTTTTCGCTCGTTTTTATATCATCACCAAGGTAAATTTCATCGCCTTTGTGCAGCACCCTCATAGTGCCGTCCCTGCTTATGGCGATGGCTTCACCCTTGATCTTTTTGATAACGCCGATCCTTATGGCGTCAAAATTTGGCATTTTTTCATCCCTGTAAAATGTGTGTATTGTAGTATCGGAAAATCTCTTAAAATTTATATAGTTTTGTAGCTTTTTGGATGAGGTCTTTAGCTCTTGTAAATTTACTACATCACCTCGACATGCACGTTTTTATCTATCTCGACAAAAAATGTCTGTCCAGCGTTGTTTTCACCTTTATAGACTTGATTGACCGCTTCGCCACCAACCTCATTGAGCTTGTTATCATCAGCTCCGATGACGCTATTTTTTGCATTTAGGGCGGCTACTTCGCCATTTGTGGCCTTTACGAAATTTCCAACTAGTTGCACCACGTCGTCACTATCGCCTGAAATTTTAAGGATGGTGTTTAGGCTCTCTAAGCCATCAGGCCCTTTGGTAGGGTTTGAGTCTATCATATCACTTATGTTTTGCCCGTTTAGCTTTAGTTTTACTGCCTTTGTGCCGTCAAGCTCGATGCGCTCAAAGCTTTCAAGGCGCTTATCTAGCTCATCTATCTTTGTTAGATCCACGTTTTGGGTAAAAAGTAGTGTGTCTATACCGCCTTTTGCGTCGATATCGTGTGAGTTAAAGATAAATTTATCATCATCGTTACTACCAACGTCTTTAGTGCCTTCAAATTTTAGGTCAAATGGCTTATCAAAATCGCTTGCATTATCGCCAAATCTCACGCCATTTGTTTCTTTTGCCTTATAAAACGTATCGCTCTCTTTTGTCACAAGATGATTGTATTCAAGAGCCTCCATGTAGGCATTGCTGACTAGTTTTATATTAGGGTCATTTGAAATAATTTTATTAGGGCTGATGCCAGAGAATGCTATAAAACTATAACTATATCTATCATCAGATACTTCTATATGTACTTTATAAAAGCCGTAGTCTTCTGTTAAATTTAGGCTACTTGTGCTTACGTTTTGTATGATACCGCCTTCATCCCTGCCGCCATTTTTACTTGCCGATGCAAATGGCTGCCATGAAATTTCTCTACTATCAAATTCAAACTTCATACTTTGCCTTTCAGGCTTTTCATTATAATAAAAATTATTAATATCACTACGATTTTTTATAAATATCCAGCCATCCATACTGACCATCACTCCATCTGCTGTTATCTTGGACTCATATAGTTTATAGTGTCCGTTTAAATTGTGTGGCTTGAAGGGGCTGGTCATATTTTCGCTTAGTCTATCATTGGCATAGTCTGCATTTGAAGCTCTGCCTATCCTAGCGAGCTCCATAGCTGTCGGAGTACGGTCGCGTAGTCTGCTAGCTTTAGCTGGATCTGATGTGTCGAAATATCCAGGATCAGCCTGTTGCCCACTATAGTAATATAGGTCATTAAAAGTACTTGTCGCACTTACGTGATGGCTTGCACTCCACTCTTTTAGTATGCTTTTGCTATTATGCTCTATATCATAATAATCAAGTAAACGACCACCATTTCTAACGGAGTCATAAAGCCAGATATCTGCGTCCAGTCCTCTGTTTGTGACATTTAACACATTTATGGTATCTATAAATGGCTCTTCTTTTGGTTCTGCAGCGCCGCCGCTTTTTTCTACCAGCGTGCTAGAGGCACCTGAGACGCTTTTTAGCTCACTTGGCTGGGCGCTACTTACGTTTGACTCTAAAGATCTGTGGTGGTTATAAATTTGATGGATATTTGCGCTATGTCCGCTTGTAGCAAAGCTAGCAGCACTTAAAGATATGCCCTCGCTCGCCGATGATCCATATCCGCTCTCGCTCTCGCCTTTTTCTTCTGCTGGTTTTGTTGAAATTTTTAAAATTTCATCTAAATTTACGCTTTGATGAGCGTTTAAATTTATCTCCTCGCCACCTTCTAAAGTGATCTTGGCATCTAAATTTTTAGTAAAAATTTTCTGATCAGCGTAAATTTCATCGCCATCTTTTAGCATTTTTATGCTTCCATCTTGGCTTATGACGTAAATTTCACCCTGAATGTCTTTTATGATCAGCTTTTTTTCTTTCATATCTTTCCTCGTTGTATTCTAAGCCATATCGGACAAATTTATAAAACATATATAGCTAAACTATTATTTTTTGTGATTTTAGTGAAATATACTAGGTGATATCGTTGCTTCAGATCAAAAAGCCTATAAATTTATGAAATAGCAGAGTAAATTTAAGAGAAAATTGTGCTTTAAAGAGCCCTTATAAACTCTTTAAATTTATCTCCTCGCTCGGCGTAGCTCTTAAACTGATCAAGGCTCGCAGCTGCTGGGCTTAGAAGCGCTATCTCGCCACTTTTTAGCTCTTTGCTTATCTCATTTACAGCGTTTTGTAAAAAGTCGCACTTTAGGGCAGGCACGTTAAAATTAGCAGCTAAATTCATAAGTTTGTCGCTGTTTGAGCCGATGGCGTAAATTTTGACTTTAAGACCCTTTAAAATCTCAAATAGCTCATCCATGCTAACGCCCTTGTCGTCGCCGCCTAAGATTAGGTGCATGAAGTGATCTTTGTAACGTTTTACGGCTTGAATGCTCGCATCTATATTGGTCGCTTTTGTGTCATTTACCCAGGTTCGACCCATCTTATCAGTAAATTCTTCGAGCTTGTTTGCTTCAATAACAAATGTGTTTAAAAGCCCTACATCGCAGCGGTCAAATAAAATTTTCTCCACCGCAAGTGCTAGCAGTGCGTCAAGCAAAAACGGCGTTTTAAAGGCTATATCGCTTAAATTTACGCCGCAAAATTTAGCCAAGTCGCTCTCATCTTTATAGGTGATCACTTTGGCTTTTGTAGGCGTTTTAGCGTAAATTTCAGGCACGATAGCTACGCTTGTTTCACTCATGCTAGCAAGCGGCTTAAGCTTTGCTTTTTCGTATTCGCTCATGTTGCCATGCCAGCTTAGATGATCTGGAGTGATCGGCAAAAGCACGTAGATGCCAGGCGTTGTGCGGTTTGTGTAGTGTAGCGTAAATGAACTAGTCTCAAGTATCCAAATTTTAGCGTGCGGGTTTAAATTTGCTAGCGCGATGCCGACGTTTCCGCCCATGACTGAGCCTTTGCTCTCTAGCAGGTGCTGCATCATCTTTGTAGTCGTCGTCTTGCCGTTTGTGCCGCTTATCCAGACGTTAAATGGCAGATGCGCCTTGTAAATTTCATAAAAATAGTCATATTCGCTAATTAAATTTTTAGCTTTTTTTATAAGCTCGTGGTGAGGCGGGATGCCTGGGCTTGGTATCTCTAGGCCGCTTTTTGCTGGGTCAAATTCGCTAACTGGCAAAAGAGCGTTGCCAAACTCGTCCTTAGAAATTTCGCTAAATTTATCATCATATATATCCCAAAGTCCGTTATTTACGAAGTTTTTAGCGATAGCCTTTGTCGTGCCACCATAGCCAAATAGTGATTTTCTCATGCTTTTATCCTCTTTTGCCCCATAAAATTTCTACTATCTCGTTAGCACTTAGCTCACGCATCACGCCCTCTATCTCGCGGCGATCAAAGAGCTCAAAGCTAAATGTTTGGGCAAAATTTAGCTTTAAAAACTCTGCAAAATAAGCGCCTTTGCAGGCAAATGTCACTCTTGCGTAAAATGCCTCTAAAAAATCATCATCAAATTCAGGCACAGGCGCCAACATACGCTCTACGATCTCGCTAAGCTCGTCTTTTGTTATATCAGGCACCACTTTTGGCTCTGGCAAAGCGATGTCAAAGGCGAGATTTTCAGCGCCCTCGGCCTCCCACCACTCGTGCAGGCTAAATTTACTCATATCTTTGCCGCTGATCTTGGCTAGACGCTGCTCTACTTTGTGGTACTCTTCGCCATCCTCATCGCCAAATTCGTCGCAATAGTCGGTATAGGCTAAAATTTGCTCCAAAATTTCATCATATTTTTTTCTAGCACTCTCAAAGTCTGGCTCTATCTGCGCTCGCATGATCTACCTGATCTTTAGCGCGGTTAGTGCGATCAAATTTGCTAAAAGTGCGATGATCCAAAAGCGCACGATGATCTTATTTTCCGCCCAGCCCTTTATCTCAAAATGGTGATGTATAGGCGCCATTAAGAAAATTCTGCGTTTAAAAATTTTAAAGCTGCCCACCTGTAAGATGACGCTTAGTGTCTCAACGACAAAGATGAGGCCGATGATGGTGAGCAAAATTTCATTTTTGGTCGCAACACCCATAAAGCCGATATATGCACCAACGCTTAGGCTGCCGCTATCGCCCATAAAGACCTCGGCCGGATGGCAGTTAAACCACAAAAAGCCCATGAGCGAGCCAATTAGCGCAGAGGCCACAACGACGCTCTCGCCAACGCCTGCGATTTTTGGTAAAAGTAGGTACGAGCTAAAGACAGCGTGGCCACAGATGTAGGCAAAAACGCCAAGAGTTAGAAGCGAAAATATCGATGGCACGGCGGCAAGTCCGTCAAGTCCGTCTGTTAAATTTACCGCATTTGAGGCTGCGACGATAACAAGCGTCCAAAAGAAAATGGCAAAAATTTTCATATCAAAGATCGGCTGCTTGTAAAATGGCAGGTAAAACTCGGTGTTTAGCTCTTTGCTGATGTATAAAAATGCTGCGAGCAAAAAGGCGATGAGAAACTGAAAAAAGAGCTTTGCCTTTGGGCTTAGGCCGGCGTGGTTTTTCGCACCTAAAATTTTGCTGTAGTCATCCTTGTAGCCAAGCAGAGTGAAGCAAACTAGGCAAAAGAGCGATGCTAGCACAAAGGCGTTATCAAGCCTAGCGCAGATGATCGTGGCGATCACGGCCGTAAAGACAAAGACAAGTCCGCCCATGGTCGGCGTTTTGGCCTTTTTTTGGTGAGTTTGTGGGGCTAGCTCGTAGATAGGCTGGGCGGCGTTTTTTGCCTTTGCCCAAGCGATAAATTTAGGCATCAGATAAGCTGTCAAGATAAATGCTATAAAAAACGCGATGCCAGCGCGAACGGTGATATACTGAAAGATATTAAAATTTAAAATTTCATAGATATAGTAAAACATAGGGGCCTTTATTTTAAAAAAAAGCAATTTTAGTATAATGGCCTTAAAAATTATCTAAATTTAAGGATAAAATTTAAAAATGGCTCAAAAAACTATACTTATAATAACTGATGGCATTGGATCAAACAAAAATGGCAAATTTAATGCATTTGAGGCGGCCAAAAAGCCAAACTACGATAAATTTTTTAAAGAAATTCCAAACTCACTCATAAAAACCTCTGGAAACGCTGTGGGGCTACCTGAAGGGCAGATGGGAAATAGCGAAGTAGGGCACATGTGCATAGGAAGCGGACGAGTTTTGTATCAAAATTTGGTCAAAATTTCACGCAGCTTTGATGATGGCTCAATAGCAGAAAATGAAGCGCTAAAGGCTCTTTTTAAAAAGTGCAAAAAAATTCACGTCATGGGGCTATATAGCGACGGTGGCGTGCACTCTCACTTAGAGCATTTTGATGGTATGTGCGAGCTTGCTAGTAAAAATGGCTGCGAGGTTTTTGCCCACGCTATCACCGACGGACGCGACGTTAGCCCAAATAGCGGTTTAAATTTCATCAAAAGCTTGGAGGCTAAATTTAAGGTAGCGACCGTTTGCGGGAGATTTTACGCGATGGATAGAGATAAACGCTGGGAGCGCGTAAAAGAGGCCTATGATAGCTTGGTAGGGGGAGCAAATTTAAGTAGCTTATCGCCAAGCGAGTATCTACAAAAAAGCTACGATGAGGGCGTGACAGACGAGTTTGTAAAGCCAGCAAGCTTTAATGGCTTTAGTGGCATAGGCAAAGATGACGGCGTGATCGTAATAAATTTTAGAAATGATAGGGCAAGAGAGATTTGTCAGGCTCTGGGTGAAGAGAAATTTAGCGAGTTTGAGCGACCTTTTGCTATCAAAAATCTAATCACCATGACCGAATACGACGCAAATTTTAAATTTGAAGTGCTATTTAAAAATGAAAAGATAAAAAACACCCTAAGCGAGGTCATAGCAGCTGCTGGTCTAAGGCAGCTTCACACGGCTGAGACTGAAAAATACGCCCACGTAACATTTTTCTTTAATGGCGGCGTCGAGGAGCTAGCTAGCAACGAAACTAGGGTGCTCATCCCTAGTCCAAAAGTAAAAACCTATGATGAAAAGCCAGAGATGAGCGCTGCTGAGGTTTGCAAAGCCGTGCTAAAGGGCATGGATGACGAGCAAGACTTTATCGTGGTAAATTTCGCAAATGGCGATATGGTGGGGCACACTGGTAACTACGAGGCTGCTATCAAGGCAGTCGAAGCGGTGGATGCGGCTCTTGGAGAAATTTACGCAAAAGCAAGAGAAAAAAACTACGCTATGATCATCACGAGCGATCACGGAAACTGCGAAGAGATGCGTGATAGCAGCGGCGAGCTACTGACAAACCACACTACCTATGACGTCTTTTGCTTTGTGATGGCTGATGGGGTAAAAGAGCTAAAAAATGGCGGCCTAAACAACATCGCGCCTAGCGTTTTAAAGCTCATGGGGCTTGATATCCCAGCTGAAATGGACGAGGCGTTATTTTAAATTTGATAATATAAGCAAAATTTATAAGGAGAATCTATGAAATTTAGCGGAAAAAACGTGCTAATAACAGGTGCAAGCAGAGGTATCGGCGCACAGATCGCAAAGACGCTTGCAAATATGGGCTTAAAGGTGTGGATAAACTACCGCTCAAAGCCTGAGATAGCAGACGCTTTGCAGGCTGAGATCGAGCAAAATGGCGGCAAGGCTGCGGTGATAAAATTTGACGCAACAGACGAAGATGAGTTTATAAAAGGTATAAATTTGATAGTTGATAGCGACGGCGAGCTAAGCTACCTCGTAAATAACGCTGGTATCACAAATGACAAGCTAGCGCTTCGCATGAAAACTAGCGAATTTACAGATGTGATAAATGCAAATTTAACTTCAGCTTTCATAGGATGTAGAGAGGCTTTGAAAGTGATGAGTAAAAAGCGCTTTGGAGCGGTCGTAAACGTCGCATCTATCGTTGGCGAGATGGGAAATGCAGGACAGGTGAATTATTCAGCCAGCAAGGGCGGACTAATCGCCATGAGCAAGAGCTTTGCAAAAGAGGGCGCAAGTAGAAATATCCGCTTTAACAGCGTAACTCCAGGCTTTATCGAGACTGATATGACGCATGGGCTAAGCGATGAGGTGAAAAAAACTTATAGCGATAATATCCCGCTAAAACGCTTTGGCAGTGCTAGCGAGGTGGCCGAGGCGGTTGCATTTTTACTAAGTGATCACGCTAGCTACGTGACTGGCGAGACGCTAAAAATAAATGGCGGACTTTATATGTGATGAAATTTCAACAAGTTTTGAAATTTAAAATAAATAAAAGCGTAAATATTATAAGATAACAGACATTTTTTATAAGGAGACCTTAAATGGCAGTATTTGAAGACGTAAGAGACGTAGTTGTAGAGCAACTAAGCGTAGATCCACAAGCGGTAAAACTAGAGTCTAAAATCATCGAAGATTTAGGCGCTGATTCACTTGACGTTGTAGAGCTAGTTATGGCTTTAGAAGAGAAATTTGAAGTAGAAATTCCTGATAGCGAAGCAGAAAAATTAGTAAGCATTCAAGACGTTGTAAATTATATAGAAAAACTAGGCAAATAATTTAAATTTGCATAGTTTGATTTAAGGAGATGTATTGAAACGAGTCGTTGTAACTGGTATTGGCATGATAAACGCACTTGGTCTTGATAAAGAGAGCTCTTTTAAGGCTATTTGCGAGGGTAAAACAGGTGTGAAAGAGATCACGAGCTTTGATGTAAGCGAATTCCCTGTTAAAATTGCTGCCGAGATAACTGATTTTGATCCAAATAGCATTTTAGACGGCAAAGAGGTGAAAAAAGTAGATCGTTTCATACAGCTTGGCATAAAAGCATCTAACGAAGCTATGGCTGATGCAAATTTTAAGGAGTTTGATGCTCATAAATTTGGCGTTAGTTCAGCGGCTGGTATAGGTGGTTTGCCAAATATTGAGAAAAACTCAATCACATATTTTGAAAAAGGCGTAAAGAGAATTTCGCCATTTTTCATCCCATCTGCACTTGTAAATATGTTAGGTGGCATAGTTTCAATAAACCACGGACTAAAAGGTCCAAATTTATCAAGCGTAACAGCTTGTGCGGCAAGCACTCATGCGATATCACAAGCTGCAAAATGCATAATGATCGGTCAAGCAACAAATATGCTAGTTATCGGCGCTGAATCAACTATCTGTGGCGTTGGCATAGGCGGTTTTGCAGCGATGAAAGCGCTATCAACTAGAAACGATGAACCAAGTAAGGCATCAAGGCCATTTGATGCAAACCGCGATGGCTTTGTAATGGGTGAGGGCGCTGGCGCACTTGTGCTTGAAGAGTATGAGTCAGCTGTTGCAAGAGGTGCTAAAATTTACGCTGAAGTAGTTGGCTTTGGTGAGAGCGGAGACGCACACCACATCACATCACCAACACTTGAAGGTCCATTAAGCGCGATGAAACAAGCACTTGATATGGCAAAAGGCGTAAAGATAGACTATGTTAATGCACATGGTACTTCAACACCAGTAAATGATAAAAATGAGACAGCTGCACTAAAGGCTGTTTTTGGTGATAAGTGCCCACCAGTTAGTTCAACTAAAGGTCAGACTGGACACTGCTTAGGTGGTGCTGGTGCGATCGAAGCTGTCATATCTATAATGGCAATGAGAGATGGCATCATCCCTCCAACGATAAACTACGAAACGCCAGATCCAGACTGTGATCTAGACTACGTTCCAAATAAAGCTAGAAAAGCTGATATAAAAGCTGTCATGAGCAACTCATTTGGCTTTGGCGGAACAAACGGCGTCGTGATATTTAAAAAGTTGGATTAAGATGTCAAATTATTTAGATTTTGAAAAGAGCATAAAGCAGATTGATGAAGATATAGCAAATGCTAAGATCAGAGGCGATGAACATGCTGTTGAAATTTTAAATAAGAACCTATCTAAAGAGATATCAAAAGTATATAAAAATTTAAACGAATATCAACGTTTGCAACTTGCTCGTCACCCAGATAGACCATATGCTATTGACTATATAAATTCATTTTTAGTTGATGGCTATGAGATCCATGGCGACAGGGCGTTTCGCGATGACCCAGCAATAGTCTGCTACATCGGCTATATCGGAGGCAAAAAGACTATCGTTATAGGCGAGCAAAAAGGTCGTGGCACTAAAAATAAACTAAAAAGAAATTTTGGTATGCCTCATCCGGAGGGCTACCGAAAGGCTTTACGCGTAGCAAAATTGGCTGAGAAATTTAACCTACCTATCTTATTTTTGATAGACACTCCAGGTGCGTATCCTGGTGTTGGTGCTGAAGAGCGAGGTCAAAGCGAGGCCATAGCTAGAAATTTATTTGAATTTGCAAATTTAAAAACTACAATAATAGCTGTCGTTATCGGCGAAGGCGGAAGTGGCGGTGCTTTAGCTATTGGTGTGGCTGATAGACTTGCCATGATGAAAAACTCTGTCTTTTCAGTCATCTCACCAGAAGGTTGTGCGGCGATACTTTGGAACGACCCAGCTAAACAAGAGCAAGCCACAAAATCGATGAAGATAACGGCTGATGACTTAAAAAATTTATCGCTTATAGATGACGTGATAAATGAGCCGATAAATGGAGCTCATAGAGATAAAGATGGTGCAGCAAAGGCACTTGCAAACTACTTCATCTCAGAGCTAGCCGAGCTTGAGAAGCTTGATATAAACGAGCTTGTCGCAAAAAGAATAGACAAAATCCTCTCTATTGGAGCTTACGAAGAGTAAAATTTATAGTCGCAAGTGAGTTGAAATTTAAGTAAATTTGCTTGCGGCTCTCCTTTACGCTAAATTTAATACTTTTTTTAAATTTTAAAAATTAAACAATTTTATATTTTTATCCCATTCTTTTAAATTTTAATAACTCATCTATGCGACTTTTAAGTGTTTAAAGCTAAAATTCTTAGCAAATTTCATAAAGGCTATTTGTGGATAAATTTCAAGAAAAATATATAAAACTTTCAAAAGATTACTACAAAAATAACGGCGATGCAACGAGCGTGGAGGCTTTGTATCAGTTCAAAGAAGAGCTTGAAGCAAGCAAGGACGCGCAGGCAAAACACGTTTTAGTCGATATTTATCAGCTTTTGTCTATGCAAAAGAGCGCTTACGAGTTACTTTTAAAGATACACTATAAAAACGACAAAAAGCAGTTAAAAACGCTTGGCTACCTTGCGCAGTTTTTGGATGAGGGCGACAAATGGGCGGTGCCAAGGCCAAAAAGTAAAGAGCAAATTTTAGCTCAAAAGGCAAAGGCTGCCACCTTGCCAAAATTTCGTTATCACCCAGATCCATTAAAAACAGGTGCATTTAAAGATGATATGAGCGTTACCTGCGAGTGCTGCGGTAAAGAGACAGAAATTTACTATGAAAATGGCGTCTATAGCGAGCAAGATATTACATATCTTTGCCCAGCCTGCATCGCAAATGGAGAAGCTGCTAACAAATTTGACGCTACCTTTGTGCAAGATGCCGACAAACTAGCCACTACTGACGCCAAAAAAGATGATGAGCTTTTTAATAGAACACCTGGCTATGAGAGCTGGCAAGGCGAGCACTGGGTGGCGTGCTGTGATGATTATTGCGCATTTTTGGGCGATGTGGGCACTAAGGAGCTTCTTGAGCTTGGCATTGCATACGAGGTCTTTGATGACTACGCAAAAAGAGACGAGTATGACGTCAAAATGGCTCGCGAGCTGCTCGTAGCGGGCGGCGACTTTGCTGGGTATTTGTTTCGATGCTTGCACTGCAAAAAGTATCACATCTACATTGATGCTTGCTAGAAAGAGGAAAAATGGATCTAAATGAAATTGCAAAAGGCTGCAAAGAGCGCGGCTTGGAGGGGCTTTTTGAGTTTTTAAAGCCAATGGCCAAAAATGCTATAAAGATAGATACGCAGGCTAAAGATGACGGTGATATCGCTGTTGGAGTGTCTAAATTTGGCGGACAGCCAGATCTGCCAGTTAGCGTGTCTTGGCCATCAAATGAAAACGGCTCGCTTAGCTTTGTGGCGCAGATAAATTTTGCTGAAGTTAGCAAATTTGACACCGACGGGTTATTACCAAAAAGTGGCATGCTCTATCTTTTTTATGATATAAATTTACGCATTTGGGGCTACGACCCTGCTGATAAAAAGGGCTTTGCCGTGATCTTTAGTGAGGTAGCTCAAGACCAGCTTGCTCGACAAAACGTGGATAGCAGAAATTTCACATTTGGCGCACGCTCTCTTAGCTTTAAAAATGAGCAAAATTTGCCAAGTTTGCAAAGCTCGCTCGTGCCATTTGCCAAATTTAGAGAGGAGGAGTGGGAGGCATATCACGAGATCATCGAGCCAAGCTGGCAGGCCAAAGAAAACAAGCTCCTTGGTCACTCTGACAACATCCAAGATGGCATGGAGCTAGAGTGCGAGCTCGTGGCAAACGGCCTTGACTGCGGCGATGGTAGCGCTTATCACCACCAAAATATCGCGGAGTTTGAGAAAAATGCCGCCCAGTGGCAGCTGCTTTTGCAGATAGATAGCGACTGGGAGAGTGACATGGACTGGGACGGAGAGGGTAGAGTTTATCTATGGATAAAAAAGGACGACCTAGCGGCGCGTGACTTTAGCAAGACGTGGCTAGTTTTGCAAACGAGTTAGGGGCGAAATTTAGCCAAGAGCTTTTGATATGCGTCTGGTAGTAAAATTATTATTGCTGTTTTTTGGTGAGCCATATAAATTTCGCGCTTAGAATATGTAAATTTAAAGGCAAATGGTAGATTAAATTTACGCTACTTAGATCAAATTTAATTTTTTTATAATTTACCGCCAGCTAAATTTACCTTGCAAGTGACTTTTACTCCCAAACTAGCGGCTTAACACCAAATTTGCCAGCTTTTTTATATTCTTTTTCTAGGTTGCACTCGCGTTTTTTTGTTTTTTTGCGTGACCGCTCAAAAGCGTATCTTTATGCCAGTTGTGATATTTGGCATTTATATCTTTTAAATTTCACGTAACCAGCAAATCTATCCATACGCCAAATTTAGGCAAAATTTAGTAAAATCCTTAAAAAATTTAAAGGCAAAATATGTTTAATGGCTTAATCAGGGAGCTTGCCGAGGTCATTAGCTACTCGCAAAATGTTTTACGACTAAAGGCTAAATTTCGTCCAAATTTAGGCGATAGCATCGCAGTAAATGGCGCTTGCTTAAGCGTCATAAAACTATACGATGATGGCTTTAGCGTGGAGCTAAGCGCAGAGAGCAGGGCAAATGTCGCGGTTGAAAATTTAAGTGGCTTGGTGCATATCGAGCCCGCGATGAAGCTTGGCGAGCGCGTAGATGGGCATTTGATGCAAGGGCACATCGACTTTATAGGCGTGATCTCGGCTATAAAAAAGCATGAAAATGGCGTTGATTTTTACATAGACTTGCCATGTGAGGCGATGGCTCTTATGGCAAACAAGGGCTCGGTGGGAGTCGAGGGCGTGAGCCTTACGATAAATGAAATTTTGCCAAAGGGCATAAGGCTAACCATTATACCGATCACATTTAGAGATAGCCTTTTTGGCACTTTCAAGGTCGGCAGACGCGTAAATATCGAGAGTGACCTGCTGGCTCGCTACGTGGCTAGGATGATTGAAGCTAAGCAAAATGGCGGCCTTAGCTGGGACGAGATCGAGAGAATTTCAAGCCTTTACTAAGCGAGTGAAGATGCGTGAAAATTTAGATATCGTTTTTGATAAAAATGGCATTATGGCTGGCTTTACAAACAGGCTTGGCGGCGTGAGTGAAGGTAACTTTAGCTCGCTAAATTTGGGCGATCACGTGGGCGATGAGCCAAAAGATGTCATAAAAAATAGAGAAATTTTGGCTAGAAATTTAGGCGTTAGGCAGCTTAAATTTATGAAGCAGATCCACTCGGACAAAGTTTTTGTCCTTGAAAATGAAAAAGACGAGCTGCCAGAGTGCGACGCTGTGATCACAAATTTAAGTGGTGTAGGCATCTGCGTTTTGGTGGCTGACTGCTCGCCAGTTGTGATGATAGATGAGAGGCAGGGCGCTATCTGCGTGGCTCATGCAGGAAGAGCCGGCGTGATGCTAAAAATTTGCACAAAAGCAGTTACGCTTATGGGCGAGAAATTTGGCTCAAGAGCGGGCGAGATGAGCGTCTTTGTCGGAGCAAATATAAAAGGCGGCTGCTACGAGGTGGGCGAGCTTGATCTTGGGGAATTTAACGCATATAAGATAGGTAGAAATTTTGATATGAACGCGGCCTTGAGAGATGAATTTAGCGCACTTGGGGTTAGAAATTTAAACTTTAGCGAAGTCTGCACGCACTGCGATGAGAGATATTTTTCATACCGAAGAGACGGCGTGTGCGGCAGATTTTGCGGATTTGCAGTGAAATTTAAGGATAAAAATGGGATATGAGAGCTTTAAAAATCCACTAGCGGCAAAAATAGCTCAAAACGCTAGAAATTTGGGCTTTGAGCAGCTTATGAATGAAGAGTTTGTGCAGATGCTACTTAGCTCAAAAAAGATGGAGCTAAGCGCCGTGGATAGAGAAAATATCGAGCAAATTTTTATAAAACTGATGGAGATAGAAGAAAAAGTACAACTTAGCAAATAAAGGAGAAAATATGCTTTTGCTTAAAAATGCTAATCTATACACGCCAAAATTTCTTGGCAAATGCGATGTTTTGGTGGGTGGCGGTAAAATTTTAGCCATCGGCGAGGGGCTAACTTTTAGCGTAGAAGAGCTTAGCGTTTACGACCTAAAGGGCAAGGTTTTAGCTCCAGGCCTCATTGATCAGCACGTGCATATCACGGGTGGTGGCGGAGAGGCTGGATATCACTCAAGAACGCCTGAGATCACGCTTAGCCAGATCGTAAAATACGGCACTACGACGCTTGTTGGCGTTTTGGGGACAGATGGTGTCACTAGAAGCCTGGAAAATCTCTACTCAAAAGCAAAAGCGCTCGAGTTTGAGGGCATCTCGACCTTCATCCACACTGGCTCATACGCAAGCCCCTGTGTGACATTTACCGGTGACATCGCAAAAGATCTCATACTAATTGACAAAGTGATCGGCGTAAAGATCGCACTGACCGACAACCGCGGCAGCTACGTCTCAAAAGAGGAGCTCATCAAAATTCTAAGCAAGATACGCATAGGCGGCATGGTCTCTAAAAAAGGCGGCGTGCTTCACATGCACATGGGCGGACTAAGCGAGAAATTTGACAACGTCTTTAAGGTGATAAAAGACTATGAATTCCCAGTTCATTACTTCTCGCCGACGCACTGCGCTAGGACGAAAGACCTGTTTAATGAGGCTTTAAAATTTCAAAAAATGGGCGGAAACATCGATATCACGAGTGGTGGTAGTAAATTTGCCCCACTTCACGAGGTGGTGGCTTACGGCCTTGAAAATGGGCTAAATTTAGAGCGCCTAACGATGAGCTCAGATGGCAACGGCAGCGTGCCTAAATTTAACGAAAATGGCGAGCTAGTGGGATATGGCTGCGCGTCATGTGCGTCAAATTTAGAGGTATTGCAAGCTTTGGTGAGAAATAAAATTTTAAAGATAGAAGACACTTTGGCTTTGATGAGTAAAAACGTGGCGAGATATCTAAATTTAAGCCAAAAAGGCGAGATAAAAGTAGGCAACGACGCTGATCTTTGCGTCTTTGACGAGGAGCTAAATTTATACGACGTGATCGCAAAAGGCGAGTTTTGCGTTAAAGACGAAAAGGTCGTTAAAAAAGGCTTTTTCGAGTAAATTTAAAGAAATTTGAGCTTTATTTGTAGCTAAAGAAATCTTTAAATTTAGCTTCAATAAAGCCAAGTTTCAATATAATCCAAGCTTTATTTCACACACGACAATCCTAAATTTGGTTGTGCGAAAGCATTAATGGTCGTGGAGGATAAAACTAAATTCAAGGCAAAATGCCTATAACAAGGAGAAACTCATGGTAACTATGAGAGATTTATTAGAGTGTGGCGTACATTTTGGTCACCAAACACGCCGCTGGAACCCAAAGATGAAAAAATTTATCTTTGGCGAGAGAAAAGGTATCTATATTATAGATCTACAAAAGACTATCCGCTACTTCCGCTACACTTACAACATCGTTCGTGACGCAGCTGCTGAAGGCAAGTCAGTGCTATTTGTCGGTACTAAAAAACAAGCTATCGACGCTATCAAAGAGTACGCTGAAAAATGTGGAATGCCTTATGTAAATCACCGCTGGTTAGGTGGTATGATGACAAACTTCGGTACTATCCGCCAGTCTATCCGCAAACTAGAAGTTATCGAGACTATGGAAGAAGATGGTTCGATAAATTTACTAACTAAAAAAGAGGCTTTGATGCTTCGCCGCAAAAAAGAGAAACTTATCGCAACTCTTGGCGGTATCCGCAATATGAAAAGCCTACCTGATATGATATTTGTTGTTGATACAGTTAAAGAAAAGATCGCCGTTCAAGAGGCAAATCGCCTAAAGATCCCAGTTGTAGCACCGATCGATACAAACTGCGATCCTGATGTTGTTGATTATCCTATCCCAGGAAACGATGACGCGATCCGTTCTGTTCAGCTTTTCTGCCAAGAGATGGCTGAGGCGATCAACGAAGGCAAATCACTTCTTGAGCAAGATGGTGGCGAGCAAGCTGCTGGAGAAGAAGTAAGCCAAGATGAGAAAGACGCAGTTGTAGCTGAGGCTATGAGCGAAGAAGACTTTGGCGAGGATGAAGAGTAATGGAAATAACTGCACAAATGGTAAAAGAGCTCCGCGAATCAACCGGAGCTGGTATGATGGACTGCAAAAGGGCACTTGGCGAAGCAAATGGCGACATGGAAAAAGCTGTTGACATCCTTCGCGAAAAAGGCCTAGGTCAAGCTGCTAAAAAGGCTGACCGCCTTGCAAGCGAGGGCTTAGTAAGTGTTGAAGTTTGCTCAAAATGCAAAAAAGCAACTATCAGTGAGATCAACTCTGAGACTGACTTTGTTGCTAGAAACCCACAGTTTCAAGCGCTTGCAAAAGACACAACAGCTCACATCCAATCAAGTGGTATAAAAACAGTTGAAGAGCTAAATACAAGCACTTTAAATGGTGTTAAATTTGAAGAATACTTCAAAACTCAGATCGCAACTATCGGTGAAAACCTTGTAGTTCGCCGCTTTGAGACTATTAGCGCTGATGATAAGGGCGTGGTAAATGGCTATGTTCACTCAAATGGCCGTGTTGGCGTGCTTATCGGTGCAGCTTGCGAAAGTGCTGAAGTTGCAAACAAAGCAGCTGAATTTATAAGAAATTTATGTATGCATGCAGCTGCTATGAAGCCAAGCGTTATAAGCTACAAAGACCTTAATAAAGAGTTTGTTGAGAAAGAATTTATCGCACTTCGCGCTGAGCTTGAAAAAGAAAATGAAGAGTTAAAACGCCTAGGCAAGCCACTTCACCACATCCCTGAGTATGCTAGCCGCTGCCAGATAGGTGAGGCTGAGCTTGCAAAAGCTACAAAAGCGATTGAAGAAGAGCTAAAAGCTGAGGGCAAACCTGAGAAAATTTGGGACAAGATCATCCCTGGCAAGATCGAGAGATTTTACGCTGATAACACAGTGCTTGACCAACGCCTTACACTTTTAGGTCAGTTTTATGTAATGGACGATAAAAAGACTATCGAACAAGTTATTGAAGAGAAAAGCAAAGAGCTTGGCGGCAAGATCGAGATCGTAAAATACGTTCGTTTCGAGCTTGGCGAAGGCTTAGAGAAAAAAGTAGATGACTTTGCTGCAGAAGTTGCTGCTCAAATAGGCTAATGGAAATTTTAAGAGCGTCTAATCTAGGCTTTGCGTATGATTATACGCTCTTTAACAATATAAATTTAACTCTCAATCAAAAACAAAGTATCGCGATAACTGGTGTTAGCGGTTGTGGCAAATCAACGCTTTTACACATACTTTCAACACTTTTAAAGCCAAATTTTGGCGAGGTCATCTATCAAGATAGATCGATCTATGAGCTTTCTCAAAATGAGCTTTTGGCCATTAGAAGGCTTCATTTTGGCATTATTTTCCAGTCGCACTATCTTTTTAAAGGCTTTAGCGCTTATGAAAATATCGAGCTTGCAAGCATCTTATCTGGCGAAAATATAGAAAAAAATGATCTTGAAGCACTTAAAATTTCAAGCGTTATTAACCAAAAAGTTGGAGAGCTAAGCGGCGGCCAGCAGCAGCGCGTCAGCATCGCTAGAGTGCTTACTAAAAAGCCAAAGATCATCTTTGCAGACGAACCAACAGGCAACCTTGATAAGCAAACAGCAAATGAAGTGATGCAAGTTTTGTTTGACTATATAAATGAAAATAACGCTGCCCTTGTTCTAGTCACTCACGACAACGACCTAGCCGCGAAATGTGACAACTCATACAGGCTTGAGAACAAAGAGCTTGTGCAAATTTCTTAAAATTTAGCTTCAAATTTCTAAAAACGACCACATAAATTTAAAAAACAAAGTAAAATTTTGTAAAATTAGCAAAAAATTTAAAAGAGCAAAATGGAACTAGTAGAATTTTTTGGAGCCGATAAAACCATAGTTTTTATGCTTTTGTTTGCACGCCTAAGCGGTCTCATCGTTTTTTTTCCATTTTATTCGCACAACCAAGTCCCGCTTACAGTAAAAACGCTTTTAGTTTTTGTCCTTTGTGTCGTGCTATTTCCCATCTCTAAAGCTCATGAAAACTCTATAAATTTCCTAGTCGGTGAGATCTTGGGCGAGGTTATGCTGGGTCTAAGTGCTGGACTTATGCTAACCATCATATTTGCCACGCTTCAAATGGCAGGCGAGCAAATCTCGATGGTCATGGGCTTTTCGATGGCCTCTGTGCTTGACCCACAAACTGGCACAAACTCTCCAGTCATAGCAAACCTTATAAATTTCATCGCGCTATTAACATTTTTGGCATTTGACGGCCACCATTTGCTCCTTCAGTTTTACGCTAGCTCGCTTGCTGTTGTGCCGCTTGGCGATTTTTATCCACGCCCTGGCATCATGAGCTATGCGATAAATTTATTTACAAATTTGTTTATGTTTGGCTTTATCATGTCATTTCCCATCATCGCCCTATCTTTGCTCTCAGACTCTATCTTTGGCATGCTCATGAAGACGATGCCGCAGTTTAACCTACTAGTCATCGGCTATCCTATCAAAGTGACGATCGGATTTTCCGTTTTGATAGCCATTTTAGCAGGCATTATGAAGATCATGAGCGACCTACTTTTAAAAGTGATAAATGATCTGCCGGCTCTGTTTTTTTAAGAAAATAGCAATGAAATTTATCATAGAATAGGCTTTTACTATTACAAGGAGGGATGATGAAAGTTGCTCTTATAAATAAAAATCCAGCAGTTTCACGTCTGATAACTTTAAGTCTGAATAAAATCGGTACCGAATATAGCGAATTTGAGGATCTAAATGGATTTGACGATACTCAATTTGACTTTATCATAATCGATAGTGACGTGGACAGCAGCGAGCTTGCGACTACAAAAGATGTGATGTATCTAGCAAGTCGTGGCGAGAGCAAACCAGAATTTGCTACTTTGATGCTTGAAAAACCATTTTTACCGACTGAATTTATAAGTGTTTTTGAGCAAAATAGGCCAAAAGATGAGCCAGCTCCTGAGCATGGTGCGAGCGAGCAAGGCGAAAGCGACTTTGGCGACTTTAGTGATGAGGCTATAAATTTTGACGAGATGTCAGGGTTTAAGCTACCTGATATAGATACAAATTTAGAAAATTTCGCAGACCTTGACAAAGAGCTTTTAGAAAGTGGCATAGATAGCCCAAGCGAGGAGATTAACAAGAGTGACTTGCAAGAGGAAAATGAAGCTAGCGATGTGGAGTCTTTAGAAGAGTTTGAGGACCTGCAAGAGCTTGCTAGCGAAGACCTTGCTGATGAGAGTGTGGATGAAGAGACTAGTGAAGCGATAAGTGATGCAAATGAGAGCGAAGAGAGCAAAGATGGCGATCTAGCAGAGCTTAGCGCGCTTGTCGATGAGATAGAAAATATGCCAGAAGAGTCTGAAGCAGATGAAGAGCTAAATAAAAATTTAGATGATATTATTAGCCAAAATGACGTTGCAGGCTTGGTTGATGATGAGAATACGGGTGGCGAGCTTGATGAGATAGATCAGAGTAAATTTGAGCTTAGTGAGATCGATTCACTTGATGAAGAGCTAAATAGCGAAGAGGCTGACGAAGAAAATAAAAATTTAGACGATACTGAGCTAGATGTTCAAAATTTAGAGCAAGAAGAGCTAAATTTAGACGAGCTAGCTAAATTTGATGATGAAGATAGCCTTGAAAATGAGATAAATTTGGAAGATGAGCCTAAAGATGAGGAGAATTTAGATGAGACTTCTAATGCTGATGAAGAGCAAATTCAAGTAGATGATGAAAAAGCAGAAGAGGATATAGAAGAAGAGGCTTTGGATGAAATTTCAAGTGAGGAGCTAGAAAATTTAGAGTCTAGTGAGAACACTTTTAGTGAGATGCCAGTAGAAGAGCTAGAAGATGTGAGCGAGCCAGAAGCCAAAGAAGATCTAGGCCTTGCGGATGAAACTTTCGAAGAAGAAAATGCTCAAGAAGAAGACACGAAAGATGAGAGCAAAGACGCAGCATCAAGTGAGTTAAATTTTGACGTGGCATCGATAGATGATATAGATGAAAACACGATGTTAGCGGCATTTGGACTAAAAGATATGCCTCAGACAAGATCAAAAAATGATGCAAAAGAAGACTACAAAGAAGAGCTAACTAAAAAGATCACAAAACACGTCCATGAGTCGCTAAATGAGAGCTCGCTAAGAGATGTGCTAAAAGATATGAACATCAAGATAAATATAAGTTTCGAGGAAAAGTAGTTGCAAGGACAAATTTTAGTAGTTTCTGGACCTAGCGGAAGCGGTAAAAGCACGCTTTTGGGCCGTCTTTTAAAGGAAGAGAAAGACCTATATTTTTCTATCTCAAGCACAACAAGAGCCAAAAGAGAAGGCGAAGTTGATGGGGTGGATTATTATTTTATAAAAGAAGATGAATTTAAAAGCGGAATAGAAAAAGGCGAGTTTTTAGAGTGGGCGCAAGTGCATAAAAACTACTATGGTACGAGCTTAAAGCCAGTTTTAGCAGCGCTTGAGGCTGGAAAGATAGTTATATTTGACATCGATGTGCAGGGCTTTCACATCGCACTTGAGAAATTTAAAAGCTACATCACTTCAGTTTTTATAACAACTGCGAACAAAAAAGAACTCAAAAGACGCTTGAAAAACCGCGGAACAGATAGCGACGAGACGATAGAAAATCGCTTGATGAACGCAGTTGGAGAGATGGAACATATTTTAGAGTATGATTATTTTTTAGTAAATGATGATATAGAAAAGAGCTACAAAGGACTAAAATCAATCCTTCGAGCGATGAGGTTAAAAAGCGCTAAGATAAACTTAAGAAACGTCATCGACGAGTGGATAGATTGCTAGAAATTCAGGAATTTATGATAATATTTTGAGAAAATTTGATAAGGAGAAAAGATGGGTTCTTTTAGTATTGGCCACTGGTTGATCGTTTTGGCGATCATTGTATTACTTTTTGGAGCAAAGAAGATCCCAGAGCTTGCAAAAGGACTAGGTAAGGGTATAAAGACTTTTAAGGCTGAGATGGAGGACACAACTCCTGAAAAGAGCGAAAAAGTCGAGCATAAAGAAGATAGTGCTACTAGTCAAAAGATAGAAGAAACAACTAAAAACGCATAGGTTTTAGAGTTGAAAAATAAAATAAAAGCTGAAATTTCAAAGGTTTTAGAGCGTGAATTTGTGCTTGAGAAGCCAAAGGATAAAAATTTAGCCCACTATGCGACGCCACTTTTTAGTCTTGCAAAGGAGCTAAGAAAGTCGCCGGCTATGATAGCTAGCGAGTTTGCTGATAAATTTAGTGACAGTAATATAGTGGAAGCTAGCGCGGTAAATGGCTACTTAAATTTCAAGCTTAAGAGCGAATTTTTAGATGAAATTTCAAAGCAAATTTTGCTAGATAGCGAAAATTTTGCAAAAGAAGATGCGAAAAAAGATAGCTATTTAATAGAATATATCAGCGCAAATCCAACTGGACCGCTTCACATCGGGCACGTTAGAGGCGCAGTTTATGGCGATACTTTGGCAAGACTTGGCAAAAGACTTGGCTACGCCATCTCAACAGAATACTACATAAATGATGCGGGCAATCAAATAGATCTGCTTGGCACATCGATATCACTTGCGGCTAAAGAGCAGCTTTTTAACGCAAGTGTCGTCTATCCAGAGAAATATTACCGCGGGGATTATATTTTAGATATCGCTAAGCTTGCAAATGAGAAATTTGGCAAGGAAATTTTTTATGACGAGAGCAGAAACCTTGAGCTTGCTGAGTTTGGCAAGGATATCGTGCTTGAGATCATCAAAAAAGACTTGGCTGATGTTGGCATTTTTATAAAGAGCTGGGCTAGCGAAAAAGCTCTTTACGACCGCCTGGAGCCAACTATAGAAAAGCTAAAACGCTCAAATCAAATGTACGAAAAAGAGGGCGCTACTTATATCGCTTCGACCACGCTTGGCGACGACAACGATAGGGTTGTGGTTAGAAATGACGGCAGACCGACATATCTAGCTGGCGACATCATCTATCATAACGCTAAATTTGAGAAAAATTTTGACCACTATATAAACATTTGGGGCGCGGATCACCACGGATATATCGCAAGGCTAAAGGCTGCGATAAATTTCCTTGGTTACGATGAAAACAGGCTTGAAGTGATACTTATGCAGATGGTTAGCTTACTAAAAGAGGGCAAGCCATATAAAATGAGCAAGCGTGCTGGCAATGCGGTGCTGATGAGTGATATTGCGAGTGAGATCGGTGCTGAGGCGCTTAGATTTATCTTTATAAGCAAGGCAAATACGAGTAGTTTGGAATTTGACGTGGATGAGCTTAAAAAAGAGGATAGCTCAAACCCTATTTTTTATATAAACTACGCTCACGCTAGGATAAATCAGGTCTTTGCAAAGGCTGGAAAAAGCGTTAGTGACGTAATAAATGCAGACTTTGAGTGCCTAGATGAAAATGCTAAAAATTTACTTTTTGAGGCGCTTATATTGCCTGAAATTTTAGAGGATGCTTTTGCTTCAAGGCAGCTTCAAAAAATACCAGACTATCTAAAGTCACTAGCTGCTAGCTTTCATAAATTTTATAATGAAAACCGTGTGGTTGGAAATGAAAATGAAGATAGCTTACTAAAGGTATTTGCAGTCGTTGCTGTCTCGATAAAAACAGCATTTAATATAATGGGAATCACAGCTAAAGATAGGATGTAAGATTTAAATTTCAGATAAAAAGGATTATTAAGATGAGTGGTATAAATTTTGGTTTGATAGGCGCTAGTGGATATATAGCTCCAAGGCATATGAGGGCTATTAAGGATACAGGCAATGAACTGATTGCAGCTCTAGATCCCTATGATGGAATAGGAATAATGGATAGTTATTTCCCGCAAGCTTATTTTTTTACTGAATATGAAAGGTTTGATAGATTTGTTGATAAGTGGCGAAGAAACGGTAATAAAAAAATAGAGTATATTGCAATAACTACTCCAAATTATCTACACGACAGCCATATTCGTTTTGCTCTAAGAAGCGGAGCAAATGCAATATGTGAGAAGCCACTTGTTTTAAATCCGCATAACATAGATCAATTAAAAATAATCGAAGAAGAGAGTGGCAAAAAAGTATTTAATATTTTACAGCTAAGGCTTCATGAGTCAATTGTTGCATTAAAAAACAAAATTTCAAAAGAGCTTTTACAAAATCCAGACAGAATTTATGATGTAGATTTGACCTATTTAACATCTCGTGGTAAATGGTATTTTATATCATGGAAGGGCGATGAAGATAAGTCTGGTGGCGTTGCTACAAATATTGGAGTGCATTTTTTTGATATGCTCTCTTGGATTTTTGGACCTATAGAGGAAAATATAGTTCACCTTAAGCAACCTGATGCAAATGCAGGATATATGAGGCTTAAAAACGCAAATGTTAGATGGTTTTTGTCTGTCAACTATGATTATATTCCTGAGAATATAAAAAACAGTGGAAAAAGAACTTTTAGAAGTATTAAGGTTGATGGTGATGAAATAGAATTTTCCGATGGTTTTACTGATTTGCATACCAAAAGCTATGAGCACATCCTTTCAGGAGAAGGATTTGGCTTGGATGAGGCTAGAAATTCCATAAATATTGTTTCAAGTATAAGAAAAATGTCACCTATTGGATTAAAAGGAGAATATCATCCTTTTTGTAAAAAGGTGGTAGAATAATGCCATATTTTGCTCACGAAAGTTCGTTTATAGATAGTGATGTAATAATTGGGGAAAAAACAAAGATTTGGCATTTTTCTCATATATTAGCCAATTCTATTATTGGACAAAATTGTTCATTTGGTCAAAATTGTGTTGTTGGACCAAATGTTAGAGTCGGTAATGGTGTAAAAGTGCAGAATAATGTTTCAATATATGAAGGTGTTGAAATAGAAGATGATGTGTTTTTGGGACCATCTATGGTTTTTACAAACGTTATAAATCCACGCGCTTTTATAATTAGAAAAGAAGAATTTAAAAAAACACTTTTAAAAAAAGGCTGTAGCATTGGTGCAAATGCTACTATAGTTTGTGGTGTTACTATCGGTGAGTATGCTCTCATAGGAAGTGGAGCTGTTATAAATCGCGACGTGAAACCTTATGCGCTTATGGTTGGTGTGCCGGCGCGACAAATAGGTTGGGTTAGTAAGGCAGGAAATACACTGAAATTTGATGGCAATGGATTGGCTGTTGATGATTTTGACGGTAGTAGTTATAGGGTAGTTGATGAAAATTTAATAGTAGTAAAAGAGTAAAATATGAATATAGATTTTGCAAATTTAGCGTATCAACACGAACTTTACAAAGATGAAATAGAAAAAGCTATTTTAAAGGTTGCTAGAAATTGTAACTTTATAATGGGAACTGAAATTTCTGAATTTGAAACGGAACTAGAAAAATATATAGATGTTAAGTATGCCATAAGCTGTAGTAGTGGAACTGACGCCATTTTGATGGCTCTAATGGCTATTGATATTAAGCCAGGTGATGAAGTTATTACAACACCTTTTACTTTTGTAGCAACATCTGAAATGATTGCTTTGCTTGGAGCAAAACCAGTTTTTGTTGATATCGATGAAAAAACTTATAATATAGATGCTAATAAAATAGAAGCAGTCATAACTTCAAAAACAAAAGCCATACTTCCAGTTTCACTTTATGGTCAGCCTGCTGATATGGACGAAATTTCAAAAATAGCCAAAAAACATAACCTAAAGGTTGTAGTTGATGGTGCGCAGAGTTTTGGCGCAACATTTAATGATGTCAAAGATTTGGCTCTTGGTGATATCGCTACTACATCATTTTTCCCAGCTAAACCACTTGGCTGTTATGGTGATGGTGGTGCTGTTTTTACAAATGATGAAAATTTGGCGGTAAAGTTAAAATCTCTACGCTTACACGGGCAGTCAAAAAGATATCATCATCAGTATATTGGTATTGGTGGTAGATTAGACACTATTCAAGCAGCTGTCTTGTTGGTAAAACTTAGACATTATAAAAAAGATTTATCATTAAGACAAGAGGTGGCATCTAAATATATAGATGCATTGCAAGATAAAAATGTAATATTGCCATATATTGATAGTAGGGCTCAGTCAGCTTGGGCACAGTATTCTATTAGGATAAAAAATAGAGATGAAGTGCAACTAAGATTAAAAGAAGCCGGTGTGCCAACAGCTGTACATTATCCTATGCCGCTTCATTTGCAAGAGTGCTTTAAATATCTAGGATACAAATTTGGTGATTTTCCTGTTGCTGAGAAAATTTCAATAGAGATAATGAGTTTACCTATGAATCCGTATTTAACAGAAAATGAAATGAATTATATTTCAGAAAAATTTACTAATTTGTAAATTAAAAGAGGAATAGTTTTAATGATATATATATTGTTGCCCGCATATAATGAAGAGAAATCCATAGACCAACTTTTCCCTAAAATAGATAGAGTATTAAAAGGCGAGATGAACGCTGATTATCACATAATAGTTTGTAACGATGGAAGTTCTGACAATACAGGAAGAAAGCTGAAAGAATATTCAAAGCTCTTTCCTATAACAGTTATTGAACATGTCATAAATAGAGGTTTAGGCGAGACGTCTAGGGATCTTTTTGAAAAAGCTGCAGAAATTTCAAATAATGAGGATATTATTATTAGAATGGATTGTGATGATACGCATGAGCCAAGTTTTATTCCAAATATGATTGAAAAAATAAATGATGGATTTGATGTGGTTATTGCGTCAAGGTTTGTACAAGGCGGAGGACAGGAAGGTTTGAGCACCTATAGGACTATTATATCAAGATTAGCAAATATTTTTATGAAAGTCTTTTTTCCAATAAATGGGCTAAAAGAATACTCTTGTGGGTTTAGGGCATATAGGGCAAGTGCGATAAAATATGCTATTAATATTTTTGGTAATAATTTTATTCAATTAAAAGGACTTGGCTTTACTGCTACTTTGGAGAAGATCGTTAAACTTAAAATGATAGGTGCAAAATTTGGAGAATCGCCATTTGTGTTAAAGTATAATCAGAAACGAAGTGAGTCCAAAATGGTTAGCTCAATTACTACTTTTGGATATGCATCTTTAGCCTTGCTGTATTATTGGCCATGGGGTGGATGGAAATCTAAATATAAAAATATTAAAAAGATACATTAAATAAGCTGTTTGTAATATTAAAATAATGAGATGGTATGTGTGGTATAGT